>CVRF01000004.1 GCA_001457715.1 Candidatus Providencia siddallii | reverse complement strand
ATGTTTAGTACAAAAAATAATGTAGTTTCTTGTAAAGAAAATTAATCGAAAAATAATAATTTTATTTATTTTGATAAATATAATATTTATATTATTTATTTTTTTTGATTTAATTTTTTTTTAAAAATATTTAATAAATAAAAATATATTTTTAAAAGAATAGAAATTAATATGATTTGAGCTTTATTTTTTTATATATGTATTTTAAAAAATATATATTATATTATAATATTTTTTTTAAAAAGGGACAATATCGATGGTTTTGTATTTATTACATCGTTTTTTATTATTTCTTATAGCTATATTTTTTTTATTTTTAATTAGTTTTAGTTTAAGTTATTTGGATTTAAGTAATAAGTTTATTTGTTCGTCATCATTATTTGATTCTCTTGTATTTTATTTTGATAGATTATTACATTTAAATTTTGGAACTTCAATTTTTAATGGAGAACTTATTTCAGTTCAATTAAAAAAAAATTTTTTTGCTACTATGGAATTATGTATTTTATCATTTGTATTATCTTTTATAATAGGAATTCCATTAGGAATTATTCCTGTGTTTTGGAAAAATAAATTCTTAGATATTATTATTAATGTATTTGTTTTATTTAGTTTTTCAATTCCAATATTTATGTTATTTTTGGTTTTACCTTCGTTTTTTTCACAATATATGAGTTTTTTTTCTATTCATGATAGAATTAATTTATTAAATGATTTACCATCAGTAACAGGTTTTTTATTAGTTGACGCATGGTTATATGATTTTTCAGATAATAATATGATGATTAAAGTTTTAAAACATATGACTTTACCTATATTAACTATTGCTTTTTCTTCAATAACAGAAATTGTTCGTTTAGTAAAAAATAGTACAGAAAACATAGTTAATTCTAATTATATAAAAGTGGCAAAAGCACGAGGTTTGTCGCGAATTTTGATTATTCGTTATTATGTTCTTCATAACGCTATTTCACTTATTATTACTAATTTAGGAATGCAATTTTCAACAATACTTACATTAACTATGATAACAGAATTCATATATAATTGGCCAGGACTTGGTAATTTGTTAATTTTTGCAATACAACAGAAAGATTATTCTATAATATCATATATAGTTTTATTAGTTGGTTCTTTAGTTATTATTATAAATGTATTATCAGATATTTTAGAATTAATAATAAATCCATTTAAGCGTAAGAATTCGTATGTTTTTAGATAATTTTTATACTGAAAAAAAAATACCATCTCAATTATCAAATATACGGATGAGGTTATCATCAGATATTTCTTTTATGATTGGTTTTTTTTGTGTATTACTTTTATTAATTGTTTGTTGTACAGGTCAATATCTTGCCCCATACGCATTTGATCAACAATTTGTAGATTATAAATTGATTTCACCATCCTGGTTACATTATGGTAAAAATGTTTTTTTTTTGGGTACTGATAATTTTGGACATGATCTTTTAAGTAGATTATTAATTGGAACTAAATACACTTTTGGATCAGCATTATTGGTGACTTTTATTGCTATCGTTTTTGGTTTAGTGATTGGATCTTTAGCTGGTATTACTAAAGGATTTAAATCAGTTTTTTTAAATCATATATTAGATATTTTATTATTTATTCCCTCATTGTTATTGACAATGATTGTAGTTATTTTTATCGGTGTTAGTTTTAAAAATGCTATGTTGGCTATTTGTTTGTCATTAATTCCACGTATGGTTCGTATTATTTGTTTAGTTGTACATGATGAATTAGATAAAGAATATATTGTTTCTGTTCGTCTTGACGGAGCTTCAAATACATTTATATTATTATATAATATAATACCAAATATTATTCATATATTAATATTGGAAAGCACTCGTGCATTTTCGATTGCTATTTTTGATATTGCTTCATTTAGTTTTTTAGGATTAGCTGCTAAATCTTCTTCTTGTGAATGGGGTGTGATGTTAAAAGATTCATTAGATTTAATTTATATTGCACCATGGTGTGTTATTGCGCCATGTGTCGCTATTATGTTTTGTATACTATTTATTAATTTATTTGGTAATGGATTGTTTAAAGCTATTAACTCAGGAATTAAGTAATGTTAATATTAGATATTCGTAACTTAACTATTGAGTTTGAAACAAGTAATGGTTTTATAAAAATTGTTGATAGAATATCAATAAGTTTATTAGAAGGTGAAGCACTAGGTCTTGTAGGTGATTCAGGATATGGTAAAAGTTTAATAGTAAGTACTATTTGTGGTATAATTAAAAAAAATGTTCGTATTATGGCAGATCGTTTTAATTTTTTGAATACAGATTTATTAAAATTAACTAATTATGAACGACGTAAATTTATTAGATATAATATTTCAATGATTTTTCAAGATCCTAAATCATGTTTAGAACCTTCTAATAGAATAGGAAAACAAATAATACAATCAATTTCATTATTTACTTATAATGGTGTTTGGTGGAAACGCATTAATTGGCGTAAATATCGTGCCATTGAATTGTTGCATAGGGTTGGTATTAAAGATCATAAAAAAATAATGAATAGTTATCCTCATGAATTAACTGATTGTGAATGTCAAAAAATAATGATTGCAATTGCTATTGCTATTAAGCCTAAGTTGCTTATAGCTGATGAAGCAACTAACACTATGGTATCTACAACGCAATCTCAAGTTTTTCGATTACTTGATAAATTAAAACAAAATAATATGATGACTATTTTATTGATTAGTCACGATATAGAGATAATATCAAAATTTGTTGATCGAATTAATGTATTTTATTGTGGCCAAATTTTAGAAGTCTCTTCTACAAAAAATATTTTACAGTATCCTCGTCATCCTTATACTCAAGCTTTAATTCGTTCAATACCTAATTTTGATGCAACTCTTCCTCACAAAAGTAAATTGAATACTTTGTTTGGTGATATCCCTTCATTAGAATATTTACCTATAGGTTGCAGATTAGGTCCACGTTGTCCGTATGCTCAAAAAAAATGTATTGAAACACCTAGATTACGAAGAATTAAAAATCATTTAATTGCTTGTCATTATCCACTTAATATAATTATTAAATAATGAAAATATTACTCGAGGTGCGTAACCTTACAAAAATATTTTATTTTCGTAAATGTATTTTTTATAATCAAAAAGTAGATGCTGTAAAATCTGTAAATTTTGATTTACAAGCAGGTCAAACACTATCTATAATTGGAGAAAACGGTTCTGGTAAATCTACTTTAGTGCGTATGTTGTCTGGTATTTTAAAACCTACTGATGGGGAGATTTTCATCACCGGGTATCCTTTAAAATTTAGGGATTATAATTATCGTAATAAACGAATTCGTATGATTTTTAAAGATCCAAATAAATCATTAAACCCTAGTCAACGAATTTGGCAGATCTTAGACTTTCCATTAAAATTAAATACAGATTTAAATAAAATTAATCGTAAAAAACATATATTTCAAATTCTTAAACAAGTTGGTCTTCTTAATATTCATGCGGAATATTATCCTCATATGTTAAGTTTTGGACAAAAGCAGAGAGTCGTGATTGCAAGAGCTTTAATATTACAACCAGATATCATCATCGCTGATGAATTGTTTGCTTCACTTGATATGTTTACACGTTCGCAAATTATTAATTTAATGCTAGAATTGCAGAAAAGACAAAATGTTTCTTATATTTATGTAACACATCATTTAGGTATTGTAAAACACGTAAGCGATAAGGTTTTAGTTATGAGTAAAGGTGAAATAGTAGAACAAGGAGATACAAATAAAGTGTTATCTTCACCATTACATAATGTAACTCGTAGATTAATAGAAAAGTATTTTAGTTAGTTGAACTTATAAAAATATTTTTAATATTTTTAAAATATATTATTATATATTATTGAAAATTAAGAGTTATACTACTTACTACAAATAAAAAATATTATTTTATATTTTAGTATAATTAATAATTATAATATAATTTAAAAAAAATAAATATTAGTATATTGTTTGATAATTATATTTTTATCTTTTTTAAAGGTATTATGTTGTTAAATATTCATAATCCATTTAATTAAATAAATATTTTTTTTTCCTCTACTTATTAATGTAAATCGTTTAAATAAACGATCTGTATTGTTAAAAACATATAATGGTTCTGTTTTTTTTTGACCATTTATTGAAATAGCATTTGAACTAATTGAGATTCTAGCTTGATTTCTTGATGCAGCTAATTCAGAATCCACTAAAGCTTGTTGTAAATCTGTTTCTTTAAATAAAGTTATAGATGGCATACCATCTTGTGCTAATTGTTCAAAATCAGATTCTGTTAAATTTAATATTGTGTTAGAAAATAAATTTTTAGTAATACGTTTAGCTGTAATTAAACCATTATCTCCATGAACAAATTTAGTTATTATTTCTGCTAAAATGTATTGAGCACACCTTTTTTTATTATTTTTTTTGCATTCTTCTTTAAGAGAATTTATTTCACTTAATTTCATAAATGTTAATATTTTTAGAAAATAATAAACATCTTCGTCTGAAGTGTTAATCCAAAACTGATAAAATTTATATGGACTTGTTTTTTTGGGATCAAGCCAAATTGTTCCAGTTTCAGTTTTTCCAAATTTAATACCGTTAGATTTTGTTATTAATGGAATAGTTAGACCAAAAACCTGTTTTTTATTTAAACGGTTTGTTAAATCAATTCCTGATACTATATTTCCCCATTGATCTGAACCACCTATTTGTAATTCAACATTATAGTTTTTATTTAGAATAGCGAAATCGTAACTTTGTAATAAATTATACGTAAATTCAGTAAAAGAAATTCCTAAATCATTGCGATTTAAACGTTGTTTAACTGATTCTTTATTAATCATTTTATTAATAGAAAAATGTTTACCAATATCACGTAAAAATGTTAAAATATCCATTTTATGAAACCAATCATCATTATTAATGATTAATGCACTATTTTTGCCGCAATTAAAGTTTAAAAAATATAAAATTTGCTTATGAATTTTTTCAATACATTTTTGAATATTTTCTTTTGAATTTAATTTTCGTTCATTTTCTTTAAAACTAGGGTCTCCAATTAAAGCAGTTGCACCTCCTATTAATATTATTGGTTTATGTCCAGCTAATTGAAATCGATTTAAACATAATAATGGAACAAGATGTCCTAAATGTAAACTGTCTGAAGTAGGATCAAAACCACAATAAAGAGTGATTAGTCCTTGTTTTAATTTTTTTGTTAAAATATTTTTATTAGTTAATTGTGCTATTAAGTCACGTTCTTGTAGTTGTTTAATAATATTTTTAGACATTGATGATTTCATTGATTTAAATGTTATTAATTGATTTTAATTAAATTATTATTTATTTTTTTTGTAAAAAATGTATTTAAGGGGATAATCTATTAATTTTCCAGTTATTTTTTTCTAATTGGTATAAAAAACGATCATGTAATCTATGTCTACCTCCCTGCCAAAATTCTACACTATCGAATGTCACGCGATACCCCCCTCAAAAACTTGGTAGAGGAATTTCTCTATTTTTAAATTTTTCTTTTATTTCTAAAAATTTACTTTCAAGTATATTTTTAGTAGAAATTTTAGATGATTGATATGACGCCCATGCTGCAATTTTACTATTTTTTGGTCTAATACTAAAGTATTTAAACACTTCTAGAGTTTTAAGTCGTTCTGCTATTCCTGTGAAACTTACTTGTCGTTCTAGTGAATTCCATGTGAAATGTAAGTTAATTTTATTATTTTTTTTTATATGTTGAGCTTTTCGACTATTCATGTTTGTGTAGAAAATTAAATTATTTTTATGTATATGTTTTAATAAAACTATTCGTTGATATGGTTGACCTGTTTCATCTACAGTTGAAATACACATTGATGTTGGGTCTATTAATTGTGCTTCACAAGCTTGTTTTAACCATAATTTAAATAATGTTAAAGGTTCAGGACTCAATGCGTTACGTCTTAAACCGTATTTAGTATATTCTCTACGTATTTCTTCGATGTTTATTTCTTTTATTTTATTCATTTTATATCCCTTAGTTATTTATATTACTATGTTTTATAGTTTTTTTAAAAATATTTTTATATAATTTTTAGAAAAATTAAATAAAAAATTTTAATTATGATAATTTTTTATAAAAAATAATTTTAATAAATTTATAGTTAAATTATTGAGATTAATTAATATTTATTTTTAAATAAATTTTAATAAATATATTATTTTTATATAAAAAATTTTATTTTTAAATAATTAAAAAATCTTTAAGATTTAATTCATTAAATGAATATATTGTAGATTTTATTATATAAAGTAAGTTTTTTAAATTTATTAAATATGTTGAATTATTATGTCTTATGTTTTTATATGATTATTATTTATTTATTAAAAAAATAATCTTTAATTTTAAATTTGTATACAAATTAAATATTTTTTCGAAAAAAAAATCGAATTAAATATTTCTAAATATATTTTAAATATTTTTAAATAAATTAAAAATTTTATTTTATAAAAAATGTTTGTTTAAAATTATTTTAGTTTTTTTATAAATATTATTAAGATAATTTTTGTAAAAATATTTTTAATAATCACATAATAATAAAATTATTATTAAATTAGATAAAATAAAATTAATTATTATTTTAATAATAATTAATTTTATTTTTAAACATATTAAATATTTTGTATATTTTATATTAATATAATTTTATTTATATAAAATATTGTTTATTTTAAAAATTTATGTTATTTTGATAATTTGTTGTTTTAGTTATTATGATATAATGTTAATTATATTTATATTTTATATGTATTAATAATTAATTGTTTATATATATTTTAAAAATAAAATGTTTAAATAAATTATTATTTAATATTTAATATTTTTTTATTTATAATTTTGAAATTAATGATAAATTAAATATATTATTTAAATTACCTGTAAAATTTGTTAAAATATTTTTATTATCTGTAGTAATTTTACTACGAATGATATAATAATATTTAAATAAATTTAAAAATTGTATTTTTTAATAGAATTAAATTTAGTTATATACTAATTTGTTATAATATTAAACAATATCAAAAACTATAGAATGAACGCTATAATATCTAAAAAAAATAATATTAATACTTTAGTTAATCGTTTTAGAGGATACTATCCTGTAGTTATTGATGTAGAGACTGGTGGTTTTAATTCAAAAACTGATGGTTTATTAGAAATTGCTGCAATTACTTTAAAAATGGATAGCGATGGGTGGTTATCAATTGATGATACATTACATTTTCATATTGAACCTTTTTTTGGTGCTAATTTAGAACCATCTGCATTAGCTTTTACTGGTATTAATCCTTTAAATCCTTTACGAGGTGCAATTAGTGAATATGATGCTTTATGTTCTATTTTTAATATTGTTCGTAGAGGAATGAAAAACACAGAATGTAATAGAGCTATAATGGTAGCTCATAATGCTAATTTTGATCATGGTTTTGTGATGAATGCTATATCGCGTTCAGGTTTAAAACGTAATCCATTTCACTTATTTGCTACATTTGATACGGCAGCACTTAGTGGGTTAGCGTTTGGTCAAACTATATTAGCAAAAGCGTGTATGGCTGCAGGGATACCATTTAATGGTAAGCAAGCTCATGGTGCATTATATGATACAAACCGCACTGCTCTTTTATTTTGTGAAATAGTAAATAGGTGGAAAAAACTAGGAGGTTGGCCGATTTGTATTCAAGAAAAAGAGAATTTTTCTAATATTAATACTGGTTTTATTAATTAAAATTCTATATAAAATATTAAAATATATTTAAATTTAAATTTAACGGTATTTATCTGCTGTTTTTTTAATTAAAAATTGTAATTTTTTGTTAATAAACATTTCTGTTATAATATCACAACCTCCAATTAATTCCTCATTTATCCAAAGTTGAGGGAAAGTTGGCCAGTTTGCGTATTTTGGTAATTCTGTTCGTATATCTAAATTCTCTAAA
Organism: Candidatus Providencia siddallii; assembly: GCA_001457715.1. Taxonomy (GTDB): domain Bacteria; phylum Pseudomonadota; class Gammaproteobacteria; order Enterobacterales; family Enterobacteriaceae; genus Providencia_A; species Providencia_A siddallii. The sequence goes on along the minus strand of CVRF01000004.1, from coordinate 13,780 downwards.
ACATCAATATAAGCGAATTTTTCGCCGCAAGAGCATAAAGTTTTTGCTGCTTGTGCAGAAAAACCACATTTTGGAAAACTAGGTGATCCTTTCATATATAATATGATTGGATTTTTTTTAATTTGTTGTTTTATTTTTTCTATAGTTGTCATTTATTTACCTTTTATTATTTTTTTATAAAAATAATTTTGATTAAATTATTTAATATTGATTTATTAAATATAATAAACTATTTATATATTTTATTGCAATAGTTATATATCAAAGATAATTTATTATTTTTTATAGAGATTAATTAGATTAATATTAGTAATATTTTATTAAGTTCCTTTTTTAAAGAAAAATAAAATTAATAAATTTAACGTTATTAATTTGTTAAATTAATAAAAATTATATTAGATAATATAGGTTTTTTAATAAGTTATTTGAAGTTAATTTATTTTTTTTATTTTAGAAATAGCAACGTAGATGATTTAAATCAAAAAAAATAAATATAAAATAGAGACATATATCCTTATATAATCTCTATTATTTTTTATGTGACTTTATTATTTAATAAAATGAAATTTTCATAGATTATGTTATGATAAATAACAATTAACTATTCAAAGTTCACAATTGCATTAAATAAAATTTAATAATCAATTTTCTATTGAGATTGAGTCACAATTGACGAACTAGGATTATGATCGTTTATAGTTGTTGCTTGCAATGTTGTAGCCGCTTGAGCGCTAGCTATTGTAGTAGCAGCAATAACTGTTGATAATAACACGGATTTTATTTTTTTATTAAACATAATATTCTCTCTATTAATGTTAATTAAGAAAAAACAATTACGTGGTACAAAAAACACTTTGTTGTGTTTTTTGTAAAAAATAATCAATACAATTTAAATCAATTATAATTATTTTTTACGAAAACCAATTAAAGTTATTTTTTAAGTACAATAATTAGTTTTTAATAAAAAATACATTGATAACTATATTATTAATATAATTAATTATTAATATTTTATAAGAGGTGTTTTGAAATTAACACAGAATAAACAATTAAAATGTATAAAAACCTTTAAGTATAATACATCGTTTTTAAATATTTAATGATAAAAAAATAATATTTTAGTAAATTTAAAAAAATAATTATTTTAAATTTAGTAATATATTGTTATTAATAATATTTATAATTACAATAAACCAACATTGTTAATTATTTTTATTCAAATATTTTTTGTTAAAAAATATTTGAATAAAAATAAATTTAAGTAATATTGATATTATATTAATTGTTTAGAAGTAAAATTAATTGATATAAAAATATTTTTTTTTAAAATTTTTTTTTGAAAAAAAATATGTAAAATATAATTTTGTATCATTGATTTAAAATTGAATAAATTCATTTTTAAAGAAAAATAAAAATTTTTGATATATAATAATTTAATTATTTTTTTGTTTTAAAAATTCTTTAACGGTATTTATAATTATCTTGGTTTGTTGATCTATTTCAATATTGACTAAATCTCCTATTCTTTTTTCCCCAAAAGTTGTTCTTGATAGTGTTTCTGGTATTAAATTTAAGCAAAAACTTTTTTTGTTTATATTACCTATAGTTAAACTTATACCATCAATAGCAATATAACCTTTATAGAATATAAGTTTCATTATATTTGGGTTATTTATATGCAACCATATTTGACAATTAAATTTTGAATTAAAGATTTTAATTATTTCTGCGGTTGTAATAATATGTCCAGATATAATATGTCCTCCGATTTCGTCATTAAATTTTGCAGCGCGTTCAATATTTACACTGTCCCCTACTTTGAGGTTTCCAAGATTTGTTAAATTTAAAGTCTCTTTAATTAAGTCAAAACTTACTTTTTCATCCTCAATATTAGTGACAGTTAAACAACAACCATTATGCGCTACTGATGCACCAGTTTCTAAACCAATTAATAATTCTGGTATAAATTTCATTATATGAACATGAAAATCTTCTTTTTTTATTATTTTAATAATTGGTGCTGTAGCTTTAATGATTCCTGTAAACATAATAATTCTTAGTAAATGTTAATTTTTTATTATTTTATTTAAAATTTAGTAGTTTATTTAATTTTATTAATTATATACTTTTTGAATATTATTAGCAAATAATAGTTAATTAAAATATTATTAATTTTTAATTAACTATATTCTATTTATTTTAATTTATAAAAAAAATATAGAATATTATTTATTTGATAATTATATAATTATAGTGAGTTTTATTTTACTATTTTCATATAATTTTATCCTATATAAGGAGTATGTTTGCAGAAATATTTTATAGAAGCTCGTAGTTTGTTGGCTCTTGGTATTCCTATTTTACTTGCTCAGTTTTCTCAAACTGCTATGGGTTTTGTTGATACTGTTATGGCTGGTAGTGTTAGTGAAATTGAGATGTCAGCAATTGCTGTTGGATTTTCGATTTGGCTTCCTATTATTCTTTTTGGTCATGGATTGCTTATGGCTTTAACGCCAGTTATTGTTCAAATGAATGGTTCAAATCGTAGGTATTTAATTGCTGATCATGTCCAACAAGGTTTATGGTTAGCTTTTTTTTTAGCTCTATGTATTATTATTATTCTTTATAATAGCAAAATAATTATTAGTAATATGCCACATATTAATGATGAATTATCTAATAAATCAATTCGTTTTCTTCACACAATAATGTGGGGAGCACCTGGTTATTTATTTTATCAGGTCTATCGTAGTCAGTGTGAAGGGTTATCAAAAACTAAACCAGGAATGATTATTGGTTTTATTGGTTTAATAGTTAATATTCCTGTTAATTATATTTTTATTTATGGAAATTTTGGTGTTCCTGCATTTGGTGGTGTTGGTTGTGCTGTTGCAACTGTTTCAGTTTATTGGGCTATGTGTATCATAATAAGATGGTATATAAAACATACACCAACACAATATGATATTCGTCCATCTCATTCTTTTGCATTACCGAATTTTTTAATATTAAAACGTATAATTTTATTTGGTTTTCCAATTGGGTTAGCGTTATTTTTTGAAGTTACATTATTTGCTGTTGTGGCTTTACTTGTTACTCCTTTAGGTATTATTGCTGTTGCTGGTCATCAAGTGGCTCTTAATTTTAGTTCTGTTATGTTTATGTTTCCATTGTCATTGGGGATAGCCACAACTATTCGTGTTAGTTATAATTTAGGTAGACAATTAATAGATGCCGCGAAAATATCGTCTTATACTGGACTTTTTGTTGGTTTATTTACAGCGATTATAACTTCTGTTATTACTATTATTTGCCGTGAGCAAATTGCTATTATGTATAATAAAAATACTGATGTTGTTGTTTTAGCATCTAATCTAATGTTTTTTGCTGCAATTTATCAGCTTTCAGATTCTATACAAGTTATCGGGGCAGGTATTTTACGTGGTTATAAAGATACTCGTTCTGTTTTTTTTATTACATTTATATCTTATTGGGTATTGGGTTTACCATTTGGTTATATTTTAGCTTTAACTGATATAATTACGTCAGCTATGGGGCCTAAAGGTTTTTGGATTGGTTTTATTATAGGTTTAAGTGCATCAGCAATTGGGGTTTCTACAAGAATTTTATTTGTTCATAAACAACCAGATACAGTTATATTATTTAAATCGACTCAATAATATAATTAATAATTATTAAATTATTTAATAAAATATAGTAGTTTTTAAAATTATTTTATGTTTAAATTATGATATATATTATTTAATATAAAAGCTTATTATTTTTAATATGCGTCCATAGCTCAATCGGTAGAGCATCACTTTGACATAGTGGGGGTAAGTAGTTCAAATCTACTTGGACGCATAAATTACTGTATTTATATTTTAATTATAATTAATTTTTATATAAATATTTAATTAAATTGAATATAAAAATATTTTTATTTTAAATAAAACCATAAAAATTTAAAATTTAAATTAGTATTAATCTTAATACCAAAGAAGTAATGTTAAAAAAAATGATTTTTATATTAATCTTTATTTATTAATTGTATTGAAAATACATTTAGTTTTTATAAAAAAATATTTTTTTTAAAATTATAAATAGTTGTCATTTTTTATTTAATAGTTATATCAATCATAATTGATAATAATTAATAATATATAATTAATAATTAATTATATATAAATTATTTTTTTATAAAAAAATCGTGGGTTAAATATTGAAAATATTTTATATCAATATAAAAATTAAATTAATGTATTTATGCGAGTTAATATATTATGAAGTATAGCACTTAAACCTTGAGAACGTGATGGGGTTAAATGTTTCTCTAAAGAAAGTTGTTTAAAATAACATTGAATATCTTGTGATATTATTTGTTTTACAGTTTTACCTTGAAATAAGATAATTACTATTGCTACAAGCCCTTTAACTATTAAAGCGTCACTATCACCAGTAAAAAAAATTGTTTCATCTAACTGTTTTTCCATATATATCCAAACGTTACTTTGACAACCTAAAATTATATTTTTATTATTTTTTTGAGTTTTATTCAGTTTTGGTAAGCAATATCCAAGTTCAATTATATATAGATATTTATCTTCCCAATTTTGACAACAAGAAAAGTTTAATAATAGTGTATTCTTATCTGGTAATTCCTGCATGTTTATTTCCTTTATATAAATAAATATTAACATAATAATATTCTAATTCGGTTTAATGTCTTAATTAAATAATCAATATCTTCTTTTGTTGTATACATACCTATAGATGCACGACACATTGTAGAAACACAAAAGTGTTTCATTAATGGTAATGCACAGTGATGTCCTGTGCGTATAGCGATACCATAGTTATCCAATAATAAACCTAAATCATACGCGTGATATGTGCCTAGATTAAAAGATAAAACCCCTTTTCTATGATCATTACCGTATACTATAATGTTAGGTATTTCTTTAATTTTTTGCGAAGCATATGTCATTAGATTCGATTCATACTCAAAAACAGATTGTAGATCTAATGATGAAAGATAGTCAAATACGGCACCTAAGCCAATTATTGAACTTATATTAGGTGTTCCAGCTTCAAAACGCCAAGGTATATCTGCAAATGTTATTCCTTTAATTAAATCAACATGTTGAATCATTGCACCCCCGCCCTCCCATGGAGGCATTTCATCAAGGATAGCTTTTTTACCATATAAGATTCCAATTCCTGTTGGACCATATAGTTTATGTCCAGAAAATATGTAAAAATCACAGTCTATTTTACGTACATCAATAGTTTGATGCGTTATACCTTGAGCTCCATCTATTAGTACATATATATGTATTCCTTTAATTTTTGCTATTGTTTTTACTTCTCTAATGATTTTTTTAATTGGATTTACTGTTCCTAATACATTAGAAATGTGTGTTATACATAATAGTTTAGTGCGAGAATTAATTAAATTATATAGTTCATCAACATTTAATTTTCCATCATCATAAATATGAGCTACTTGAATATTAATATTCATTTGTTTTGCTAAAAGATACCAAGGAACAATATTTGCATGGTGTTCCATTTCTGTAATTATAATATTATCACCATCAGATAAAAATTTACGACAAAAGCTATTTGCAACTAAATTAATTCCTTCTGTTGTACCTTTTACAAAGATAATTTCTTCGCTCAACGATGCATTGATAAATTTTGCAGTTTTTTGACGAACATTTTCCATCATAGTTGTAGCATTTGCGCTAAGTGTATGAACACCACGGTGAACGGCAGCATATTGATATAATGTGAATTCTGTTTCTCTTTTTATTACTTGTAATGGTTTTTGTGCGCTTGCTGCGCTATCTAAATAAACTAAATGGTTATTATTTATGCATTGTGATAAAGCAGGAAAATCTTTTTTTATAGATAACACATCAAATGACATTTTATTCAACCTTAGATAAAATTTTATATAGATTTGTTATTACAGTGTCTTTAAATTCTTTTAAAGTAATTGTTTCTATTAATTCAGAAGCAACTGTGATAATTATCATATGTTTTGCAGTTTTATTATCTATTCCTCTGGAACATAGATAAAATAATTGGTCTTTATCTATGTAATCTACTGTTGCACCATGACTACATTTTACATCATCCGCATAAATTTCTAATTGTGGTTTGCTATTGATTTCTGATTTTTTACCTAAAAGAAGTGTATTATTAATCATTTTGCTATTAATTTTCATCGTTGTTGGAGCAACATCAATTAAACCATTAAATATTGCTTTACTACTATCCATTGCAATTATTTTATGTAATTGTTTACTATTACAATAACTGTTGTTATGTTTAAGATAAGTTTGTGTTTCACTTATCTCGTTATTTTTTGATATTAATAAACTATTGAGATCTAAATCAGAGTACTTTCCATCAAAACGAACACTGGTTTGGTTACGTGTTAATAATGATCCAAGTAAAAAAGTATTACTTTTAATTTTATTGTTATAACCTATGATTATATCATTATGTGCGAAGTGTTTAGCGTTTTTGTTTTCTGTATTCAATTTAAAATGGTTATATTCAACGTTATCTTTAATTTCCACTGTTAAGCGGCTACAAGTCATATGTGAGTGTTGGTTTAGACTAACAAAATGCTCGATTACTTGAATTTTATTGTTTGAGTTAATAATTAAGTGGTAACGATATTGATTAATATCTGTTTCTTGTTTATTTTTATTTCCGCTTGAAATATTTAATAAATATAGTGGTTTTTTTACATTCTTGTCTGCAGGTAAGTATATAACTAATGGTTTAATAGTTAAATATTCAGTTAAATGTAAAAAAAATTCATTTGTTATAGGTTTTGGTAGTGCATTTTGATTATTAGAAATACAAAATGGATCCATATCAGTTGAACTTAGTTTTTTACTATAATAACCGTTGATGAATACGATGCGATAAGCGTCAATTGGAAGTGCTATTGATTTATATTTTTTATTGTTAATAGAAATGCTATTATTAAAAGAATATTTTGTTTTTAACATTTTATCAAATATTATAGAATTGTGTATCTCATTGTTAAAAAGTTTAAATATAGTCTGTTTTGCCATTTCTAAGTGGTTTTTAGCATGTTGTGAGTTTATTATTCTATGTTTGAAAAGTGTAAAAAAATGTATAATTTTTTGTTTATTTATAATTTTTATTTGATCATGTTTTTCAGCTTTTTCATTGTTGTTTAGTAAGCCAATCATAACCATGCTCCTCTAGTGTTTTTGCTAAGCTGAAATCACCTGATTTAACTATTTTCCCTTGATATAAAATATGTACAAAATCAGGTTGTATATAGTTTAATATACGCTGATAATGTGTGATAATAACAAAAGAGCGTTCTGGTGTGCGTAAAGAATTAATGCATTTAGAAACAATTTTTAGAGCATCTATATCTAATCCTGAATCAGTTTCGTCCAAAATACATAATTGCGGTTCAAGAACAGCCATTTGTAAAATATCATTTCGTTTTTTTTCACCTCCTGAAAAACCAACATTAACGCATCGTGTTAATAAGTCTTTAGGCATTTGAAGTAAATTAATTTTATTATTAATAAAATTTTGAAAATCATATCTTTCTAATAATTTTTGATTACGGTATTTTCTTACTGAGTTTACAGCTGTTTGTAAAAATAAATAATTACTAATACCTGGTAATTCAATTGGATATTGAAAAGCTGAAAATATTCCTTCGCAAGCACGCTCTTCTGGTGTTAAGTCAAAAAGATTTTTACCTTTAAAAAGTATTTTACCGCTTTTAATTTTATATTCTTTTCTACCTGCTAATACTCCAGAGAATGTGCTTTTTCCAGATCCGTTTGGTCCCATTATGGCGTGAATTTCACCATTTTTTATTTTTATTGATAATCCTTTTAAAATATTGTTATTATCTATAGTAACATGTAAATCTTTAACATTTAACATATTAATATACCTTTAGAATTTCGAGATAAATATTTTTTGTTAAAATTAACAAATATTATTTTTTAAATTAATCGATAATAATTTTTGTGCTTCTACAGCAAACTCTAGTGGAAGTTCTGTAAATATCTCTTTACAAAAACCGTTTATAATCATTGAAATAGCGTTTTCTTCACTTATTCCGCGTTGTAAGCAATAAAAAAGCTGATCTTTACTAATACGTGATGTTGTTGCTTCATGTTCTATTTTAGCTGTGTTATTTTTTATATTTATATATGGAAAAGTATGCGCTCCACATTTTGATCCTATTAGGATAGAATCACATTTTGTGAAATTATGAGCTTTATATGCGCTTGGTAGAATTTCAACAAGTCCACGATAACTATTTTGGCTTTTATCAGCAGAGATTCCTTTTGATATTATAGTTGATTTTGTGTTTACACCTATATGAATCATTTTTGTTCCTGTGTCAGCTTGTTGATTTCCAGTTGTTAATGCTACAGAAAAAAATTCTCCGATTGAATTATCTCCTTTTAATATAACACTTGGATATTTCCATGTTATAGCTGAACCTGTTTCAGATTGTGTCCAAGACATTTTTGAATTTTTACCTTCACATAAAGCACGTTTTGTTACAAAATTTAATATTCCTCCTTTTCTAATAGTTTTTTTTCCAGGAAACCAATTTTGAACTGTAGAATATTTAACTTCAGCGTTTTTATGTAAAATAACTTCAACTACTGCAGCATGTAATTGATAATTGTCATGTGCAGGAGCTGAGCAACCTTCTATATAATTTACATAGCTATTTTCATCAGCAATTAAAATAGTTCTTTCGAATTGATTTGTTTTTGCTGAATTAATTCTAAAATAAGTTGATAGATTTATTGGGCATCGAACTCCTTTTGGGATATAAACAAATGTTCCGTCTGATGCTACTGCAGCGTTTAACGCTGCAAAAAAGTTATCGTTGTTTGAGACAACAGTTCCTAAATATTTTTGTACTAAATCTGGGTGTTTTTGGATAGCTTCGTTAAATGAATTGAATATAATTCCATATTTAGCAAGTTTTTTGCTATATGTTGTTGTAACTGAAACAGAATCAAAAATAGCATCTATAGCTATATTAGTTTTTCCTTCATGAATAGGAACTTTTAATTTATTAAAAGTTTCTTCAACTTCTGTTGTTAAATGCTTATTTGTTTTTATAAAATTAGGAGTTTGTTGTATATTAGATTGTACATTGTAAACATCTCCGCAATTATCGCATACTGGTGCAGAATAATAACTATAATTTTGGTAATCTATCTTCGGATAATCACCTTTTAACCAATGAGGTTCTTTCATGTTTTTCCAATAATTAAACGCATCAAGACGAAAATTTAACATCCACTTAGGTTCATTGCGCTTAATAGAGATAGCATGAATAACTTTTTCATTAATGCCTTTTATCATTTCATCTGTTTTTGTTTTAGTATAAAAACCTTCTTTGTAAATATTATCATTTAGCCAATTCTGCATATCATTATTATTTTCTGTGTTTCTATGTAACATAGTCTAAACTTTATAGTTAAACACCAAAGCTTTCTCCGCATCTACATGCATGTTGGGCTTTTGGGTTATTAAATTTGAATATCTGATTGAATCCTTTTTGGATAAAATCTATTGATGTTCCATCAATAAGTGGCATTTCTTCTTCTTGAACGTAGATATATGCACCATTTAGTTTAAATAGTAAATGTTTTTCTGTTGGTTTTTCAATTATATTAAAAACGTAACTAAAACCAGCACAGCCATATTGTTTTATACTAAGTAAAACTCCTTTTGCGTTATGATTTTGTATCATTAGTTTTTTAATTTGATCTGATGCATTATTTGTTATAGTAATTCCTTGCCAGTTGTTTTTAGTGCACGAAAATATTTTTTTACAACCTATCATATTAACCTCGTGTTTTTATATTTTAATATATATAAATAGAGAATTATTTTATCTCTTATTATAATAAAATTTATTATATTATTTAAACTGTTTTTTAAAGTTTACACTTTATTTAATTTGTTTTTCATAAAAAATTTTATTAAATTACTTATAATGATTTTTTATAGAAAATTATATATTAATAATATTTTATATTATATCAGATTTGATTATTTTTGATAAAAATTAAAAATAATCAAATATAATTAAATAAATTATATAAAACAGTATGTCAACAAAAACCAGTTACTACGTCACTATAATATGGAATTATATCATATTTTTTATTAAATAATTTAATATTTTAAAAATTATTAATGTTTATATAAAATAATATTAATATAAAAAAATGTTATCTGAATACAAAATTAATTTGTATTATATTTTTATATATTTATATTATTTGAATTTAAATATTTAAATTATATTTAAATATTATTTTATTTATTTTAAAATAAAACATACTTTATTTTTATATTTATATTTTATATATAAAATATAATCATATATTTGTAAAAACCTATAAATTTTATTTTTTTGTTAATTTAAAATTATTTTTGTTTATGTATATTAAAGTGTTTATCATTTTTTATAAAAATATTTTGATTTAAAATTGTTAGTTAATTATTTTTTAGTTATAAATAATATTATAATAAATAATTTTTATTATCATTTATGATTTATCATAAAATATTAATTTTATTATAGTATATTGATACTAATGTTAATAAAATTAATAATATTTAATTATTAAAAATAATTGTTTAATATATGTTTATATGATAAATAATATATAATATTTAATATTAAAGATATTTTATATATAATATATAAGAACATTATAATTTAAATTAATCAAATAATTGAGTGTTTTTTTTGAAGTAATATATTTTAAAAACATATATTACTGTGTAACTAACAAAATATATTTTAGTTTCATTTTTATAAAAAATATGATTTATTAAAAATAATTAATTTATTAATAATATTAAATTGTATTTTTTATTTAAAAATGTGATTATATTATACATTTTTAATATTATGATAATAAAATTGTTTTAACTTTTTAAGTTGTATTACATATACATTTTATATTTATTTTTCTTGGAATTATATTTTAAAATATAATATTTGGATAAAAAAATAATTTATATATTTGATATTTTATGTAGAAATCTAAATTTATTTGTATTTAAAAAATTTAATTTTTTGATATTTTTGTTTAAAATATTATTTAAAATTTTTAAAATTTTTTATAAAAAATTAATTATTTTTATTTATATAGAGTATAAAATTAATATTTATATAATATATAAATATTAAAAATAAATGAAATAATTTTTATATAAATAATAATATCAATATTAATTGATTAAAATTAATATTTTATATTTTTTATTAAAATTGTTTTTAAATTAAAAAATTATTTTTTATTAGTATTTTAAATAAGTTTATTTTTATTAGTAATTTATCTAGAAATTTAAATTTTATTTAACCTTTAAAAAAATGTGTAAAACTGATGAATTGCGTATTGTAAAATTAGATAGTTTAATAAGTCCACAGATTCTTTTTAATGAGCTACCTATAACAGAAAAAATAGCGAAAAATATAATAGCAACACGTAAAAGAATAGCACAGATTATATCTGGAAAAGATATAAGATTATTAGTTATTATTGGACCTTGTTCTATTCATGATATTGATTCAGCTATTAATTACGCTTATAGATTAAATCTATTACGGAAAAAATATAAAAAACATCTTGAAATTATTATGAGGACATATTTTGAAAAACCTCGTACTGTTATTGGGTGGAAAGGTTTAATTTTTGATCCTAATATGGATGATTCATATCAGGTTAATATGGGTATTAGATTAGCAAGAAAATTTTTAATTAAAGTGAATGATTTAGGTTTACCAACCGCTACTGAATTTCTTGATATTATTACAGGACAATATATTTCTGATCTTATCAGTTGGGGCGCCATTGGGGCACGTACTACTGAAAGTCAAATTCATCGTGAAATGGCTTCTGCATTATCTTTTCCAATTGGTTTTAAAAATGGTACTAGTGGAGATATTGATATTGCTATTGATGCTATTCGCTCAACCAGAGTTCCACATATGTTTTTATCTCTAGATAAAACTGGACAAATAACAATTTATCAAACTAAAGGTAATCCTTATTGTCACATTATTATACGAGGAGGTAAACATCCTAATTATGATGCTGAAAATATTGTAGAAGTTTGTAATAAATTACGTAAATTTAATTTACCAGAACATTTGCTTGTTGATTTTAGTCATGGTAATTGTCAAAAAACTCATATTAGACAATTAGAAGTTGCGCATAATATTGCTAATCAGATTAAAAAAGGTTCAAGTGTAATCAGTGGAGTGATGATAGAAAGTTTTTTGGTTGAAGGGTCTCAAAAAATATCTTTAAAAAAACCTTTAGTTTATGGTCAATCAATTACAGATCCTTGTTTAGGTTGGGAAGACACAAAAAGACTTATTAAAATTCTTAATAAAGCTGTAAAATTTCGATTTTTAAATTTTAAAAATCGAACTAAATCGTTATTGATTTGATTTATATCATAATATAATTATGATGTTATTATAATACCTATTGAATTAAAAATTATTTATAATTATATTAATTAATGATTTTATTTAATAATAAAATTATATTAAATGAATAAAAATATATTTAAATATAGATTTTATTATTTTGTTATTATCTAGATAAATATTTTTTTATTAAATATATTTTTATATTAATTGAGTTTATAAATTAAATTATTATATGTTTAGATTTTATATGTAATATTTGGTTATTGTTGTTCAACATATTGTTTTTTAGTAAATTTTAAAGTATTTATTTAGATTGAAAATGATAAGTGTTTTTTATTTAATATTAATAATTTTATTATCGTATTTATTTTTTTTATTTTTTTATCTTAAAAAAATGTAGATAATATTTTAATATTTTTAAAATATAGTTTTTATTATATTTTAATTAATAAGTAAATTTTTAAGTAGTTTAATGTTAATTTATTTCTTATTAGCGTATGAGGTTTATAATTTAGGTTGTTTAGTAGTAATTTATTAAGTTTAATAGATAAATATAAATTTTTAATTATAAAATAATTTGATATTATATATTCAGATAATTAGACATAAAATTGTTTGATACAGAAAAACTTAAATGTTTTTTTTAATAAAATAAAGAATTTAATTGTGTTAATATAATAACGATATACTATTATAATATATTAATTAACTTTTAAAGTTTTAAAATTTAATCAATACATAATTATTATTGATATACAAATTGTGTTACGATTTTTATTAATTAGAATATGAAAATTGTATTTTGATATTAGGTTTAATTTATTTAGTATGAATTAAAATTTATAGTTAATAAATTGATGTAGTTAATTATTAATAAATTATTAATTTATATTTATTTTGTAGAAATAAGTTATTTTTTAAAAAACAGTTTGTAAAATAATTAGTGATAGAATTATTGATATTAAAATATAATATATATATGTTGTTTAATTTATGAATATTGTTTATTAAAAATATGTTTTTAATAACAAAATTATTTTATATATCTGTTATCATGAATCTTATGTTATTTAATGTAATGTAGCTAATTATTAGTCTATTTTATTGTTTTGTCATTAATTAAATTTATTATTAATAAATAATTATTTTATGTGTATTTAAATATTTATCGATATTATTAATAGTTTAAAAAAATTAATTTTAAATTCATAGATTTTTTTATATTATATTTATAATTAGTTTCTTAATTATTAAGATTATCAAAATTAACAA
>CVRF01000003.1 GCA_001457715.1 Candidatus Providencia siddallii | reverse complement strand
AAAAGCAACAGTTTTATTAAAACAGTTGCTTTTAAGTTTTATTAATTAGTATTACAAATAAATTTAACGTTTAGAAAACTGTGGACGACGTCGTGATTTTTTAAATCCTACTTTTTTGCGTTCTACAGAACGAGCATCACGAGTAACAAAACCAGCTTTACGCAATTGAATGCGAAGATTACTATCATAAGATAGTAAAGCACGAGTAATACCAAGACGAATAGCACCTGCTTGTCCAGAAATACCACCGCCTCTAACTGTAACAAATAAATCAAATTTTTTCAACATATCGACCAACTCTAAAGGTTGACAAACAACCATATGAGCTGTCTCACGACCAAAATATTCTTCTAACGTACGATGGTTTATTTTGATGTTACCATTACCTTTTTTAATAAAAACTCGTGCTGAAGAGCTTTTACGGCGCCCAGTACCGTAGTGTTGATTATCAATCATACATTTTCCAGATTAAATGTCAATAAATTTTGGTTGTTGTGCAAAATGCTTATGTTTATCATCTTCGTAAACCTTTAATTTACGATACATTGCACGACCAATAGGTCCTTTAGGTAACATACCTTTAACAGCAATTTCAATAATTCTTTTAGGATTACGAATAATTACTTCTTTAAAAGTAGCTTTTTTAATACCACCAGGATAACCTGTATGGCGATAATATGTTTTATTTTTATATTTATTACCAGTAACACTAATTTTTTTTGCATTTAAAACGATAATATAATCTCCAGTATCTACGTGAGGAGTGTATTCTGCTTTATGCTTTCCAGATAAAATACGAACTAATTTTGTAGCAAATCTTCCTAAAGTCTTTCCATCAGAGTTAACAATATACCAATCACGTTTTATATTTTTTGATTTAGCTGTAAATGTTTTCATTAAAAAAATCCGATATTAAAAATAAAGCGTTAATAAATACTTATACTTACATATTTTTTTAAATTAACAATTATTTTAAATAGTTAATTAAACTACTTTAATAAAATCTATATTTTTTTTAAAAAACTTAAATTTCTATTTTATAACAAATTTTAATAAAAATCGACATAAAATTAAGCAAATATTTTATATAAAATATAATTTATTAAATTTCATAAATCATTTATAGTATTTTCAATAAAAAAATACTTTATTAATAATTATATAAATTATATTTTTGATAATTTATTAAATAATAAAATATTTATACAATACTAATAAAGTTATTAACTTATAAAAATACTATATTTAGTATAAGCTTATAAAAAATAAAGATAATATAGTTTACACTATATTAATAAACATTAATAATAAAATTTTATATTGTTCTTATATAATAATGACAACAATTTAAAATCTATATACAATATATATTATATATATACCATTTATTAAATATAAAAATAAAAATAAAAACATTTAAAAAAATACATAGTAAATATATTTTAAAATACATAAAAAATTTCAAATTTTATTTATTTTTTATTAAAATTTTAATTTTTATATAAATTATTTAACTACATAATTGATAATACATTTTTAATTAACAAATTATATAATATAAAATACATATAATTATTATAAATTATTTATTTAATAAACTATTATAAAGTTTAATTAATTTGTTCTAAATATCTATTTTATTTCATATAAATTTATAAAAAAAATAAATTTTACAACATAACAATACATATTTAAATTTTTAAAAATTTTATATAAATAAATTTAAAATAAAAAATAATTTACTATCAGTTTATATTAAAATTTAAATAAAATAACAAAACAAATTAAACTTATTTTACAAAAAAATAAAACTAAATAGGAGTTACAATATGATATGGCTATATATATTACTATGCTTTATTATTGGCTTTATTATTGGTGTTTTAGTGTCTCACTATAATCCAAAATTATATAAACAAAAAACTATAAAAGTTGAATTAGAGAAAAAAAATATAGAACTTGAAGACTACCATAAAAAAATAATAAAGCATTTTTTTTATACCGCTAAGCTTATAGAAGAATTAGAAGATAATTATTATAAACTTTATCAGCATATGATTTATAGTTCCTCTGAACTTTTACAAAATTTAAACATAAAAGATAACCCGTTTAATAAAATATTAAAAAAACCTAAATCAAAAAATGAAGAATTTTTTATAAAAAAACAACCAAAAGATTACTCAAATACATAAAACGTAATTTTACTTCTTAAAAATTAATGAAAATATATTTACAAAATAAAACAATAATAATTGTTTATAAACAACAAGCTATGTTGTTTATATTTTTTTTAAATTATTTATAATATAATCAAAATATATTCAAAATAATATGCATATTTTATTTTAAGAGAACAAAAAAAATTATGAGTAAAAAATTTTTTTTTCTTACCACAACAGCAATTATTATATTAGCTGTAATACTATTAATTATTCCAACAATAAATAATGAAGTATTACCTACATCATTACCTACATCATTACCTGGATCATTACCTGGATCATTACCTGGATCATTACCTACATCATTACCTGCATCATTACCTGCATCATTACCTACAATGACATATAATCAAAATATGCCAAGTTTAGCACCAATGCTTGAAAAAGTGTTACCTGCTGTAGTAAATATCTATGTCTCTGGAACTCGTATACAAAATCAACAAATACCTGAGGAGTTAAAGTTCTTTTTTGGACCAAATATTCCACAACAAAGTATTCGTCCATTCGAAGGAATAGGTTCAGGAGTAATTATTGATATAAAACAAGGTTATATTCTAACTAATAATCATGTTATAGATAGTGCAGATAAAATACAAATTCAATTAAATGATGGCCGTGAAATTGATGTTAAATTAATTGGTAAAGACCAACAAACTGATATCGCGTTACTTAAGATTTTGAATAAAAAAGATATTAAAAATCTTATTGCTATTAATATAGCTGATTCCGATAAATTACGTGTTGGTGATTTTGTAATCGCGGTTGGGAATCCATTTGGGTTAGGTCAAACAGCAACATCAGGCATTATTTCTGCACTTAGTCGCAGTGGATTAAACATCGAGGGTTTAGAAAATTTTATTCAAACAGATGCTTCTATTAATAGAGGTAACTCAGGTGGTGCTCTTGTTGACTTAAATGGTGAATTAATCGGAATTAATACAGCTATTTTAGCACCAGGTGGTGGAAATATTGGTATTGGTTTCGCTATACCTAGTAATATGGCAAAAAATTTAAGTGAACAGATAATTAAGTACGGTGAAGTAAAACGAGGTGTCTTGGGTATTAAAGGTACAGAAATGAATTCTGATATAGCTAAAGCATTTAACATTAATATACAACGTGGAGCGTTTGTTAGCGAAGTAATACCAAAATCTTCAGCAGCAAAAGCAGGTATAAAACCAGGTGATGTATTAATATCTATTGATGAAAAACCTATTAACAAATTCGCGGAATTAAAAGCAAAAATAGGAACAACTCAAATAGGAAAAACGCTTAAAATCGGATTAATCCGTTCAGGTAAAATAATAGAAGTAAAAGTCACCATAGAAACTAATGATGGAGAATCTATAAAAGCTGAAAATATTAGCGAATATTTACTTGGTGCAACTATTTCTAATTCTATACTTAATAATACTAAAGGAATCATGGTTGATAGCGTTAAACTTAAATCCCCTGCAGCTTCAATTGGATTAATAAAAGGTGATTTAATTTTTGGTGTAAATGATATTCGTGTTGAAAACATCGATGAATTTCGAAAAGCTCTAGAAACTAAACAAGCAATATTAGCTATAAAAATTTTACGTGATGGTGAAGTTTTATATTTATTAATAAAAAATTAATTCGCAAAAAGATATTTTTTATAACGACATTTTATTATATTATATAATAAAATGTCGTTAAATATTCTTTATTTAAACATCTTATTTTGTAAATTCTATCAATCATCATAGCATATACGTTGAATATTTGCCCCTAAACAACGTAATTTATCTTCTATATGTTCATAACCACGATCAATATGATAAATACGATCAATTATTGTTGTACCTTCTGCAATGCAACCAGCAAGAACTAAACTTACAGATGCACGTAAATCTGTTGCCATTACTTGTGCACTAATAAGTTTTTTTACTCCATGACATAATATAGTATTACGTTCTATTTCAACATTAGCACCCATACGGATAAGCTCAGGAATATGCATGAAACGATTTTCAAAAATCGTTTCAGTAATTTTTCCTGTACCATCTGATACTAAATTTAATAAACTAAACTGAGCTTGCATATCTGTTGGAAAACCAGGATACGGAGCGGTATGTAAAGTTACAGCTTTTGGACGCCTTCCTTGCATATCTAATAAGATCCAATCTTTACCTATTTTAATTTTAGCACCAGATTCATTCAATTTAAACAAAACAGCTCTAAGTGTATCAGGTTGTGTATTACGACAAATTATTTTACCTTTTGATACAGCTGCAGCAATTAAAAATGTACCTGTCTCAATACGATCTGGTAAAACACGATACGTACCACCACTTAAGCGTTTAACACCTTTTATTCTAATACAATTTGTTCCAGCTCCTATAATTTTTGCACCAATAGAATTTAAAAAATTTGCTGTATCTTTTATTTCTGGTTCACAAGCTGCATTTTTAATTATCGTAACACCTTTAGCTAAAGTTGCTGCTGTCATTATACTAACAGTAGCTCCAACACTAACCTTATCCATTAAAATAAACGCACCTTTTAATCTACCATTAACTGTAGCTTTAATATAACCATCTTCTAAAATTATATTTGCACCAAGTTTTTCTAAACCAGAGATATGCAAATCAACAGGTCTCGCACCAATAGCACATCCACCTGGTAAAGAAACTTCACCTCGTCCTAAACGCGCAAGTAATGGGGCAAGCGCCCAAATAGAAGCTCGCATTGTTTTTACAAGCTCATAAGATGTACAATATTTTTTTACATTACAATTAGTAACATAAACAGAACCATTTCGTTTAACTTTTCTTCCTAATTGATTAAGTAACTTAATCGTTGTATCAATGTCTCTTAAATGAGGAACATTTTGGATTTCAACTGGTTCATCAGTTAACAAAGTGGCAAATAAAATTGGTAAAACAGCATTTTTCGCTGCAGAAATAATAACTTCTCCTTCTAAACGTGTTGGTCCTTTAACTAAAAATTTATCCATTTAAATATTTCTCATATAAATTATTATTTATATTTTTTAGTTCAAAATTTAGATTTATATTTCCATTGTTCAATAGTATAAGTTTTAATTGATATAGCATGAATTTCATTATTATTAATATATTCCAATAAAGGAGAAAAAACAGTTTGTTGCCTTTTAACATCAGTCATACCTTCAAATAAATCATCTATAGCTATAATTTTAAAATAATTATTTTCACAAGTAACGAAAACTTGACTTAATGATAACTTCTCTATTAGAATTTGTTTAATTTCATTTGGTTTCATATTAATTTGAATACATTTAAAAGATAATTGAAATATATTTTTTTTAAAAAATTACTAAATTTAAATTAAAATATGTTATTTCTTAAATAAGAATTAAAATCTGAAAATAAATTTAATTTTTATTTTTTTAATTTTTAAATAAGTAATTTGAATTACCAATATTATTTTATAATAAAGATTATATTTAAAATATAATCTTAACTATTTCCGTATATATCATACATACGATATATAAATGTTATTTAATAAATTAACTATTTTTAAACAATAATTAATTTTTATTTTATTTAAGATAAAAGACAAAATTTATAAAATATTTCATTATATAACATAAAAACTATTTAAAATAAATAAAAATTTTTAAAAATACATATTTTATTAATTTTAATTAAAAAAATTAAAATTTAAAAAATATTTTTAATATTTAAATAAAACTTATAAATAAAAAATACAAAATTTGTTATTTTTTATTTTATATATTATAAAATAAAAATAATCTATTGTATTTAAAAATTTATTAAAAAACTAATATAAAATAAATTTATAAAATTAAATTTTTAAATTAATTTTTAATATTAATGTTTTTTATATTAGTTTTTTAATAAAAATCTAAATTTAACAAACAATAAAATTAAAATACACTTTAATAAAAATTTAATAATAAATAATTATTAATATAATATTAAATATATATTACTAATCATAAATAATTATATATTAATTACTGATTAATTATAAAATTAAACTTTATTTTTTTTAAAAATTAAAAAAACTAATAATTACTTTAAATAATACTATTTTAAATTAAATTTATTATTTAATGATTTAACCATTATAATTGTAAATAATATATATTTATTTTTTTTAAAAGTGAATTAATAAATCATTTTCAAACGTTTATATATGAATAGTTATAAATAAAATTCATAAAATATTTATATATAATTCTTAATTAATAATTATAGATTATATTCTAGATTGTAAAATATATTTTTTCAATAAAAAAACCATATTTATTAATATATAATAAATATATTAAGTAATAATTAATTTTAATCAAAATACTTTTACTTTAAAAAATAATTTATCTTAATTACAATTAACAAAACAAATAATATTAATTTAAATTAATTTAATTAAATTAAAAATAATATATATTAAAATATAAATATAAATATACTTTTTAAAATATATTAAAATAAAATCACACATTTTTATTAAAAAAAATAATTTTTAAAAAAAATAGTTATAGTTTATATATTAATATTTATTTATTATAAATAACTAATTATTTATATTATGCCGAAAGCCGGATTTGAACCGGCACTCTTAATAAAAGAAGTTGATTTTGAATCAACTGCGTCTACCAATTTCGCCATTTCGGCAAACAAATTAACTTAAATTTAAAAAAAAAATTAAAAAATTTTTAAAAATAAATACTAATTAATATTTAAAAAATTAATGCTGTATAGCAACATTTTAACATTTTTAATAATTAAATAAAATTAATATTTATAATTAAGCATTTTTTTAAATAAACACTAAATTTTAATTTTAAAATTTACTAATTTTAAAAATAGGATGTAAAATATATTTTCTTCATAAGAATAGTATAATATCAAAATATTAAACATTTTAATATATTTTCATTTAAATTACAATTTTAATTTAAAATTAAATAAAATTCATAAAAAAACAAAATATTATATAATACATAATATAAAAACAAATACTTTGATTTTAAATATGAAAAAATTTTTTCTAAAAATATTGTTTATTTTAATAAAATCACTAATTTTAACATTTTGCTCTATCTCTACAGAAAAACAATTAATACAAAAAAATATATATTCATATTATGATTTTTTTAATGAAGATATAAAAAAAAATAAAATTATTAATAATATTATCGATTCACATACAAATCGTATTTTTAATGAAATTGATGCTTACGGTATGGCAATTATCGTTATTAACAATAAACAAGTTATATCTCGATATTATGGAGAAACGTCACCTGGTAATTGCAAAAAACCTGGTCCAAATTCACTAATTCGAATTGCATCAATTAGCAAATTAATGACAAGTGAAATATTAATTAAACTTGAAAAAGACAAAAAACTATTGATTACTGACCCATTACAAAAATACAGCTATTATGGTGTTATTATACCAAATAACTATAGTAAAAAACCAATCCGGCTGTATCATTTAGCTAGCCATACTAGCGGATTACCAAGAGAACAACCTGGAGGAAAATACGGTAGACCAGTATTTATATGGCCAACAAAAAACAACAGATGGGAATGGTTAAAAACTTTTAAATTACACACAACACCAGGAACAGAAGCATCTTATTCTAATTTAGCATACGATTTATTAGCTGATGCTATGGTGAAAGCATCTAGTAAAAATTACTCTCAATTATTTAAAGATTACATAACATCACCTTTAAATATGATTGACACTACATATACACCAACAAAAGAACAATGTTCTAGATTAATGAAAGGAACAAAACCAAGCCAATGCTATAATACATTAGCTGCTGCTGGAAGTGGTGGTGTTTATTCAACACCTTCAGATATTCAAAAATGGATGCAAAAATTTTTTAAAATAAATAAAAACATCAAAAAAAATACTATATCTCGTGAACAAAATATATATTTTTTAAGAAAAAAATTATTAGAAACCAAAGGAATGGATATTGCAGGTCATGCTGACGGAATAGGACTTGGTTGGGTTTATATGAAACAACAAAAAACTACTCCTGGTATTTATCAAAAAACAGGTGGTGCAGGAGGATTTAATACATATATTGCAATGATCCCTCAATATAATATAGGTGTCTTTGCAGTGATTACACGTAAAGATACTACTAAATTCAATAAATTAATAATTGGAGTTAATGAATTAATAACATATCTTTATAAAAAAATATATAAAAACTTATTTTTTCTTTATAATGAAAACTAAACTAAACACTAAAAATAATAAACTAGGTAATATTGCTGCAATAACACTAGGAATTAAATAAATTAAACTCCATTTACTTATCAACTGATTAAGTATATAAAACAAAAAGCCACACAGAATACCAAAAATTATACGTACACCTGTTGAAACAGTTCTTAATGGACCAAAAATAAAGGAAATAGAAGATAACGTCATGACAATAACAGAAAACGGTATAAATATTTTTTTCCACATACTCAATTCATATACACGAACAATCTGATTGTTTTCTTTTAAATAATTTATATACTGATATAAACCACGAATAGATAATGAATCTGCATTTAATAAAACAATACTCAGCTTCTCAGGAGTTAAACTAGTTTTCCAATTAATTAATTTACTAGTTAAATATATTATTTTTTTTTCATTAATTATATTAATTTTATTAACTTTCGTTAATAACCAAAAACGTTTTCTTATATCGTAATTAGCACTATCTGCAAATATTATTGATACAAGTTTTTTCTGTTTATTAAAACAATATATAGAAATATTTTTAATAGACATAGAATTATTCATATTCTGTATATGAACAAAATTATAACTATCTTTTAACCATAATCCAGCATCAGTTACAATAAGAGAATTACCTAATATTTTTTCAGCTCTATATTTTTTTGCTATTTGCTCACCAATAGGAGCAACCCATTCACTCAAAAACATAAAAATAATAATAAGTAATACAACAATTTTTAATACTGATAAAACAATTTTTAATCTAGTGAATCCTGAAGATTGCATTACAATTAATTCACTATAAGATGCTAAAGAACCTAAACCTATCAGAGAACCAATCATAACAGCTATAGGAAAAAAAAAAATCATATCTTTCGGTATAGTTAATAACGTAAAATATCCTGCATCAAAAAGAATATAATTACCTTCACCAATTTTACGAAGCTGTTCAATAAATTTAATAATCCCAGCAAGAGATATCAGTAAAAATAACACTCTTATTATAGAAATAAAAATAATTTTCCCAATATATTTATCTAAAATGCAAAACATTAATTAATTCTCGCATTAATTTTAAACGTTTATTACGAATATACACTGTGTTCCATATATTAAAAATAATTGATATTACTAAATAACATAGGTTAAGTACCCATATAAAATATTTTAAATCAATATCATATTTATTTGAGCTATTACGTAATATACTATGCAATAAAAAGAAGATTAAATATAAAAGCATAGCTGGTAACATACTCAATACACGCCCTTGACGTAAATTAACTTCAGTTAATGGAACAACAATAAATGCCATAATAAAAATAGAAAAAACAACAGTTAAACGCCAATGAAACTCACTACTTGATCTTAATGTATTATCATTCCACAATTGCAACATATCTTTTTGTTCAACATTATAATTATTGAAAACAGGTTGTTTATATTCAATAATAGATTGATAGTCAACAAAATTAGTAATGCGAAAATCACTAGATACTGAAGTACCTTCATATCTTATTCCATTAATAAGCATTATAATATGTTTAGTATCAGAATGTTTTTCTATATAACCACTATCAGCGATAGTGATAGAAGGACGAAATTTATTATTTTCATTTAACTGAACAAAAAAAACATTTTTAAATTTATTATCTTTTATAGTATCAATATACAATACAAAATTACCATCTTTAGTTGTTCTAAACTGACCATCTACTATTGTAAAAAGCAATTGATTGACTTTTGTATTTGTTAAAATTTCTTGTTGATGTTTAAACGACCAAGGTACCATCCACATAATATTAATAATAGCAAATAAAGATATAATAGCAGATAACGCTAAAACAGCTTTAAAAATAATGCTTTTACCAAAACCACAAGCATATATAACTGTAATCTCATTTTCAGTATAAAATTTACTACATCTCATTAATAATCCAATAAAAAGACTTAATGGCAACATAAGTTGCAACATTTCAGGTATACCAAATAATAATAATGGAATTACTATATTTAATGGAATATTCCCATGAATTGCTGAATTAAGTATATCTATTGATTTTTGACTAAAAAATATCAATAATAAAACAAATAATACTACTATCTGACTTTTAAAATTTTCTACCACTAAATATCTAAAAATAATCATAAATTTATAAGACTTTGTTTTATAACAATTAATAATTTAACTATACATTAAATTATAATTTTTTTTTCTGTTATAAAACATAATTTATACCAACTTATAAATTATGTTTTAAGTTTAATACATATCAAACAAAATGCTTATAATAATGTTATTAAAATACTATTTATTATTAATGATAATATAATATTATTAAATTTCTATTTAAATAGATCATTTACAATTATTAAATTTATAATTCATTAATAATATTATATTAATCATAATTAATATAATAATATTTAATTAGTAAACATTTGATTTAAAACATATATAAATATAAAAATAAATTTTATCTTAAATTTATTAAATTAATTTTTAAAAAAGAAATAAATATAAAATATATATTTTATATTAATTTTTAAAAACTTTTTTTAAAAAATCATTGATTTATATATAAAATATTGATATTATTTATCCTTTATATTAAATATTTTATACCAAAAATATTAAATATATATAATATATATCGATATTATTAATCGTTTATATTTCTCAATAATTTTTTATAAAATACAAATAATATTTATTATGAAAAAAGGGATCTTTTATTTATTAAAAGAGACTATTTTAAATAAAAAAATAAATGAACATGAATTACTTACATGTAAATTATCTATACAATTATGGAATAAAAAAAGAATTCTTATTGCTTGTGATACAGAACAACAAGCAAAAAAAATTGATGAGTTTCTTTGGAAACTGTATCCTAATCGTTTTATACCTCACAATTTATCCAGTGAAAAATATTGTAATAAAATACCAATCGAAATTTGTTGGCCAGAAAAAAAAAGTAATACACAAAGAGATATGTTAATAAATTTACAAAACAAATATCTAGATTCTATAACATCTTTTCATGAAATAATAGACTTTGTACCTATTAACAATAATTTAAAAAAATTAGCACGTGAACGTTTTTTATTTTACCGCAAAGCTGGATTTAATTTAACTGTACTGCAATATTAACTCATAATGAATAAAAAATCAAAAAATATATTAAATAAACTATCTCTCATGGAGAAATATAACACATTATTTGAAAATAATATATATTCTTTCTGGGAAAAAAATGGTTTTTTTAAACCTAATAAAAATCTTAATCAAGACAGTTTTTGCATAGTTACACCACCACCAAACATAACTGGTAGTTTGCATATAGGTCACGCTTTTCAACAAACTATTATGGATATAAATATACGTTATCAACGTATGCAAGGGAAAAATACGTTATGGCAAACAGGAACAGATCATGCTGGAATAGCAACACAAGTGATGATTGAACGTAAAATTATGTTTGAAGAAAAAAAAACGCGAAATAATTATACACGTCAAGACTATATCGATAAAATATGGAAATGGAAATTAGAATCTAATAACATTATTTCTCAACAAATGCGTAGATTAGGTAATTCAATAGATTGGGAAAGAGAACGCTTTACAATGGATGAAGCTGCATCAAAAGCTGTTAAAGAAGCTTTTATTAGATTGTATAATGAAAATTTAATTTATCGTGGAAAACGTTTAGTAAATTGGGATCCATATCTTCACACAGCAATTTCAGACTTAGAAGTTGAAAATAAAAAAACAATAGGTTATATATGGTATTTACGTTATATGTTAGCTGATGGTGTAAAAACATTAAATGGTAAAAACTATTTAGTAATTGCAACAACTCGACCAGAAACTATATTAGGAGATTCAGGTGTTGCTGTTAATCCTAATGATTTACGTTATAAAAATTTAATTGGAAAAGAAATTATTTTACCAATAGTTAATCGTCGCGTACCAATTGTTGGTGACGAATATGCTGATATTAATAAGAACACTGGCTGTGTAAAAATTACACCTGCACATGATTTCGATGATTATAAAGTAGGAAAAAGACAGAAATTAGCAATAATTAATATTATGGATTTAAATTGTAACATAGCTAAAGAAGCAAAAGTTTTTAATTTTAATGGAAAAGAACTAAGATCTTATGATTGTAAAATTCCAAAAAAATATCATGGAATAGAACGATTTAATGCCCGTAAAAAAATTATAGATGAACTTAAATATATTGGAGCAGTTGTTGATGTAAAATCACATGAAACTATTATTTCTTATAATGATCGTAGTGGTTCTATTATTGAACCGATATTAACCGATCAATGGTATTTACGTTCAGATATTTTAGCACAAAAAGCAATTGAAGCAGTTAAAGATGGTAAAATTAAATTCGTTTCATATCAATATAAAAATATGTATTTCTCTTGGATGAATAACATTCAGGATTGGTGTATTTCTCGTCAATTATGGTGGGGTCACCGCATCCCTGCTTGGTATGATGAAAAAGGTAATATTTACGTTAATTATAACGAGTCTAAAGTACGTTATGATAATAATTTAAATAAAGATATCATATTACACCAGGACAACGATGTATTAGATACATGGTTTTCATCAGGTCTTTGGACTTTTTTAAGTTTAGGATGGCCTGAAAATACATATGAATTAAAAACATTTCATCCAACAAATTTATTAATTAGTGGATTTGATATTATCTTCTTCTGGATAGCTCGTATGATAATGTTAACTATGTATTTCATAAAAAATAAAAAAAACGAATCTCAAATTCCATTTAAAATTATTTATATGACAGGTCTTGTTCGTGATAAAGAAGGACAAAAAATGTCAAAATCTAAAGGTAATGTTGTTGATCCAATAGATATAATTGATGGAATTTCATTAGAAGATTTAATTAAAAAACGTACTAATAATATATCAAATCCAAAATTTTTTAAAAAAATTATAAAAAATACAAAAAAAGAATTCCCAAATGGGATTGAACCACACGGAGCTGATGCTTTAAGATTTACATTAACATCGTTAGCTTCAAAAGGACGCGATATAAACTTAGATATGAATCGTTTATCAGGATATCGAAACTTTTGTAATAAATTATGGAATGCAAGTAGGTTTGTTTTAATGAACTATACGAATGAAAATAATATTAAAACCGATGAAAAAAGAAATATTTTATTAGCTGATAATTGGATTAAAGCACTTTTCAATGAAACTGTTAAAAATTTTCGTAATGCTATCGATACATATCGATACGATATTGCTGCTAATATTCTTTATAATTTTACATGGAATGAATTTTGCGATTGGTACATCACTATATCTAAACCTATAATCCATCAAAAAAATGACACACAAGCATACTTAACTCGTTATACATTAATTAGTATATTAGAGCAACTTTTACGTCTATGTCATCCTATTATCCCATTTATTACAGAAAATATTTGGCAAAATATTAAAATTGTTAAAAATATTAATACTGATACAATAATGCTACAAACATTTCCTAAATTTGATAAAACAAAAACTAATGATCAAGCTATAAAAGATTTAGAGTGGATTAAAGAAGTTATTACTGCTATACGTAATATTCGGGCAGAAATGAATATTAAACCAAATAAATTGCTACATGTAATAGTTCGAAATGCATCTGAAAATAAAAGTAATCTTATTACCAATAATGAAAATATTATTTTATATACAGGTAATTTAAAAAATATAAGTTTTTTACAAAAAAATGAAAAATATCCTGTCTCTATAGTTAAATTAATTAGTAATGCAGAATTGCTATTTCCAATATCAATAAACAATATTAATATAGAAATAGAATTAAATAGACTTGATAAAATATTATTTAAACTTAAAAAAGAAATTGAATTAATTAAAATTAAACTATCAAATAAAGATTTTTTATCTAAAGCCCCTTTAGATTTAGTTGAAAAAGAACGTAAACATTTAAAATCAAAAATTGAATCTAAAATTAAAATTGAAAATCAAAAAACAGAGTTATATTCTTTTGATTTATGAACAAAAAA
This sequence comes from Candidatus Providencia siddallii, assembly GCA_001457715.1. Classification (GTDB taxonomy): domain Bacteria; phylum Pseudomonadota; class Gammaproteobacteria; order Enterobacterales; family Enterobacteriaceae; genus Providencia_A; species Providencia_A siddallii. The sequence continues at coordinate 381,871 of CVRF01000003.1, read as the reverse complement.
AAATTAACTGAAACAATAAAAGATTTACATACTATAAAAGATATTTTACGTTGGACATTTAGTAAATTTAATACATCTGATATATATTACGGACACGGCGCTGATAATGCTTGGGATGAAGCAGTGCAATTAGTATTAACAAGTCTTTGTTTACCAATAGATATTCCTGAAAAACTTCTAACGTCCAGAATTACAATAACAGAACGGCGACATATAATTAAACTTGTGTTACGTCGTATTAAAGAACATATTCCATCAGCTTATCTTACCAATCGATCATGGTTTTGTGGTTATGAATTTTATGTAGATGAACGTGTTTTAATTCCTCGTTCACCTATTAAAGAACTAATAAACAATTATTTTATAGGTATAATAGATTATAAACCAAAAAGTATCTTAGATTTATGCACTGGAAGTGGATGTATCGCTATATCATGTGGACATAAATTTCCAGAAACAGAATTAATAGATGCTGTTGATATATCATTTGATGCATTAAATGTTGCTGAAAAAAATATAATTAACCATAATTTAGACCATTTAATCGTTCCTATACAATCTGATTTATTTAAAAACATACCTGAAATAAAATATAATCTTATTATTACTAATCCACCATATGTTAATATAGAAAATATAGAAAGATTACCAAAAGAATTTCATATAGAGCCAAAAATAGCTTTAGTCACCGAATGTAACGGTTTAAAATTAGTTAATCGAATTCTAGCTAATGCATCTAATTTTTTAACAAATAATGGCATTTTGATATGTGAAGTAGGTGACACGATGACATATTTAATTAAGAATTACCCAGAAATACCATTTAGATGGTTAAATATTAAAAATGGAGGAAATGGTATTTTCACTTTAACTCAACAACAACTTATCAAATATCATAATTATTTTAATTCATATATTGATTAATTTTTTAAAAAAATATACAATTTTTTTTTAAAAAAATATTAATTTTAATTAATAAATTATTTTATTATTATAAATAATAAAATATTCAACTAAAATAATAAATAATGGCTGGAAATTCAATCGGACAATGTTTTCGTTTAACAACATTTGGTGAATCTCATGGAAAAGCATTAGGTTGTATAATAGATGGCATTCCACCAGGTTTATCTATCACTGAATCTGATTTACAAAAAGAGTTAAATAGACGTCGTCCAGGAAATTCTGATTTTGTAACATCCCGCAAAGAACTTGATCAAATAAAAATTCTTTCTGGTGTATTTAATGGTGTAACTACAGGTACAAGTATTGGGTTAATAATTAAAAATACAAATCATCGACCACAAGATTATGATAATATAAAAAATATTTTTCGACCTGGACATGCAGATTATACATATGAACAAAAATATGGAATACGTGATTATCGCGGTGGCGGAAGATCATCAGCTCGTGAGACAGTAATGCGTGTTTCAGCTGGAGCAATAGCTAAAAAATATTTAAGAGAAAAATTAGGTGTTAAAATTCATGGTTGTATAACACAAATAGGAAATATAAAGTGTGAAATAAAAGATTTAGATATAGTTGAAAAAAATCCATTTTTTTGTCCTGATCCAAATAAAATAAATTTATTAAATAAATTACTTTTTGATTTAAAAAAAGAAAGTGATTCAATTGGCGCAAAAGTTACTATAATAGTTAATTATCCACCAACAGGCATTGGTGAACCAGTATTTGATCGTTTGGATGCAGATTTAGCTCATGCTCTTATGAGTATTAATGCAGTAAAAGGTGTTGAAATTGGTGATGGTTTTAATGTAATTAATTTAAAAGGTAGTAAAAGTCGTGATGAATTAACAAGAAAAGGTTTTACTTCTAATCATTCAGGTGGAATCTTAGGTGGTATTAGTAGTGGACAACAAATTATTTTACACATTGCTATAAAAGCAACTTCTAGTATAGGTGTACCTATTAGAACAATAAACAATAATGGAGAAGAAATAGAAATAATAACTAAGGGAAGACATGATACTTGTGCTGGTATTCGTTCTGTGCCAATTGCAGAAGCAATGGTAGCTATTGTATTAATGGATCATTGTATGCGATATCGAGCTCAATGTGGTGATATAACCACAAATTTAATTTCTTTAAAATAATAAACAAAATTTAAAATTAAAAATTTAATAAAATTAAAATGTTTTTTCATGTATAAAGTTTTCACAAAATAACAATTACTTATACATACAAAATTTCATTTAAATAAAAATTAACTAATAATTATTAATTACCAATAATTATACAATTAAATAACTTATATACTAATAATATATATATATATATATATATATTAGTATATAAGTTATTTAATTGTATAATTATAATCCATTAAATATAAATTATAAATTTTAAATTAAAATTGTATTTTAATATTATTAAAATTAATATTTAAATAATTTTTTAAAAAAAAAACAAATAAATATTCTTATAAAAACAAAATTATATAATTAAAATTTATATTTATAACAAAATATATAATATACCATTATATATATTATATTAATAATAAACAATTAATTTTAATTTTACATATATTTATATTCATTTTAATTAGCAGATTAAAATAATTTTATATATCTTTTATTGCAAATAAAATACAATTTTAATATGAACAACTTGTTCAGCTTACGAGTGTAGGCTAAAGTGATGCCTTGTAATCACGCAATCATAATAATTTATAAATATGAGGTAACAAATGAAGCGTGCAGTAATCACTGGATTAGGCATCATATCTAGTCTTGGTAATAGTAAAAATGAAGTATTATCTTCATTAAAAAAAGGAATTTCAGGAATAACTTTTTCAGAAGAATTTAAAAAAGCAGGGCTACGCAGCCATGTTTGGGGTAATATAAAAAATTTAGAGTTAACAAAATTAATTGATCGTAAAATTTATCGTTTTATGAGTGACTGTTCAGCATACTCATATTTATCAATGGAACAAGCTATTATAGATTCAAAATTAACAACTAATCAAGTTTCTAACTTACGTACTGGAATTGTTGTAGGATCAGGAGGTGGTTCACCTCGTAATCAAGTTCGTGGATCTGACGGCATGCGATGTAAAGGATTAAGAGGTGTCGGACCTTATATGGTAACACGAGCTATGGCATCAGGTATTTCTGCATGTTTAGCTACACCATTTAAGATTAAAGGAATAAATTATTCAATAAGTTCAGCATGTGCAACATCAGCTCATTGTATTGGTCATGCAGTTGAAATTATTCAACTAAATAAACAAGATATAGTATTCGCTGGTGGTGGAGAAGAATTAAGCTGGGAAATGACATGTGAATTTGATGCAATGGGAGCTTTATCAACAAAATATAATGAAAAACCAGAAAAAGCATCAAGAACTTATGATCAAAAACGTGATGGTTTTGTTATAGCTGGTGGTGGAGGTATCGTAGTTGTTGAAGAATTAAAACATGCGTTAGCACGTAACGCTCATATATATGCAGAAATAATTGGTTATGGTGCAACATCTGATGGTGTAAATATGGTAGCACCATCTGGTGAAGGAGCTGTTCGTTGTATGCAAATAGCCATGAAAAATTTAAAAACTAATATCGATTATATAAATACTCATGGTACCTCAACACAAATTGGTGACATAAAAGAACTTGAAGCTATTAAAAAAATTTTTAATAATAAAACTCCTGCTATATCTTCAACTAAATCAATGAGTGGCCATTCTTTAGGAGCAGCTGGTGTTCATGAAATAATATATAGCTTATTAATGTTAGAATATAATTTTATAGCCCCAAGTATAAATATTGAAAATTTAGATAAAAAAGCAATAGGTTTAAATATTATAACAAAACCAATAAAAAAAACATTAAATACAATTATGTCAAATAGTTTTGGATTTGGTGGCACAAATGCAACATTAATAATTAAAAAATATAAAACATAATTCATTAAAACTTAATAAAATAGCGGGGACTTAGGTTCTCGTTTTTTTATTATAAAAAATAATAATTATTAAATTAAATAATAATTTATATAATTTACATATAATTAAAAATAATTAAATTTAATTTTTAAAAACCTTAAATTAATTATTAAATAAATTTTATTTACAATAAATATTGTTAATCAATTTTATTGTATAATCAATTTCATTTTTTGTATTAAAACGACCTAAAGAAAAACGAATTGAACTATGCGCTAATTCGTTATTTACTCCTAACGCAGTTAATACATAAGATGGTTTTGTAGATATAGAATTGCATGCTGAACCAGAAGAAACAGCTATATCTTTTAATAAAACCAAAAGCAATTCACCATCAATACAATCAAAACTTATATTTAAAATATGTGGTGCTGAATTATCCAAATCGCTATTTAAAGAAATTTCTTTTATATCTTTAATACCGTTCCATAATCGCATAGATAAATATTTTAAATATCTAGATTCTTGTACCATTTCATTTTTTGCTATACGATAAGCTTCACCCATACCTACAATTTGATGAACTGGTAATGTACCTGAACGAATGCCTTGTTCATGTCCACCACCATGTTGTTGTGCATAAATATTAACATATGGTTTGTTGCGTCGAATAAATAAAGCACCTATCCCCATAGGGCCATAAAGTTTATGTGCTGAAAATGACATTAAATCAACTTTTAATTTATTAAGATCAATAGGTATTTTACCAACACTTTGTGTGGCATCAACATGAAAAATTATTCCGTTACTACTACATAACTCACCGATTTTATCTATTTTTTGAATAATACCAATTTCATTATTTACATGCATAATTGATATTAAAATTGTGTCTTTACGAATAGCATTTTCAAAATATTTTATTGGAATAATTCCATTATATTGAGGTAATAAATAAGTAATTTCAAACCCTTCATTTTCTAATTGTTTACAACTGTCTAAAACTGCTTTATGTTCAGTTTTACTAGTAATAATATGTTTACCTTTATTTTGATAGAATTTAGCAGCACCTTTAATTGCTAAATTATCAGATTCAGTTGCACCTGAAGTAAATATTATCTCACATGGATCTGCATTTATCAATTCTGCTATTTGATTACGTGCAATTTCTACAGCTTCTTCAGCTTGCCATCCAAATTTATGAGAACGAGAAGCAGGATTTCCATAAATCCCATCTATCGTTAAATATTTCATCATTTCTTTAACAACACGAAAATCTACAGGAGTAGTTGCTGAATAATCAAAATAAATAGGTAATTTCATTAATAAATTCTCCAAGAATTAATCTAATTTTTAGATAGTTTATTATATTTTATTTTAAAAAAAATTTTTCATAAAAATTTAAATTATAAAAAATATATGTTATATATTTTTTATAAAAATTATTGTTTTGTATATTAATTTATATTAATTAAATTATTATAATTCAACTATTTATTAAATAAATTTATATATTTTTCTATATATTTTAAATATATCAATGATATAAATCATAATAAATATAATATTTTCAAAAATAACTTTATGTTTAAAATATATTTATTATAAATAAATATTTAAATACTTCATAATAAACCTAATAAATTATACTTAATAAAATTAATAATTTAAAAATTAATATTTATCTATTATTTATAAATAAATTTTTAATAACAAAAAAAACTGTATATTTATACTATTATTTAACTTTTTTATTAAATTTATTAATATTATATTTCATATAAATAAACGCATCGTAATTTATATAAAATAAATATAAAATATATAAATATTTTATATTTTAATATAAATCTATTTATATAAATATAAAAAAATATTATATATTTTATTTATTATATAAGTAATGTATTAATATATTTTTTATCTAAAAATATATTTAATTTTATAAAAATTTTTAATTAAAGTTAAATAAACAATATTTTTTATTTTAAAATATGTAAATATAATATGTTTATAAAAAATTATTTATAATAAATATATATCTTATTTTCAAAATTAAAAACTAGAGGTAATATGCATCCGATACTCAATATAGCTACACGAGCTGTTCGTAAAGCCGGAGATTATATAATTAAAAATTATGAATTTCATCAGAATATTACATCAATACAAAATAAAAATAATAATTTTATTACCAAAATAGATCATAATGTTGAAAAAATTCTTATTGAAATAATTCATAAATCTTATCCTTACCACACAATTATAACAAAAAAAGGTAATAAAATTTTAGGAAAAAACAATGATATTCAATGGATAATTAACCCATTAAGTGATGGTATTAATTTTATTAAACGTTTTCCACATTTCTCTATATCTATAGCTGTACTTATTAAAAATATTATAACACACAATAAAAAATATACAGAAGTTGCTGTTGTATATGATCCAATATCTAATGAATTATTTAGTGCTACTCGTGGTCATGGTGCACAATTGAATAATTATCGTTTACGTATGACAGAACAACATATATTAAATACATCAATTATTGCTTTAAATTTTCCATTTAAAAATAAAAATTTTTCAGATTTATTTATTAAAACACTTAATTTAATAATTAAAAATTGCGCTAATTTTCGTAATACCGGGTCTACGTCTTTAGATTTATGTTATGTAGCCGCAAATCGTGTTGATGCATTTTATGGAATAAATTTAAATACTTGTGATTTTTTATGCGGGGATTTAATTATCCGTGAAGCTGGTGGAATTATAAATAATTTTATTATTAATGATAAATCTATATTTTTAAATATTTTCATAGCAGGTGACTTACATATTGTTAAAGATATTTTAAATATTTTAAAAAAATATTTACATTCAAATAAACTATTTATATAATAGTATTTATTTATCAATAAAAATATAAATAGATATTTATATTTTTTTGAATAAAAAACTTAATAATAAATATTATTAATATAAATTTAATTTTATGAAATTTATATAATATAACTATACATACCTTTATGTAATTTAACAACATCAAAAATAAATAATAATTTTTTAAATTAAAAATTTAATCAAAAAAAATAAAAATGAAATATATTTTTATTCATTAAGTATTATATTAGTATAATTAATAATAAATTATTATGATAATATTTTATATAAAAATTATTAAAAAATTAAAAATATATTTATATTAAATATTACTTTATTGTCCACGCATCTGAAAAATCTCGATTTGAAAACAATTCAGATAATCCACTAATTTGTTTAAGTCGTAATACTTCATCTTGTGACATTCCTAATTCTTTACTTATTTTATCATCATTCCATCCTAATCTAAATAAATCTCTAACAATATCAGACATGGCAGAAACCTGATGTTGCCCACGAGCACGATTATGACGAATAGTTGCTGCCATTTGTTCAGCAACACCATGAGTTTTATTGTTTAATAAAGTTACAGGAAGATAACCATAAAGACGCTTTTTTAATATATTTTTTTTACTTAATAAATAACGATGATAACCATCAACTACCTGCCAATTTAATTGATTACCATGTTTACATAATGAAGTAGGTAATACCACAACTGGTTGAGTGTACCCATCTTTTATAAGTGATATTTCTAATAATTTTTTTTCAGTTGGAGACATTACATTAGGGTTATAATTATTCGTTACAACTTGATTTCGTTTTACCCAAATTACACAATCAACTGGCTCAGTTTTAAAAGGACTAAATTTATGTAAATATAATTTTATATTATTTAATGTTTCAATTTTTTCAGCATCATCTAATTCTGTGATTTTTTTTTCTAAAAAAGAAAGTGCGGTTATTATATTATCCATATAACCTCGTTTAGTTATGTTAATTAATAATTTAATCTCAAAATTATAAATTTAATTTATAATTACTAAACCAAAACCTTATAAAATAATTTATTATAGTATTTAATACTACATTTATTATTTTAAATTAAAGTATTTTTAATAAATTAAAATTTTATAAATTTTAAAATAAATTATTTATATTAAAAAATAAATTTATAATATTTATATATTTACCAACAATTAAATTTTTAGATTAAAATTATTATATTAATAATATTATATGTTTAATATATACTTATTATTAAATTTATTAGTTTATAATTTATAAGAGGATATATTTATGTCATTATATAGAATATATTTTAACTGTTTGAGTTTTTTAATAAAATTTTTAATAAAAAACAAATTAATTCCAATAAATCCAATTAAAGAATTACATATTGATCTAAACAAACCTATGCTATATATATTACCATATAGCTCTATATCTGATTTAATAATTTTACAAAAACAATGTAAAAAAATAGGATTACCAGACCCTTTTATCAAAAATAATATAAATGGAACAAAACTTCAATCGTATATTTTTATTGAAAATAAAAAATATATATTTAAACATTTCTTATCAAATACATGGTTAGATTCAATAAATATATTTAAAATTTATTTAGATTTACACAAAAAAAACCCAAACTTAAATATTCAAATATTACCTATTTTTATAATTATTAATCGATCACCTAAAATAAGAAAAATATATACTAATATAATATTATCAAATTTATTAAATAGTATTAAAAAATTAATTGAAATTATACGATTAGGACGTGATAGTTTTATTATGTTTTCACCTATAGTATATTTTAATAGAATTATACAACACAATGATATTAATATCAATTTTATTAATAAACTTATACGAATAAGTAAAATTTACTATTTACGACAAAAAAAAGCTATGATTGGTCCTAAACCATTTTCTAATTACGAATTATTTCATAAATTATTAACATCTAAAATAATAAAAAAAGTAATTACAGATGAATCACGTAATAAAAATATTTCAATAAAAAAAGCAAAACAAAACGCAATTGATATAATAAAAGAAATTGCTGCTAATTTCTCGTATGAGAGTATACGCTGGATTGATAAATTTTTAGGGTATATTTTTAAACGTTTTTATAAAAAAATTAATGTTAACCATATTGATCGAGTTCATAAATTAATACAAAATGGTTTTAAAATTGTTTACATCCCATCTCATCGTAGTCATATGGACTATTTATTACTTTCATACGTTTTATATAATCAAGGATTAGTGCCACCACATATTGCAGCAGGAAATAATTTAAATTTTTGGCCTACAGGTAATATATTTCGTCGACTAGGTGCTTTTTTCATTCGTAGAACGTTTAAAAGCAATAAATTTTATTCAACAATTTTTCGCGAATACTTATATGAATTATTCATTCACGGTTATTCTATAGAATATTTTATAGAAGGAGGACGTTCTCGCACAGGATATTTATTAAAACCAAAAACTGGTATTTTATCTATGACATTACAAACAATGATAAGAAATGGTTTATATCAAATTGCTATTGTTCCGATTTATATTGGTTATGAATATATTATAGAGGTAGAAAGTTATATAAAAGAATTATATGGCAATAAAAAAGAAAATAAAAAGATTTTTAGTATACTTAATAAATTTTATAAATTACAAAACCTAGGACAAAGCCATATTAATTTCGGTAAACCAATTTATTTATGGCAATATTTAAATAATCATATATTTGATTTGCATAATCATATTAAAACATCAGAAACACACAAACCATTTTGGTTAAATAAAATAGTAAACTTTATTGCAATAGATATTATGATAAATATTAATAATTCTTCTACAGTAAACGCGATTAATCTTTTTTCAACAGCTTTACTTTCTACTTTACACGAAAATAGTACAACTTCTATCTATTTAATAGAACAAGTTGAATGTTATTTAAAAATATTACGTAATGTGCCTTATACATTAGATACTATAATACCAAATGAAAACGCTTATCAGTTATTTAGAGAAGTCTTAAAAATTAATAAATTTGGAATACAAAGCTATTGTATAACCAAAAAATTTATATATAATAATGCAATGCTAATGACATATTATAGAAATAACATTTGTCATTTATTAGCATTACCATCATTAATAGCATGTATTATATTTCATTATAAATTAATTAGTCGCAGAAATATTTATTATCAAGTTAAACAAATTTATCCTTTTCTTAAAGCAGAATTATTTTTACACTATACTAATGAAACACTAAATAATGCAATAGATAATTTTATTAACGAATTAAATAGTCAAAAAATTATTTATTTTATAGATAAAGATCAAATAATAATAAATTCACAACGTATTAAATTAATAAGATTGTTAGCAGCAGGAATCTATGAAATATTACAACGTTACGTTGTAATACTTTTTTTATTAAATAAAAATCCTGAAATCAATAAAAACACTTTAGAAAAAAAAAGCATTGCTTTAATAAAATATATTTCAGTTTTAGATAATATTAAATCACGAGAATTATTTGATAAATCTATTTTTTTTACATTTATTGACACATTACGCGAAAACAATTATATGAATAGTCAAAAAAAATATTTTTTAACTAAAAAAAATAAGCTTTATATAATATTAGCTAATTTAATCTCTACTAATATTCGTTTAATTATTGAAACATTTAATTAAATTGATATATTTTAATCTTTATAAAAAATCGATAAAATTTTTTAATATAATTTATTTATATATAATATTGAAATTGTAATAATAATATAAAATTATTATATATATAAATATTTTAAATAAATTAAGTTAATAATAAATTATTTTTAATTTTATTATTTCCAATACTTATAACAATTGATTAAATTATTAGTAGAACTATCATGACTCGTTATAATTTCATTATTATTTAATTCAGGTATAATTTTATTTGCCAATTGTTTTCCTAATTCTACTCCCCATTGATCAAATGTAAATATATTTAATATAACACCTTGTGTAAAAATTTTATGTTCATACATAGCTATTAAAGCACCTAACGAATAAGGTGTAATTTTTTTAACTAAAATAGAATTAGTTGGACGATTACCATATAAAATTTTATGAGGCATAATAAAACTCTTATTTTTTATTTTTTTATCTTTTATAATTGATTCTAGATTAATTATTTCACATGTTTTACCAAAAGCTAAAGCTTCTGTTTGTGCAAAAAAATTTGATAATAACTTTACATGATGATCATTTAATTTATTATGAGTTATTGCAGAAGCAATAAAATCACATGGAATAATTTTTGTACCTTGATGAATTAATTGATAAAATGCATGCTGTCCATTAACACCTATTTCTCCCCAAACTATTGATCCAGTTTGATAAGATACATGATTACCGTTACGGTCAATACATTTACCATTAGATTCCATACTTATTTGTTGTAAATACGCTGCAAATCTATGCATATATTGATCATATGATAAAACAGCTTCAGTTTCAACTTTAAAAAAATTATTATACCAAATACTTATTAATGCTAATAATACTGGAATATTATTTACTAATGGTGTTGTAATAAAATGTTTATCCATGGCATGTGCTCCATTTAATAACTGAATAAAATTTTCAAAACCAATAGATAACATAATAGATAAACCAATAGCTGACCATAAAGAATAACGGCCTCCAACCCAATCCCAAAATCTAAACATATTTTCTATATCAATACCAAATTTTATAACTTGTTCTATATTTGATGATAAAGCGACAAAATGATTTTTTATATATTTTTTATTTTTTACTTCAGTTAAAAACCAGTTACGAGCAGAATTTGCATTAGTCATTGTTTCCTGTGTAGTAAATGTTTTTGATGCAATTAAAAACAACGTTGTTTCTGGATTAAGTTTTTTTAATATTTCAGTAATCTGTGTTCCATCAATATTAGAAACAAAATGAATATTTAAATGATTTTTATAAGGATATAACGCTTCAGTAACCATAAATGACCCAAGATTCGAACCACCAATACCAATATTTACTATATCAGTTATTGTTTTACCAGTACAACCTTTCCAAACCCCGCTAATAACTCGATCACTAAAATTCTTCATTTTTTTAAGTATATTATTAATGTCTAACATAATATTACGTCCATCGACATAAATAGGAGTGTTATCAAGATTACGTAATGCAGTATGTAACACAGCCCTATTTTCAGTACGATTAATTTTTTTACCACTAAACATACTATTAATTGCATTCTTTAATTTAGTTTCTTTCGCTAAATTAATAAGTTTATTTATTGTCTCTTTATTAATTCTATTTTTAGAAAAATCTACTAAAATTTGATCATCAAACATAATTGAAAATTCATTAAATCTATTTTTATTTTTAATAAATAAATCTCGCATATGAACACTTTTCATTTTTATAAAATGTTTTTCTAAAGCCTCCCACGCAATTGTTTTTTTTGGATTAATGCTTTTCATAAAAATATTCTCCAAGCATTCTTAATCATAAAAAATTATATCTTATATATTTATATATAACATATTAATTTTTTATATTACACAAATTAAATTAATCTAAATAATTTTAAATTAAAAATATTTTAAATACATATCGATGATATTAAATGAATTCAATGATGACTATTACTAATTTTACAAATTAAAATTTACTTTATAAGTAATGCTACCATTTAAACTTAAAATTCATATATATCCAAAGGAATTTATATTATGAATAAAAATTTTTTTTTACCAGATGTCAATCAATTTATTATCGCTAAAATTGGTGGTACAAGTGTAGCAAACTTTAAATCAATGAATAATAGCGCTAATATCATTTTGACCAACAAAAATATTCGTTTAGTAGTTCTTTCAGCTTCTGCTGGAATAACTAATTTATTAATAGAACTTTCTGAAGGTTGTAAAGAAAATAAACGTTGTAAACTTTTACAAAAAATTAAAAAAATTCAATTTTCTATTATTAATAAGTTAGAAACAACAGAATTTATTAGTAAAAAAATCAATAATATTTTAGATAAAATTATTTATTTATCAAAGTTAGCTCAAGTAAAAAAAACCAAAATATTAACTGATGAGATAGTAAGCTATGGAGAATTAATGTCAACTTTAGTATTTGTTGAAATCCTTAGACAACGTAATATCAATTCAAAATGGTTTGATATACGTAATATTATGAAAACCAATGAAAATTTTGGACAAGCAAAACCTAAAATTGCAGAATTAAAAAAATTTGCAGAACAACAATTACTTCCAATTTTAATAAAATCACTTGTTATCACCCAAGGATTCATAGGATGTGATAAAAACGGACATACTACAACTATAGGGAGAGGTGGAAGTGATTATACTGCTACTTTGCTTGCTGAAGCATTAAATTTATCACATGTAGAAATTTGGACTGATGTTCCTGGTATTTACACAGCTGACCCACATATTGTACCAAATGCTCAACGTATTGATGAAATAACTTTTAATGAAGCAACAGAAATGGCAATCTTTGGAGCGAAAATTCTACATCCGGCGACTTTATTACCTGCAATTCGTACTAAAATATCTGTTTTTATTGGTTCAAGTCAAAATCCTGAAGCAGGTGGAACTGTTATTAATCATAAAACAATTTCAACTCCATATATTAAATCATTAGCTATACGAAGAAAACAAGTTTTACTTATATTAGACAATATAAAAATATTTAATATACATATTTTTTTAATAAAAATATTTGCAATATTATTGCAACATAATATACCAATAGAATTAATTAATATCACTAAATCAAGCGTGGTTTTAATAATAAATACTACTATTTATATTAGAAAAAACAATGATTTACTTAAAAATATATTGATTTCAAAACTTTCGTATTTATGCTGTGTAAAAATTGAGGAAAATTTTGCATTAGTTACAATTATTGGTAATAAGCTATTACAAATACATGGTTTAACTAAACGAATTATTGATTCGTTAAAATCATTTGATATTCGAATGATTAATTACGGAACTAGTTATAATAATATTTGTTTATTGATTTCTGATCATAACGCTAAAGAATTTTTACAAATATTACATACTAATTTATTTGATAAAATATAATTTTTATTTATTAAAAGTATATTATATTTATATTGTAATTATATATTTTCAATATGGTTTTTATATAATCATAAAAACCATATTATTCATTTTTATATATTATAAATTCATAAATTCATAATCTAATTTAGTTTTTCTAATGCTTTATAGAAATAAATTTTAAATAAAACGATGTTTATTTAATTTTTAATATTTTTTTAGAAATTTATTTATTAAATAATTTTACAAATATTTTTTTAAAAAAAGTTTTAATATAAATATATAATTATTTTAAAAAAATAAATTAATTAAAAACAAAATTATATTTAATTTAATTTTATTAAAATATATTATATTATATTTATAATTTATTTACACGTCTACATGAGACATAATTTATTTTATTTTAACATGGAGCTAAGCGGAATTGAACCGCTAACCTTCTGCGTGCAAAGCAGACGCTCTACCAATTGAGCTATAGCCCCAAAATAATAATATTAAAAAAAGTCTTCTTTATTAGAGAATAACTTATTTTTTTTATATTGTAAATATTATTTTACATTTTTTATTATATATTTTAAAAATATATTACACATAATATACACAAATATATAATACAATTTTCTTTTAATCTCTTAACATATCTTTTTATATAAATAAATAAAAGTTATCATTAATAATACTTTATAAATATGATTATAATAAAAGATATTCTATATAAAATATCTAATATTTATTAATATAAATATATAATAAATTAATTTTTATAAAATCATATAATAATAAAAAAATATAAATTAGTAATTTTAAATACAAATATTTTTTAAACAAAATATTAAATAATATGAATTTGAATAATATATCAATACACCATTAGATTTTATTTTAAGTTAAAATTATTTAAATAAAATAACATATATTCAAATGTTATACAAAATATGTTTAAACAATATAAATTAAATAAAATTTAATAATTTTATATATATTAAATTCACTAAATTATACAAAAATAAAAATATTAAATAAATATTATTTATATGATTTATTAATGTGCATAACTTATAAAAATAAGTGTATAATATGTAGATATTTAATGTATAAATCTATTTTTTTTATTAAAAATATTTTTTTTTAAAAAAATTTTAATATTTATACTCAATTTTATAACTGAACATTAACAATTTACAATCAACTGTACAATCATGATCTCTAAAGCGAAGATTTACTTATCCACAAAAAAAATCATATTAATAATAATAAAATATATTTATTTATTATATTTATATAAACTTATAATTCTTATTTAATTTATTTTATTTTTATATAAGATATAATACAAAATTAGTTATTAAATTTTTCAGTTGAGAAAATATATGTTTTATTATAAACGATTTGATGTTATTGTAGTTGGCGGTGGACATGCTGGGGTTGAGGCTTCAAGTGCAGCAGCACGAATGGGATGTCAAACATTGCTATTAACAAATAATATTGATACAATAAGTCATATGTCTTGTAATCCGGCAATAGGTGGCATCGGTAAAGGTCATTTAGTTAAAGAAATAGATGCTTTAGGCGGTTTAATGGCAAATGCATGTGATAATGCTGGTATTCATTTTAGAATACTGAATTCTAGTAAAGGTTTTGCTGTTCGGGCAACTCGCGCACAAGTAGATCGCGTTCTTTATAAGAGATATATTAAGAAATTATTAGAAAATCAAATTAATTTAACGATTATTCAACAAACTGTTAATAATTTAATTATTAAAAATAATTGTGTAACTGGTGTTATAACTAACATTGGTTTAAAATTTAAAAGTAAAACAGTTATTATTACTGTAGGGACTTATCTTAATGGAATTATTTATACTGGTTTAAAAACATTCAATGCTGGCAGAGCTGGTGATATATCATCAATTTCTTTTTCTAAAAATTTAAGAAAATTACCGTTACGTGTTAGCAGATTTAAAACAGGAACGCCTCCAAGAATTAATATAAAAACAATTGATTTCAATCAATTAAATAAACAATTTGGTGATAAACCTGTTCCTGTTTTTTCATTTTTAGGATCAAAAAATCAACATCCTAAACAAGTTCCTTGTTATATTACATTTACTAATGAAAAAACTCATGAATTTATTAGAAATAATCTTAAACATAGCCCTATATATTCTGGGATTATCGAAGGAATAGGTCCTCGTTATTGCCCATCTATTGAAGACAAAGTTGTCAGATTTTCAAATAAAAATTCACATCAGGTTTTTTTAGAACCAGAAGGATTAACAAGTAATGAAATTTATCCAAATGGGATTTCTACAAGTTTACCGTTTAAAGTACAAATACAAATTGTTCAATCTATAAAAGGGATGGAAAAGGCAGAGATTATTCGACCAGGTTATGCAATAGAATATGATTTTTTTAACCCTTGTGATTTAAAACAAACACTTGAAAGTAAAGTAATTAATAATTTATTTTTTGCTGGTCAAATCAATGGTACAACAGGTTATGAAGAAGCTGCTTCTCAGGGTTTACTAGCAGGAATTAATGCAGCTCAATATGTTAATGGATTAGAAAATTGGTATCCTAGACGCGATGAAGCATATATAGGAGTTTTAGTTGATGATCTTTGTACTTTAGGAACTAAAGAACCATATCGTATGTTTACTTCAAGAGCTGAGTATAGATTAATTTTAAGAGAAGATAATGCAGATTTACGTTTATCAGAAAAAGCTCATAAATTAGGTTTAATTACTGATTTACGTTGGAAACGTTTAAATAATAAAATCGAATTAATGGAAAAAGAATTTCAACGTTTAAAAGATGTTTATATTTACCCAAAATCAGATAATTATAAGATAATAAATAAAGCTTTAAATATTAATTTATCCAAAGCAGTAAACGGTCAAGATTTGTTACGACGTCCAGAAATTAATTATAAATTATTAACATCTTTAATCCCTTTTTATCCACCTATTAAGGATTATCAAGCATCTAATCAAGTTGAAATCCAAATAAAATACGAAGGTTATATTGCTAGACAAAAATATGAAATAGAAAAACATCAATATAATGAAAAATTGATATTACCAATTAATATTGATTATAAAATAATTAAAGGTTTATCAAATGAAGTAATTGCAAAATTAAATAATCATAAACCAACATCTATTGGTCAAGCTTCACGTATTTCAGGAGTTACACCGGCTGCTATTTCTATTTTATTAATATGGTTAAAAAATAAAATTTAAGACGTTTTTAATATAAAAAAATTACAACAATAAAATTGTTTTTACTATTTTAAATATGTAATTTTAAAAATTATAAAATTTTTAGTTTTTATATTGTTGATTATTTTAGTTTATACATAATTTTTATTATTAAAAAAACAAATATTAATAATAATTATTAATACAAATAATCTATTTTAATTTTTTTTTATTATTTAAAATAAAAAATATTTTAATAATTAAAATTAAATTTTAATAATTTAAAATTATTATATTTTTTTTGAATTTATATTTATTATTTTATTATAAAAATTTTATTTATTGTTGATTTACATTAAAAATGTTTTAATATGAATAGATTATATTTAGTTTTGTTACAATTATTTTTTATCAAATAATTTTTAAAAATATAATTTATTAAATTTATTTAATTGTATGTATTTTTTATTGTTATAACTATATATATTATTTAATAGTTTATAAAAATATATTAAATAATATATGTAGTTATTTAAAATAAAATTATAAATATAATTATGTATTTTAAATAGATAAAAATTAATTATATTAAACCATATATAAAATAATAAATTTATAAATAAAAAAATATATAATAGTATTATTTTTAACTAAAAGTAAATTTGCTATATTTTAATAAACTTTAATTATGAAAAATATTGTTTAGTCAGTCTAAAAAAAAATTAAAATTTATAGTTATTATTTATATCAATTTATCTCAGATAAAAGATTGTGTAATATATAATATAAATTATTATTTTATACATAAAATAATAATTTATATATTAGTTATTTTTGTTGTTTAAATCTTTTTTATGTTTACAAGAATATATATTCTTGTAAACTTACAAAATAAACTATATAAAAATTTTTAAATTTTTTTAAAGTATTTACATATATAATTCGTAGTATTATTAATTATTAATTAATAAGTATTTGAATGTAAAAACAAAGAAATAATATATAAATAATAAAAATAAATAAATAATTAATTTATCACAGATAATACAAATTATGTTAATCTATTAACACAGTTTATAAAACTAATATTTAAACTTTTAAGGTTAAAATGATAAAAATATGATTAAACAAAAAAAAAGTATTATTATTTTAGCTGCTGGTAACAGTATTAGAATGTGTTCAAATTTACCTAAAGTTTTTCACTTTTTAGCAGGAAAACCAATAATTCAGTATGTTATTGATACAGCAAAATCTATGGATGCATCAAAAATTTATTTAATATATGGACAAAATGGTGATTTTTTTAAAAAAAAAATAGGAGAACAAGGGTTAATTTGGGTTTTACAAACAAAACAACTTGGTACAGGTCATGCTGTTCAACTTGCCGCTGAATATTTTCAAGATGATGAAAATATAATTATATTATATGGTGATGTACCATTAATAACAAAAAAAATTTTGAATCGTCTTATAAAAATTAAACCTTATGGTGGAATAGGTTTAATTACAACTATTTTAGATAACCCAAAAGGTTATGGTCGAGTTATTAGAAATAATAATAATGTTGTTGGTGTAACAGAAGAAATAGATGCAACTGAAGAAGAATGTAAAATTAAAGAAGTTAATACCGGAATTATGATTGCAAACGCTAAAGATTTAAAGCGTTGGTTGAATCAATTAAATAATGATAATATACAAAAAGAGTATTATCTAACCAAAATAATAGCTATATCTCATGAAGAAGGCAACAAAATTAATACTATTTATTCAAATGATTCAATTGAAAGTTATGGAATAAATAATAGATTAGAACTTGCTACATTGGAACGTATTTATCAAAAAAAACAAGTTGAGAAATTATTATTATCAGGTGTTACATTATTAGATCCATCTCGTGTTGATATCAGGGGAACTTTAGTGTGTGGAATAGACGTTGTTATAGATACCAATGTTATTATAGAAGGGAATGTTGTATTAGGAAACAATGTTAAGATTGAATCAGGTTGTATTTTAAAAAATTGTATTATAGGTGAAAATACAATAATTAAACCATATACAATAATAGATAACTCTGAATTGTCTACAGATTGTATTGTTGGTCCTTTTTCTAGATTACGTCCTGGTACTAAATTAGAAAGTAAATCACATATTGGTAATTTTGTTGAAATAAAAAAATCTTTACTTGGATTATCTTCTAAAATAGGCCATTTAAGTTATATAGGAGATGCTAAAATAGGTGATAATGTTAATATAGGTGCTGGTACAATTACTTGTAATTATGATGGAGCTAATAAGCATAAAACTATAATAGAAGATGATGTTTTTATTGGTTCTGATACTCAATTAATAGCACCAATTTCAATAATAAAAGGAACAACAATAGGTGCTGGTACTACTGTAACTTCTGATATAAAGGAGTCGGGGTTAATTATAAGTCGTATGAAACAAATTCATATTAAAAATTGGAAGAGACCAACTAAAAAAAATAAATAGTTTTTGGTAAAAATTTATTTATTTAATAAATATTATTAAAATATATGAAATAGTTTTATTGTTTTGCTGTTTATGTTATTTAAACATTATAATTAAATTAATTTAATTATAACTTATTTTTTTTTTTGAAAATTAATAATTTATGTGTGGAATTATAGGCGCAGTTGCACAACGTGATATTGCAGAGATTTTAATAGAAGGTCTCCGTAGACTAGAGTATCGTGGTTATGATTCAGCAGGTATGGCAGTTATTAATCGTAATGGATGTTTGCAGAAATTACGTGAAGTAGGTAAAGTTGAATTTTTAGCAAAAGAAGTAAATAAAAAATATATTTCCGGAGGAACTGGAATTGCACATACAAGATGGGCAACACATGGTGTTCCATGTGAACGAAATGCTCATCCTCATACATCGGATTACATTGCTGTAGTTCATAATGGTATAATTGAAAATTATTTAGAAATTAAAAAAAATCTCCAAAAATTAGGGTATATTTTTAATTCTGATACAGATACAGAAGTTATTGCTCATCTCGTTCATTATGAATATAAAAAATGTGATAATTTTAAAAAAGCTGTTCAATGTGTTACTAAACAATTATTTGGTGTATACAGTATTGTTATTATGGATAGTCGTATTTCAGAATTATTAATTGGTGCTTGTTCTGGTAATTCATTAATTATTGGGTTAGGCGTTGGAGAGAATTTTTTTGCGTCAGATAAATTAGCATTATTACCTGTAACAAGACGTTTTATTTATCTTGAAGAAGGTGATATTGCAGAATTAAGACGTCGTTCTGTTCGTATTTTTGATAAAAATAATGTAGAGGTGAAACGTAAAGAGATAGAATCAAATATTCATTTTGACGTTTTTAATAAAGGAAATTATCGTCATTATATGCAAAAAGAAATATATGAACAACCTACAGCTATAAAACAAGCTACTGAAGGACGTTTTACCAAAAATAACACTATAGATTTTGGTGATGAATTAGGTATAGAAGCAAGAAAGATTTTATATCAGATCGAACACATACAAATTGTAGCTTGTGGAACATCATATAATGCAGGAATGGTTGCACGTTATTGGTTTGAATCATTAGCAAATATTTCTTGTGATGTTGAAATTGCTTCTGAATATCGTTATAGAAAACATGTATATCATAAAAATAGTTTAATGATTGTTGTATCTCAATCAGGTGAAACAGCAGATACTTTAGCTGCTTTACGTTTATCAAATAAATTAAAATATTTAACTTCTTTGGCTATATGTAATGTAACTAATTCTTCATTAGTTCGTGAATCTAAATTTTCATTAATAACAAAAGCTGGTCCTGAAATAGGTGTAGCATCAACAAAAGCATTTACAACTCAATTAACAGTATTACTAATGTTAGTGGCGTATATTGGTAGTTTAAAAAATATAAAATTTAATTTAGAAAAAAATATTATTAATGCATTATGCTCTTTACCAGCGTACATTGAATCTTTTTTATTACAATATAAAATTATTGAAAAAGTTGCTGAAGATTTTTTAGATAAACAACATGCACTTTTTCTCGGACGAGGTCTTTATTTTCCTATTGCTGTTGAAGGAGCGTTAAAATTAAAAGAAGTTTCATATATTCATGCAGAAGCATATGCTGCAGGTGAATTAAAACATGGACCATTAGCATTAATTAATACTGATATACCAGTAATAATTATTGCTCCTAATAATAAATTATTAGAAAAATTGAAATCTAATGTAGAAGAAGTACGTGCTCGTGGTGGTTTATTATATATATTTACTGATGAGAATGCAGGTTTTATTTCTAAAGAAAATATGAAAATTATATTATTACCTAATGTTAATGAATTAGTAGCACCTATTTTTTATATTATTCCTTTACAATTATTAGCATATCATGTATCTTTAATAAAAGGAACAGATATTGATCAACCTAGAAATTTAGCAAAATCAGTAACAGTAGAATAATTATTATTCATTAATACATATAGTTTTGTTCATATAAGTTATTTTTACTTTAAAAGATGAATATAAAAATAATATTATATTATTTTTATTAATTAAATTAATAAAATTACTTATGCGTAGTAGCGTTTATTTAAATTTTAAATATTTTAATTTTAAAATTATAATAATATCAGTGTATTAAAATATATTTGATATTAGTTTTAAATTAAATTATAAGTTATAAACTGGAAATTTTTTACATATATTTATTACTTTTTCTTTAATATTTTCAATTGTTTTTTTATTAGAAATATCATTTAAAATATTACATATCCATTTTGTAAGTTCAGATGTTTCTTTTTCTTTAAAACCGCGACGAGTTATTGCAGGGGATCCTATACGTATACCAGAAGTAATAATAGGGCTTTTAGAATCGTGAGGAATATTATTTTTATTAACTATAATTTTTGCATCACTTAATGCAATTTCTGCAATATTACCAGTAATATTTTTATTAATTAAATCAATTAAAAATAAGTGATTTTCAGTTTTATTAGAAATTATTTTATAGTTATTTTTTTGAAAAATTTTTACCATCGTTTTTGCATTAATAACAGTTTGTTGTTGATAAATTTTAAATTTAGGTTCCATTGCTTCTTTTAGCGCTATTGCTTTTCCAGCAATAACATGTAATAAAGGACCACCTTGTAAACCAGGAAACACCGCTGAATTAATTTTCTTGTGTATTTTGATATCTTTTTCTTTTGAAAGAATTAATCCACCACGAGGTCCAGCTAATGTTTTATGTGTTGTACTTGTTACAACATGGGCATATGGAACTGGATTTGGATATATACCAGCAGCAATTAATCCGGCTACATGTGACATATCTACTAATAAATAACTATTTACGCTATCTGCTATTTCTCTTATTTTATCCCAATTAATTATACCTGAATATGCAGAAAAACCAGCAACTATCATTTTTGGTTTATGTTTTTTAGCTTTTGATTTAATTTCATCGTAATTTATTTCACCATCTTCATTAACTCCATATGAAATACTATTATATAGTTTACCTGAGAAATTTATAGCTGCTCCATGAGTTAAATGTCCGCCACAATCTAAACTCATACCTAATAATGTATCTCCTGGTTGTAAAAAAGCCATATAAACTGCTGCGTTAGCTTGTGAACCTGAATGGGGTTGTACATTAGCATAGTTTGCGTTAAATATTTTTTTAGCTCTATCAATAGCTAACTGTTCAATAATATCAATATACTTGCATCCACCATAATAACGTTTACCTGGATAACCTTCCGCGTATTTATTTGTTAATTGAGAACCTTGTGCTTGCATTACTAATTGGCTTGTATAATTTTCAGAAGCAATTAATTCAATATGTTCTTCTTGACGTTGTTTTTCTTTTTCCATTGCATTCCATAATTCTATATCGTAATCTGAAATATTAATTTTGTATTTTAACATTTTATTTTTTCCTAAATTTATATAAAAATATTTTTAGATAATATAAATAACTATGATTTTTAAAAAAAATAATTTAATATTTTTTAATATTTAATTATTTATAATATATGTATATAATTATAATTTATATTTTAATATAAATTATTCAAATAAATTATAAGATATATATGTAAAATATAATTTTAAATTAAAAATTATAGTATTTAATTTATTTAATATATTAATATATATTATTTACTTTTATTAAATTATAAAACTAATATTTTTATTTAATTTAAATATAAAAAAGTTAATATATAAAATATTAATTTAATCAAATATTTTTATGTTAAATCATTTAAAAATTAAATATTTTATCTATTTTTATTATTAAATGAAGATGTTATTGGGTAGCGACGATCTTTACCAAAACTACGTGTTGTGATTTTTGGTCCAATTGGAGATTGACGTCTTTTGTATTCATAAAAATTTATAAGAGAAATAACTTTTTGTACTATTTTTTTATCAAATCTAAGTTTGATTAACTCATTTTCTGAAAGATCTTTTTCTACATAACCTTTTATTATTTGATCTAAAATATTATAAGGAGGCAATGTGTCTTGATCAAATTGATTATTGGATAACTCCGCTGATGGTTTTCTATTAATTATACTTTTAGGAATAACTTGAGATATTGTATTACGATATTTAGCTAGTTTAAAAACCAATGTTTTAGATATATCTTTTAATACATTAAAACCACCTGCTGTATCACCATATAAAGTTGAATAACCTACAGCAACTTCGCTTTTATTGCTTGTTGTTAATATTAAACTATTAAATTTATTTGATATAGCTAATAATATAATTGCGCGACAACGCGCTTGTAAATTTTCTGTTACAATAGATTCTTGTTTTATATTCTTGATTATTGTATGTAATTGTGTTATCAATATATCAAATATTGGTTCAATAGAAATAATATTAAATTCTATTTTTAATAAATTTGCTTGTGTTTTTGCATTATTAATACTAGCTTCTGTTGTGTAACGAAATGGCATCATTACCGCTTGAACGCGATCTTGACCTACAGCGTCAACAGCTATTGTTGTTGTTATTCCTGAATCAATTCCACCAGATAAACCTAAAATTATTTTTTCAAATTTATTTTTATTAAAATAATCTTTAGTTGCCATAACTAATGCTTGATAAATATTAGCTATAGTTGATGTTTTTTTTATTTTTTGAAATTTTTTAATAAGTGATAGATTATTGAAAGAGATGGTATCTATTTGTTCTTTAAATCTAGCGAAATTATAAATTTGCTTACCATTGTTTGTTATTATCTTCGAATTACCATCAAAAACTAATTCATCTTGACCTCCAACTTGATTTAGATATATAACAGGTGCGTTAATATTTTTACAACAGTTAATTAATAATTTATCAAGATAATGTTCTTTATGTAAACTAAAAGGTAATGCGTTAGTAGTCAATAATAGTTCTGTTTTTTTATTTTTTAAAACATCAATACATTTGTTATAACAAATATCTTCTGATATTATAGTTCCTATACGATAATTTTTAAAATTAACTACACAATAAGTTTGTTTAGTTGAAAAATAACGAAGTTCATCGAAAACACCATAATTAAGTAATTTTTGTTTAAAATATCTAATAAGTAATTTTCCTTGAAAAAAAAACGATAATACATTATAAATATTTTTTTTTTCATACCATGGATGACCAACAATAATTGCAGTTTTATTGTTGCTTATTGTTTGTAATCGTTTTAATTGAGTTAAACAACGATTTTTAAAATCCATACGAAAAATTAGATCTTCTGCTGGATAACCAGTTAAAGATAATTCTGAAAACATAATAATATCAGTATATTTAGTATAAGCTTTAAATATTTTTAACATTCGTTCACAATTATTTTCAATATCTCCTACTATCCAGTTTAATTGTGCTAATAATATATTAAGTTTTCGTTTCATAAATAATTGTTTTAATATAATATAAAGTTTATTAGTTTTTTATGAAAAGTTTTATAAAAATTATATTTATTTTTATAAAAACTTTAAAGTTTTTATTTTAAATAAAAATAATATTATGAATAATATTCATTATAAAAAAAATATATTTTGTGGTGTTTATTATTTTTAATAATATAAAAAATATTTTTAAAATTATATATTATTATATTTTAATTAATTAAATTATTATACAATTTTATTGTAATTAATTTATTTTTTAATGTCAATATTAATTCTAAATTTGAATTACATTTGATATGTTTTCAATTTTATTTTAAATTAATATTTTGATATTGTTTTTATATTCATTTTCTGATGATATTTTTATTTTTAAAATTAGTTTTATTAATTTGTATTTTAAGAAAAATTTACTACATATTATTATTTAATTTTAAAATGTTTTAAAATTAAATAATAATATGTAGTAAATAGTTTAACCTAATTGTTTACGGGCATTGCGAAAAATTCGCATCCATGGACTATTTTCACCCCAATTTTTTGGATACCAAGAATTATTTATTGTTCGAAAAACTCGTTCAGGATGTGGCATCATAATCGTTGCGCGTCCGTCAATTGACGTTATTGAGGTAATTCCATTAACTGAACCGTTTGGGTTTGCTGGATATTGTTCTGTAATTTTTCCATAATTGTTTATGAAACGCATAGCAACTAAATTGTTATTTTCTATATTTTTTAATTGCGTATCTGAATGTGTTTCTATTTTCCCTTCAGCATGTGAAACAGTTATTGGGATTTGAGATCCATTCATACCATCTAGAAAAATAGATGGATTTTTTGTTATTTCTACTAATACAAAACGAGATTCAAAACGTCCTGATAAGTTTTGTACAAAACGTGGCCAATATTCTGCTCCTGGAATAAGTTCATGTAAATTTGACATCATCTGACAACCATTACAAACTCCAAGGGACAGTGTATCTTTTCTATTAAAAAATGTTTTAAATTTATCACGTATTCTATTATCAAATAAAATTGATTTAGCCCACCCCTCTCCTGCACCAAGAACATCTCCGTAAGAAAATCCGCCGCAAGCAACTAAAACATTAAATTGATTAAGAGATAAATTATTATATAATAAATCATTCATATGTACGTCAATAGCATCAAAACCTGCGTAATAAAATGCAGCTGCCATTTCTGTATGTGAATTAATTCCTTGTTCACGTAAAATTGCTACTTTTGGACGTATACCTGATAAAATATAAGGAGC
Source organism: Candidatus Providencia siddallii (assembly GCA_001457715.1). Taxonomy (GTDB): domain Bacteria; phylum Pseudomonadota; class Gammaproteobacteria; order Enterobacterales; family Enterobacteriaceae; genus Providencia_A; species Providencia_A siddallii. The sequence continues at coordinate 355,558 of CVRF01000003.1, read as the reverse complement.
TGAAATATCATCATTTATATCAAACATTAAATAAGAATTTAATCCTGGATCTGAATCATCTTGTTTTGATTCGTATTCCTGATCGGCACATAATTTATTATCACGTATTCGTTGTATTTGCCATGTTGTTTCACTCCACCATTGCCGTAAAATTTTACGTGGTTTTTTATAAATAATGTTATCATTATTACTGATAGTAATAGTATTATTATCAATTGCATTTCCTAAATAATGTGAGTAATTATTTAAACCAGCCTCAGAAATACATTTATCAATATATTTTTTATCTTCAGCACGAATTTGAATTACAGCTCCTAATTCTTCATTAAATAATATTGATATTACATCATTATTAAATGAACTAATATCTATATTAATTCCACAATGACCTGCAAATGTCATTTCAATTAAAGTAACAAATAAACCACCATCTGAACGATCATGATACGCTAATAATTTTTGTTCAAAAATTAATTTTTGTATTGTTTTAAAAAAATTAGATAATAATTTAGAATCACGAACATCTGGTGTGTTATTCCCAAGTTGACGATAAACCTGTGCTAATGCTGATCCTCCTAAAGAATTGTTGTTTTTTCCAAGATCTATTAGAATTAATATATTATCAATGTTACATTTAAGTTCAGGTGTTACTGTTAAGCGTACATCTTCAACAAGTCCGAATGCACTGATTATTAACGATAATGGTGATATCATCACATATTCTGATCCATTGTTTTTCCAACATGTTTTCATTGACATAGAGTCTTTACCTATTGGAATTGTTAAACCTAATTTTGGACAAAGATCTTCGCTAATAGTTTTTACGGCTTCATATAATCCTGTATTTTCTCCTAAATGATTAGCTGCCGCCATCCAATTAGCAGATAATTTTATATGTTTTAAATCTTTTACATAAGAACAAACTATATTGGTTAACGCTTCTCCTACCGCCATACGTGCCGAAGAGCTTGAGTTTATTAATGAAATTATTGGTTTTTCACCTATTGACATTGATTCTCCATAATAACTATCAAAGCTTGCAGTTGTTACAGCACAATCAGCAACAGGTACTTGCCATGGACCAATCATTTGATCTCGAGAAACCATCCCACTTATGCTGCGATCACTAATTGTAATTAAGAATGTTTTTTCAGCAACTGATGGAAGTCTTAAAACACGTTTAATTGCTTCATTTAAATGAATTATATTTTTATTTAATGGTTGTAATTTTTTTTTAAATGTTTTTATATTAAAAAACGTTTTATGTGTTTTATTGATTAAAATATTTATAGGTAAATTAATTGGTTGATTTTTAAAAAATGAATCATTTAATATTAAATTACGTTGTTTTATTGTTTCACCAATTATCATAAATGGTGTATTTTCACGTTTGCAAATGGATGAAAATAAATTAAGTTGATTTTTTGTTATCGCTAAAAGATATCGCTCTTGTGATTCATTGCACCAAATTTCTAATGGACTCATATTTTGTTCAGAATTAAGAATACTGCGTAGTTCAAAGTTACCACCAAGTTTAGCTTCATTTAATAGTTCTAATACAGCATTAGATAATCCTCCAGCACCAATATCATGAATAAATAAAATTGGATTGTTATTACCTAATTGCCAACATTTATTTATAACTTCTTGACAACGCCTTTCCATTTCAGCGTTGTCACGCTGAACAGAAGCAAAATCTAAATTAATGTCTAGTTGACCTGATGTTATTGAAGATGCTGAGCTACCTCCAAGACCAATGTTCATTGATGCTCCACCAAGAATTATCAACTTAGTGCCAACAATCAAATTTTCTTTTTTTATTTGATTAGATCGAATTACTCCAAATCCTCCTACTAACATTATAGGTTTATTGTAACCATAAAGCTCTTCTTTATTGTAAATATTTATTTTTTCTTCATATGTGCGAAAATATCCAACTAAAGTAGGTCTACCAAATTCGTTATTGTATGAAGAACTGCCTAATGATCCTTTTATTATAATATCTAGTGCGCTGGCAATGCGATTTGGTTTGCTAAAATCCTCTTCCCATGGTTGTTCGAAACCAGGTATTCGAAGATTAGATACTGAAAAACCAACTAAACTTGCTTTTGGTTTTGAACCTCGTCCAGTGGATCCTTCATCACGAATTTCACCACCAGAACCAGTTGCTGCTCCAGCAAAAGGTGAAATACCAGTTGGGTGATTATGAGTTTCTGCCTTTATTAAAATATTTGAATTTTCTTTATGAATTTTATAAATATTATTTAAATCGGGAAAAAAATGATTAATAAAAAAACCTTTTATTACAGCTGAGTTATCTTTGTATGCAGATAATACGTAATCAGGAGTTTTCTTAAAAGTATTTTTAATCATTTTAAAAAGAGATTTATTTTTAGTTTCTCCATTAATTATTAAATTAGCATTAAAAATTTTATGACGACAATGTTCTGAGTTTATTTGTGCAAACGAATACAATTCTACGTCTGTAGGATTTCGTTTTAATTTTAAGAATATTTTTAATAAATGATTAATTTCATGATTTGTTAATGCTAGCCCCATTTCTTTATTAGCTATTTCTAAAGCAAGTCGTGAGTTTTTAAGAATATCGATTATTTTTATTGGTAATGGGTTTTTAGAAATAAATAGTTTATTAACATCTGAAAAAGAAAAAAATATATTCTCTATCATTTTATCATATAATTGTTCAATCACAATGTTCCATTGTGTTTTAGTTAACAATTTTGTTTGTACATAGTATGCGATTCCACGTTCAATTCGTTTTATTTGTTTAAAGTTGCATTTGTTAGCTATTTCAGTTGCTTTAGATGACCATGATGAAATCGTTCCTAATCTCGGTGTGACCAGAATTAATTTTCCATTTAATTTTTGTTTTTTTAAATTAGGTCCATAAGTTAATAGTTTATTTAGTTTTTCTTTTTCATTGCAATTTAATGGTGTTAATAACTCAATGAAGTGAATATATTCAGCATAAATATTTATAATTGGAATATTGTTTTTAACAAAAAAATTCATTAAATTATTTGTTTGATGTATTGATAAAGCAGGTGAATTATGAAAAACGTCCATTTTATTAAATCTCTATTAAGAATTTTATATTAATTTTAATAAACTAAAATTAAACAATTGTATAAAAATGTTATTTAATATAATCATTTTAAATAATATTTTATATATAATTTATTTACTTTATTATATAAAATAACATTTTTTTATATTATAAATATAGTATTTTATTAAATTTTAAAAATCTTATTTAATTTACTATAAATAATAAACGATTTAAATTATATTTAAATCGTTTATTATTGAGTATTTTTGGATATAAATGAGTTATTATAGTTTTAATTTTTTATATTTTATTTTTAAATAAATTTATTAAAAATATTTATATATTATTATAATACAACTATGTTGTTTTTGTTTTTTTTATTTTGACTTCTACGTAATTTAAAAAAATCATTTATGATTATAGAACAGTCTTTTTCTAAAATTCCTTCTGTGATATTTATGTGTTGATTTAAATTAAAATATTTCATTGTTTTTATATTTGAAGCAAAAAAATTTAATTTATTATTTTTACTTCCGTAAACTAACCTACTAATTCTACTATTAGATATAGCCGATTGACACATCATACATGGTTGTAATGTAACATAAAGTGTTGTATTTAGTAAACGATAATTTTTTAAAATTTTTCCAGCTTGTTGTAAAACAAGCATTTCTGCATGAGCTATAGGGTTGTTATCAATGATAGAGCGATTATAATTTTTTGCCACTAGTTTATCATTTTTTATTAAAATAGCGCCAACAGGTATTTCACCTAATTTTTTAGCTTTTATAGCAAGCTTAATAGCTTCAGTCATCCAGTGTTTATCGATTTTTATTTGTGTCATTAAGTTTAAATTTTATTAAAACACACCGATTTTTATAACTAAATTAGTTATATATAATTATTTTTTATAAATATAAAAATATTTTTATATTTTAATATAAAAATAGTATGTTTTATAATATAAAAAATTTAAATTGTGATCAAATATTTTTTATAAAGTATTATGTTAAAAACAATATTTAATTTTATTTTATTTATTTAACTATTATGTATTAAATTTTATTTTTTGTATTATAAAAATTTTTTGTTTTATAGAAATTAAAATTTAATAACTAGGTTTTAAAATAAATAAGTATTAATTTTTGTTAGCTTATAAGCTTTAAATAAAAATAATTATTTTATAAAAAATTTTTATTTTTATATTTTATATTTTTTTTTATTAATTTTAAATATAAATTATTAGGTTTAAAATGTTTATAAGATTATTTTTTAAATATATAGATTTTTTTTAAATTAATTATTATTTCTAATAATAGAATTTTAAATTAAAATATAATTATATTATAGTCAGTTATAAAATTATAATTTTATGTAGATTATTTTAATATTTAACTAGTAGTTTATTTATAAATAAAATAATATTATTATTAATATAATATAATAATTTTAATTAAATTAATTGTTTTTTATTAACTAATTAAATATATTATTTAGATATACTTATGAAATTTATAATTATGTATTTTATTGTTTTTAATTTTGTTTTACTATTTTAAAATCTTTTAAAAATAATTTCGTTAAAAACGATTAAATATTTATAGATAATATAAGATAAGTTATGAATATATATTTATATTATTTATTAATTAATTTGATTTATAAAATAATAATTGTTACATTTTAATATAATTTATTTTAAAAATTAATATTTAATCAATATTGCTGATTTTGTCAAAAAAAAGTAAAAATTAATTTAAAGTTAGTTTTTTTTAAAAAGCATTACTTATTAATTAATAGTTTTTATAAATATATTTTATATAATAATTTTAAATTAAAAAAATATTAAGGTTTATTTAAAATAATTTAATATAGTAATATAAATTATTTTTTATAATTATATTTGTTGAAATTAGTTTTAAATAATATAATTTAAATAATATGTATCTTAAGTATCAATATTTTTTTTAAAAAAAAGATTTTAATTAATAATAATTTAATAAATATTAACATACTGGAGAGTATAATAAATTTTATGGAATGGATCGTAGATCCTTCAAACTTAATTGGTTTTGCTACACTTGTTGTTTTAGAAATTGTTCTTGGTATTGATAATCTTGTATTTATTGCGCTTTTAGCAGATAAATTACCATCAAAGATGCGTGAAAGAGCACGTATTGCTGGTCTTATTCCAGCATTAGCTATGCGAATAATTTTATTGTTTAGTTTATCTTGGTTGATTACGTTCACAAAACCTATTATAATTTTATTTAATCATCAATTTAGTGCTAGTGATTTAATTGTATTAGTTGGCGGAATTTTTTTGTTGTTTAAAGCTACTATAGAACTTAATGATCGATTAGAATATAAAGATAATCACTCAAATACACATAGAAAAACTTCGAAATTTTGGGCAGTTGTTACACAAATTATTGTTCTTGATGCTATTTTTTCTATTGATTCTTTAATTACTGCAGTTGGTATAGTTGATCATATTGGTGTTATGATTTCTGCCATAACTATAGCAATGATATTAATGATATTAGCTAGTAAAACTTTAACTAATTTTATTAATAATCATCAAATTATTATTATTTTATGTCTTAGTTTTTTATTAATGATAGGTTTTAGTTTAGTAGCTGAAGGTTTAGGATATACAATTCCTAAGGGTTATTTATACGCAGCAATCGGATTTTCAATAATGATTGAATCTTTAAATCAATTTGCTCAATTTAATCGTCGTAAATTACTTAGAGGTTCTAGATACTTACGGGAACGTACAGCTGAAGCTGTATTACGTATTTTAAGTGGAAGACATGAACATGCTGAGTTAGATTGTACATCTGATATTATTTCCAATAATCAATCTGTTTTTGAACCTCAGGAATGCTTAATGATTGCACGTGTTCTTGGTATGGCACAACGTAATATAGAAAGTATCATGACTTCACGTCATAAAATAGATTATTTAGATGTAAATAAGTCTGCTAATGATCTTTTACAATTAATAGATAAAAAACCACATTCACGTTTAGTTGTGATTGATGAAAAGATAAGTGATGAACCAATTGGTATTGTTTATATGTTTGGATTAGTTAAACAACAATTAAGTGGAGAACCATTAAATTTACGTGCTTTAATCACTCAACCGTTAATTTTTCCTGAAGGATTATCTCTTTTAAAAGCATTAGAACAATTTCGTAAAGCATATACACATTTTGCTTTTATAGTAGATGAATTTGGATCGGTTAAAGGTATTGTAACTTTAACTGATGTAATAGAAACAATTGCTGGTAATTTACCTGTAGGAGATGAAAAAAAAGATTCGCGTTATGATATTAAAAAATTAGAAGATGGTGGTTGGGTAGCAAATGGTTTTATGCCTTTAGAAGACCTTATTTTATTTATACCAATAAAATTAGATAAAATGCGTGAATATGAGACTATTGCTGGGTTGTTAATGGAGCATTTACAGAGAATTCCTATAGTTGGTGAACAAATTATAATTAATGGTTTTAAATTTCAGCCAGTTGAAGTAAATAGTAATAGAATTAATAAAGTACTTATTTTTTCTAAATTTGAAGAAAAATAATATATGAATTTATTATATAATATATACAATATATATAATTATATATTAATATTAAATTAATATTTTTTATTATTAACTATAATTTTAAAAAATATTTTTAATAAATCTTTTATCAGCAGTTTTATCTTTATATCATTTTTAATGAAATAAATATAAAAAATAATAAATATTTGATTTTATAGAAATTTCATCAATTAAAAATTAATTTTTAATTGATGAAATTGTTTTAATTTCATCACTGATTTTGCTGTTAATTATTCCTTTTTGATTTTGATATTTTGCGTTTATTTTTTTATTATAAGGGTGTTTTGCTGTTCCTGATAATAATTCAAAACTAATAGCACATATTATCATCCCAGGTCGTAAAGCCAAAGGAAGTTTCCCTGAATTATAAAATTCTAATACAATCTGACCACACCAACCTGGATCGATACGATGTGATGTTACATGAACCATAAGTCCTAAGCGTGCTAATGATGAACGTCCATCTAACCATCCAACTAAATTGTTTGGAATAGCAATTGATTCTAATGTAATTGCTAGTGCTAATTCATTTGGGTGTAAAAAGAATAAATTATTTTTTTTTAAAATTATTTCATTACTCATAACTAAATTTAATGCTTCATTAATTTTATTTTTTGGACCACTTAGATCGATAAAAGCGGCTTTGTGTTCTAAAAAAACTCGAAATTTATTTCCTAAACACAAGTCAACAGAAACACCGTTTATACGTTCAATAGGTGGTTTAGGTGTAAAAATTAATTTATTATCATTAATTAATTTAATGATATCATAATCACATAAACGCATGTTTATTTTCTTTTGTTAAATATTGTGATATTATTTATATATAAATTAATTATATAATTAAATATTTATTTTTTAAAATATTTATATATTTATTATTTATGTTAAATATTCGGTTTAAAGAATATTATTAAAATTATATATTGTAAATAAATTTTTTAAAAAAATATATTTTAGTTAACAATACTAGTTAATTTAATTATGTTTTATTAAATATGAAGTAGATTAATATAAAATCTAATTATGTAATTTATAAAATAACTAATAATCTTTTATTTGTTATTGAATATAACAAAAAATTAATTTTTATATTATAATTTTTAATTAAAAATTATTTATAATTAAAATATAATATTATATATAAATATATAATGAATATATATGTATATAGTTAAAATTAATAATTATATATATGGTAATAGATTATAAATTCATAGAATTTTTAATAAAAAACAATATAATTAATATTGGTATTATATAAACAAAACTATTTTATGGAGTTAATTTTATGTTTAAAATAGCCAATAAATCAATAGTAACATGTGCTTTACCTTATGCTAATGGAGAAATTCATTTAGGGCATATTTTAGAACACGTTCAAGCTGATATTTGGGTGCGTTATCAAAGAATGCGTAATAAAACAATTTATTTTATATGTGCAGATGATGCGCATGGAACACCAGTTATGATTAAATCTGAACAATTAAAAATAACTCCAGAAAAATTAGTTAATATTATGAATAATAGACATCAAAATGATTTTATTAATTTTTATATAAGTTATGATAATTATTATTCAACACATAGTGAAGAAAACAAAGTTTTAGTAAAAAATATTTTTAATAAATTAAAAATAAAAGGTTTTATCAATACACGTGTTATTTCTCAATTTTTTGATGTTGAAAAACGTATGTTTCTTCCAGATCGTTTTGTAAAAGGTACTTGTCCAAAATGTAAATCTGAAGATCAGTATGGTGATTCTTGTGATGTTTGCGGTATTACGTATAACCCAAATGAACTTATTAATTTACGTTCTGTAATATCTAATTGTATTCCAGAAAAACGAAATTCAGAGCACTTTTTTTTTGATCTTCCTTTTTTCAGTAATTCATTGATATCATGGATTAACTCTGGTGTTGTTCAAAAGCAAGTAGTAAATAAAATGAATGAATGGTTTTCTTGTGGATTACAAGAATGGGATATTACTCGTGATTATCCTTATTTTGGTTTTCAAATTCCAGAAGCCCCTGGTAAGTACTTTTATGTTTGGTTAGATGCACCAATTGGGTATATGGCTTCATTTAAGAATTTATGTGATAAAAAAAAATTAAATTTTGATGAATTTTGGAATAAAGATTCAAAAACAGACCTTTATCATTTTATAGGTAAAGATGTCATATATTTTCATAGTTTATTTTGGCCTTCAATATTAGAAGCTAGTGATTATCGAAAACCAACTAATTTATTTGTTCACGGATATCTTACAGTTAATGGTAAAAAGATGTCTAAATCGCGTGGTACATTTATTACTGCTAGCGTATATTTAAAGTATTTAGATCCTGATTGCTTACGTTATTATTTTGCAACAAAACTATCTTCAAATATCGAAGATATTGATATAAATTTTTACGATTTCGCTCAACGTGTAAATAATGATATTGTAAATAAAGTTATTAATCTTGCTTCTAGAAATGCTAGTTTTATTTCAAAATATTTTAATAATAAATTATCTTTAGATATAATTGAACCAGAGTTATATAAAAAATTTATTAACGCTTCAAAAGTTATTGGTGATTACTATCATAATCGTGAATTTAATAAAGCGATTCGTGAAATAATGGTATTAACAGATATTTCTAATCGTTATATTGATAATAAAGCACCTTGGGTTTTAGTAAAACAAAATGAAAAAAATAAAGAATTACATGATGTTTGCTCTATTGGAATTAATTTTTTTCGTGTGTTAATGACTTATTTAAAACCTGTATTACCTGGGTTAACTAAACGTGTTGAATTTTTTTTAAATATTAAATTATTTTGGGATGAACTTAATTATCCATTATTAAATCATAATATTCGACAATTTAAAAAATTATTTAATCGTATTGAAATATCGCAAATTAATTCTATAATTAATGATCTTAATAAAGATAAATAAATTTATAAAATAATTTTTAAATTAATACATAATATATAAAATTGTATTTATTTGAATAAATAATAAATTATATAAGTTAGTTTTAATATATTAAACAATTAAATTAATTTAATTGTTTGGTTAAGATATTATTTTTTATGTTTATAAATAATTATTTTATTAAAAATAAAATAATTAATAACAGTGATATTTATAAATTTAAAATTTAAAATAAATTGAATATAATTTATAATTTTTATATATAAAATTAATATAAAAACTATTTTAATCATTTAAGTTTTATTGATAATTAATTATTAATTAGTATTATATTAAATATTTTTATTAGTTTTATTTAGATAGATTTTTATTTAATAAACTATACCAATAGTTAAAATTAATTATTATAAAAATTACTTTTATATTAATATAAAATTAATTTTTAAAAACTAATAAAATTTAAATTTATATAAAAAGATTTTTATTGTTAAATTGATAATTTATTTTATGTGAAAGTTGATATAAGTTAATTATAATAAATAAATTATTTATAGTTTATTTAAGTTTTGTTTTTATACTAAAATAGTATATTTTATATAATTTTATGTTTAATTTTGTATTTCTTGGAAAATACTATGAAAATAGTTTGTTATATAAACACAGTTAGATTAGTAATTATTTTTTTATTTACAATATATTTATTAATTTGTGGATGTTCTACACCATATCATCCTAATGAACCTATTATTAATATTTTCAATAAAAAAAATAATTTTAATAAATCTAAAAATTATATAAAAAAAATAAATTATTCTAATTATAAATTAAAAAATAAAATACCTATTTTAAAAAATAATTTATCAAAAAATATAAAATATTTAACTAAATCATCAACTGTTTCTAATATTAACAATAAGGTAAATTATAATCGTGATTATAATAAAATTAATAAAGGTAGTTATTATGATAATTTTTATAAGGTTAAACCTGGTGATACATTATTTTATATTGCATATATAACTGGTAATAATTTTTATGATTTAGCGAGTAAAAATAATATTTTAAAACCTTATAATATAAAGGTTGGTCAAATGTTAAATATTAATAATTTTAAACAACGAAATAATCAGTTATTTACAAATCGATTAAATTTTAACCAAAAATATATGAATTTTAAATTAAATAATTCATATTCTGAAAATATAAATATAAAAAATAATAATAAAAAAATAATACAACAAAAAAAACAAACAAAAAAAATATTAGCAATTACTACTGGGAAGGTTTTAAATAATTCACTTATTAAATGGAGATGGCCTGTTAACGGAGTAGTAATTGAAGGTTTTTCTGATATTTTAGGAGGAAATAAAGGTATAGATATTAGTGGATATCGTGGACAACCAGTGCTTGCTGCTTCGTCAGGAAAAATTGTATATGCTGGAAATACATTACGTGGATATGGAGAACTTATAATTATAAAGCATAATAATGAATATTTAAGTGCATATGCACATAATGATAAACTTTTTGTAAAAGATCAACAGGATGTTATTGAAGGTCAAAAAATAGCTACAATGGGTAATACAGATACAAAATCTGTTATACTTCATTTTGAAATTCGTTATAAAGGAAAACCAGTAAATCCTTTATTTTATTTACCAAAACGATAAATTATAAATTTTGATTTTTTAATTTTTATATTAATTATATTAGATCATATAATAATAATTTAATAATAATTAAATGTATAAGAAAAAATGAAAATATTAATATTTATATAACATAAGTTTTATATATAAATAATATTTTATTATTTATTTAAAATAAATTACTATAATTGTTTATTAATACATTTAATTTTATTTTTTTTATAAAATAGTATTTTAATACTATAAATTATATATAATTATTATATATTAATATATAATAATTATTAATACTATTCTATAATTAAATTAATTAAAATATTTATTTTAATAAAAGATTTTTATATAAATATTTTTTGATACAATTTTTATTGTATTTATTTTACAAAATTATTTTTTTATAAGATATAAACAAACTAAATTAATAACAATATTTTATAAATAAATACTTAAAAATAATTTATTTTTTATTTAGTAAATAATATAAAATAAAAATAAATTTTTAATTAATATGTGATTTTTGTTTTAAATAAATTAATATGGTTATATAATTAATATAATCATATTAATTTTAAAAAAATAAATTATTTTTTAAATTTTAATTAAATTTATTTAAAATAGTTAAATTACAGTAATTAATATTTTATAAATATTAAAATATATAATATGCAAACAATTTTACAGTTATTAAATATATTTTCTTTTCCTATAAAAGGAAAAAGGTTAATAGAAGCATCTGCTGGTACAGGTAAAACTTATATAATAGAGGTATTATATTTACGTCTTTTATTAGGATTAAGTATAGATGATAATATATCTAAACCTCTTAGTGTTGAAAAGATTTTAATTGTTACATTTACAGAATCTGCAACAATTGAACTCCGTAGACGTATTCGACAACGAATACGTGAAATGTATTTCGTTTGTTTAAACAATGGTGTTGGTTTTGAAGATAAACAAGAATATTTAGTTTTATTAAATAAATTATTACAACAACATAGAACAGAGTCTGCTATAAATTTATTAATTATAGCAAACCGTTCAATAGATGAAATATCTATATATACTATTCATAGTTTTTGTCAACGAATTTTAACATTTTATGCATTTGAAACCCAATCTTTATTTGAACAAACTATAATACAAAATGAATATTTAATTCAAAAACAAGCTGCTGCTGATTTTTGGCGATTAAATTTTTATAATCTTAATTACTCTATTACTAAAGTAATTCAATCAGAATGGAGTTCTCCAGAAGATTTATTAACTGAAATACATCCATTTCTTCAATCTGAAATCCCATTAATTATAAACTTACCTAAAGATCAAGAAACATTAGAAAATCGTCACAATCGTTTAATTGAACTTATTAAAAATATAAAATCATTATGGTTAATAAACGTAGGTGATTTTAAAAAAATTATTATAAATTCAGATGTTGATAAACGTATATATAACAAAAGATTTTTGACTTTTTGGTTGATAAAAATTAATGAATGGGCAAAACAAAAAACAGAAAATTACTTTTTACCTAAAGAACTTATTAGATTTTCTCAAAATAATTTAAATGAAAAATCAAAGAACGGTATTTGTCCTAAACATATTGTTTTTCAAGAAATAGAAAAACTGTTAACAGAATCTTTTAGTATTAAAGATATAGTAATTCCAATGGCAGTAAAACAGATTAAACAAACTATTGCTCGTGAGAAATCTAAATTAAGATTAATAGGTTTTGATGATTTATTAATTAATTTAAACTCTGCTTTGAATAAAGATAATAAAAGAGTTTTGGCACGTTTAATTAATACTCGATTTCCTGTAGCTATGATTGATGAATTTCAAGATACTGATCTTAATCAATATCAGATTTTTAATCAAATATATCAAGGATTTAGTAATACTGCATTATTATTTATAGGTGATCCTAAACAAGCAATTTATTCATTTCGTGGTGCAAATATATTTGCATATATCAGTGTTAAAAAACATATTAACTATTTTTATACGTTAGATACTAATTATCGTTCAACAAAGGGATTAGTTGAAGCAATAAATTATATTTTTAGTCGTTGTGAAGATCCATTTATTTTTAAAGAAATTAAATTTTATCCTACAAATTTTGCACAAAAAAATATGGATAAAAAATTAATTCATAACGGTAAAGAAGTTAAAGCATTTATTTTTTGGTATTCTGATATAGAAATGATTTCTGTTTTTGAATATGAATATATCATTAGTACTCAATGTGCTGATAAAATTTTAGAGTATTTATTAGGTGGTTTAAATGGAACTACTTATTTTTTAGATGATAAAAATCAACGCTCGGTTGTTGTAGCTTCCGATATTACAGTATTGGTAAGAAGTCATCGTGAAGCGAAATTAATACGTAATGCATTAAATAAAGTTAATATTTCTTCTGTGTTTCAATCTAATCAAGAAAATGTATTTTCAACTCAAGAAGCTAAAGATTTATTATGGATTTTACAAGCTATAATAAATCCTAAAAATAAATATTTATTACGCACCGCTTTGGCTTCTAGTATTTTAGGTTTAAATATTAAAGATATAGAATATTTTAATCATGATGAATCTATATCTAATAGATTGATTAATGAATTTTTTAATTATAATTTTATTTGGACTAAATATGGTGTTTTGTCCATGTTACGCACTTTAATTCATAAAAGACGAATTGCAGAAATTTTATTATCTAATATAGATGGTGAAAGGAGAATGACGAATATTATACATATTTCTGAATTGTTACAAGAGAATTCTTTGGAATTTTATAGTAAAAATGCTCTTATTCGGTGGTTATCTCGACAAATAATTAATTCAGATAAACAATTAAATAATCAACAAATTCGTCTTGAAAGTGATAAAAATTTAGTACAAATTAATACTATACATAAATCTAAAGGATTAGAATATAAAATAGTTTGGCTTCCATTTGCAAGTAATTTTTTATGTCAAACAAAGAGTTTATATCATGATCGTAAAAATTTTTCTTTAAAAATAGATTTATTTAATAGTGAAAAAACATTATCTTTAGCTGATGAAGAGAGATTAGCAGAGGACTTAAGGTTATTATATGTTGCGTTAACACGTGCAATGTATCATTGTAGTATAGGTGTAGCACCATTAGTTAAGAATAACAGAAAAAAAAGTAGTAATACAGATATTCATTTATCTGCTTTAGGGTATTTATTGCAAAAAAAGCAAATTGGTGATTCTCTTTTTTTAAAGAAAATGTTAGAAGAAATTTCAAATGAAAATATAGAAATTATTTTAATTAATTTATTAAACTTTAAAAAAAGATTTATAGAGAAAAAAAATAAAAAAATTCTTTTAGCTAGAAAATCTTTTCGTGATTTAGATGATAATTGGAAAATTATAAGTTTTTCTAATTTAAAAGATATTGATATAAATTTAAAAAAAAATAATCAAAGAATTTCATTAACACAATTTTTTGATTTATCATTAAATTGTAATATAAATAATAAACAAAATTTTGATTTTTTAAGTCAAAATGTTAAAACAATACAAACAATTCATCAATTTCCTGTTGGAAATATACCTGGAATTTTTTTACACCATTTAATGGAAAAAATTGATTTTTCTACAAAAACATCTTTAAAATGGTTAAAAAAACGATTAGTTTTTTATGGTTTTAATGAAAAATTGGCTAATTTTATACAAGAATGGTTATATATAATTGTTAATATTCGTTTAAATAACAATGGTTTATGTTTGTCTGTTTTAAAAAAACAAGATATTTTTAATGAATTAGAATTTTATTTACCTATTAAAAAATTTTTAAAATCAAAAGATATTAATAATATTATTAATAAATATGATCCATTATCACAACAATGTAACCCGTTAATTTTTAAAAATATTTATGGAATATTAAAAGGATTTATAGATTTAGTTTTTTTTTGGAATAATAAATTTTATTTACTAGATTATAAATCAAATTATCTTGGTGAGGATTCTTCTTTTTATATATTAACATCTATAAAAAAATCTATGATTAATCATAGATATGATTTGCAATATCAACTTTATACAATTGCTATACATCGTTATTTAAAACAAAAAATCCAGAATTATGATTATAGGATCCATTTTGGGGGTGTTTATTATTTATTCTTAAGAGGTATGGAAAATATAGATTCTAAAAATGGAATCTTTTTTTATTGTCCTTCTTTTGAGTTTATTCAAGAATTTGATAAATTATTTTAAAATAAATTATAATTTTAATATATCGTGTAGATTTATGTTTAAGATATAAATTAATTGGTTATTTTAAAACTATAATTTTAATTTATAAATCGTAAAATATATTAATTTTTAATAAAAAATTAATATATAATATCTTTAATAAAAATTTAGGTTTTTAATACTATTGCATTATAAATAAAAATTACTAAGTGTTATTTAATTTTAAATTAGTTAATTTTTAATAGTGTAATATTATATATAATATAATAGTTACATCTATATTACAGTTAATGTAAATAAATCATTCATTGTAAGAATATATATATTTGTTTTGTTAGTTATGTATTCTAGTTTGATGTATAAATTTTAAAATAAAATAGTTTATACAGTTTATTATAAAAATAATATAATCATTACTAAATATAGTAAAATATTTTATAATAAAAAACAATTTTGTTTTTTTTTTGATCGATTTAATTAATGTTAGACATCAAAAAAAATAATTTATTATTAATATTTAAAAAATATTTTCAAAAAGAACTATATAAAACTATGATTTATTATAGATAATTTTATTTCAAAAATTGAAAAATATTTATGTCAAAATTATATTGGAAAATTTTAGGTAAAGGATCTAAAAATATTGTTTTATTACATGGATGGGGATTAACTTCTCAAGTTTGGAATACTATTATTCCAAAAATATTAGATAAATTTCGTATTTATCTTGTTGATTTACCAGGTTATGGTAAAAATCGTGATATTGTTCCAACAAATATAAAATCTATAGCTGATATTATTTGGGAAAACGCTCCAAAAAATTCTATTTGGCTTGGTTGGTCGTTAGGTGGTTTAGTTGCATCTCGTATTGCTCTTGATCATCCTCAAGAAGTTATTGGACTTATAACTGTAGCCTCTTCACCTTATTTTGTAGCCGATAATTATGGATGGCCAGGTATTTCTAAAAAAGTTTTATTTAATTTTGAGTATAAGTTAGTAAATAATTTTCAGCGAACAGCTGAGCAATTTTTAATTTTGCAAACGTTAGGAACTAAAACATCACGAAATGATTTTATTTTTCTTAAGAATTTAATACTTAAACAACAAGTTCCTAAAATAGAAATTTTAAATTTAGGTTTAACATTATTAAGAACTGAAGATCTTCGTGATGAATTAAAAAATTTATCTATTCCTTTTTTAAGAGTTTATGGTTATTTAGACAACTTAGTACCTCGTAAAGTATCATTATTATTAGATAAATTATATCCAAATTCATTATCAATTATTATGCGTAATAGTGCACATGCACCATTTATATCTCATCCTGATGAGTTTTGTAGATATATTTATGATTATATTTAAGAAGATATATTTATTTATAGTATAAATACTATTTATAATTTATAATATATTTATTAATATAAATAATTTAATTAGCATTAATATTATATTAATAATAATTCGTATTTTTTAAAAAAAAACTTATATTTTTTTCATAAGATAAAATATAGCTATAATAATTTAATTATTAAAAATTACTCAGATATAATTTTTAAAAACATAATCTTATATTGTACTAAATAATAATTATTATGAAATAAAACATAAACATTTATATTTTTAAAATAAATAAATTTATTTATTTAGATTATATAAATATTTTATGTTAATTAATAATTATAAAATCAATGTGTATTAATTTAGGTTTAAATGGATGATATTGAATTTCTTTAATTTTTGCTTTAATTTTTTTATTATTAACAATTAAATTAAGAGGTTCAAAAAAATCTTTTTTATTTTTTTTATTTATTATTTCATCATGAATTAATGTAATGTGAATAGGGTTTTCTTTATTTTTATACAGAACAGCTGGAATTTTATTATTTCTACGTAATTTACGACTATTTCGTTTTCCTAATTTATTACGTTCAATTGTGTTAATTGTTAACATTTTTTTTCTCTAAAAATCGATACATTAAATAGTAATAATGATGTAATTTATTACAACTAGATTGAATCTATATAATATTTATTATAATATATTAAAAGTAATAATATATCAATTAATAATAATTTTATAAAAATATACAATTATTTATATGTGAATAATTGTATATTTTATTAATCTATAAATGAGTTTAAATTTTTAATTTTATTAAATAAATTATTTATTTTATTTTATATAAGATAATTTATTTAAAATTTATTAAAGATATTTAAAATTTTTTATATATCAGATGTTAAAAAATAATCTGTTAAAAAATATGTTGGTATATTATATTTTATTTTAAACGTGATGCGTCACGATATCCTATATCGTATCTGTAAAAACTATTTTTCCAAAAAATTTTTTTTGTAATTTCATATGCTTTTTTTTGTGCTTGAATGATATTTTCTCCTAATGTAGTAACACAAATAACACGACCACCAGAAGTGATTATTTTATTGTTTTTTATAATAGTATTTGCATAAAAAATTTTAGTATCAAAAGTTTCTTTTATTGGTAAACCATGAATTATATTACTTTTATTATAATTACCAGGATAATTTTTTGTGGCCATTATTACTCCTAATGCAGTTTGTTTATTCCATAATGGTATTTTTTTCTTAAGATTACCAGTTGCCCCAGCAATACATAAACTTAAAAAATCAGATTGTAATCGTAACATGATTGGTTGTGTTTCAGGGTCACCAAGACGACAATTAAACTCAATAACTTTTGGGTTTCCTAGCTTATCAATAATTATTCCTGCATATAAAAACCCTTGGTAATTATTACCTTCTTGATTCATATATTTAACTGTTGGCTCAATTATTTCTTCCATAATTCGTTGATGTATTATCTTATTAACGATAAGAGCTGGAGAACAAGCACCCATTCCTCCAGTGTTAGCTCCAGTATCACCATCGCCGACACGTTTATAGTCTTGACTTGTTGCTAGTGGTATTATATTTTCACCATCAACCATTACAGTAAAGCTTACTTCTTCTCCCTCAAGAAATTCTTCAATAATAATACATTTTCCAGCATTACCAAATAAATTACCTGAAAGCATATTTAATATAATGGTTTTAGCTTTTTCTAAAGTTTTAGTTATAATTACACCTTTTCCTGATGCTAAACCATCTGCTTTAATTACGATTGGCATATTAATATTTTTTATGTAATTTAAAGCTGATTTTATTTCTGTGAAACTTTTATAATTTGCTGTTGGTATATTATTTCTAACTAAAAAATCTTTTGCAAAGGATTTTGATCCCTCAATTTGAGCTGCTCTTTGATTTGGACCAAAAATAGTTAAATTAGCTTTTTTAAATGCATCAACAATACCAATTACTAATGGAGTCTCTGGACCTACAATTGTTAAATCAATACATTTTTTTTTAGCAAAGCTTAATAATTTATCAATATCTATTATAGAAATATTAACATTATTTAATGCTGGTTCTAATTCTGTTCCTGCATTACCTGGAGCTATATAAATTTTATTTGTTAATAAAGATTTTGATATTTTCCATGCAATTGCATGTTCACGACCACCGCTACCAATGATTAATATGTTCATTTATATCTCTTATAAAAATTAATGACGTAAATAACGAATTTTTGTAAAAATCATAGCAATATTATATTCATTAGCGGCATCAATAATATCGTTATCTTTTATTGATCCACCAGGTTGTATGATACAACTTATACCAATATTAGCAGCTATATCTATACAATCACGAAATGGGAAAAATGCATCAGATGCCATTACACATCCATTCGTTTCTAGATTTTCTGATTTGGCTTTAAAATTAGCTAATTTTACTGAATATACTCGACTTGTTTGACCACTACCTATAGCAATGGTTATATTATTTTTTGCGTATACAACAGCATTAGATTTTACAAATCTAACTATTTTCCAAGAAAATAATGCACTTTTTAATTCGTTTTCTGTTGGTTGTCGCTTAGTTACAACAGATAAATCAATATCTTTAATTTTAAAAAGATCGCAATCTTGAACTAATAAACCACCATTTATACTTTTATAATTTAAGTTGTTATTAATATAATTATTTAATTCTCCGCAAATCAATAAACGAATTTTTTGTTTTTTTAAAAAAATTTGTATAGCATTATTATCAATAGAAGGTGCAATAATAACTTCAATGAATTTATGTTTAATAATTAATTCTGAAGTTAATTTATCTAATTTGCGATTAAAAGCTATTATCCCCCCAAATGCTGAGATTGGATCTGCTTTTAATGCATTATTATAAGCATTATAAATATTATCTGATTCAGAAACACCGCATGGATTTGAATGTTTAACAATAACACAAGCCGGATTATTGAATAATTTTACACACTCAAAAGCTGTGTCTGCGTCTACGACGTTGTTATATGATAACATTTTACCTTGGATTTGTTTTGATGTTGCAATTGATGTTTCTTTTGAATTTTTTTCTAAATAAAACGATGCTTGTTGATGATTATTTTCACCATAACGTAAATCTTGTTTTTTAGTAAAATTTAGATTTAGTGTTTGAGGAAAATTGTTACAAATTTTATTTGTATTTTTGTTATAAAAATTGACTAGTTTATTTAAATAAGTTGATATTACATCATCATAAGACGCAGTGTATTCAAAAGCTTTAATTGCTAAATTAAATCGCGTTGATAAACTTAATGAATTTTTATTATTATCCATTTCTTTTATAATAAGATCAAAATCTTTATTATCAATAACAATTGCTACATCATTATAATTTTTTGCAGCTGCTCGTATAATAGAGTTTCCACCTATATCAATATTTTTAAAAGCATCTTTAATATTGCAATTAGGATTTTTTATTGTATCAGCAAATGGATATAAATTAACAACAACTATATCTATAGGTGGCATATTATGTAATTTCATTACGTCATCATCTTTTCCACGGCGTCCTAAAATTCCACCATATAATTTTAAATGTAATGTTTTTATTCGACCTTCCATCATTTCAGGAAATCCTGTATATTTTGAAATATCTATTATTTCAATGCCAGCATTAATTAAAAATTTAGCTGTTTTACCGGTAGATATAATTTCAATCCCTTTCTTGAAAAGACTTTTAGCGAATTTTAAAATCTCATTTTTATCATAAACACTAAATAAGGCTCGACGAATAGGACGGAATGGTTCCATTATAAACACCTTTTATGATTTTAAAAATAATTTAATTATAATTAAGAATTTAATTCTTATATAAAATTATAGTATTTCATATTTATTAATTTGTTTTAAATTAATATATGATATTATATAGTAATTTAAAATAAAATATTTTTTTTAAAAGAAAAATAGTTTTATTAATTATAAATAAATTATTTTTTAAAATTTTATTTATTATCATAAATTATATTAATGAATACAATAAATATTGTATTTTTTTAGATTTAACTAACAAAGTTAGTATTATATTATATGATTAATGTTTATTATGTTAGATATATATGTTAATTTTATAGTATATGTATTTATAAAAGTTTTTATATTATACGATTTAAATAAAATTATTTTTGTATAAATAATAAAAGTAAATTTTATAAAAAATAATTTTGAATTATTTTTAATTTAAAAATATAATAAATAAAATTTTTTATTGCTATATAAATTAGTTGTTAACTAATACTTTATATTTAAATAATTATATATTGTTATAGTAATTTCTTAACTTATTTTTTTATTAACAAAAATGAGATTTCATTTAAATTTAATTGTAAATATATTTATTACGTTTCAATTTGAAAAATTATTTTTTAATAAAATATTATTTATTTAATAAAATGGATAAATTAAAACTACTATTAATTATAGTATTAATTTGGTTGCAATATGATTTATGGTTAGGTAAAAATGGAGTATATGATTATTTTAAAGTTAAAAATGATATAATTAATCAAAAAAATATAAATTTTTGTTTAAAAATGCGTAATGAGCGACTTTTTGCAGAAATTAATGATTTATACGATGGTCAGGATGCATTAGAAGAGCGAGCACGAAATGATTTATTGATGATTAAACCTGAAGAATCGTATTATTATATAATGAAAAAACAATAGTTATTTTTTAATCTGATAATTTTGTTAGTAAATAATTTATATTATGTTTTATAAAAAACAAAAAATTGTAGCTGTAGTTCCAGCAGCAGGAGTTGGTATTCGCATGAATACTGACTGTCCTAAGCAATATTTACTTGTTGCAGGTAAAACAATTATAGAACATACAATATACGCGTTATTGTTATATTCTAAAATCCAATATATTGTAGTGGTTTTAAATTCTAAAGATAATTTTTTTTGTAATCTTAATCTTATTAAAAATCCTAGAGTTATTACTGTTATTGGTGCTAAAGAGCGATCTGGATCTGTTTTAGCTGGATTAAATTTTTTTTTACGACAATATAAATTTTATGATTATTGGGTATTGGTTCATGATGCAGTTCGTCCATGTTTACATCAAGATGATTTAAATAAAATTACCAAAATAATAAAAAATAATAATTGCTGCGGTGGAATTTTAGTATCACCTATACGTGATACTATTAAGAGTATCATGAAATATGATAAATTTATTCATCACACTGTTGATCGTAGTACTCTTTGGAATGCATTGACACCGCAATTTTTTCCATTATTATTGTTGAGAAATTGTCTTAGTAATGCTTTAAAAAACAATGTAGTGATTTCAGATGAATCCTCTGTTCTTGAGCATTATGGATATAAGCCAATGTTTATTATTGGTCGAGCTGATAATATAAAAGTGACATTTCCAGAGGATTTATCGTTGATTGAATTTTATTTATCAAGAGTAATGTAATATGAGAATTGGTTATGGTTTTGATGTGCATAAATTTAATGGTAAAAAGCCACTAGTTATTGGTGGAGTACATATGTTTTATAAATATGGGTTTTTAGCTCACTCAGATGGTGATGTATTATTACATTCGCTTATAGATGCAATTTTGGGAGCTTCTGCACTTGGTGATATAGGTAAATGGTTTCCTAGTTCAGATGTTATATATAAAAATATTAATAGTCGAGTATTGCTTAAAAAAGTTTTTACCTGTATAGTAAAAAAAGGTTATAATATTGGAAATATTGATATAACTATTTTAGCTCAAGAGCCTAAAATGCTTCCATATATTACACAAATGCGTATTAATATTGCTGAAGATCTTGAATGTAGTTTAGATATTATTAGTATAAAATCAACTACAACTGAACACTTAGGTTTTATTGGGCGAAAAGAAGGGATTGCTTGTTTTGCTATTGTTTTTTTATCAAAAAAAATAAAAAATAATTTAAATTAAAAATTTATTTAATTAAAAATTAAAATACATGTTTGATTAATATTGGTTTATGTATTAATTTATTTGTATTTATAATTATATTATTTAAATAACAATATATAATTGTTTGCTTATTATATAAAAATTTTTATTTAAATAAATATGGCTGTTTTATTATTAATAATAATATATAATTATAATAATTAATTATAATAAAATTTAATATATAAATTAATATTTTTTAATAAATATTAGTTTTTAAATATAAATTTTAAAAATAAAAAATAATTATTTTAATTTTTTAATATATTAATATATAGAAAATATTTTATATTTATTAAATTTAAATATAATTTTTATATAGATAATTAAATATTTTTTAAAAAAATATTTTTTTTAAAAATAGATAACGTTTTAATTTCATGAAATTATTATTTTAATCGTTTATTATATTATATATTTATAATATATTACTTAAATATATGCATATTAATATACATGTATTATAACTTGACACTATTTAAAAAATAAATTATTATATAATATACAATTATTAGTTTAATTTTAATATTTATTATTAATAATAAATATTATTTTTATCATTTTTAAGTTTTTTATATATATAAAAATTAAATTTATTAGTAATATTTAAATATTAAATTTAATATACTTAATATCATTTAATTAATAATTTTAAATAATATATATTGTTATATTAATGGTTTTATATTTTAATGCAAAAATCTTATTTATTAAAAGATTTAAATGATAAACAACGCGAAGTTGTTTCTGCTCCATATGATTTAAATTTATTAGTACTTGCAGGAGCTGGTAGTGGAAAAACTCGCGTATTAGTTAATCGTATTGCTTGGTTGATAACTGTAGAGAAATTTTCTCCATATTCTATAATAGCAGTAACATTTACTAATAAAGCTGCTATTGAAATGCAACAACGTGTTAATCAATTACTCGGAGTTATTAAAAATAAAATTTTGATTGGCACGTTTCATACTTTATCAAGTAATTTACTACGTAAGCATTATATGCATGTAAATTTACCAAAAGATTTTCAAATATTAGATAGTAATGATCAATATTATCTTGTTAGTAAATTATTGAATGTTTTGAATTTAAATGAAAAACAGTGGTCTCCACAACAATGTATTTGGTATATAAATAACAAAAAAAACAATGGACTTAGACCTAAAGATATTCAAATTAAAAATAATAAAATAGAAGAAACATTGTTAAAAGTGTATCAATTTTATCAAGATACTTGTGATAGATCTGGTTTGGTAGATTTTTCTGAGTTACTTTTACGAGCTTATGAGTTATTTTTAAATAAAACAGATATATTGCAATATTATTGTAATCGTTTTACAAATATTTTTGTAGATGAATTTCAAGATACTAATTTTGTACAATATGCTTGGATTCGTCAACTTGTTGGTAAAACTGGAAAACTTATGATTGTAGGCGATGATGATCAGTCTATTTATGGTTGGAGAGGGGCGCAAATAGAAAATATTAAACGTGTTATTGATGATTTTTCAGATATAAAAACTATTCTTCTTGAACAAAATTATCGGTCTACAAAAAATATTTTAAAAGCGGCAAATGCTTTGATTTCTAATAATAGTATTCGTATGGGAAAAAAATTATGGACTAAAGGTATTGATGGTGAACCTATCGTTATTTATTGTGCATCTAATGAATTAGATGAATCACGTTATATAATAGATCAATTAAAATATTGGAATGAAAATAATAATTCTTTAAATAATTGTGCGATTTTGTATCGTAGAAATAGTCAATCTCGTTTATTAGAGGAAGCGTTAATAAAAAATGGAATTCCATATTGTATATATGGAGGAAAAAAATTTTTTGATCGTAAAGAAATTAAAGAAGTTTTATCTTATTTGCGGTTGGTTGTGAATCGAAATGATGATGCTTCTTTTGAACGTGTAATAAATATACCTGCACGAGGTATTGGAGAAACAACGTTAGATATTATACGTAATCTTTCTTGTAAACATAAATTAACTTTGTGGGAAAGTTGCGAGTATTTATTACGTGAGAAAAATTATTTTAAACGTGCTTCTGTTGTTATTCAGCGTTTTTTAAATTTAATAAATTTTTTGGAAAAAGAAACAAAAAATATGAATTTACATGTTCAAGTGAATTATATAATTAAAAAATCAGGTTTATTTGATATGTATAAAAAAGAAAAAAATGAAAAAGGAGAAGCTCGTATTGAAAATTTAAATGAGTTTTTAAATGCAGCTTTGGAGTTTAAACGTCAAGATGAAAGCACATCGTATTTACAATCATTTTTATCTTATGTATCTTTAAATTCTTCAAATGAAAAAAAAATAATAATTAATCAGGATAATGTACAATTAATGACTTTACATTCAGCTAAGGGGCTTGAATTCCAATTTGTTTTTATTATTGGTGTTGAAGAAGGTATACTTCCAAGTTATATGTCAATTTATAAAGATCAGAAAATAGAAGAGGAAAGGCGTTTAGCTTATGTAGGAATTACTCGTGCTATGAAAAAATTAATTATTACGTATACAGAAAGTCGTTTTTTATATGGTAAAAGAGTTAATCCTTTACCATCTAGGTTTATTGGAGAACTCCCAATAGAGTGTATTAAAAAAATATATTTAACATCACCTATTAATAATGAAAAAAAATATTTAAATTTTAATTCTGAAGTTTATAAAAACGATTTTGAATATAAAGTAGGTCAATTAGTAGTTCATGATAAATTTGGTGAAGGTAAAATTATTAATTTAATTGGTATTGGAAAAGAATGTAAATTACAAATTGTTTTTCAAAAACAAGGTGTTAAATGGTTAGTTGCTCAATACGCTAGATTAAATTATTTAAATAATAAATAAATTTTAATATAATTTTATGTTCTTTTGATTTTTTTTTATTAATTTAATATAAAAATTATTTTAATTTAAAATTTAAAATTATATATTTATATTAAAATTTATTTGTAATTAATTTATTATATATTGTTATTATTAATTATAATAAATTTATTTAAAAATTGAATTTTATTTAAATATATTTTTTGATGTATATTTTATGTACTTTATATTTATAATTAATAAAATATTTATTTATATTTTTTAACAAAGATTAATATAATGTAATATACTTTTAAATTCTTATTTAAAAATTAAAAATTTGTTGAATTAAAGTAAATTTATTGATTTTCATTTATAAAAAAAAATGTGTAGTTGAGTTTTTATAAAAAAGTATTAATAAATTATTTTAAAATAAATCAAAAATTAGTTTTTATTTTTTGTTTTATTCATATATTTTATATATTAATAATTGAAATATAGTATATATCGTTATTAAAATTATTGATATTTTTTCAAAAAAGTAATTTATTAAAAATATTAATATTTTTAATAAAAATTATATTTAAATATTTCAAATACAAAAATTAATAAATGAATAGATTTGTAATAAATGAAATTTATTTATTTTAAAATAATTAAATTTTTATATTAAATAAATATAAATTTTTGATGTGAATTATTTTTTTAGTGAAATGCACATGATTTATATTTTTAATATAAAAATTTTATTTCTTAAATATAATTAATTTATTATTTAATATTTTATTATAAAATAATTTTATATATTTTAATGTTTAATATTTATCTTGATTAGTTTTATATTATATTAAAAAATAATAAATTTAAGTTTAACATTAGTTGAATTGTATTTTGTATTAAACTACAACACTAATTGTATTAAGTTTAATTTATTTGTATAAAAACATTAAAATAATACTTGATTTTTTAAAAAAAATCTCTTTATACTATCCATATATAAAGTATATATGGATAGGTATAAGTATATTAGTTTTTACTTAAATCGTTTTATATGAATTTATAACGTTCTTTAATAATTTATCAAATAATTTGTGTGGACACTAGCAAGATTTTATCAAAAGTATTTTATGTTTTAAATCTTGAAAAATGATTTATTACAGTTTTTTTAAAAGACTGTAAATATGTTCTTTTGAGTATTGGACAAATTTAAAATTGAAGAGTTTGATCATGGCTCAGATTGAACGCTGGCGGCAGGCTTAACACATGCAAGTCGAGCGGTAACAGAATTTCTGACGAGCGGCGAACGGGTGAGTAATGTATGGGGATCTGCCCGATAAAGGGGGATAACTACTGGAAACGGTAGCTAATACCGCATAAACTCTTAGGAGCAAAGCAGGGGAACTTAGGTCCTTGCGTTGTCGGATGAACCCATATGGGATTAGCTAGTAGGTGTGGTAATGGCTCACCTAGGCTACGATCCCTAGCTGGTCTGAGAGGATGATCAGCCACACTGGAACTGAGACACGGTCCAGACTCCTACGGGAGGCAGCAGTGGGGAATATTGCACAATGGGCGAAAGCCTGATGCAGCCATGCCGCGTGTATGAAGAAGGCCTTAGGGTTGTAAAGTACTTTTAGTCGTGAAGAAGGCAACGATAATAATATTATCGTTGATTGACATGATCGACAGAAAAAGCACCGGCTAACTCCGTGCCAGCAGCCGCGGTAATACGGAGGGTGCTAGCGTTAATCGGAATTACTGGGCGTAAAGAGCACGTAGGCGGTTATCTAAGTTAGATGTGAAAGCCCTGGGCTCAACTTAGGAATTGCATCTAAAACTAGATAACTAGAGTTTTGTAGAGGGAGGTAGAATTCCATGTGTAGCGGTGAAATGCGTAGAGATGTGGAGGAATACCAGTGGCGAAGGCGGCCTCCTAGACAAAGACTGACGCTCAGGTGCGAAAGCGTGGGGAGCAAACAGGATTAGATACCCTGGTAGTCCATGCTGTAAACGATGTCGATTTGAAAGTTGTTCCCTTGAGGGATGGCTTTCGTAGCTAACGCGTTAAATCGACCGCCTGGGGAGTACGGCCGCAAGGTTAAAACTCAAATGAATTGACGGGGGCCCGCACAAGCGGTGGAGCATGTGGTTTAATTCGATGCAACGCGAAAAACCTTACCTACTCTTGACATCCAGAGTATTTTGCAGAAATGCTTAAGTGCCTTCGGGAACTCTGAGACAGGTGCTGCATGGCTGTCGTCAGCTCGTGTTGTGAAATGTTGGGTTAAGTCCCGCAACGAGCGCAACCCTTATCCTTTGTTGCCAGCGACTTTAGTCGGGAACTCAAAGGAGACTGCCGGTGATAAACTGGAGGAAGGTGGGGATGACGTCAAGTCATCATGGCCCTTACGAGTAGGGCTACACACGTGCTACAATGGCGTATACAAAGAGAAGCGACCTCGCAAGAGTAAGCGAAACTTATAAAGTACGTCGTAGTCCAGATTGGAGTCTGCAACTCGACTCCATGAAGTCGGAATCGCTAGTAATCGTAGATCAGAATGCTACGGTGAATACGTTCCCGGGCCTTGTACACACCGCCCGTCACACCATGGGAGTGGATTGCAAAAGAAGCAAGTAGTTTAACCATTCTGTGGAAGACGCTTACCACTTTGTGATTCATGACTGGGGTGAAGTCGTAACAAGGTAACCGTAGGGGAACCTGTGGTTGGATCACCTCCTTAAATAAATTGAAAAAAATCTTGTGAAGTGTCCACACAAATTATTTGATTTAAATTTGAATGTATTTGTTGAAATTTTTAAAAATTAATTTTAAATTATTAGTTTATTAAAAATATAAAATTTATTTTGTTTATGATTTATAGTAAAAAATTAAAAAAAATATTTTATAAATTTCATTTTTATAACTAAAATAGTTATATATAATTATTTTAGTTATATTTTTTTTGTTTTGTATGATTATGTAATAATTGATTTAGTTTTAAAAAAATGATTTTAAATTATTATTAGTTAAAAAAGTAATTAAAATAAAAAAAGTTATTTATAAAAAATATGTTTTTGTAACTTACAATATTAAAATAAAATATAATATTCAATAATTTAAATAAATTAATTTATTATATTTGTTTTTATTTTTTTAAGCATTTAAATTATTTTTATGTATAAATAATTTTTATTGTTTTATTTTGTATAAAATAAAATATTAATAAAGTAATAATAAATATAATATAAATTATATTTATTATTACTTTATTAATTTAATCATGATTTTTATAAAAAATAAATTATTTAAATTATAGAAATATTCTATTATAAATTTTATTTTAATAATTAAAGTAGGAATATTTTAATGAGAAATGTAGGTTTTGTTGGTTGGCGTGGTATGATAGGTTCTGTATTAATGCGAAGAATGGTAGAAGAAAATAATTTTGATAAAATACATCCAGTGTTTTTTACAACTTCACAAGAAGGTAAAAAAGCACCATTGTATGGTGGATATGATAATTTTTTATTAGATGCTTTTGATATTAATATATTAAGAGAATTAGACATTATCGTTGTTTGTCAAGGTAGTTATTATACCAATTCTATTTATTATAAATTACGTCGATCTGGTTGGATCGGATATTGGATTGATGCAGCATCAGTATTACGTATGAGAGACGATACTATTATTGTTCTTGATCCAGTTAATTATCAAAATATTAAAAATTCTTTGAATAAAGGGGTAAAAACATTTGTTGGTGGAAACTGTATAGTTAGTTTAATGCTTATGTCTTTAGGTGGTTTGTTTTCAAATAACCTTATTGAATGGGTATCATTATCTACTTATCAAGCAGTATCAGGTGCTGGATCTAAACATATACGTGAGTTGTTATTACAAATGGGATTTTTATATAAACAAGTAAATAAAGAATTACAAGACACATCTTCTATTATTTTAGATATTGAAAAAAAAATAACTAATTTTATGCGCTCTGATTTAATGCCAGTTAATACTTTTAAAGTTCCGTTAGCTGGAAATTTTATTCCATGTATAGATAATATTCTTGAAAATGGTCAGAGTTATGAAGAATGGAAGTGTCAAGCTGAAACAAATAAAATTTTATCAACTGAAAAAGATAATATTATTTATATTGATGGAATATGTGTACGTATTGGTTCTTTGCGTTGTCATGGTCAAGCATTTACATTAAAATTAAAAAAAGATATATCATTAAAAGATATAGAAGAGCTTATTGTTTCACATAATATTTGGGTAAAATTGATACCTAATGATAGAGAAATCACTATTCGTGAATTAACTCCAGCAGCTGTTACAGGTACATTATGTATATCGATTGGGCGATTACGAAAATTAAGTATAGGGTCTAAATATTTATCAGCCTTTTCTGTAGGTGATCAATTATTGTGGGGCGGAGCAGAACCATTAAGGCGTATGTTGCAATTTTTATTGTAATTCGTTTATAATGATAAAATAAATTTAAAAGATAATTATTGTTATTTATTGTTGTACTTGATACATTAAATAATTATAAAAATATTATATTAGTAAATATTTTATCAGACTAGTATGTGTTTGTTATAAAATGTAAAATAAAGTAAAATGTTATTTTAGATGAAAAATTTGAAATATATATTAAATATCAATAAGTTCTGCTTTTAATGCATTTTCTTCTATAAATATACGACGCGGTTCAACTGCATCTCCCATTAGAGTTGTAAATAATAAATCAGTAGCGACAGAATCTTTTATTGTAACACGCATCATGCGTCTTGTTAGAGGATTCATAGTTGTTTCCCAAAGTTGATTTGGATTCATTTCACCTAAACCTTTATAACGTTGTATATATAATCCACGTCGTGATTCATTAAATAACCATTCAATAGCTTGATCAAAATTGTCGATATTTTTAAATCGCTCGCCACGTTGAATAAACGCTCCTTTTTTTATAAAATCTTTTGTTAAATTGATTGTATTAATGATTTTTTTAAATTCATTAGTATTAAAAAAATTATAATCTAAACAACAACTAGTGTTTACTCCATAAGAGTTAATATTAATAGTTGGTTCGAATGTTTGTAATTCATGGTTTTCGGTAATTATGTATGTATAATTATTAGCAATTTGTTTATTTAATTCTAAATAATTAATGAAATTCTCTGTCCAGTTCTTAACTGTATTAATATTTTTAAAATCATTATATGTTAAAACAGGTTGATAAATTAAATTTTTTAGAAAATATTTAGGATATAAACGCTCTAATTTTTGTATAATTCGATGCATTGAATTAAATTCAATAATTATTTTTTTAAATTCTTTTTTGCTTATTGGTTTAGTGTTTTTATCTAGATAAAGATTTGCACCATTAATAGCAATATTAATTAAATAGTTATCCATTGCTTCATTATCTTTTATATATTGTTCTTGTTTACCTTTTTTTACTTTGTATAATGGTGGTTGAGCGATATAAACATGGCCTCGTTCAATTATTTCAGGTAGTTGACGATAAAAGAAAGTTAAAAGTAAAGTTCGTATATGAGATCCATCAACATCAGCATCTGTCATTATAATAATACTATGATAACGTAATTTATCTGGATTATATTTATCACTACCAATGCCGCAATCTAATGCAGCAATAAGTGTTGCAACTTCTTGTGAAGATAACATCTTGTCAAATCTAGCTTTCTCAACATTAAGTATTTTACCTTTAAGAGGTAAAATAGCTTGATTTTTACGATTGCGACCTTGTTTTGCTGATCCGCCAGCAGAATCACCTTCAACTAAATATAATTCAGATAACGCTGGATTTCGTTCTTGGCAATCTGCTAATTTACCAGGTAAACATGATGAGTCTAATGCACCTTTACGTCTTGTAATCTCACGTGATTTACGTGCTGCTTCTCTAGCTCGTGCTGCGTTAATAATTTTATTTATAATTATTTTTGCATAATTAGGGTTTTCTAATAAATATTCCATAAATCGTTCATTCATCATTGTTTCAACAGCTGTTTTAACTTCTGACGAGACTATTTTTTCTTTAGTTTGTGAAGAGAATTTTGGATTAGAAAGTTTAATAGAAATTACAGCAATAAGACCTTCACGCATATCATCACCAATTGCATTGATTTTAGCTTTTTTCTGATAACCTTCTTTATCCATATAATTATTTAATGTGCGAGTTATAGCTGCACGAAATCCAGAAAGATGACTTCCACCATCTCGTTGAGGAATATTGTTTGTATAACAAAAAACATTTTCTTGGAATTCATCGTTCCATTGCATTGCGATTTCAACTCCAACACCATTTTTGTTAGTTGAAAAATAAAATATTGATTGATGGATTAATGTTTTATTGCGATTCAAATATTGAACAAACGCTTTAATTCCTCCTTCATAATAAAAATATTCTTCTTTTTCATTACGTTGATCAACAAGTTTAATAGAAACCCCTGAATTAAGAAATGATAGTTCTCGTAAACGTTTTGCTAATATATTATAATCAAATTCAGTTATTACTTTAAATATATCCATACATGGCCAAAAACGTACGAATGTACCAGTTAAATTGGTTTTTCCTATTATAGTTATTTTTGTTTGTGGTTTACCATTTTTGTAGATTTGTTTATAAATTTTTTCATCACGATTAATTATTAATTCTAATTTTTTAGATAAAGCATTAACAACTGAGATTCCTACACCATGAAGTCCACCAGAAATTTTGTATGTATTATTATCAAATTTACCTCCAGCATGTAGTACAGTCATAATAACTTCTGCAGCAGAAACACCTTCTTCTTTATGAAGATCAGTTGGTATTCCTCGTCCATCATCTTGAATTGAAATAGAATTATCTGAATAGATTGTAATAATGATTTTTTTACAAAAACCAGCTAAAGATTCATCAATAGCATTGTCAATAACTTCAAATGCCATATGATGAAGGCCTGTTCCATCGTCTGTATCACCTATATACATTCCTGGACGTTTACGTACTGCATCTAATCCTCTTAATACTTTAATATTTGAGGAGTTATATGTATTATTTGACATTAATATTTCCTGTTTATACTTATTAAATTATAAGTTTTTTAAATAATTTTTATAAAGTATTTTATGTTTATATATCAAATATATGTGATATTTATTTTTTAGATTTTATTAAATTTATTTTTAAAAATATTTTTTAAATAGATAAATATACATTTATAAATTAATAGTTTTTGTAAAATAATTATTATTAACAATAAAAATAATTTGTATTATTTTGATTTTAAAAATATATTTTAAAGTAAAAATTATATTTTATAAAAATTAAATTTTTATTTGATATTTATATATGAATATTTTTTTAATAATTTAAATTATTTATTTTTAATAAAATATATTATTTTTTTTATAAAATTTTATCTTTTTGATAAGAATTTAAATTAAAATAATAATTATATTATAGCTTCGATATAAATAAATTTATATATTTATTTTATTAATCATATAAAATGAATATAACTATATAAATAAGTTTTATTGTTTTGATTAATATTGACACTAATTATTTACAATCATTATAAACGCATAGGCATTATAACATAAATAGCAGTTTGTTTTTCTGGGTTTTTTATTAAAACACTTGAAATGGAATCTGTTAATAAAAATTGAACATATTTGCTTTTTATTACGCTAAGAATATCTAAAATATATTTAACATTAAAACAGATTTCTATATCTATTCCATGATACATAACATCAATTGTTTCCTCTGCTATTTCTTGTTCTTGATTGTTTGCTGTTATACATAATTGATTTTTACTAAGATATAATCTTACACCAAGATTAATTTTGTTAGATAGAATCGATGTGCGTAAAAGCGCTTGTTTTAATGAATCACAATTAGTTTCTAATATTTTATTTGTATTTTTAGGTAAAACTTGGTGATAATCTGGAAAATGTCCATCAATAAGTTTTGATGTGAATATAATATTGTTTAAGTATGCTCGAATATTATTCTCTCCAATTTCTATTTTTACTAAACTATTGTTATTATTTAATAAATGTAGTAATTCAATTACTCCTTTTCGAGGGATAATGATTTTATTATAAGGTACTGTGAATTCAATGTTTGCATCGTAAATTGAAAGCCTATGTCCGTCTGTTGAAACAGATCTAATTATTTGATTTTTAGTTTCAATAAGCATTCCATTAAGATAATAACGTATATCTTGATTCGCCATTGAAAACTGAGTAGCTTCAATTAAATTTTTAAGTGTTGTTTGTGAGATAGAAAAATCTATTTTACTTTTCCATATATTTATATTCGGAAAA
This sequence comes from Candidatus Providencia siddallii, assembly GCA_001457715.1. GTDB lineage: Bacteria > Pseudomonadota > Gammaproteobacteria > Enterobacterales > Enterobacteriaceae > Providencia_A > Providencia_A siddallii. The sequence continues at coordinate 321,551 of CVRF01000003.1, read as the reverse complement.
TTAACTGATGGTAATGTTGATAGTAAGAAATGACTTCGACCAGAATCTATAGTTAATTTGTTATTATTAATTTCTAATTTTATTTCAGAAAATTCTGGTAAATTTTTCCAGATTTCGTAGAATTTACGAGCTGGAATCGTTGTTTCACCAATTTCATATCTTTTATTTAATAAGATATTAATTATTATCTCAATTTCTAAATCAGTTGTAATTAATTGTAATACCCCTTCGTTTACACGTAATAAAATATTATTAAGAATAGGCAAAATAGGTCTACTGCTTAAAGCACTATTAATTTGATATAATGATTTTATTAATTCTTCTCTATTTATGATGAGCTTCACAATATTATGATGATAAAGTTTTTTTTAAATTTAAAAAATCTTTTTTTATACTATAATTTTCTTCACATAATTTTTCTATTTTACGACATGCATGTAAAACTGTAGTGTGGTCACGACCACCAAATGCGTTTCCTATTTCAGATAAACTATGGCTTGTCAATTTTTTAGATAGCGCCATCGCTATTTGCCTTGGACGTGTGATAGAACGTGATCGTCGTTTGGAATGTAAATCTGTAATTTTAATTTTATAATAATCAGCGATTGTTTTTTGGATATTATCAATAGTTATTAATTTTTCATGTATAGCTAATAAATCTCCTAATGTTTCCCTAACAAAGTCTATTGTTATTTTATGTCCAGTAAAATTTAAATTTGCAATTATACGATTTAATGCACCTTCAAGTTCTCCTACATTAGAACAAAGGTGTTTAGCAATAAATAAAGCAATTTCATATGGAAGAAATAGTTTGTTTGCGTTAGCTTTTTTTATTAAAATAGCAATACGTGTTTCTAATTCTGGTTGTTCTATTTCAACTGTTAATCCCCACCCTAAACGAGATTTTAATCTATCTTCTACTCCATTAATTTCTTTAGGATAGCGATCAGAAGTTAGAATAATTTGTTGATTATCTTCAAATAATGCATTGAATGTATGAAAAAATTCTTCCTGAGAACGATCTTTATTAGCAAAAAATTGAATATCATCTATAAGTAATACATTAACAGAACGATAATAATATTTAAATTCTTCAATTGCGTTATTTTGTAATGCTCTAACCATATTTTGTACAAAATGTTCTGAATGCATATATACAACCTTTGTATTATATTTTTGTTCTATAATATAATTACCTATAGCGTGTAATAAATGAGTTTTACCTAATCCGGTACCACCATAAAGAAAAAGAGGATTATATACACAACCAAGATTTTTTGCAACCTGTCTAGCTGCTGTAATGGCTAATTGATTTGATTTTCCTTCAACAAAATTATCAAAAATATGTTTAGAATTAACATTAGAATTATAAATTTTTCCTTGTTGTATTTTTTTATAGTTATCTTTATTTAATTTAAACCGTTTTAATGGAATATTAAATATGGATTTATTTGTGTCATTTGAATCGTAATTTCGTGTATGTGTTGGTATAACAACAATTGGTTTATTTCCTATTTCAAAATGTAAAGATGGTGCTTTTGAGCCACGTAAATCGTTTAATAATTCGTTGATATTATTAATATATTTATTTTTTACCCAATCTAAAACAAAACGATTTGGAGCGTAAAGTATTAGTGTATTATCGCTTAATTCTGCTTGCAGTGGACGTATCCACATACTGAATTCTGTGGCAGATAGTTCATCTTTTAATCTGGCAAGACAGAGCTGCCAAAGCGAAAGTGACACGTTATACCCCATAAATTTATGGTAAATTAAAAAAGAAATATTAAAGATGTGCGGTAACTATTTTAATTATTATTATTTTTTTATAATATTTTAAGTAATATACTGTTTGCTTATAAATAAATTTACGATCATATCGTAAATTTTCCAATAGATCTTTATTCTTTTATGATACCTTTATATTTTTAACTAAAAATTTTATATAATATAAATTATATATTAACTATATTTGTTTAATGATATCTTGTATTTTAGATATATCTGTATAAAAAATATAATTTAAAAAATTTAAATGTTGTTTATAATAAAATATTTTATGAAGATTATTGTATTTTTTTATATATTTTGTATAATCATAAAAATTATTTTTTTTGATTTATATATATATTCTTTTGTATTTAGATTTATTTATTTATAATTTTATGTGTTTGATATAGTTGTTTAATATTTTATGTTATTATAAACTTATATAAAGATTATAATTTTTATTACTATCTATTTATAAAAATTAATAAAAATAAATTGTCAGGTAGCATAGTGCTATGAAACGTACTTTTCAACCATCTATAAAAAAACGTAATCGTTCACATGGATTTCGTGCTCGTATGGCTAGTAAAAATGGTCGACATGTTATTGCTCGCCGTCGTGCTAAAAGGCGTTCCCATCTAACTGTTTCCTCTAAGTAAGATAATTAAAATGTGGCTAAACAAACATTTTTGCGGAAGCATAGATTATTAATTCATTCGGAATTTGACAGGGTTTTTAAAAATAAACAATCAGTTAACTTTAAAGAGTTAAAGATTTTTGCTTGTTTAAATGAAAAAAAATACCCGCGTATTGGTTTTGCTATTTCAAAAAAAAATATTAAACGAGCTCATGAACGAAATAGAATTAAGAGATTGGCTCGTGAGTACTTTCGTTTGCATAAATATGGTTTACTTTCAATGGATTTTATTCTTATAGCTAAAAAAGATATAGTTATTTTAAATAATCACCAAATAACAGAATTACTAGATAAGTTATGGTATCGCTATCGTCAATTAGTTCAAAGTTTTTAATTATATTACTTATGTTTTATAAAATAGTTATTAGTCCAGTGCTAGGAAATAATTGTAGATTTAATCCAACTTGTTCAAATTACGGAATTGAAGTATTACGTACTTTTGGTTTGTTTGATGCTTTGCTATTAATAATAATACGTATACTAAAATGCCATCCATTTCACAGTTGTGGTAATGATCCTGTTCCATTTAAAAGATTTACTATAGAGAATAATATCGATGGATTTGCAACGAAAATTTTTATTCGTAGTTTTTTTAATTACGTCAGCTTTAATTTGGCGCGTTTGGGAAAACGAAAAAATCACTCAAGATGCAAAAACTGTCAAAATCATAGAACAGATGGAGATACAAAACAATAAGTTTATTGATAAAGCTATAGAAAATAAATATATTGTAGTAAAAACTGATGTTTTAAAAATTCGTATTAATAAAGTAGGCGGAGATATAGATGAAGCAGATTTGTTGGTTTATAACAAAAATCTTTATTCAAAAAATCCATTTAGATTATTAGAAACAGGATTAGATTTTGTGTATCAAGCCCAAAGTGGGTTAACAGGTCCTAATGGACCAGATAATCCATTTAATAATAATGGTAAACGACCTTGTTATGCAACAAATTCTGATTATTTTGAATTACAAGATAATCAAGATGTGTTGTTTATCCCGATGATTTTTATTGGTAATGATAATGTTGTTTATAAAAAAATATATACTGTTAAACGAGGTAAATATTCTGTTGATGTTAAATATAGTATTCAAAATAAAACAAATAGTATGCTTAATATCGCGTTTTTTGGTCAATTAAAACAAACAGCAATAGTACCTAAACATCGTGATACAAAAACTACTAATTTTGCTTTACGTACATATAGAGGTGCTGCATATTCATCTAATGAAAACGCTTATAAAAAGTATAGTATTAGTGATATTAAGACTGAGGATTTAAATTTAACCACAAAAGGTGGTTGGGTTGCTATGCTGCAACAGTATTTTGCAGTTGCTTGGATACCTAATGGTAGAGAAAATGCTATTTTTTATAGCGCTTTTCTTGATAATAAGTATGGTGTGATTGGTTATAAAACCATACCATTATTAATTAAACCTAATAGTGTATTTAATTATTCATCAACATTATGGATTGGTCCAGAAATTCAATCTGAAATGGCAAAAATTTCTTCACACTTAGATTTAACAGTTGATTACGGTTGGTTATGGTTTATATCTCAACCATTGTTTAGATTATTAAAATTTATTCACAATTATGTAGGTAATTGGGGTATTTCTATTATAATAATTACTTTTATTCTTCGTGGGATTATGTATCCATTAACTAAAGCTCAATATACATCAATGGCAAAAATGCGATTATTACAACCAAAGTTAATTGAAATACGTGAGAGGTTTAATAATGATAAACAACGTATGAGTCAAGAAATGATGACTATATATAAATCTGAAAAAGTAAATCCATTAGGTGGATGTTTACCATTATTAATACAGATGCCTATTTTTCTTGCATTGTATTATATGTTAATGAGTTCAGTTGAGTTAAGACATGCTTCTTTTTTTGGTTGGGTTAAGGATTTATCTGCACAAGATCCGTATTATATTTTACCTGTGTTAATGGGTTTAAGTATGTTTGTTATTCAAAAAATATCTCCATCAACTTCAACTGAGCCAATGCAGCAAAAAATTATAACTTATATACCTATTATATTCACTATTTTCTTTTTATGGTTTCCATCAGGTCTTGTTTTATATTATGTTATAAGTAATTTAGTAACTATTATTCAACAACAAATTATATATAAAAGTTTAGAGAATCGTGGTTTATATAATCGTGATAAAAAAAATAGAAAGTGATTTAAATCATCAAAATTCTTATTTAGCTACTAATTCATATGATACTATTGTTGCACAAATCACTCCAGTTAGTCGGAGTGCAGTAGGGATTTTAAGAATATCAGGTTCTAAAGTTGTTTTAGTTGCTAAAGAGATATTAAAAAAAATTCCTAAACCTCGATATGCAACTTATCTCCCGTTTTACGATTTAAAAGGTTTTGTGCTTGATAACGGTATTGCAATTTTTTTTCCTGGTCCTAACTCTTTTACAGGTGAAGATGTTCTTGAATTACAAGGTCATGGAGGTATAATCATTTTGGATTTATTACTTAAAAGAATATTAGATATCAATGGAGTTAGGATTGCTAGTCCTGGTGAATTTTGTAAGCGAGCGTTTTTAAATAATAAATTTAATTTAACTCAAGCTGAAGCTATTTCTGATTTAATTGAAGCAAATTCAGAGCAAGCAGCACATTTTGCGATAAAATCATTGCAAGGGGCGTTTTCATCAAATATTTACCAATTAATAGAAAAATTAAAGAATTTACGTGTAAACTTAGAATTTATTATTGATTTTTCTGATGAAGAGGATGATTTTGTTTTAGATAAAATAAAACATAAATTTAATGAACTTATTTTAAATTTAAAAAATACAATATCACAAACTAAGTGTGGAATTTCACTTCGTGAAGGAATAAAAATTGTTATAGCTGGTCCCCCTAATGTCGGTAAAAGTAGTTTATTAAATATTTTAGCTGGTTGTGATGTTGCGATAGTAACAAGTATTTCTGGTACTACACGTGATGTAATACGTAAGCATATACATATAGATGGAATTCCGATGTATATTATTGATACAGCTGGGTTATGTGAATCTAATAATGAAGTTGAATGTATTGGAATTGAACGTGCTTGGAAAGAGATCGAACAAGCAGATAGAATCTTGTATGTAGTTGATAGCAGCATGATTTCTAGTACAGAACAACAAATTTGTTCTGATTTTATGAATCGTATACCAAATACTATTCCTATAACTATAATACGTAATAAAATTGATATCACTAAAGAAGAAGTTAAATTTATTAAAAATAAAAATTATTCAATAATATTTATGTCTATTCGTGAAAGAGTAGGTATTGATTTGTTATATAATCATCTCAGGGAAATAATAGGATTAAATACTAATACTGAAGGTTTATTTTTAGCAAGACGACGTCATTTGGAAGCGCTTAATTCTGCTGCTAATTATTTATCGCGTTGTTATGAGCAATTAAATATTAACAGTTCATTTGAATTATTAGCAGAGGAATTGCGATTAGCTCAAAATGAATTAAATAAAATTACTGGTGAATTTACGTCTGATGATTTATTAAATACTATTTTTTCTAGTTTTTGTGTTGGGAAATAATTTTTTATATTATAAAAGTATTATTTATTTATAGAATATTTAGTTTAATATGTAATTAAACATTTTGCTATTTTATTTGTAAATAAAAATATTTATTTTTTTAAAAAAAATAAATATTTTGTAATCTTTATAAGATTAAAGTTAATGTTTAATCGTGTTTTAAATAAAAATTGTTTTTAATGAAATATTTTATATAAAAATAAAAATAAGATAATTAATATTATTTAATCATTTACGGGCATATTGAAATTAAATTAATTGTATTTATTATACTAATATCTGATCTTGTGTCTAATTCAAAAACTATCCAACATTCTCTTGCTTTAATAGGTAAAGCAGGTGGTGTAAATGTTTTAGTTTGACCGTCATTTAAATTTATTGTAACATTTGCTTCCAAATTTCCATCACTTGGGGAATTATCACAATTATGGACAAAATATAAATATTTTCCATTATTAAATTTTAATAACGAAATAGTTTCTACTCCTGGAAGATGTTGTTTATCGATATCTAAAGTTGCGTTTGCCATATATGGTTCTTTTTGATCAAAGAAGACTTCAATTCTATCGCTGTTATTTTTAATTGGAACATAAAGATGAGCATCTAGATCATTTGGTTTTTTATCCCAGTTTAGAGTTATTCTTCCAGAGTAATTTCCAAGGATTGGAGACATTGGGAAATTCATTTCAGAATCATCACTTACTGTAATATTTCTGTTTAAATCAATATATCCTTTTAAGAAAAACTTTAATGTATAATTACCAACACATAATTTAATCTTAAAAAACCCATTGTGATCTGTGTAGATTGTATCTAATAAAATTTCATTATGTGAATATATATTAATTTTAACTTTATTTAATGGTGTATCATTTATAGCATTTGTTACAAATCCTTTTATATTTGATAAGTTAAATGAAACTATTTTATCTGCGATTGTTATAATTGAAGATGTTTTTAATTGTGCACTAACAATAATATCTTTAACTTCTTTTGTAGAATTACTTAAAGTAAGTATTGTTTGTCCGTTATTATTGGTTGTATTATTCGATTTTATTGAAATATTTTCTTTATTTACAAATGGAATAATAACTTCATTTGCTGCTGCCTTACCATTATTATCAACTACTGTTACCATATAAGTAAAAGTATTTGTATTATTTGCTACTTTATTTGTATATTTATCAAGTAATTTTATTGAACTAATTTTTACTTCGTTGCTATTAGATATAAATTGTGTTGATATACTTTTTGTATTTTCTATGCTTCTTATTGTTAAAATAGATTCACCAATATTAGTATTTGTAAATTGTATAGTAATTTGACCATTATCATTGGTTGTTTGAGATGTTTGTGTAATTAATGCTCCATTTGTTGCGCTAATATTTAAAAGTATATTTTTTATTGGATTTTCATATTTATCTTTTACTGTTGCTATAACAATATTTTTTTCTTTTCCATTAGCTATTGCTTTATTTTGAATTAATGATAATTTTAATATATAATCTTTGTTTATAAGTTTTTTAAATTTTAATTTTTTAGTATAAAAACTTTCGTTTTTAATACTTGCTGTTAAAGTACCTTCTCCTGGAATTTCGCTTTTTATTTTTATTAAGGCTTTTCCGTTTATATCTGTTACTGCAGATATTGATTCTCTAGTTTCATTTTTTAAGTTATTTAGTATTATTTTAGTATTGTCAATAAAATCTGTAATTGTAAATGTTACATCCTGGTTTACTAACGCTTCTCCTTTTTCATTTTGAGTTACAATTGTTGCTGTATAATAATTTTTATTATTTGCCGGTAATATTATATTTGGTGATAATATTAATGATTTTATCATTTTTTGTGGTTGTTTTATATGTATCCATGTAATTGCAGTATTAGATTGATTATTTTCATCGTCAATTGCAATTGCAGATAGGCGATATTTTTTAGTTTCAGTTGTATTTTCTTGTAAAGGAAATTTTGGTAAAATTAAATTAATACTGTTTAATGATATTTTTTCGATTTTTACCCCTTTAGCCGTTAATTCCGGTGAAGACCAAAAAATATCTTTTAATTTATATTTAGATTTATGAATTGTTGCTGATATAGGTAAAATTCGATAGTTTTCTGTTGTTATAAAGTTTGGTAATGAGATAACTAATAATTCTTGTTTTTGATATTCCATAGCTATTGTGTAATTACGATCTATAAAATCGTATTTATTAATAAATAAATTTCGTATAATATCTATATTATTAGGGTTTAATTGTTTACTTAACTGTAAACCAAATCTATAATTTATTTCTAAATTTAGGAGGTTGTTTTTAGTTTTTGAATTAGATGTTTCTCCTTTTAATGTTATCAAAGGAATAGGGGTATAACTAATACCTAGTATTGAACGTCTTGGTTTAAAACCATTATATGAATAATAATTTTCATTTATTTTTTTATAAAAATAATGTTCATATTTCGCAAAAGCTGTAAATTGTTTATAACTAGGTAAATATCCTTCTGCGATAAAATCAAAACCTTTAGCTGGGCGTTCGTTATAATCTTTCATATCATGTAGGTTTGATTGATGCCAATTAGTTAAATTAAAATATCCATTATTAGTAAATTTTAAATAATCAAGCCATAATTCATAACCAATACCTATTCTAGAATTTCGTCCAATTATATCGTAGTCGTAAAAAGTGTTAACACCCCATATCAAGTTGTTTTTATATTTTCGATATCCTATACCAATATTTGTTATATTACGATCTTTTGTTTTTCTGAAGCCTAATTGAGTAAATAATATATTATTTGTTTTATCTAAGATAGGTAATAAAAAATCTATATTTTGAATTTTATTTGTATCTAATTGTATTTTAGTTTTACCGTATTGGTTTAACGAATTTGTTATATGTTGATTAATTAAATGTTTCGCGTGATTTATTATGTTTTTGTTTTTATTTTTATTGGATAATATATACCCAATTTGAAGAAGATTTTGTGCGATTTTTGCTTCGAAATCTATATTTTTTTTATTTATTTTATCTAAAGTAGGTGATAAAAGTAATTTATCAGAAATATATTTTTTATTAGTTATATTTTGTGTGAACTGTAATGGTATAAATAAATTATTTTTATAATTTATTATTTTTTCTGTATTATTTGTATAGATTATTGTATTTGTATTTGAATTTTGGTTTATAGTAGAAAAAGAAAATTTTGAAAAAAATAATATTATTATAGATAAAATATATAATATTTTCTTTTTAAGAAAGCGATTAGATTTATATGTATATAACATAATAATGTTTTTAAAAAATTATTTATGAATAGATTTTATATACAGAAAATAAAAAGTAAATCTTTGTTTTTAAAAAAATAATTTTAAATTAATATAGTTTTAAATTTTAATTAGTAATTTAGTTAAATTTATATTAAATGCTAATTTTATTAAATAAAATAAAATTTAGTTATTTATATTAAAGTATTATATAATTCTAATAAAAATTAATTGATTAGATATTTTAATATATTATATAATGATTATACATTAATATAATGTATATTTTAATAATTAAAAATAAATAATTCAATTAAACATTATAAATGTTATTTATTATTATAAAATAATGAAAAAATAAAATGATATTGAAAGAATTTAAACCTAAAGATAGTCACAAATTATGTTTAATTATTTGTGTTACTAAAAGTTATGAAGAGGCTGTTTTAATTTCAAAATCTTTATTAATTAATCGTTTTGCTGCGTGTATTTCTATTTTTCCAAAAATAGAATCTATTTATTTATGGAAAGATAGAATTGAGGAAACTAAAGAAACATTGTTATTAATTAAAACAATTAATGAAAATCAATCAAATGTATTTGAGGAGATAAAAAAAAATCATTCTTATGAAATTCCTGAAATTATAAGCATAATTCCTAATAAAGTAGAATTTAATTATTTAAATTGGGTATTTAATATAGTTAAAAAAAATAATTAAAAAAATTATTAATTTATGTTTTTAACATTTAATAAATAATTATAATTGTTTTACATATATAGAATATGTATTAATTCTAAACTAGAAAATAAATATAAAAAATAAATACATATTAATTATGAATTAAATTAATTTAGTTTAAAAAATTATATTTGGTATAAAAGTATTAAAAATATTTTATTTATTAAAAATATTGTGTTTTTATTTGTAAATAAACAAATTTTAAATAGTATTATAAAAATCAATTTTGTTATTTATTTTTAATCGATATTTAACTAAGTCATCGATTGTCATGATAGTCATATTATGTTTTTTTGAAAATTTTATAACATCTAAAGTTCTTGCCATTGATCCATCATCATTTATTAGTTCACATAATACAGCCATTGGTTTAAAACCAGATAATATCATTAAATCAATAGATGCTTCAGTATGCCCACGTCTAGTTAATACACCATTTTTTTGTCCTAATAGCGGGAAAACATGTCCAGGTCTATTGATATCGGATGGAATAGCATTATCAGCAATTGCTGCATTAATAGTTGTTATACGATCTGATGCAGATACACCAGTTGTAACTCCTTTTGCTGCTTCAATTGTTACTGTGAAAGCTGTTTTATTTTGGTTAGTGTTATTTTCTACCATCATTGGTAGATTCAATTGTTTTCGACGTTCTTCTGTAATGCACAGGCAAACAATACCACTACTATAATTAATAGTAAAAGCCATTTGTTCGACAGTCATTGTTTCTGCGGCAAAAATTATATCACCTTCATTTTCACGCTCTTCATCATCTAGGATGAGTACACCTTTATTTTTATGTAAAGCGTCTATAGCGTTTTCAATACGTTCATATGAATTACCAAATTCTGAAAGTAACGAATTAAACATGATTAATCCTATTTTTAATTATTAAGATTACTTAAGTATAAAATATAAATTTTAAAAAAAATGTTTATAAAAAATATATAAGTAATATTATATATATTTATACTAATATAAAAGTTACATTTTATCAATAAAAAAATATAATTTTAGTTTTAATTATTTTAAATTTTATTTTTATATAATTTTAAAAATTTAGTTTTATATTTATTATTTAATTTACGTAATAATTAATAAAAAAATTGTAATAAAATTAAAGATTTTATCTTTAGTTATACATCTTAATTTGATTTTATAATTTTTTTAATTGTATTTGTTGTTGAAATGTTTTCTATGAAATTAAGTATTTTAACTTCACCACCAGCATTCAATACTTCTGTGCTTCCTGAAATTTCTTCTTTTTTGTAATCACCGCCTTTTACAAGAATATCAGGTAAAATTTTTACAATTAATCGTTCTGGTGTATCATCATCAAATGCTATAACCCAATCTATAACATTCAATGCTATAAGTATGTTCATTCGTTGGTTAAGTGGATTTATAGGTCGAGAACCTCCTTTTAAACGACGCACTGATTCATCGCTATTAACCGCAACAATTAATCTATCTCCTAACTTTCGTGCGTTTGTAAGATAAGAAATATGTCCGGCATGTAAAATATCAAAACAACCGTTAGTCATAACTATACGTTCACCATGTAATTTAGCGTTAACCACTGCTTTTTTTAATTGATTTTCATTCATAATTCCAAAATTATAATTTTTATAATTATATATTGTATTTTTTAATTCTATTTTGGTTACAGTAGATGCACCAAGTTTTCCAACAACTATACCAGCAGCAGCATTCGCTAATATACATGCTTCATGTATTGAACAGCCTGATGCTATAGAAGCTGCTAATATGCCAACAACTGTATCACCAGCTCCTGTTACATCAAATACTTTTTTAGCTTGAGCTGATAAATGTATAGGGGATTCATTACGGGTTATTAGTATCATCCCTTGTTCTGAACGTGTAATTAATAATCCTTTTAATTTTAAATAATTAAGTAACTCAATTCCCTTTTTTTCTGTATCTTTATTATTCTTACAAGAGCCAACAATAGCTTCGAATTCTGTTAAATTTGGTGTTAATATTGTAGCTCCACGATAGCTTTCAAAATTATTTTTTTTAGGGTCAATTAATACAGGTATATCAGCTTTATTAGCTAGTCTAATTATCTTATCTATTTGAGATAATGTTCCTTTTGAATAATCTGATAAAACTAATGCATTAATATGTGGTAGTGCTTTTTTGATGCGTTCTATTATTGGTTGAGTATCAATATTATTAAAGTTTTCTTCAAAATCAATACGAATAAGTTGTTGATTTTTTGATAAAATCCGCATTTTATTTATTGTATTATGTGTTGGTATAGATATTAATTCACAGTGAACATTAACCTGTTTTAAAAGTTTAATTAATATATTTGCATCGTTATCTTCACCAGTAAAGCCTATGAGACGAGAGCAAGCACCTAACGAAGCGATATTCATTGCAACGTTTGCTGCTCCTCCAGGTCGTTCTTCAGTTGTATTGATTGAAACAATAGGAACTGGTGCTTCTGGTGAAATTTTGTTTACAGAACCATGCCAATAACGGTCCAGCATAATATCACCTACAACAAGTATATCTGCTTGTTTATAATTAGGAATTCTTTTTATCATTAGTATTATATTTTTTAAAATAAAATTAATTAATTTTATGTATATTATTTCATGGTATCAAAAATTCAAGCAATTTAATTTTAAATATTAAGTTTTTGAATATTTATTTTTAGTAATCATTTTAAATGATTACTAAATTAGTATTGAATATTAATAATATATTTTAGTTATTTAATTATTCTAATTAATATATTACTATAAATTATTAATTTAAAATAGTTTTTTAAAAAAAATGTGTTAATATTAAATTATAATTTTTATAAAATATATAATATAATAATAAATATTATTTATAATTTTATTAGTATTGATTTATATTTTTAACATAATAAAATATTATATAAGATTATTTAAATAATATAAAATTTATTATTTTTAATAAATTAAAATATAATTTAATTATCAATTTGATTGATTTAAATTAATTATGTAATAAAATTTCAATTTAAAAAATAAAAAATTTTGTGTAAAAAATATTTTAATATATAAAATTCGTGATTTTAGGAGAAGATTTTAACAGAAAATTACGTTTATTATTTCGGTTTCAATTTATTAGATTGGATTTAATATTTAAAAAAGAATTAGTTTTTTAAATATAACTTTTAGTTTGTTTATTAAAAAAGAACAAAAATAATAATTTATATATAAAAAATTTTTATAAATAAATTATTAATTTTTTAATATTACTAAATATTGATTTTTATATTTATTTAATGCATGTAATAACAAATTATGTTCGTTTTATTTAATTAGATAATGATTATATTTTTTATTTTTTAAAGCTATTTAATTAAAATATATTAACTAATAGAATTTTAAAAATATTATATTTATTTCAATATAAATATATAGTATAAAAATATTATTTATAATTTATAATTATTATATCAATTTAAAGTATTTTAAAAAAAGTTGTATATAAAAATATTATTTTTTTGTAAAAAAAAATATAAAGATCTATTTGTAATAAATATAATGTTTTTGAAAAAATAAATTTTTAATAATATAACTTGAAACATAAAATATTTTATTTAAAAAATAGTATTCATATTTAAAATATATATTTTTAATTATATATATTATATATTGTATTGCATATTAGTTTGTTTTATTATCTAAAAATAAAGAAATAAATAATATTATTATATTTTTTAATATTTTAAAACAAATAATTTTATTTATATCTATACAATTAATTATTTTATTTTATTTTTATAGTGTATTTTATGTTATGAAAATATATTTAGTTGGTGGAGCAGTGCGTGATCAACTTCTTGGTTTGCCGGTTTCAGATAGAGATTTTGTTGTTGTTGGTTCAACACCTGAAAAAATGTTAGCGAAAGGGTTTCGACAAGTTGGAAATGATTTTCCAGTTTTTATTCATCCAAAAACCCATGATGAATATTCTTTAGCAAGAACAGAGCGAAAAACTGGTTTAGGTTATACTGGATTTAGCTGTTATAGTTCTCCAGATGTAACTATAGAAGAAGATTTATTACGTCGTGATCTTACTATTAATGCAATTGCAAAAGATGAAGCAGGTAAATTGATAGATCCTTATCACGGATTTTTTGATATTAATAATCGAATTTTACGTCACGTATCTTCTGCTTTTATTGAAGATTCATTAAGAATACTTCGAGTTGCGCGATTTGCGGCACGTTTTTATAAAAAAGGTTTTACAATTGCGCCTGAAACTATGTTGTTAATGCAGTTTATGAGTAATTCAAATGAGTTATCTTATTTAAGCTCCGAGAGAATATGGTTGGAAACTAAAAAAGCATTAAAATCTGATTATCCAGAGATTTTTTTAAATGTTTTGCGTAAATGTGGTGCTCTTGCTGTTCTTTTTCCTGAGGTTAATAATTTATTTGGGATTCCATCTATAGAAAAAATGAATTCAGAAATTGATACTGGTATACATACATTGACTGTAATGCAAGTTGTTTCAAGATTAACAAATGATATTAATGTTCGTTTTGCAGCTTTATGTCATGACTTCGGAAAAGTTTTAACACCGAAAGAAGAATTACCTAATCACCCTAAGCATGGTGAAAACGGTGTTTTTATAATTAAAAAATTTTGTAAAAGAATTAAAACACCAAAAAATATATGTAATTTTGCATGTATTGTATCACGTTTTCATGATGTAATTCATACAATTAACATGTTAACTTCTTCAGAAATAATTAATTTTTTTGGTAAATTAGACGCTTGGCGTAAATTATGGCGTGTTGAGCAATTAAGTATTATAAGTGAAGCTGATGCTTGTGATGGATATGATAATATCATTAAAATATACCCTCAAGGAGAATATTTGCGTCAAGCTTTCAATGCAGCACAAACTGTAAATGTAAAAAAGATTGTTAATTATGGGTTTCGTGGATCTAAAATTAATGAAGAACTAAATAAACAACGTGTTAAAAGTGTAGAAAAATGGAAAAATTATCAAAAAATTATGTAGTTTTTTATAAAAAATTATTTAAATAATTAATTATTTAAAATAATATTATATTATTAATATTTTTATAGTGTTCAAATATACAAAAAATAAAATTTGATGATTTATATAAAAAAGAATATTTAATATTGAAACATAAAATAATGTATTATAAATAAAATTTATTTATTATATTTATTGTATGATATAAATGTATTTTAAACTAATTGTTATTTTTATCTAATTCTGTAACTTCTTTATCTAATTTAGATACTTTATCTTTTATTAAAAGATAACAGATATTTGTTAGTTTATGAATATCTTTTTTAGTGTAATTAAAAGTATTTATGGGTTTTAGTATTTCAATAATAACATGACCATTATTCCATCGATTTAATTTTATTTTATTTTGTATTGTTGACATACAAATAGGTGTGATTGGTATTTTGGCTATAATGGCTGTGTAAAATGCTCCTGTTTTAAAAGGCATAATTCCTCTTCCGCGACTCCTAGTTCCTTCTGGGAATATCCAAACAGAAATGTTTTGTTTTTTAATTTTGTTAATGATTTTTTTAATTACATTATGTGATTTAGATTTATTAGATCGATCTATTAAAATATTTCCTGTAATCCAATATAAAAAACCAAAAAAAGGTATTAAAAGTAAATTTTTTTTACCAATAGTAATAGTTTTCGGTTGTATAGCATTAGATATTGTAATCATATCATAAATATTTTGATGGTTGCTAATATAAATAGTGGAATAATAATCTTTGCATTCAGTTGATATTTTTTTTAAAATTTTAACGCCAAAAAGAATTGATAACATTCCAAATATTCTTCCGAATATCATTGTGTTATTTGGATTTCGAGGTTTACACAAACAATATATACACCCGATAATATGTATCATTGGAATGATAATTATCAGAATCGTGATTCTAAATAATGCTAACATTTTTCTTTAAAAGTTTTAATTTAAAATTTAAAAAAAATAGATTTTGATAAAAAAATAATTTATATTATATAATCATTTAAATTATATTTTGCAAATTTATTTTTCATTAATGTATGTATTTATTTTTTATTTAAAAAAGTTTTTTAAACGGTTAATCTAATTGTTTTATTATTCAATTTCACTAATATTATTAGAAATTTTTATAAAAATATAAGGTAAATTTACGCTTATATTTTGTATAATATATTTTTATTGCATATCAATAAATTTGATTTTAAAATAATTTAATATTAAATTAAAATTTTTTTATAAAAAATATAAATAGTAGTGATATTTATGTTGTTTTTATGAAAAATCATTCTTTAAATAATATTTTTATATTTTTTTTGTAAAAAATACTATTATATTAACAATAATTTTTAAAATTTTTCGTAAAGATATAAATTATTAAAAATTTATATTTATCATAAATTGTATAAGTGATAGTTTACATTACTAAAAGTCTTTATGTTTTAAAAACAAATAAAAAAAATACATCTCGGTTTTTTATGAATTTTATAAAGTATGATTAATTAAGTTATTTTTTAAATGTATTTAATTATGCATATATTATTTTTTTAGTAAATTGTATATTTATTCGAAAATTGATTTATTTAATATATATCGAACTGTTGATATATATTTTTTTTGGTTTAATATCTAATAATTAGTATACTAATTTGTTATTTAGTTATTATGTTATCTTTATTTAAATATAGAAAGTAATTTTTGATATAAAATATTATGATATAACAATTAATGTTATAATAAAATTAAATAATTTAATATTTTTTAGAATGATACTATTTTAAATATTAAAATTTTTTATTATAAAATACGTCTTTTAAAAATAAATAGATTTAAAATATATATTTTATAAATATATGATATTATTAAATATTATTTATTTTATTATTTTCTTGTTTACAATGTTTTTGTATAAAATATATAAGTATTTTATTTAATATTAATTTAATTAAATATTAAATTTTTGTTTTAAATTTTAATTGGTATGTGTATTATTTTTTTTGTTTTGTTTATATTAAATATATTAATATAATATTTATAAAATTAATATATAGTATTAATAAATATTAATTTATAAAAAGTATTAGTTTATATAAAATACATAAAAAATATAATTAATAATTACTACTAATATAGTATTTGGTAAAATGTGCATTTTAAATTAAATTTATAGCATTTATTTTTAATTTAAAATATAATAATACTATTAAATTTAAGTTAAAATTTTAAAAAAATTAATTTATTTATAATAAATAAATTTTATATAATAAATTATTTTATAAATTTTCTATTTAGATTTATTTTGGATATGTATTAATTTTGATTAAATATTTAAAGTATTTTAATACTATATATGTTTAGAATTTTTTGTAGTAATATTTGTCATTATTGCTTGTCAACTTTATATAAAATATTTTAAAAATTAAAATTTAGTTTTAAATCTCATTTTTTATTAATTTATTGAAGAAACTAATGAAAGATTATCAGTATGATTTTATTAATTTTGCTTTAAAAAAACAGGTATTAAAATTTGGGGATTTTATATTAAAATCTGGTCGTAAAAGCCCGTATTTTTTAAATTCTGGTTTATTTAACACTGGTAGTGATTTATTGCTTATTGGGAGTTTTTATGCACAACTTTTATTAGATAGTTTAATAAAATATGATGTTATTTTAGGTCTTGCTTATAAAGGTATACCGATAGTTACCGCTATGGTTATTGCTTTAAAACAGCAATATGGGATTAATATTTCATATTGTTTTAATCGTAAAAATATAAAAAAATACGGTGAATGCGGAGTTTTGATTGGATCACCATTGAAGGGTCATGTTGTGATTGTAGATGATGTAATTACAGCAGGAACATCTATTCGTGAATCCATTAAAATCATTAATCAGCAAAATGTTAAAATAAGTGGTGCGTTAATTTGTTTTGATCGCCAAGAGAAAGGAAAAGGAGAAATTTCTGCAACGAAAGAAATAGAACGAGATTATTGTAAAGTGTACTCTATTGTAACAATAAATGATTTAATTGTTTATTTATCTAATTCAAAAGGAATGGAAAAACACTTAATTGCATTAAATGAATATCGTGAAAAATATTGTATATATATATAATTTGTTAAAAACCTGAATGCCCAAATCCTTTAATTCCTCGTTTTGTTGTTTCAAAGTTATTAACAATATTGAATTCTATTTGAATTATATTGATAAAAACTAATTGAGCTACACGTGATCCTGGATTTATTGTAAATTGTTTTTTACTTCGGTTCCATAATGATATCATTAATTGGCCTTGATAATCAGAATCAATTAGCCCAATTGAATTCCCTAAAATTATACCATTATTATGGCCTAATCCTGATCTAGGTAAAATTATTGCTGCTAGTTGTTTATCATTTATATGGATCGAGATCCCAGTAGGGATTAATTCTGTTTGATTTGATTTTAAATTAATTGATTTATTTATGCAAGCATATAAATCTAAACCAGCTGAACCGGTTGTAAAATAATTAGGTAATGGTATCTTTTTCCCGATGAATTCATCAAGAATTTTTAAATCAATTTTTTTCATAACGTTTAATTATTTCATTAAGTAAATAATGGCTTAATTCATTTTTGTCACAATATGGTAATTGTATACTTTTGTTTTTATCAAATAAATATAATTTATTGTTTTTGGAATTAAATCCATTATTAGGAATGGATATATCATTTGCACAAATTAAATCCAGTTTTTTTTGTTTTAATTTTTCATATGCGTATTTTTTTATATTTTCACTTTCAGCTGCAAATCCTACAACGTATGGACGATTTTTTTTTAAATTAGCTACAGTTGAGATAATATCTGGATTTTTTATTAAAAAAATATTGATTTCATTTTTTTCTTTTTTTATTTTATGTTTATAGATAGTTTTAGATCGATAATCAGATACTGCAGCACAACCAATAAATATATTTTGTTTATTAATTATTTTATGTACTTGTTTATGCATATCCATACAATTAGTAATATTAATTCGATTAGCCCCAAATGGTGTTTTTAGATAAACTGGTCCTGTGATTAATGTAACTTCTGCTCCACGTTTAATTGCTTCTTTTGCTATTGCGAATCCCATATATCCAGAACTATAATTACTAATAAAACGTATTGGATCTATGTTTTCACGTGTTGGGCCTGCTGTAATTAAAATTTTAATATTTTTGAAATCTTTTTTAGAATTAAAATAATTATTTATTAAATCTACCATTATTAATGGTTCTATCATTCTACCTAATCCGATAGAATTACATGCTTGGATTCCATATGTTGGTCCCCAAATAATATATTTACGATTTTTTAATTTTTTTAAGTTATCTTGTGTAACGGTAGCATGATACATTTGGTTGTTCATTGTTGGTGCTACAGCAACAGGAGACGTGGATGCAAGGCATACAGTTGTAATAAAATCATTTGCTATTCCAGCAGCAAGTCTAGCTATTAGGTCTGCTGTTGCTGGTGCTAAAATGATTATATCAGCCCATTTAGCCAAGCTAATATGATTTATTTCATCACTTGATGAATTATCTATTAAATTACTTATAACAGTATTACCAGATATTGTTTGTAACGTTAGTGGAGTAATAAATTTTTTCGCTGTATTTGTGATTATAACGCGAACAGCTGCACCTTTTTTCCGTAAAAGACGAATTAATTCTGGGATTTTATATGCAGCAATGCTACCACTAATACCAAGTAAAATATGTTTTTTTAATAATGAGTGGTTAGTTTGTGTTGTCATTATTATTTTTTATTTATTCTTTAAATTGATATCAATTATATAATAATATTTTTTTTATATCTATAAAAAATAAATAAATTTTTAAGTAAAATTGATATTTTTAATTAATATGTTATATTATAAATAACTTTATTATAATTTAATTTTTAGATAAAAGTTTTTTGAGAAGATAAAAATCTTATACTGATGATTAAATCATGTTTACATGAATAATGTTAAATATTTTTTTTGGAAATAAAAAATATTTATAATAAATATATAATTTTGGAGAAAAAATATGTCACGTGTTTGTAGAATAACTGGTATAAAACCAATGAGTGGGAATAATCGTTCTCACGCATTAAATGCAACTAAACGTCGTTTTTTGCCTAATTTACATTATCATCGTTTTTGGGTTGATTCTAAAAAATGTTTTATAAAATTACGTGTATCTGCTAAAGGAATGAGGGTAATTGATAAAAAAGGTATTGATTCAGTTTTATCTAATTTTATTACATAGGAATTTAAAATGTCTAAGAGTGCTCGTGAAAAAATTAAACTAGTTTCTTCCGGAGAAACTGGTCATTATTATACTACCACAAAAAATAAACGTAATATAACAGAAAAATTGCAATTAAAAAAATTTGATCCAATTATACGTAAGTATGTTGTATATAAAGAAGAAAAAATTAAATAATTTTATGAAATTAAATTTTATTATTTAGATTTAAATTGTAATATTTTAAATTAAAATTTTTAATAAATTTATATTAAAAATTAATATATAAAAAAATCAAATATTTTTAATTTTTTTTAAAATAGCTTTATGAACAACTTTTGGTAAAAAAGTTGAAATATCACCATTATATAATGCTATATTTTTAATTAATGATGAAGAAATAAAAGATAAATTTTGTTGTGATATTAAAAATAATGTTTCTAGTTTAGGAGATATGGAGTGATTTATATTAGCAATTTGTTTTTCGTATTCAAAATCAATAATTGAACGTACTCCGCGTATTAGAATATTAGTTTTTTGTTGTTTAGCTAATGTAGCTGTTAAATTAGAAAAGCTTATAACTTTTATATTTTTTAAGTGAATTGTAGTTTTTTTAGCTAGTTCAATTCGTTCATCAATTGTAAACATTGTTTTTTTGTATCGATTGTTTGAAACAGCCATTATAACTTGTGTAAAAATAGCAGATGCTCTAGATAAAATATCTAGATGTCCGTAATGTATTGGGTCAAATGTTCCCGGATAAATGCTTTTGTTCATTAAAATAACATTTATATTTTACTGTTAAAGTTATTATATCAATATTTTGTATTAATAGTTAATATTATTTGTTATAAAATCTAATTTGTAAAAAAAGTTTAATAGTATTTAATAAATATAATTTCAATAAATAAAATAATGTTATTAATGTTTTTGTATCAATTAATTTTTTATATTATTCAACCATTTATTTGGTTTAGGTTGTTATTACGTGCTTATAGATCACCTGATTATCTTAAGCGAATAAAAGAACGTTATGGATTTTGTTTTGGAAAAGTTGTTTCTAAAGGAGTTTTGATACATTCTGTTTCTATTGGTGAAACATTTGCTATTGTTTATTTAGTACGGTTACTTCGTGATTGTTATCCTTTATTACCTATTACTATTACTACTAGTACATTATCATCATCAAAATTAGTATTTTCTATTTTTGGAAGTCATGTAAATCATGTCTATTTACCTTATGATTTGCAGTGTTCAATGCGGCGTTTTATTAATTTACTTAATCCTAAATTAGTTATTTTTGTGGAAAAAGAAATTTGGCCAAACATGATTAATCAATTATATCAAAAGAAAATACCAATAATAATAATTAATGCTCGTTTATCTGAGCATTCTTTAGCTAAATATCAAAAAATAAGTATTTTTATAAAATATATATTATATAAAATAACAATGATTTTTGCTCAGTCTAAAGAAGATGGGGAGCGCTTTGTTCGATTAGGGTTTAATCCTGTTAAATTAAGAATAGTAGAAAATGTGAAATTTGATATTTCAATTACTAACGAATTAATTACTTCAAGTATTAAATTGCGAAATCAATTAGCTTCTTCTCGACATGTGTGGATTGCGGCTAGTACTCATGAAGGAGAAGAGATAATTATTTTAGATATTTATAAAAAATTATTAGAAAATTTTCCTGATTTATTATTAATCCTTGTTCCTCGTAATCCAGATCGTTTTGATAAAGTTAAAGAATTAACACAAAAAAAAATGTTAAAATTTGTTTTACGTAGCACTAATAAAATACCAACTGCTGATATTCATGTTTTAATCGGAGATTCGATTAATGAATTAATGTTGTTATATGGAATCGCAGATATTGCTTTTGTTGGTGGAAGTTTAGTTAAAATAGGTGGTCATAATCCTCTTGAACCCGCGGCACATTCATTACCAATAATAATGGGTCCATATATATATAATTTTAAAAATATTTGTGAAAAATTAATAAAATACGATGGGTTAATTTTAGTAAAAGATTGGAAATCGATGCTTAATATTATGATTAATTTATTATCCAATAAATCTTTACGTGTGCATCACGGAAAATGTGCTGCTAAAGTTTTACATGAGAATCAAGGTGTGTCTTCTAAAATATTAAAGCTATTACATCCATATCTGTTGTAAAACATAAATTAATGGATTTATATTTAACAGCAAATTTGTATTAAAATTTTGATAAAATAATATTTATACAAGTATTGTTGTGTTTTAACTGGTAGTTTAAAAAATAAAGATTGTTTAAATTATTGATGTAGTTTTATAAAATATTTTATTTTAAAATTAAATATTTTTTAGAGAATGTATAATATGTAAAACATTCAATATATGTGTTAATTTTTATAATTTATTTTTGTTATATATATTTAATTAGTTGTTGATAAACATCATCACTTTTAATGTTTATCATTTTATTATTTGTTGATTTTATAAAATATTGTTTTTCTCCATATCTACCAATTAAATCTGGTTTTGTTGGTCCATAAAGTGTAATATTTGGTTTATTTAATGCTGAAGCTAAATGACTTAACCCTGTATCTACAGATACTATTGCTTTTGCGTTAATAATTTCTTTACCTATTTCTGTTAATGTTAATTTTGGTAAAACTTCTATAAAATTAAAATTATTTGCTAATCGTAATGCTCTTTGTTGTTCTGAATTAGTAACCCAAGGCAATTTTATTTTAATTTTTATTTTAATTATTTTAGAGATTAATTCTTTCCAACGAAATTCAGGCCAATGTTTATTGGTTCTCGTTGTTGAATGTAAAAAAATAATATAAGGATATATATTTTTAGTGACTGATTGAAAAAAAATATGATTTATATCATACTGAGCTTTAGTTGGTTGATATTGATATCCAATGCTTTTAGCGAATAATTGACGAATTCTTTCTATTGCATGTTGTTGTTTACTAATAAAATATTTTTGATCATAAAAAAAACTTGCAAACCTTTCACGTATACTGTAGTAATTATATCCATGTTTACAACCTCTTGCTAGACGAGTTATAAAAAACGCACTTTTAAATAATCCTTGTGCATCTATAATAGCATTATAATTTTCCGATTGTAATTTTTGAATAAATAATGTTCGTTCTATTTTTGTTTGTTTAGAAAACCAATTTTTACGCCATCTTCTTATTCCTGTTGTAATTATACGATTTACTGCTTTATGCCAAAATGGGATTTGAGAAAAATTTTCTTCTATTACCCAGTCAAATTTTATATTTGGAATAACTTGTTTTGCATCTGTTAATGCTGGGAAAGAATGTAAAATATCTCCTATTGATGATGTTTTTATTAGTAAAATCTTCATTATTCAATTATAAAATTGAGTGATATATTAATTAGTTATTTTTAATAAAGAATAATTATGTGTTATTTAATATATTCAAATATTCTGTAATACCTTCTGTAATATTTTTAAATTTTTTTTTATATCCAGCATTTCGTAATTTTGTTAAATCAGCTTGTGTAAAATTTTGATAGTATTCTGTTAATTTTTTAGGAAAATCTATATATTCAATATCTGTGTTTTTATTTTTATAAAAATTTGCGATTGTGTCAGCAATATCTTTAAAAGATACTGAACAACCAGTACCGCAATTAAAAATTCCAGAAATATTTTTTTCCCAAAACCATAAATTTATATTAATGATATCATCAATATAAATAAAATCTCGATAGAATTCATTACTGCCTTTAAATAATTTTTGTTTGTTTTCTTTATTAATTTGCTCGTTAAATTGGTAAATAATACTAGACATATTTTTTTTATGTTTTTCATTTGGTCCATAAACGTTAAAATAACGTAGTCCACATACTTGTGAGTTATTTTTTAAAAAAATAATATTGCGTATATATTGATCGAATTGAAATTTAGAAAAACTGTATATATTTAATGGTTTTTCGAATTCTCGTTCTTCAATAAAATTATAGTTACGTTTGCCATACACAGAAGCTGATGAAGCATATAAAAATGGAATTTTATGCTTAACACAATATAGAACTAATATTTTAGAATATTCATAATTATTACTCATTATGTATTTTCCATTCCACTCTGTTGTTAATGAACAAGCTCCTTCGTGAAATATTACATCTATATCAAAAAAATAATTATTTGTGATAATTTTGGTAATAAAATCTTCTTTGCTTAAATAATCACTAATACATAAATTAGCTAAATTAATGAATTTGGTTCCATCTTTTAAATTATCTACAACTAAAATATCTGTACGACCTATTGAATTTAAAGCTTTAACAATATTACTACCAATAAAACCAGCTCCTCCAGTAACTACTATCATTTTATAAATAATCCTTAAAAAGTTTAAAAATTAACTTTATTATATAATATATTACTATATATTAATATAATATAATTATATTAATTATATTAATAGCGATTTGTTAAAATATAGATTATAACAGGCTTAGTTATTTTGTTTTTACATTAAAAATTTTGTGTTTAACTTATCTAAAACATTAATGCTTGCAATATCTTATATTTATAAATATATTAATATATTTATATTTATTAATAAAATAATTTAAAATATATTTTTTAATTGATATATCATTTTAAATCAAATATATTATATATAATAAACATATTATATAAATATGTTTAAAGTAAATAAAAGTAAAAATATTTTTTATTTTATAAATATAAAATATTTTTTTATAATTATTATTTAGTTAAATTGAATTTATTAAAATTTTAGTTTTTATAGCGATAATTTTATTAAATATATAATTAGGAAAGATTATGTTATATCAATTCTATCAAAATATTGAAAATAATTTAGAGAAAATTAAAAATAATTGTTTATTTAAGAAAGAGTGTATTATTGTTACACCACAAGGTTCTGATATTATAACTAACAATGGGCAACATGTTATTAATTTATGTTCTAATAATTATTTAGGATTAGCTAATGATAAATCTTTAATTGCATCTGCAAAAGATGCAATGGATAATTACGGTTTTGGTATGGCATCAGTACGTTTTATTTGTGGAACACAAATAAGTCATAAATTACTTGAGAACAAATTAGCAGATTTTTTAGGGATGGAGGATGCAATTCTTTATTCTTCTTGTTTTGATGCAAATACTGGATTATTTGAACCATTATTTGGAGCTGAAGATTCTATTATTTCAGATTCGCTAAATCATGCATCGATAATTGATGGAATTCGTTTATGTAAAGCTAAATGTTATCGATTTATTAATAATAATATGGATTCTTTAAAAGAAAAATTAAATGAAGCAAGGTTATCTGGAACTCGTTATATTATAATTGCTGTAGACGGTGTTACTTCTATGGATGGTTTAATAGCAAATCTACAAGGTATTTGTAAGTTGGCAAATGAATATAAGGCTTTAGTTATGGTTGATGACTCTCATGCTGTAGGTATCATTGGTGAAAAAGGTAGAGGTAGCCATGAATTCTGTAATGTTATGGGAAAAATTGATATTATTACTGGAACTTTAGGTAAAGCTATTGGAGGTGCATCAGGTGGTTATGTAGCTGCAAGAAGAAGTGTAATTGAATTATTACGTCAAAATTCTCGTCCTTATTTATTTTCAAACTCATTAACACCAGCAATTGCAAGTGCTTCTATAAAGGCACTTGATATTGTTATAGAACGTGATGATTTACGTAAAAAATTATTATATAAAAGCAATTTTTTTAAAGAAAAGCTTCTATTAGCTGGGTTTACTTTATCCGGAGCTAACCATGCAATTATACCTATAATATTAAGAGATTCTTATCTTGTTAGAAAGTTTGTTGATGAATCATTTAAAGAAGGAATTTATGTTGTAGGTTTTTTTTATCCAGTTGTAACAAAAGATAAACCACGGATTCGTACACAAATATCTGTTTTACATACTGAAAGTCAAATTATAAAAATTGTTGATGTATTTACTAAAATTGGTAAAAAACTTAAAATTATTAACTAAAAGGTTATTTATGAAAGTTTTATCTAAATTAAAATCAAAACCTGGTATATGGATGACTAAATCGCCTAAACCTAAAGTTGGGCGTAATGATGTAATGATTAAAATCTCAAAGACAGCAATATGTGGTACAGATATACATATTTATAATTGGGATGAATGGGCTCAAAAAACTATTTCTGTTCCAATTGTTATTGGTCATGAATATGTTGGAGAGATTGTTGAAATTGGAGATGAAGTTAAAAACTATAAAATTGGTGATCGTGTTTCCGGAGAGGGACATATAATTTGTTGGAATTGTCGTAATTGTAGAGCTGGTCGTTTTAATCTTTGTAAGAATACTATAAGCGTCGGTATTAATAGACCTGGTTGTTTTGCTGAATTTTTGGTGATTCCTGCTTTTAATGTATTTAAAATACCTGAAAATATTTCAGACGAAATAGCAACGATTTTTGATCCTTTTGGTAACGCAGTTAATGCAGCACTTTCTTTTGATTTAACAGGAGAGGATGTGTTGATTTTAGGAGCTGGTCCTATTGGGATTATGTCTGCTATAGTTTGTAGACGTGTTGGGGCAAGGAATGTTGTTATTGCGGATATTAATAATTATCGACTTGAATTAGCAAAAAAAAACGGTATTTCAGAAACAATTAATGTTTCGTGTGAAAATATTTTAAATCTAATTGATAGATTAGGATTAAAAGATGGGTTTGGTGTTGTGCTTGAGGTTTCAGGTTCTTCTGAAGCATTTAAAATGATGTTAAATCATATTAGTCACGGTGGATGTATAGCATCACTTGGAATTCCTAAATCATCTGTTTTAATGGATTGGAATCAAGCGATATTTAAAGGAATTTCAATAAAATGTTTATATGGACGAAGAATGTTTGAAACTTGGTATAAAGTGTCTGCTTTAATTCAATTAGGTGTTGATTTGTCTAAAGTAATTACACATGAATTTTTTATCGATGATTTTCAAAAAGGATTTGATGTAATGAGTTCAGGTTTATCAGGAAAAGTTATATTAAAATGGGATTAGTTAAAAATAATTTTATTAATATTTTTTAAAAAATATGTATTGATTACATATTTTTGTTATTTTTAATTAAAAATTTTATTTATTTAATTTATTAATAATATTAAAATATTTATATTTTAATTATTTTTTAAAATTAATTTTATTTTAAAAATTTAAATTTTTTGGTTAAATCTATTAAATTTTATTTGTTTTAATAAAAATATAAAATTATTATATATATTTCTATTTATAGAATATTTATTCTATAAATAGAAATATATATAATAATTTAAGTAATTAATTTTAAAATTATTTAAAAAATTTTAAATATTATAATTTTATATCTTTCTTAAACTATTATAATTAATAATCAATATATAAGTAATTGTTATTTTACGTATTAATATTTTTTTTGGTTTAGGCATCTAAATACATAAAAATCATTTTTATGTATTTTTAAAAAATAAATATATTATATATAATATATTTATTTTATAGATAAAATTAATATCATTTTTATAAATAAAATTTTTTGTTAATTGTTTGAATCAATATTATTTTATAGTTATTAAAATAATAAATATATAAAAAATATATTTGTGGAATAGTAATTAAAAATTAGATTTGAGTTTTTTATAATTAAATATTATAAAAAATATTTTTATAGCAATATTAATAATCATATATAAAAATATTTTTTTGTAAATGGTATATAGCAAAAAATAATATTTTTATTTAAATAGAGATTATGTTGAACAATTGATTATTTAAAATCTGATTTTTAATGTATTTTGTTTTTGTTTATTTGTAAAATAATTATTATTTTAATTATTTATTGTAGTTTTTATAATTAAATTTATACTAAGTGATTTTTATTTTAATGCTGATTTTAATACATTTATAAGAAAAAAATAAATAACATGTAGAAATTAAGAAATACAGGATTATTCATGAAGAGTTTTTCAATAACAATAATTGGCGCTGGTTCTTATGGTACTGCTTTAGCTATTACATTAGCTCGTAATAAACACAAAGTATTGTTATGGGGACGTAATCCATCATGTATACGTAAATTAGAAAAAGATAGGAGTAATCAAACTTTTTTGCCTAATATCTTATTTCCAAAAAATTTATTACTTGAAAGTGATTTAGAAATTGCTGTTAATATGAGTAAAAATATTTTGCTTGTTATTCCTAGTAATGTTTTTGGAGATGTATTAAAAGATATTAAACCTTATTTAAGAAAAGATTCACGTGTTATTTGGGCAACAAAAGGGTTAGAAAAAGATACAGGGCGTTTATTGCAAGAAGTAGCTTGTGAAATATTAGGGAATAAAGTTCCTCTTGCTGTTTTATCAGGTCCAACTTTTGCGATAGAATTAGCGAAAGGGATGCCGACTGCTATTTCTATTGCATCAAATAATGATAAATTTTGTAATGATCTGCAGGAAATATTTTATTGTTGTAAAAATTTTCGTGTTTATAAGAATTCTGATATGATTGGTATACAACTTGGCGGCGCTGTTAAAAACGTAATAGCTATAGGTTCTGGTATTTCAGATGGAATGGGTTTTGGAGCAAACGCTCGTGCTGCTTTAATTACTCGTGGATTAGCTGAAATGAGTCGTCTTGGTATTGCTTTAGGAGCTGATTTATCATCATTTATAGGAATGTCTGGGATAGGTGATTTAGTATTAAGCTGTACAAATAATCAATCTAGAAATAGACGTTTTGGTTTAATGTTAGGAATAGGTATACCTGCTACTGAAGCAGAAAAAAAAATAGGACAAGTTGTAGAAGGCTATAAAAATACTAAAGAAGTGTATCAACTTGCAAAAAATAACAATATTGAAATGCCGATTACAGAACAAATTTATAAAATTTTGTATTGTAAAAAAAAAATATTAGATGCAGTACGAGATTTATTTGAGCGTCCAATAAAAAATGAAAATTTATGATTTATATATTAGTATAAATAAATTGAGTTTATATGATATTTAATCATATATAATATATTAAAGTAATATATTTTGTAAGTTTTATTTTTAAAATCAAAATATTTAATTAAAGTTTAAATTAATTATTATTATATGTATTAATAATAAATATATATAATTAAATATATTATATATTGTTAATTTATATAGATTTATAATAATTAAATAATTATTTATTGCAATAGTATTATATTTTATAATTTACTATTTTGATTAATAATTTGATATTAATTAATTATTAAAATTTTTTTAAAAATAAAATTTTATAATTTAAATATATTCTAATATAGAATATTAAGATATTTTTTATTATATATTTATCATTGTTAATTAATATTAATTTTTAAATATTTTTAATAAAATATATATTAATTTTAATTTATAAAATTATGATATATAAAATATAAATAATATTTTTAATGATATAAATGATTTTAATTTTTTATTATAAATAATAATATAAAATATATAAATATGTTTATTAAAAATGTTAAATTTTTATATTTAATTTATAATTAAATATTATAAACTTTTAGATAAAAATCTTCTATGTGTATGTATTGACATTATTATACCGAATCCTGACATTAACACAATAAGAGCAGATCCACCGTAACTAACTAAAGGCAAAGGAACCCCAACTACAGGTAAAATCCCGCTAACCATTCCAATATTTACAAATAAATAAATAAAAAATATTAAAATTAAACCACCTACAATAACTTTACCAAAAGTGTTTTGTGCATTAGTTGCTATATATAATCCTCTAATAATTAGAAATATATATAACATTAGGAGTATTAAGACACCAATTAACCCTAATTCTTCAGCTAAAACAGCAAAGATAAAATCTGTGTGTCTTTCAGGAAGAAATTCAAGTTGTGATTGAGTTCCTTGTAACCATCCTTTTCCAATTAAACCACCTGAACCTATTGCGATTTTAGATTGGATAATATGATACCCAGCTCCTAATGGATCAGATTCTGGATTTAATAACATCATAATTCTGTCTCGTTGGTAATCATGCATTAAAAAAAACCAAAGAATAGGAATAAAAGATGCTAGAATTATTATTGCTGCAGTAATTAATTTCCAACTCATACCTGCAAAAAATAAAACAAATAAACCAGAAGCAGCAATAAGTATTGACGTTCCTAAATCTGGTTGAATTGCAACTAATAATGTAGGAATTGTTATTAGTGATAAAGCAATTAATGTATTTTTAAAAGATGGTGGACACAGATCTCGGTTCATAAAACGAGCAACCATTAAAGGTACTGCAATTTTTGCAATTTCTGAAGGTTGAAAACGAATAAATCCTAAATCTAACCATCTTTGAGCTCCTTTAGTTACTTCTCCAAAAATATCCGCAAGAATTAATAAAATTATACAAAAAATAAACAAATGAATAGCAAGATTTTCATATACCCTAGGAGGAATTTGTGCCATTATAAGCATAGCAATAAAACCAGTGGTAATTTGTCCAAATTTTTTCTCTATTTTATCAAAATCTTGCCCGCATGCACTCCACATAATTAAAATGCTATATATAAGTATAGTAATAATAATTAATAACATTGGTATATCAATATGCAGACGAGTAAATAATGATTTTTTTTTCTTATTGTCTGTCATAATATTTATTGTTTATATTATAGTATCCTGGATTTACAGGGGTTATTTTAAATTGTTTTTGTTATTATGAAGTAATATAAAATCAAAAATTTGACGTACAAGATCTCCTACAGATAAACCAACCCCTCCATTTTCTAGAATAATAGCAATTGCTATAGATGGTTTTTCATAAGGAGCATACGCAATCATTAATTTATGATCTCTTAAATGTTCAGCTACTTTATTCGCGTTATAACTGTCATAACTAAATACTTGTGCTGTACCAGATTTTGCAGCTACTTTATATGTAGTACCAAAAAAATTATGTTTTCCAGTTCCATTAGTAGCATTTGCTACTCCATACATTCCTTGTTTTACAATATCCCAAAAATTAGAATTTACACCATTAATTTGTTTTGTTTTTTTATCTTTATAAAAAGTAATAAGATCACCTAATTTGGTGCTATATAATAAATGTGGTGTTTTTATATATCCATTATTAATTAGCATCATTAATGCATTGGATATTTGTATAGGGGTTGCTGTCCAATAACCCTGTCCAATACCAATAGGTATTGTGTCTCCTTGGTACCAAGGTTTTTTATATCTTTTTTGTTTCCACTCACGTGTTGGCATGATTCCAGTTCGTTCTTCAGTGATATCAATACCAGTGTATTCACCAAAACCAAAATTTGTCATCCATTCTGATAATCTATCAATTCCCATATCGTAAGCAATTTGATAAAAAAAGGTGTCAGAAGATTCAATAATTGATTTTACTATATTTAGTTTACCATGTCCCCATCGCTTCCAATCACGATAGCGTTTTTCTGATCCTGGGAGCTGCCACCATCCTGGATCAAAAATAAAAGTATTTGGTGTAATCACTTTTTCACTTAAAGCTGCTACTGAAATAAATGGTTTAATAGTTGAAGCTGGTGGATATAACCCTTGTGTTGCTCTATTTATTAGCGGCTTGTCGGAATTATGTAATAATGATTGATAATCTTTACTTGAAATACCAGTTACAAACTGATTAGGGTCATAACTTGGATTTGATACTAATGCTAAGATTTCTCCATTACGTGGATCTGTTACAATTACAGCAGCACGGCTGGTTGTTAAAATTTTTTCAATATAAATTTGTAATTCTAAATCAATAGTTAAATATATATCACGACCTGCTTGTGGTGATTGCTCATGAAGTTGACGTATTATCCGTCCGCGATTATTCACTTCTACTTCTTCATATCCTGTTTTACCGTGTAAAATATTTTCATAATATCGTTCTATTCCTAATTTACCAATATCACGGCTAGCAGAGTAGTTTGATAACAGATCTTCTTTATCAAGACGGTCAATATCTTTATCATTAATTTTCGCAACATAACCAATTACGTGTGTTAAAGCAGAACCATAAGGATATAAACGCCGTTGGTAACTTTTTATTTCAAGTCCTGGAAAACGATGTTGATTTACAGCAAAATGTGCAACTTGCACTTCACTTAATTGGTTTTTTAAAGAAATAGATGTAAACTTACGAGATCGTTTACGTTCTTTTTCAAAATTAATAATATCTTCATTTGTTAAATCAACAATATCTCGTAGATTATTAAATGTTTTTTGTAGGTTTTCTATTTTTTCAGGGATTATTTCAAGTTGATAAAAAGTATTATTTAGTGCTAGCTGTCTTCCCATCCTATCATAGATAATACCTCTGCTTGGTGAAATAGGGACTAATTTTATTCTGTTATCATTTGATCGAGTTTTATATTCTTCATGGTGTACTATTTGTAATCTATATAAATTGATGATAATAATTGAGATTAAAATAACTATAACTATAAATGCAATAAATGTCCGACGAATAAATAAAGTTGATTCAGCGGTATAATCTCTAAATGAGTATCGGTATTTTTTCATCATATTATTGTTTTTTAATATTTTAATTTTTTTTTATAAAAAACGTTAATTATAAAATAAATTCTTATATAAGTTTTTTAAAGAAAAATTGCAATAAGATATAAAAAAATAAGTTATGATAACAAATAGTAATTTATTAAGTTATTTAGTTTAATTCTGTTGAAATTTTTAGTAAATTTAATATTTATTTAATCTAAAGATATTTTTTTTGTAATAAAAGTAGTTATAAAAAATTATTTTAAATAAAGTTTTTGTTGTTTAATATAGTTGATAACTGTTTTAGGAATTAATT
Organism: Candidatus Providencia siddallii; assembly: GCA_001457715.1. GTDB lineage: Bacteria > Pseudomonadota > Gammaproteobacteria > Enterobacterales > Enterobacteriaceae > Providencia_A > Providencia_A siddallii. The sequence goes on along the minus strand of CVRF01000003.1, from coordinate 288,329 downwards.
TAACACATGATTCACCAGAAGTAAGTTTTTGTCTGATTTTCGTTCCTGAGATATTTTTTAATTTAGTTTGAACTAAAAAAATATATCCATTTGGATATATTTTTAATTGATTAAAATCGTTTGTTTTGTGTTTTAGTAACCATAATTGTATTTTTTTTGTGTAAAAGTTTCTTGTATAACCAAAACGTGGACAAACTACTAAATGGCAATTTTCTAATAATTTATCCCAATTATTCCATGTATTAATTGAAAGTAAAGCATCCTGTCCTAAAACAAATGCTATTGGTTGGTGTTTTCCAAATTGATATCTTAATGATTTTATTGTATCTATGGTATATGATATTGTGTTTTTTTCAAATTCTTGTGTATTTATTTCAAATAATGGTTTAGCTTGAATAGCTAATTTAATCATTTCTAGTCGTTGGTTAGGGTTTGCTATTGGTTGTTTTTTATGTGGAGGTATATTATTTGGTAATAAAAAAATTTTTTTTAGTTTTATTTGTTTAGCTAAAGATTCAAGTAGATGTATATGTCCATAATGTATTGGGTCAAATGTCCCACCAAAAAATACAAGTATTTTTTGGTGATTATTAATCAATATCATTTTTTATGTTAAAAAACATGAATAAAAATCTTTTTTATAATTATTTTTGCATATTAACACAGATAATGACTGAAGTTCAAGCCATATAAAATTAGTGATATTTTTTTTTATATTAAGTTCTATTTTTGTTAAAAGCATAAAAATATATTGTAGTTGATCTAAACTTATTCGTTGTGATGCTATTTTTAATAGAAAACGGTGTCGTTGCCATATTTTTTGTTCATCGAATAAAGATTTCAATGATGTATATGATAATTGACGTTTAAACGTTAAAAGTAATATTAATTCTTTTTGAATATTACGTAATAATATTAATGGATCAACGTTTTCTTGTTCTAATTTTTTTAATATATGATATGCTCGGTAAGAATTACCTTTTAATATAGCATTAATAAGATTGTATGATGTAAAATATGATGAATCATTTATTATGGTTTTTATACAGGAGTAAGTTAATTTACCGTAAGGATAAATTATAGTTAATAGCTCTAATACTTGTTTAAGTTCTAGTAAATTTCCTTCATAACAATAACAAAGTAATTGACATGCTTCTTTTTCTAGTGAAAGTTTCATATTATAAGCTATTTTATTAACCAATTGTGGTAGATATTTATATTCTGGTATAAGACAATTTACATAAATACAATTTTTGTTTATTATTGATTTAAATAAAATATTATTTTTTTTAAATTTAATTATTTTATTACAACATAAAATTAATATCAATTTTTGGTGAATCATTTTTATTAATTGATTAATTTTTTCATATAAAAGTGAGTTTAAATTATTTTTATGAAATATTAATGTAAGTGTTTTTTTATGAGAAAAAAGACTAAATGTATTACAAAGCGATAATATTATGTTCCAATCAGTATTTTTTTCAATAAAAAAAGTTGAATGTTCTTTGAATCCTTCTAGTTTTGCAGTATTACGAATATTATCAATGCTATCTTGAATAAAGAGATATTCTTCACTACAGATTATGTAGAAATTTTTTAGTGTTTTTTTTAGTGAAGAAATTAATTGTTCATAGTTAATATAAATCATTTTTCTAATTATTTTTTATGTGTTAAATTTTATTTTTTTAAATTCAGATGAATATGTGATAAGTAAATTTTGTATTAATTTATACGCTGCTTGTTCTTGCATTTCTTGAAGTATAATATCTTTTTCAGAGTCTTTTGCCAATGCTTCTAATGGGTTATCAAAAAAAGTTCGATCAATTTTAATATTTAATAAATAACTTTTATTATTACACATTAATAGTTCTGCTTTAACAATAAATGATAATTGTTTTTCTGCTGCTTTTCCATTTTGAAAAATTGATAAAGTTTGTGTATCTTCATAAAAGTTGATTATTTTTAAAATTGGTGTTTTATTATCATTATTTGTATTTATTAATTTAATATTATTTAATTTAATTTCTTCAATAAGAAACTTTATAAAATAATTTATTTGTTTATTTGAAATTATTTGTAATGTTTTTATGTTATTATATTGATATTTATTTTGGAAATTAAAACCGCAACTTGTAATATTTAATGTAAGTAATAATAAAATTATTATACGAAGCATTAAATCTCCAGATTATATAAATAAATTTAATTAATAATAATATTTAATATTTTATCAGGTATATAAATTATATTAGAAATAATACCTTTATTAATATGTTTTGCGATATTATATTCTTTTTTTGCTATTTCGAAAACAGAAGTTTTATTTAAGTTTGCATTGATTTTAATACATCCTCTAGTTTTACCATTTACTTGAACTATAATTAATTTACTATTACAAATTATAGCTTTGTTATCAACTGTTGGCCATTTTGCAAAGTCAATATCTTTTTTATGACCTAAAATACGCCATAATTTAAAACATACATGCGGAATAATTGGTGACAGCATTAAAATAATTGCTTCTAAAGATTCTTGAATTAACCCGCGATCTTGATCTGTATTCTGTGGTGCAAGTGATAATTTATTTGTGAATTTCATAATTTCTGCAATTGCTGTATTAAATGCATATCTACGTCCTATATCATCAGTAACTTTGGAGATTGTTTTATGTAAAAAATATCGTAATTTTTTTTGTTCTAATGTTAAATTATTAAGATTTAAAATATGTGTTGGTTTTTTTTGTAAATGATTATAAACTAATCGCCATATTTTATGAATAAATCTATTAGCACCTTCAATGTTGGATTCATGCCACTCAAGACTTGACTCCGGTGGAGCAGCAAACATTATAGATAAACGTAATGTATCTGCTCCGTATTTTTTTATTATTGTCTCTGGATTTACTCCGTTGTTTTTTGATTTAGACATTTTAATCATTCCAGCGTAGATTAATTCATTTCCATTATTATCTATAGCTTTAATAATATTATTTTTATTATCACGTTCTATAAAAGTATTTTCTTTAGAAACCCAAACACGTTGTCCATTATTACCGATATAATAAAAAGCGTTAGAAAGCACCATACCTTGACACAGTAATCGTTTAACTGGTTCGTTAAATTTTATGATACCTGCATCACGCATTAATTTATGAAAAAAACGAAAATACATTAAATGCATAGTCGCGTGTTCTACACCGCCTATATATTGATCTACTGGTAACCAATAATTTGTAGCTGTTGTGTTAAGCATTGCTTGATTATAGTTTGGACAAGCATATCTTGCGTAATACCATGATGATTCAATAAAAGTATCAAAAGTATCTGTTTCTCGTATCGCTTCCTTATTATTGATGCTTATTTGTTTCCATATGTGATTATTTTTTATATTTTCAGGTAAAAGTACTGGTAATTGATTTTCTGGGATAGGTATTATATCTCCGTTTTTTATTGTTGCCATAGGAATAGGTGCACCCCAAAAACGTTGTCGCGAAACACACCAATCACGTAATCGATATTTAATTTTATATTTACCAATACCTAATGTTATAAGTTTTTTTAGTATTAAATTAGAAGCTTTTTTGTCATCTAATCCATTAAACTCACCTGAGTTAATTAAAATTTTTTTTCTAGTAATTGTTTTTTCTAATAAATTAGTTTTATTATTTTCAATACATGTAATAACTTTCCTAATAGGGAGTTTATATTTTTTAGCAAATTCTAAATCTCTTTGATTATGAGCTGGTATTGCTATATCGACTCCATTGTTGTAGTTCATCGATATAAAATTAACAATCCAAATTGGTAATTTCTCTTTAGTTAAAGGATGGATTACATACATACCTGTTGATATTCCATTTTTATTTATTTTTGCTATATCAGCTTCTGTGTTTTTATTTTTTTTGCATTTATTAATAAACTCTATAATTTTGTAATTATTGACAGACACTTCTTTTGATAGAGGATTGTCTGCAGCAATTATTATATATGTTACTCCCATTAATATATTTAAATATTTAGTGTATATGATTATATATTTATTTGTATTCATAATTTTGAATTGTATTTCAACACCTTCTGAGCGTCCAATCCAATTTCTTTGCATTCTTTTAACTTGTTCAGGCCAACCCTCAAGAAGGTTAAGATCATTTAACAATTCTTCTGCATATGACGTTATTTTTATAAACCATTGTGAAATTTCTTTGTGTTCTACAGTAGTATTACAGTTCCAACATCGATTATTAATTACTTGTTCATTAGCAAGTACGGTTAAATCATGTGGACACCAATTAACTAATGATATTTTTTTATATGCTAATTTTTTTTCGTATAACTTGATGAAAAACCATTGTTCCCAATGGTAATATTCTGGTGTACAAGTTGTTATTTCTCGATCCCAATCATAACTTAACCCTAATATTTTTAATTGATTTTTCATATATTCAATATTTGAATAAGTCCAAGTTGATGGATTTGTATTATTTTTTATAGCTGCATTTTCTGCTGGCAATCCAAATGCGTCCCAACCTATGGGTTGAAGAACGTTTTTCCCTAACATACGTTGATAACGAGATATAACATCACCAATAGTATAGTTTCGAACATGTCCCATGTGTAATTTACCAGATGGGTAAGGTATCATTGATAAGCAGTAATATTTTTCTTTATTATTATCTTCATTAACTTTAAAAATTTTATTTTTTTCCCAATAACTTTGTATTTTAGGTTCTATATTTTTAGAATTATATTCTTCTTGCATAACATTAAAACCTTAAGTTTGTTTTATATTGTTGAATAATAGTGTACTAAATTATTTAAATTTTGTATTTAATGTATAATAGTAATTATATATACAGTATTTTTATAGTTTTAATTAATTTTAAAAAACTATTTAATTTTTTTATTTTTTAAAAATTTTATAAAAAATATTTTAACAATTTTTATTTCTTATTAATAGATTTTATCTACGATTAAATATAAAACCTATTAAAGCAAAAAGAAAAACTGTTATCCACATTGGGATATTACCCCAAAAAACATACGGAGTAACACCTTTAGATGTTGTTACTTCAGTTGTTAAAACACTTGCTTTAAATTGAGGTAATATATTTTTGATTGAACCATCAGTTTGTACAATAGCCGTAATTCCGTTATTTGTTGCATATAATAACGGACGACCTAGTTCTAGTGATCTCATTCGAGCCATTTGTAAGTGCTGCCAAGGCCCAATTGTTTTTCCAAACCATGCGTCATTAGAGACAGCGAGTAAGTATTCACTATTAGATTTGAAATTATCTCTAATTTGTGTACCTAAAATAATCTCATAACAAATAGCTGCAGAAATATGTGTATTTCCTACTATTAATTGTTTTTGTTTATAATCACCACGGTTGAACCCAGGTATAGGTAAATTAAAAAATGGTGAAATATGTTTTAATATTTTTTCTAAAGGAACATATTCTCCAAATGGTACTAAATGATATTTGTCGTATCTGTTTTTTGTGTTATATCTATAATGTAAATCATTTCCTAACACGATTATGGAATTAAATAATTTGTAATTTTTATTTATCTTTCTTAAATCTATAATTCCTGTTATTAAATTGGTATTAGAATTTTTTAAAATTCTATTAATATTTTGTAACCAATATTGATTATTAATTTCTGCAGATGGTATAGCAGATTCTGGCCAAATGATTAATGCGCTTTTACCTATATATGGTTTTGAAAGAGTTAGATAAATTTTTTTAATTTCTTCTAAATAATTGCTTTCCCATTTTGTTGATTGTTGAATATTTCCTTGTACTAAAGTTACTTGTATTTTGTTGTTTTTAACTGGTTTTATCCATTTAATATAACCCAATAATGGTTGAGCGAATAGTAATATTATTGTGTAAATTAATACAAAAATATTACGGCGAATTATAGATAGAAGAAATAATCCGCTTATATTAAATAGAAAGAATGTGATCATTTCAACACCAAATATAGGTGCTAATGATTTTAATGGTCCATTAATTTGAGTATAACCAAATTGTAGCCAAGGGAATCCGGTTAATATAAAACTTCGTAAAAATTCAATGAATTGCCATAATGCTGGAGCAAAAAAAATTAGTCGCCAAGTGTTTGTATTAGGAGTAAAATATGAAAGTGCAGATCCAAATATTCCTGGATACAGTGAAAGATAACTGATTAATAGAATTACAATAAAAATATTAATTATCCATATCATATCACCAAACATAGCTATGCTAATATAAACCCAATTAATTCCTATTCCAAAAAAACCAAGCCCCCATGCAAAAGATATAATGAATGATTGTTTGATGTTTTTTTTTAAAATCAATAGATTAAGAAGTGAAATTGAAAAAATAGATGCAGGCCAAAAATCAAAAGGAGAAAAACTCAATATTCCAATGGAGCCAGATATTAAACTTAAAAATACACATGCTAAATTATTTTGATAAATGAAAGCCAATTTCATTAAGCTTGTCTGCTATTATAACTTAGGAAGTTTAGTATTTTTAGTAATTTTTACATGTAATAAAATAATCTTGCGGTTATCAACAATAGCAACTTTAAATTGATAATTATTAATCATAATAATTTCATTTTTAGCAGGTAAATGACCGAAAGCTTGCATTACTAAGCCTCCAATTGTATCAACTTCTTTATTACTTAAATTACTTCCAAATATATTATTGAAATTTTCAATTTGTGTTAATGCATGTACTGAATAAGAAAAATTGTTTATTTGTCGTATATTAATATTATTTTGATTATCGTATTCGTCATTAATTTCACCTACAATTAATTCTAAGATATCTTCAATAGTCACAAGTCCAGAGACTCCACCAAATTCATCAATAATAATAGCCATATGATAATTTTGAGAACGAAATTCTTTTAATAATCTATCTACTTTTTTACTTTCAGGTATAACAATTGCTTGACGTAATATTTTATTAATATCAAAATTAATAGTTTTAGCATGCATGAATGGTAATAAATCTTTAGCAATTAATACTCCTTCGATATGATCTTTATCTTCACTAATAACAGGGAATCGAGAATGAGCTGAATCTATAATAACATCTAAACATTCATCAAGTGTTTGGTTGTGTTTTAAAGTAATAATTTGAGAACGAGGAATCATAATGTCACGTACTCTTTGATCTGCGATGTTCATTACGCCTTCTAACATTTCATATGTATCAGGATCAATTAAATTAATTTCTTTATAACTACGAATTAATCTTATTAAATCGTTACGATTTTTAGGTTTTTTATAAAAAATTTTTTTTAATAGTAAAAAGAAATATTTTTTGATATTAATCTTTTTATTGCTCGAGGAGTTATCTTCGTTCATGATATTTCTTAAATTAGTTAGAAAGAAGATTGTGTTTATATTTTAAGATAAGGTTTATTATTTTTATCATAAAAATTTTATGTATGCAGAATAAATTTAATCTATAAGTATATATGGATCAGAGTATCCTAATCCTGTAATAATTTTAGTTTCTAATCTTTCCATTTTTTTTGCTTCGTTATTTTTTATATGGTTAAAACCTAACAAATGTAAGCAACCGTGAACAATTATATGCGCTAAATGTTCTTCATATTTTTTTTTTTGCTCAAATGCTTCTTGTGCAACTATTTGTTGGCAAATAATCAAATCTCCTAATAAACATGTTTTAATTTTATATTGTATTTTAAATGGAAAAGATAACACATTAGTTGGTGCGTTCTTTCCACTGTAAAGAAGGTTCAAATAATGACATTCTGTTTTGTCTGTTATTCTAATAGTAATTTCATTTTTAAGTTTAGATTTTGGTAAGACAGCTTTTAACCAGATTTTTAATTTTTTTTTTGATGGTAAACCTTTTTTTATTTTACATGCTATTTGTAAATTAAGAATTATTTTGTTCATTTTTATTTTATTTTTTATAATTATTTAATATAATTTATTTGGCGGCAATTATTTTTGATAAATATAAAATTAAGTTAAATAATTTATTTTTTAAAGGATTATCATTTATAGTATTTATAATAAACTATTTTAGCAAAAAATAAAGATAAATATTTTATAATTAATGTAAAATTGTTTTAAAAACTTATTTAGTATTGTATTAAAATTATTTTTTATTTATAAATAATTTTTCCATATAAAGAATTAGATAAAGATTTTATAATTTTTACATCTATGAACTTACCAATCATTTCTTGTGTTCCTATAAAGTTTACAATACGGTTATTTTCTGTACGTCCAATTAGTTCTTTTGTGTTTTTATTTGATATTTTTTCAACTAATATATTTTGTATAGAATTTAACATGCGTTTACTATGTTTTATTGTTTGTTCTTTAATTAATTGTTGTAATAAATTTAAACGCTGTTTTTTTTCATTTTCAGGTATATTATCATGAAAATAAGCTGCTGGTGTTCCTGGACGTTGTGAATATATAAAACTGTAACTCATGTCAAAATCTATATCAGAAATTATTGACATTGTTTTTTTAAAATCATAGTTTGTTTCTCCTGGAAACCCAACGATAAAGTCAGAACTAATTAAAATTTCAGGTCTTATTTTACGTAATTTTTGAATAATGTTTTTATATTCTAAAACAGTATACCCTCGTTTCATTTTTTTTAAAATGTTATTTGATCCACTTTGTATTGGTAAATGTAAGTGATTAACCAATTTAGTCGTATCACTGTAAACTTTAATAATGTCATCTGTAAATTCAATTGGATTATTTGTTGTAAATCGTATTCGTTTGATTTCTTTAATGTTGGCAACAAGACACAATAGTTTTGCAAATGTACATATATCTCTGTTATGTGAAATCCATTTGTAAGCATTAACATTTTGTCCTAGTAAAATTATTTCATGAACCCCTTGTTTTGCTAATTGTGTAATTTCAGACAATATATCATTGTAAGGTCTACTAATTTCTTCACCACGTGTATAAGGAACAATACAAAATGTGCAATATTTATTGCATCCTTCTATAATAGAGATAGAAGCAGTCGGTCCTTTTGCTTCTGGTTTTGGAAAACTATTAAACTTTTCAAGTTCTGGAAAACTGATATCAATAATAAAATTATCTTTTTTTTTAATTTCATCAATCATTTTTGGTAAACGATGTAATGTTTGTGGACCAAATATAATATTAACATATGGAGCACGCTGATGTATAAAATCTCCTTCTTGAGAAGCCACACAGCCACCTATACATATAATTATATCTTGTTTTATTTTTTTTATTTTTTTCCAGCGTCCTAACTGATGAAAGACTTTTTCTTGTGGTTTTTTACGAATAGAACAAGTATTTAATATTAATATGTCAGCTTCTTCTTCATTTTCAGTAAGCTTATATCCGTGGGTGTTTTTTAACATAGAATATATTTTAGAAGAATCATATTGATTCATTTGACATCCAAAAGTTTTAATATATAGCTTTTTTGTTGACATGTTTATTTTTCCGAATTTATTGTTTAGAATTAAAATAAATCGTTTTTTATAAAAGTTATTGATTTTAATAAAAATTAGATTTTATTAATATATATTAAATATATTCTTTTTTGTTGTATTATATGTTTTGCTATATGAATAATAAAATAAATCAAAAATTTATATTTTATTTTTTAAAATTTGTTTATTATGTAACGTTAAGTTAATAAATTAATTTAGATATTTATTTTATATGAAATTTGAATATTATTGTTATAATAACAAATATGTTTTGATATTTAAATTAATAAAAATATTAAGATATTTAGTTGAGTAAATTGTTTATGTATTAATTAGTGATTACAAAATTTATTAAACAGTTGAAAATTGTTTATTTTGCTGGGGCACCAGGATTTGAACCTGGGATGCCAGGATCAAAACCTGGTGCCTTACCTCTTGGCTATACCCCAAAATTGGTAAAATATTGCGGGAGGCGAGATTTGAACTCGCACACCAATGGCGTCAGAATCTAAATCTGATGCGTCTACCAATTTCGCCACTCCCGCGAAACTTAAAACATGGTGGCTATGACAGGATTTGAACCGGTGCCCCCAACGTTATGAGTGTTGTGCTCTAACCACTGAGCTACATAGCCTATGTGTGATTCAAATTGATAATTGATATTATTAATAATTATATTTTTTTAGTCAATATATTTTATATATTTATTAAAAAATAAATTTTATATTAAATTAATATTAACATATTTTTTGTATAAAAAATTTTTTATGAAGTTTATTTATAGGTTTATAAAAAATTCAAAAAATAATATTGTTTAATTATTTTTTTATATTTTAAATATCATAATTAATTAAATTAGTTTAAATTTTTGTATTATAAAGTAGTAATTTTTTTTAAAAAAGTTTTTGTTTATTTTTTGTTAAATTAATTATTAACAAAATTAATTAAATGAATAAATTCTAATCGTTTAAAAAACGTAAATTATTTTTTAATATTAAGTATATATGGATTATAATATTATATTTATTTTTTTTATTTAATTTTGATATTTTATATTAAATAAATTTTGGTGAAATTTATTAATGTATATTATTATTTTAAATTTATATTTGTTACAAAATTAATTATAGATAATGTTTTAAAAATGAACTAATTATCTAGTTTGATAACATTAAAATATTTTTTAGTTTTTTTACTAAATAAAATATTTGTTTTATATTAATTTATTTAAGTTATTGATATTTTTAATTTTATATAGCATTTTATGTGATAAAATATTTTTTAGAAATTAATAATTTATTAATTTTTGGGATTTATATAAATTTTAAATTTTAAAAGCGATTAAATGAAAAAATAACAGTTATTTGTATTTATTTAAATTTAAAGAATATATAAATTTATAGTTTAATGTTATAATTAAATAGTTTATCTATATTTTTTAAATTATAATATTAATAATAATTATAAAATATTGTTTTTAACAATAAATATCTTGATATTCTAAAAAAAATAAAAAATTAAAAATAATATTTTTGATTATTTATAATTTTTTATATAAAATTTTAAAAAAAATAACGAATTTTATTATATCTTTGATATATAGTATACTAATGTAATTATTATTTTATATAAATTTTATTTTTTTTTGGATGATTTTAATGAATAAAACAAATATACATAAAAAAAATTTTATTTATCAAATAATAGAAAATGATTTAATAAATGGAAAACATGTTTTAATACGTACCAGGTTTCCACCTGAGCCGAATGGCTATTTACATATTGGACATGCAAAATCTATTTGTTTAAATTTTGGAATTGCAAATAAATATAAAGGTAGATGTAATTTACGTTTTGATGATACTAATCCAGTCAAAGAAAACATTGATTATATAAATTCAATTAAGAAAGATATTGAATGGTTAGGTTTTAAATGGTGTGGAGATATTCGTTATTCGTCTGATTATTTTGATATATTATACAAACATGCTATTGATTTGATTAAAAAAGGTTTAGCGTATGTCGATGAACTGACTTCAGAAGAAATCCGTAAATATCGCGGAACATTAAAGCAACATGGAAGAGATAGTCCTTATCGAAAACGTTCAGTTAAAGATAATTTATTATTATTCCATAAAATGCGTGCCGGTGAGTTTAAAGAGGGTAAAGCGTGTTTACGTGCAAAAATTGATATGGCATCATCATTTATGATAATGCGTGATCCTGTTTTGTACAGAATTAAGTTTGTTAAACACCATCAATTAGGTAATAAGTGGTGTATTTATCCTATGTATGATTTTGCACATTGTATTTCAGATGCTATAGAAGGGATTACACATTCATTATGTACGTTAGAATTTTTAAATAATAAACATTTATATAATTGGATTTTAGATAATATAAAAATTGATTCCAGACCTTCTCAATATGAATTTTCGCGTTTAAACATTGAATATTCAGTTTTATCGAAGCGTAAATTAAACAAATTAATATTTGAAAATTATGTTACAGGTTGGGATGATCCTAGAATGTTAACTATTTCAGGATTACGTCGTAGGGGTTACACTTCTTCGTCAATTCGTAATTTTTGTTATCATATAGGAGTTACAAAACAAGATAGTAATATTAAATTGTCAACATTAGAGTTTTATATTCGTTCTGATTTAAATGAATCAGCATTTCGTGTAATGGCTGTGATTAATCCTGTTCTTCTTGTTATTGAAAATATGGCTGATTGTGAAAAGATTTTAATAGCAAAAAATCATCCAAATAAACCTGAGTTAGGTATTCGTAATATCCCCTTTAGTAATAAAATATATATTGATCGTGCAGATTTTAGTGAATCAGAATGTTTAGAATATTATCGTTTAATGATAGGTAAAGAAGTACGTTTGCGTTATTCTTATATTATAAAAGCGGAACATATAGAAAAAGATGAGAAAGGAGATGTTAAAATAATTTATTGTAGTTATGACCCAGATACTTTGAATAAAAATCCTGTGGATGGTCGTAGAGTTAAAGGTGTTATTCATTGGGTAAGTAAATTACATGCTTTGCCAGCAGAAATCCGTTTATATGATCGTTTATTTACTGTTCCTAATCCAGATATAAATAAGGATTTTTTATCAACAGTTAATAAAAAATCATTAGTTATTTGTAATGGGTTTGTTGAACCAAGTTTATGTAACGCAAAATCTGAAACACCGTATCAATTTGAACGTGAGGGGTATTTTTGTGCAGATAGTTGTTTGAGTAATAAAAATAATTTAGTTTTTAATAAAATTGTTGGTTTACGTGATACTTGGTCGAAAATAAAAAAAAATAAGTAATTTGAAGTTATATAAAATTAAGAATTTAAATAGCACACTAGTTAAATAAACATTAATATGTTTAATAAATTATATATTATTTATTAATTTAAAAAATGAATAAGATGTTATAGTTCATTTAAAATTTTATATTTAATATTTAAAGATAAGTCGAATTATGAATAATCTAGAATTAGAAAAAATACTTAATGGACTTTTAAAAATACATGAATTTCAAGATTATACGCCAAATGGATTACAGGTTGAAGGCTGTTTTAATATAAGTAAGATTGTTACAGGAGTGACAGCTTGTCAGGTATTGCTTGAAATAGCTGTAGAAAAAAAAGCAGATACAATAATTGTTCATCATGGATATTTTTGGAAAAATGAATCTTCTATAATCAATGGGATAAAAAAAATCAGATTAAGAACATTATTAATAAATAATATTAATCTTTATAGTTATCATCTTCCATTAGATGTTCATTATGAATTAGGCAATAATAATCAACTTTCCTATATTATAGGTGTAAAAGTTTATGGACAAATTAACCAGTTTATATCATATGGTTTTTTTAAGGAAGCAATAACAGCAGATATGTTAAATACTAGATTAGAAACACGATTACATCGTAAAATTTTATATTGTACTGGTAATAACGAAAGGAAAATTCAAAAAGTAGCATGGTGTACTGGAAATGGTCAAGATTTCATATATGAAGCTGCAAGATTTGGTGTTGATGCATTTATAACTGGTGGAATTTCAGAGCAGTCTGTTCATATTGCAAGAGAGATGAAAATTCATTTTTATAGTGCTGGGCACCATGCAACGGAACGTTATGGAATAAAAAAGTTAAGTGAATGGTTAATTGATAAATATGATTTAGATGTTGAATTTGTTGATATAGATAATATAGCATAAAATTTTATAATGTATTTTTTATGATAAAAGAAAAATATTTTTGAGATATATAAAATTAATTATAATTAATTTTAAAAATATATTTAATTCTTAAATTAGAGTTAAATTTTGATTTATAAAATTTAGTATATAACTGATGTGGTTGTACAATTTTTATATTATTATTCTTCATTTCATTCAATTGGTAAATTATCCTGTGATACGTTATTTTATAAAAACAGTAATATAGAAATATGAATTCCAATTTTTTTTAAATATAATTTTATAATAAAAATCGATGTAGTTTTTAAATAAAATATGAAGCATTCAATGCTGTGTTTTTTAATTTAATTGCAATTTCTAATGTGGTGTCCAAAGTTTATTAATCGAAAAAGTTTTTTATTTTTTACACGTTTAATAAATAATTTTATATTATCAATTGTTTATATATATATTTCAAATATACGTAAATATGTTTCATTAATTTTTCTATAAGAATCATTATAAGTAGATAATGTTCTGTTGTTATATAAGTAAAGTACTTATTCTAGATAATCTACTGTATTGATTGTAAGAGTATATGTTTTTTGCTTATGATAAGAAAATAAAATTTAAATGCGATCTATGGTTTGTATAATTATCTGGTTTAAAAAGACATTCTTTCGTTTAGTAAACGAAAGAATGTGTTTTAAGTTTTTTAGAATATGAAAATTTATTGATATGATAAATAATTTTGTTTTTAATTTATCGTATTTTTTTGTGTTAATGTTTTTTGTAAAAAATACAACATACTTTAAGATAGGAAGATTTAATTGCCTAATGTTTAATTTGTAATCCTTTTTCTAAAAATAATTATTTTTAACTGTTAATATAAGTAATTTTTAATTAACATGAAGCAGTAGAAAAAATTAGGATCGTGTATAGAGTATTTTTTGTATTTTAAAATACGAACATCTATAATACACCTATTGATAACTATTAATTAAAAAATTTAATTTAATATTAGAAATATTATTAATTATTTAGCGTAATCTATTATCATCTATTTAATATATTGTTAATATTAAATTTAATTTTTTATTGATTTTATATAATGATATTAATTTTGTAATAAATTACTTAAATTCAATATAAATATTTTTGGTATAGTAAAATTTTATTTTTTTTGGTTAAAATATTAAGATATAATAATATAATGAGAATTACAAAGAATATAAGTGTATATTATTAATAATTTAATATTAGCGATTATATTCTTAATAAGTGTTATTTTAAGTTGATATATTAAATTTCAAATATATATAGTAATATATTATATTAACGAATATATTTTGAAGATAAGAATATATTATTTTAGTTTGTTGCTATTGTAGAATATTTATATTATTTATTGATAATAAAATTTAATTTATTATTTTAAGATGATTAAATTTCATATATTTTAATTGAAATATACAGAATCTTTAAATAAAAAAGTGTTTTTTAAAGTAAAGAGACAAAAAATTGATTAACTCTTTGTTTTTTAAGTAAAGTATGCATTTATTAATTTAATAAATATTAGTTTTATATTATATAATATTTTATTATTGTTTGTGTAAATGAAAATATTTATAAAAATTAAAAAAATTATATTTGAATTTTTGTTGTTAATTTAGTAATCATATAAAATCATAAAAATATTTATTTATATTAAATTGATAAAAAATATATTTTATTAAAAGATTAATTTTTATCTTATTATTTTTAATATTTATTGAATCGTTTTATAAAATTAAAAAATAAATTTTTAAACTAATGTAATAATATTTTATTATATTAATATACGTTTAAAATTTAAACAAACAAAATTAATTAACATAACTATAAAAAGAATATATATTATGATCTAATTCTATTAGATAAAATATGAATTAATTATGTGTGTAATTTATTTTTTTTGAAATAAAAAATATAATGTGTTTAATAAATTTATGTTATTTTAAACTTTAAAAAATGTTTTGTAAAAAACGTATAATAAAAGTATAAAGAATATTATATATAAAATAATTCAAAATTGTTTTATAAAGGATAAAGCAAATTTGCTTGAAAATTATAGTTTTTTAAATAAAAAGTTTTTTAAAAGATTAAAGGGGTTATAAAATGCATAATAGAATGCAAAGATGGTTAAATTCTAGTTTTTTATCAGGATCCAACCAATCTTACATTAAAAATTTATATGAAGATTATTTAATCAAACATAATTGTATAGATGATGATTGGAAAAAATTTTTTAAACAGCTTTTAAAAGAGTCACAAGATAATAATAATCAGCTTCATTCAGATATGTACGATAATTCTCAATTCATAACAAGAAATTCTGTTCCTAATTACATCATTGATAATGATAAAGATTTTGAATCTAAACAAATTAAAGTATTGCAGTTAATTAATGCATTTCGATTTTACGGACACGAAAACGCAGATATTGATCCGTTGAAATTGTGGAGGCGTAAAAAAAACCCAGAGTTATCCCCAGAGTTTTATGGTTTTAAAAAAGAAGATTTTGATAAAATATTTGATGTTAGTTCATTATTTGTTAACAAAGGAATGATGAAATTTAGTGAGATATATGAAAATTTGAAGCGTATTTATTGCGGTTCAATTGGTGTTGAATATATGCATATTAAAACTGAAGAAAAAGAATGGATTCAAAATTATTTTGAATCTGTTAATATTTTGGAATATTTTTCAGAAGATGAAAAACGTAATTTATTAATTGATTTAACTGCAGCTGAGGGTCTTGAGCGTCATTTAGGAACAAAATTTCCAGGAGCAAAACGTTTTTCTCTTGAAGGTGGAGATGTTTTAATACCTATGTTAAAAAACATTATTTCATATGCAGGAAAACAAGATATTAGTGAAATTGTTTTAGGTATGGCTCATCGTGGCAGATTAAATGTTTTAGTTAATATTTTAGGAAAAAATCCATCTGAATTATTTAATGAATTTGCAGGTAAATATAATAATAAATCTATTTCAGGTGATGTGAAATATCATCAAGGATTTTCATCTGATTTTCAGACAGAATGGTCACGTATTCATTTATCTTTACTGTTTAATCCATCTCATCTTGAGATAGTAAATCCAGTAGTTATTGGTTCAGTTCGTGCACGTTTAGATTCTACACGTCAAAAAAATAATAATTCTGTTTTACCTGTTATTATTCATGGCGATTCAGCGATCACTGGTCAAGGTGTTGTTCAAGAAACATTGAACATGTCACAAGTTTCTGGATATAAAGTTGGTGGAGCTATACGAATTGTAATTAATAATCAAATAGGTTTTACTATTTCTAATTATAAAGATACTCGCTCATCAGAGTATTGTACAGATATAGTAAAAATGATACGAGCTCCTATTTTTCATGTTAATGCGGATGATCCAGAAGCAGTTGTGTTTGTATCTCGTTTAGCGCTTGAATTTCGTAATAAATTTAAAAGTGATATTATGATAGATTTAGTTTGTTATCGTCGTCACGGACATAATGAAGCAGATGAGCCGAATGTAACTCAACCAATAATGTATAAGAAAATTAAACAACATAAAACAACAAGAGAAATATACGCTAATTATTTGATTAAAAATAAAATTTTTACTAAAAATGAAGTTGATAGTTTAGTTGATTTATACCGAAAAAAATTAGATTTAGGTAATTGTGTTGTTAATGAATTTCGTGAATTAGACTATGATGCTTGCATATGGAAAAAGTATATAAATAGTTTTAATATAACTTATAAATCAACGTTTGATATTAAACGGTTGATTAATTTAGCAATTAAAATAAGCATAATTCCTAAAGGAATTGTTGCTCAATCTAGAGTTGAAAAAATTTATACAGATCGCATGGCAATGGCAAAAAAAGAAAAATTTTTTGATTGGGGTGCTGCTGAAATGTTAGCATATGCAACGTTAGTTGATGATGGGATTTCTGTTCGTTTATCTGGTGAAGATGTTGGTCGAGGTACATTTTTCCATCGTCATGCTGTTGTTCATAATCAAACGGATGGTTTAATTTATGTTCCGTTACAAAATATTCATTCTAATCAAGGTGATTTTAATGTTTGGGATTCTGTTTTAAGTGAGAACGCTGTATTGGCTTTCGAATATGGATATTCAATTACTAATCCACGTGTATTAACTATCTGGGAAGCTCAATTTGGTGATTTTTCTAATTGTGCACAAGTTGTTATTGATCAGTTTATTAGTTCTAGTGAACAAAAATGGGGACGTAATTCTGGTTTAGTTATGTTATTGCCGCATGGTTATGAAGGGCAAGGGCCTGAACATTCATCTGCACGTTTAGAGCGTTATTTGCAATTATGTGCAGATAAAAATATGCAAGTGTGTATACCATCAACCCCAGCACAATTTTATCACATGTTGCGTAGACAAATATTGCAAAATATACGTCGTCCTCTCATTGTTATGTCACCAAAATCTTTATTACGTCATCCGTTAGCTGTGTCTTCTATTGAAGAACTTTCTGATGGTATGTTTAAAACAGTTATTGATGAATTAGATAATATAGATCTTAAAAGCATAAAACGTGTTATTATTTGTTCAGGTAAAGTTTATTATGATTTATTAGATCAACGTCGTAAGAATATGAAAACTGATATTTCTATCATACGTATAGAACAACTGTATCCTTTTCCATATGAAGATATTAAAAAAATATTAATACAATTTATCACTATAAAGGATTTCGTTTGGTGTCAAGAAGAGCCCTTAAATCAAGGTGCATGGTTTTATTGTCAAAATGTTCTTCGTGATGTAATACCAGTTAATGCAACTTTAAGTTATATAGGTAGAGAAGCTTCTTCATCTCCAGCAGTTGGTTGCGTATCAGTACACAATGAACAACAAAAAAGCTTGGTTAACAATGCATTAATGTTAAATAACTTGAAAGGATAAAAAATGAGTAGTGTAGAAATTCTAGTTCCAGATCTCCCTGAATCTGTTGCTGATGCTACAGTTGTTACTTGGCATAAAAAAACAGGTGATGATATTCATCGTGATGAAATTTTGGTTGAAATTGAAACAGATAAAGTTATATTAGAAGTCCCTGCACCTGAATCAGGTATATTAGAAATATTTGCTAAAGAAGGCGCGATAGTTTTATCAAAGCAATTGTTAGGTAGAGTTTCTTTGATTGATGACATAAATGTTTCAAAAAAAATAACAAAAAATCAGAAAATAATTTCTGAAATTAGTAAATGTTCAGAACATAAAAATGAAGATCTTCTTAGTCCATCTTCTCGTCGTCTTATTGCGGAATATAATTTATCTAAAGAAGATATAAAAAAAATTGGTATTATAGGAAAATTAACTCGTGAAGATATCGAAAAATATTTAAATAATAAAGATCTTGTCTGTAAATCAGAGTTTTTAGAGCAAAATACTGAATCAACAAAATCTTTACTACAATCTAAAGAACAACGTGTTGTAATGACTAGGCTTCGTAAACGTATATCTGAACGTATGTTAGAAGCTAAAAACACAACTGCTATGTTAACTACTTTTAATGAAGTTAATATGTTACCAATTAAAGAGTTGCGAAGCAAATATGGAGAAATGTTTGAAAAACGTCATGGTGTTCGTTTAGGTTTTATGTCTTTTTATGTTAAAGCTGTAATTGAAGCATTAAAACGTTATCCAGAAGTAAACGCTTCTATTGATTGTGATGATATAGTTTATCATAATTATTTTGATATTAGTATTGCTGTTTCAACATCACGTGGTTTGGTGACACCTGTTTTACGTAAAGCAGATAGTTTTAGCTTTGTTGATATTGAAAAAAAAATTAAAGAGTTATCTATTAAAGCTCGTGATAGTAAATTAAATATTGATGATCTTAATGGTGGTAATTTTACCATTACTAATGGTGGTATATTTGGTTCTTTGATGTCTACTCCGATTATAAATCCTCCGCAAAGTGCAATTTTAGGCATGCATTCTATTAAAGATCGTCCTATGGTTGTGAATAATAGAATAGAAATTCTTCCTATGATGTATTTAGCATTATCTTATGATCATTGTTTGATAGATGGTCGTGAATCTGTAGGGTTTTTAATTGTTATTAAAGAAATGATAGAGGATCCAATACGTTTATTGTTAGATGTTTAGAATAAATATATCAAAAAAGTTAAGATTTGAAAAAATATACATTGGTTTAAAATAAATAAACTAAAAAGAGGCAAAATGCCTATTAGATTTAATTATGGATAGGATATTATGAATTTACATGAGTACCAAGCAAAAAGATTAATTAATCGTTACGGGATACCTGTTCCAGTAGGTTATGTTTGTTCAACAGTTGATGAGATTATGGAGGTTGCTAAAAATAATAAAGGTCCTTGGGTGATTAAATGTCAAATACATGCTGGAGGACGTGGTAAAGCAGGTGGTGTTAAAATTATTGATAATGTTTATAAGCTTAAAACTTTTGCTGAAAAATGGTTAGGCAAAAAATTAGTTACATATCAAACAGATGAGTCTGGTCAATTAATTAATAAAATTTTAGTTGAAGTAGCTACTGATATTGTTAAAGAACTTTATTTTGGAGCTGTTATTGATCGTAGTAATAATCGCGTTGTTTTTATGGTTTCTACAGAAGGCGGAATTGAGATTGAAGAAGTTGCAAAAAAAACTCCAGAGTTAATTCATAAAGTAATTATTGATCCGTTAACTGGTCCGATGTTTTTTCAAGGAAGAGAATTAGCTTTTAAGTTGGGTTTAATGGGTAAACAAGTTATTCAGTTTACAAATATATTTATGGCTTTAGCGAAGTTATTTTTTGATTGTGATCTTTTATTAGCTGAGATAAATCCATTAGTTATTAACATGTCAGATGATTTAATTTGTTTGGATTGTAAATTAGATGTGGATAAAAATTCGTTATATCGTCAACCAGAATTATATAAGATGTATGATAGATCTCAAGAAGATGTTCGTGAAACACAGGCTAATAAACATGAATTAAATTATGTTTCATTAAATGGTGATATAGGTTGTATGGTCAATGGTGCAGGTTTAGCTATGGGTACGATGGATATTGTTAAATTATACGGTGGTTTACCAGCTAATTTTTTAGATGTTGGTGGTAGTGTAACAAAAGATCGTGTAATTGAAGCTTTTAAAATTATTATTTCTGATAAAAATGTTAAAGTAATTTTTGTTAATATATTCGGTGGAATAGTTAGATGTGATTTAATTGCTAATGGTATAGTTGATGCAATTAAAAAAATTAATATAAATATTCCAGTTGTTGTTCGCTTAGAAGGTAATAATGCAGATTTTGGTATTAAAAAATTAACAAATAGTGGTTTAAATATTATTGTAACTAATAGTTTAGTTGAAGCTGCCAAAAAGGCAATATCAGTTTCTATGGAGAGCAAATAATGTCTATTTTAATTAATAAAAATACTAAAGTTATTTGCCAAGGTTTTACAGGTAGTCAGGGCACATTTCATTCTGAACAAGCTATTCTTTATGGTACTAAAATAGTTGGTGGTGTTACACCAGGTAAAGGTGGTACATTGCATTTAGGTTTACCAGTATTTAATACTGTTCATGAAGCAGTAAAGATAACAGGTGCGACGGTTTCTGTTATTTATGTTCCAGCTAAATTTTGTAAGGATTCTATTTTAGAAGCAATTAATGCAGGTATTAAGTTAATTGTTACTATTACTGAAGGTATTCCAATACTAGATATGTTGATTATAAAAGCAAAATTAGATGAAAATAATATTTGTATGATTGGACCTAATTGCCCTGGGATTATTACTCCAGGTGAATGTAAAATTGGTATACAGCCAGGAAATATTCATATTCCAGGTAAAATTGGTGTAATATCTCGTTCAGGAACATTAACTTATGAAGCAGTTAAACAAATCACAGACGTTGGTTTAGGTCAATCAACTTGTGTTGGGATAGGTGGTGATCCTATTTCAGGTACTAGTTTTGTAGATATTTTAAAATTATTTCAAGAGGATAAGCAAACTGAAATAATAGTTATGATTGGAGAAATAGGTGGTAATGCAGAAGAAGAAGCTGCGGATTATATTAAAAAAGATGTAATAAAACCAGTTGTTGCTTATATTGCTGGTGTTACAGCACCGAAAGGTAAGAGGATGGGGCATGCAGGAGCGATTATCTCCGGTGGGAAAGGAACGGCTAACGAAAAAATTTTATCACTTAAATCAGCTGGTGTAAAAATTATTTATAATCTTACTGATATAGGTTTAATAGTTAAATCGCTAATAAATAAAAAAAATAAATAAATTTTGTAATAAACTAAAATAACGACTAAGAGAATAACGATATTTTATTTACGATAAGTTTTCTTTTTGTCGTTACTATCATTTTATAGAAATATAGGTTTTATAGTATGAATTTATATAATTCATATATATTTATTTGCTTATTAAAAATATTTACAAAAATTATAAATTTATAATTTTTTTTAATACTATAAATTTTAGATATTGTTTGTCATAATAATACTAATTATATAGTAATATACTATAATAAAATATGTATTTTATTTTTTTTATTAGTAAGTTATATATTTTATGAGTTATATTAGTTTAATTAATATTAGATAGTTGAAATAATATTTATTTGATTGTAAACTAAAGGATTTTATATACAACATTATTAATGTATATTATTTAATAAGATATGTTTATGTTATTGTGTTATACTGATAAAAGTGCGTGCTAATTATTGGATCTATGTGATATAAACTATATTGTTTTTATATAAAATCAATATTAACATAAATAATTTAAATTTATAACGATTTAATTTTTTATTTATTTTAAAAAAATATTAAATTTATTATATTTAAATACGCTTAAATAAACAGAATTCTATTTTTAGTTTATTTTTTTTAAAATATTAATAATTAGTTTTATACATTACATATGTTGTAATTGAATTATTAAAATAAATTATTAAATTTAGTTATTTTTAATATTATTTAGTTTAAGTATTAATATAATTAGTAATAGTTTTTATATATTAAATTTAATTTATAACTTTATTATATTATTTAAATTCGAGATATAATTTTTCATAATTGTTAAAATTATTCGTTGGTGTTTTAATTTTTATATTATTAAAAAAATATAAAATTTTTTATATGATAAATATTATGTTTATTTAGCAATTAAAAGATTTTAGTCGAATTGTTTAAATTTATATATTTTATAGGTTGTAGAATTAATGATATGTTATGATTTATTTGATTATAACTCTAATTATTAAAAATAAAACAGTTAATTAATTAAATATAATAAATGTACTGTATAATAAAAATTGTTAATAAGTATTGAGTTATATTCTTTAAGTCTATTGTTACGGAGTTGCTTAACAGTGGATAATATAAATATCTTTGATTTATTCTTAAAAGCGAGTTTAGTTGTTCAGGTTATAATGTTAATTTTGATAGGTTTTTCTGTTGTGTCATGGAGTATTATTATTCAAAAAACAAAAATTTTAAATGAAGCTGTTCGAGAAGCAAAATTATTTGAAAATAAATTTTGGTCAAGTATTGATTTATCATGTTTATATGAAAAAACTAAAACTAACAAGGACAATTTAATTGGGGTTGAGCAGAT
This sequence comes from Candidatus Providencia siddallii, assembly GCA_001457715.1. Classification (GTDB taxonomy): domain Bacteria; phylum Pseudomonadota; class Gammaproteobacteria; order Enterobacterales; family Enterobacteriaceae; genus Providencia_A; species Providencia_A siddallii. The sequence goes on along the minus strand of CVRF01000003.1, from coordinate 264,982 downwards.
TTTTTATTCTGGTTTTAAAGAATTTATTAATTTATATAAAACAAGTATTTCTATACCAAATGCTATTCTTGCTGGTGCATCTCGCGTTATGCGAATCACTATGAATCGTGAGTTAGCTTTAGTTGAAACAAATATACCATTTTTAGGTACTATAGGTTCTATTAGTCCTTATATTGGATTATTTGGTACTGTTTGTGGTATTATGCGATCTTTTATCGTATCTGGTTCTGCAAGACAAATAACATTACAAATGATTGCACCTGGGGTTGCAGAAGCATTAATCGCTACTGCTATTGGTTTGTTTACTGCTATACCAGCAGTTATGGCATTTAATAAATTTAATTTATCTTTAAATAAGTTAGAACAAATTTATGAAAATTTTTCTGAAGAGTTTTTAACTATTTTACATCGTCAGGTATTTTGTTCTGAAAATAAATAAAATGAGAATAACATAATGGTACGAAATAGAGTTAAAAGATTTAATTTAAAATCAGAAATTAATGTCGTTCCATTATTAGATGTGTTATTAGTTTTATTATTAACTTTTATTGTAACATCTCCTCTTATTACTCAAAGTTTAGATGTTGATCTCCCAAAAGCTGAAAAGACGAAAAAAATAGGAGCAGTTGATACTTCACAAGTAATTTTAGAAGTTGTTGATATAGATCATTATAATATATTTGTTAATGGTAAACGTATAGAGTCTATTCATAAAAATGATATTTTATCAACGACTAAGGAACAAATAGAAAAAAATCCTAAAGTATTTTTTTTAGTTGGTGGTGATAAGAATGTTCCTTATAATGAAATAATTAAAGTTTTAAATATTTTACATAGTTCAGGAATAAAATCTGTTGGTTTATTAACTCAACCTGTTTAAATTTAAACATATTTATTATATTTATAATTTAGGTATTTAAGTGAGGAAGATAAAAAAAAATTATTTAATATGTTCGTTAATTACGTCTGGTATTTTGCATATTATTTTAATTAGTTTGATTTTCATGTATTCTTTAATTCAAAATTTTAAGTTTAATGGTGAAAAAAAAAATAAAAATCTCGCTGATGTTGTTATGGTAGATTTTAGCGAATCTTTAAATAAAGATGAAAAAAATAAAAAAGAACAAGATAAGCATATATTAAAATATGTTCAAATAGATAAAAATAATCAGCATAAAAAAGAAAAAAAAGATTATATTAAAAATAATCATAACGTAATTTTTCAAAAAAAACAGATATTAGAAAATACAAAAAATATAAAACAATTACAAAAACAATCTGAAAAAAATAAAGAATTTTCTAAATTAAAAAAAGAAAAATTAAGTAAGGTACAAGTATCTAAAAAAATAACAACTAATACACGAATCAAAGAAAAAGTTGTAAAAAATTTTAAATTAAATTCTGAAAAAAAAGTAAAAAAAACAGAAGACACAAATAAATTAAAAAATAAAGTTAAAATAACTAAAGATGCTAATAATGTTAATCTCAAAACTGAATTTATTAAAAATAAAAAATCTATTGATATTTTATTAGATGATTTAACAACGTCTGTTAAGAATAAAAAAAATAATATAACATTAAACAATAATGTAACACAATCATCTGATTTAGAGCTTAATATGTATGTAGGAAAAATAAAAGAAGCTATTCAAAATAAGTTTTATGATTCTGATCTTTATCGAAATCGAATTTGTGAGCTTCAATTAAAGCTATTACCAAATGGTGAGTTATTTAGTATTTTACCTAAAAATATTTTAAATAATGATCCTAGATTATGTGATGCTGCAATAAGAGCTGCTAAATTAGCTACAATACCTAAACCACCGACTATTGATATTTATAATACATTTAACAATACAGGTAGCATTATTATTTTTAAACCTTAATTTTTTTTAAAAAATATTATTAATATAATGTGTTGTGTTTATAGAAAATTATATTTTTAGTATCTTAAATTATTATAGTTTTATTGATTTTGTGATAATTACATTATTATTTTCTCCGTAGTAAAGGAGACTACATGAAATACAATTTTAAGGTTCTTATACTATTTTTAATGTTGTTTGTAATACCAGTTAATGCTGAATTACGTATTGAAATAACTGAGGGGGTTGATTCAGCACAAAAAGTTGGTGTTGTACCATTTAAATTAGTTGGTGGTAGTGTTTTTACACAAGAGATACATCAGGTTGTTTCAAATGATTTGCGTAATAGCGGTAAATTCAATCCAATCAATTTAATTGAAATGCCTCAACAACCTAGTAACATATCTGAGATAACCACAAATTTATGGTCTTCATTAGGTGTAACTGCACTTGTGATAGGAAAAATTCAACAAACAGTGGATGATAATTTTCTTATAAATTACCAATTAATTGGTATTACAGAAAATTCAAGAACTATTTTATTACAAAACCAATTTAAAGTAACAAAAAAAATTTTACGTTATGTAGCACATGCTATAAGTGATGTAATTTTTGAAAAATTAACTGGTGTTAGAGGTGCATTTTGTACAAAAATTGCTTACGTTGTTGTTAATAAAAATAAAAATTATTCGTATGAATTACGTGTTTCTGATTATGATGGTTATAATTATTTTACTGTTCATCGGTCACCGGAGCCAATTATGTCACCAACTTGGTCACCAGATGGTAAAAAATTAGCGTATGTAACTTTTGAAACAGGTAATTCGGCAATTGTTATTAAAAATATGTTAAACGGAACTGTACAACAAATAGCATCATTTCCTTGTCATAATGGTGCTCCAGCATTTTCTCCTGATGGAACTAAATTGGCTTTTGCATTATCTAAAACTGGTAGTTTAAATTTATATTTGATGGATATGTTTAATGGACAAATTCGTCAAATAACTAATAATAGTAGTAATAATACCGAACCGAGTTGGATGCCGGATAATAAAACTTTGATGTATACTTCAGATCAATCAGGAAGTCCACAAATTTATAAAATAAATATTTATAATGGTAATTCTGAGCGTATTTCTTGGGAAGGGTCTAAAAACCAAAATTCTGATGTTAGTTTAGATGGATCTTTTTTAGTAATGGTTAGCTCAAACAATGGACGTCAACATATCGTTAAACAGGATTTAGTAACAAATGAAGTTAAATTTTTAACAGAAACTTTTTTAGATGAAACACCGAGTATTGCTCCCAACGGATCTATGGTAATTTATAGTTCTTCATATGAGGAAGGAACTAAATTACAATTAGTTTCAAGTAACGGACGGTTTAATACTCGTATTAAGGCTTCTGGCAGACAAGTTAAATTTCCTGCATGGTCGCCGTATCTGTGATGTATAGTAACTTATATAAACGTTAAGGAAAAATGATGCAATTTAATAAAATATTGAAATTGTTGATTATTGCGTTACCAATCATGGTAGCAACAGCTTGTAACTCTAATAAAAACAATAGTCAAGATAATAGCACTAGCAGTGATACATCAAATGATCAAGTTGAGTCTGGTATGTCTACAGAAGAGTTGATGAATCAACAAATGGAACAATTACAACAAAATAATATAATTTATTTTGATTTTGATAAATATAATATATCTTCAGAACATATAGATATATTAGATTCATATGTATCATTTTTGCGTAGTAATCCGTCAATACATGTTATTGTAGAAGGACATGCGGATGAACGGGGAACTCCGGAATATAATATTGCATTAGGAGAACGTAGAGCTAATGCAGTTAAAATGTATTTGCAAAGTAAAGGAGTTTCAGGTGAACAAATTTCTATAGTTTCTTATGGTGAAGAAAAACCATCTAAAATTGGTCATTCTGAAATTGATTACGCAAAAAATCGTCGTGCTGTAATCGCATCTTAGAATAAATATATATTTATATGAAATATAACCTCAGACAATTAATTTTAGGTCTGTTGTTGGTTGTGATAGCGACCAACAAGGTCGCTATTGGTTACGCTCCAATTTATAATGTTGGATTTGATTCTGTTAAAGATCGTGTTTCTCAACTTGAGACAGCAGTTAACTCTCAAGGGCAAATTATACTTAAAATGCAACAACAAATCTCTAATCACCAACATGAAATTGATATATTACGTGGTCAAATACAGGAAAATGAATATAAATTTAATCAAAGTATTTTACGTCAAAAATCTTTTGATATAAAATCTGATAAAAGTGAAAATAAAAAAAATAATTTTGTAAATTCAAAAAAAATAGAAGATACTGACGTTTCTAGTGTAAATTCAAAGATAGATAATTTTATGCTTTCTGAAAAAGATTTTTATAACAGCGCGGTTGAATTGGCGTTAACAAGCAAATTAAATATAGAAATTGATAAAGCTATTTTCATGTTAAAAAATTTTATTAAAGCATACCCTGAATCTGAGTATCAGTCTAATGCTAATTATTGGTTAGGACAATTAAATTATAATAAAAATAACAAAGATATTGCTGCGTTTTATTTTGCTACTGTAGTGAAAAAATACCCTGAAGCTCAAAAAAGTAGTGAGTCTCTTTATAAAATTGGTTTAATTATGCAAGAAAAAGGATTAAAAGATAAAGCTAAAATTGTTTATGAACAAGTTATAAAGCAATATCCAAATAGTGTTGGTGCTGTATTAGCTGAAAAAAAAATAAATAATATATAAATAAGTATTTTATAAAAAATTACGATTGTTTTTATGTGAATATATATAGTTTTTAAAAAAATAATAAAATTTTAAATTTAATTTGTTATCACTAATTTTATAATAAATTGTGTTTTGTTTTTTTTATAAATAAAAGTATAGCTGTAAAAATATTATTTTATAAGTTATTTTTGTATAATTTATATAAATTATTTCTTTTTATAAAAATCTTGATTATGTTTAGTATATATAAAATTTAATTTAGGAGCAAAGATGAGTAAATTTATTGATTTTAATCAATCAGTTTATCCATTTCCAACAAAGCCAAAAATATTAAATCCAAATGAAATAGCGTTTTATTATAAGCATATCCAATCGTTATTAAACAAAAAAAATGCTGTTATAGTTGCTCATTATTATACAAGTCCAGAGATTCAAATATTAGCGGAAAAAACAGGTGGATGTGTAGCAGATTCTTTAGAAATGGCACGTTTTGGAGCGTCTCATCCAGCAATAACACTAATAGTCGCTGGTGTTAAATTTATGGGGGAAACAGCAAAAATTTTAAGTCCTAAAAAAAATATATTGATGCCAACTTTAGAATCGCAATGTTCTTTGGATATCAATTGCCCTGAAAAAGATTTCATACAATTTTGTAATGAAAATATAGATAGAACTGTTGTAGTTTACGCTAATACTTCAGCAGCTGTTAAAGCCAGGTCAGATTGGGTAATAACATCTAGTATTGCTGTTGATTTAATTAAATATCTAAAGAATTTAGGTCAAAAAATTATTTGGGCACCAGATCGTCATTTAGGTAACTATATTCAAGAAAAGACAGCTGCGGATATTTTATGTTGGAAAGGTACGTGTATAGTTCATGATGAATTTAAAAGTCAATCATTAAAAATGATGAAGAAAATGTATCCAGATGCAGCGGTATTAGTTCATCCAGAATCACCTAAGGATATAATTGATATCGCAGATGTAGTAGGATCAACTAGTCAGTTAATAAAAGCAGCGAAGATATTACCAAATAAATCAATAATAGTTGCTACTGATAAAAGAATTTTTTATAAAATGCAGTTAGTAGTTCCAGAAAAATCTCTTTATATCGCCCCTACTGGAGGTGCTGGAGCAGTTTGCAGAGCGTGTGCTCATTGTCCTTGGATGACAATGAATAGTTTGCATGGTATTTTGGATGCATTAGAAAATGGTAAAAATCATCAAATCCAATTGAATGAGGATTTAATAGAAAAAGCGTTAATTCCTTTAAAAAGAATGTTAATGTTTGCTGATACTTTAAAATGTAACAACTGATATTAATTATCTGTTTATCTTATATTGTAATATATAAAAAATATTTTTTTTTATTTGATCATAAATTGTAAGTGACTTATTATTAATAAGTATTTATTTGAAATTAACAATATATATTGTACTATGTTTTAATTTTTATTAAAAATTAAATTTTTATATAAACTATTGATAATAAATATATCAATAAATAATATAATAAAATATTATTTGTGTTAATTAAATTTATATTAGATAGTATCGTTTAATTGGTTTAATATTTTTATCAAATTCATAAATTATTGGAAAAGCTGTTGGGATATTTAAATTAATAATTTCATCTTCATTTATGTTATCTAGATATTTTATTAGAGCACGTAATGAATTACCATGTGCAGTAATAATAATTTTTTTTCCTGCAATAATATTTGGTTTAATTATTTTTTTCCAATAAGGGATAACTCGATTGAAAGTATCAGCTAAACTCTCAGTTAAAGGTATTTTATTACCTGATAATTTTGAGTAACGTATATCATATTTTGGATGATATAAATTATTTTTTGTTAAACACGGTGGTGATATGTTAAAACTTCGTCGCCATAGTTTAACTTGTTCATTACCAAATTTAGCTATAGTTTCTGATTTATTTAATCCTTGTAAAGCACCGTAATGCCGTTCATTTAGTTTCCAACTTTTTTTAATTGGTAACCATTGTTGCTCGAGTTGATCGAGAATACTCCATAATGTATGGATTGCTCGTTTTAACATAGATGTATAAGCTAAATCAAAAATAAATCCTTTATCTTTTAAAAGATTACCTGCAATTTTTGCTTCTTTTCGTCCTTTGTCTGATAAATCTATATCAACCCAACCAGTAAATCTATTCTCTTTATTCCACAAACTTTCTCCGTGTCTTATTAAAACTACTTTAGTTATAACCATTTAGAATACTCTTATAAAAAATTAAATTAAAATTAATATTTTAATACATTTGTTATTGCTTTAGTTATTTTTGTTAGTTGATCTTTTGTAATAATGTAAGGTGGTGTTATATAAATAAGATTACCAAAAGGTCTAATCCAAACTCCATGAGTTATAAAGATTTTTTGTAAAAAAATAGAATCCACTGGTTTTTTCATTTCAACGACACCAATAGCACCTAAAACGCGAACGTTTTTTACGTTGTTATAGGAAGATAAAGGTGAGAGCTCAATAGTTAATTGTTTTTCAATATTTTTAATAGTTTTTTGCCATGGATTTTTTAACAAAAGGGATATATTAGCATTAGCAATTGCACAAGCAAGAGGGTTACCCATAAATGTTGGGCCATGCATAAAGCAACCAGCATCGCCATTACTAATGGTTTCAGCAATAGATCTTGTGGTTATTGTTGCTGAAAGCGTAACGTATCCACCACTTATCGATTTTCCTAAACACATAATATCTGGAGAAATATCTGCATAATTACAAGCAAATAATTTACCTGTGCGTCCAAAACCAGTAGCTATTTCGTCTATAATCAGTAAAATATTATATTGATTACATAATTGACGTACACCTTTTAAATATTCATAATGATAAAAGTGCATACCTCCAACTCCTTGAACAATAGGTTCAAGGATTATTGCTGCAATTTTATTATTATTTATTTCTAATTCTTTTTTCAGTATATCTAAATCATTAAAATCCCATTTATCATAAAATCCGGATTTTGGTGGATCTATAAAAATATGTTTTGGTAAATAATTTTTATATAAATTATGCATAGAATTATCTGGATCACTAACTGACATTGCTCCAAAAGTATCCCCATGATATCCGTATTTTAATGTTAGAAAATGGTAACGTATTTCTTTTTTAGCTTGCCAATATTGTAATGCCATTTTAAGGGCGATTTCAATTGCAACTGATCCTGAATCTGCAAGAAAAACGCATTCTAAAGGGTCAGGTGTTATCGTTATCAGTTGTTTACATAAATTTATAGCTGGTTTATGTGTAATTCCACCAAACATTATATGAGACATTTTTTTAATCTGTTTAATAGCAGCTTTATTTAAAATAGGGTGATTGTATCCATGAATGGCTGACCACCATGAAGACATTCCATCTATTATTTTTTTTCCATTAGCCATTACAAGTTCAACTCCTTGAGCTTTAATTATCGGATAAACAGGTGTTGGTTTGTTCATTGATGTATAAGGATGCCAAATATGTTTAGCATCAAAATTAATATCTATATTATTTAGTTTATTGTACATTTTAGTATTTTTAGTAGACTGGAATTTTTTATAACTTAATTAAGTTGACATGATAAACACAATATTTAAACTAGCAAGAACTTTTTCAATTGGAGAATGATTATGGAACAACTAAAAAAGTGGACAACAGAACAAGCAAATAAATTATTTTTAATTCCTTTTTTTGAATTATTATTTAAAGCACAAAAAATTCATAGACAACATTTTGATCCACAGCGAATACAAGTAAGCGCATTATTATCTATAAAAACAGGTTTATGTCCAGAGGATTGTAAATATTGCGCTCAAAGTTCTCATTATAAAACTGGTTTAAAAACAAAAAAATTAATTGAAGTTAATCATGTTATTGAGTCAGCAAAAAAAGCAAAGTTATCAGGAGCGACACGTTTTTGTATGGGAGCAGCATGGCGTAATCCGAAAGAACGTGACATGCTTCCTCTTGAGACAATGATTAAGGAAGTTAAGGCGTTGGGTTTAGAAACGTGCATGACTCTTGGTATGATTAATCGCTCCCAAGCATCAAAATTAGCAAAAGCTGGTCTTGATTATTATAATCATAATCTTGATACCTCTAAAGAGTATTATGATAAGATTATAACAACACGTACTTATCAAGATCGTTTAGATACATTAGAAAATATTAGAGAGGCTGGAATTAAGGTTTGTTCTGGTGGAATCGTCGGACTTGGAGAAAAAGTTGTTGATAGAGCATCGTTGTTGTCGCAATTAGCTAATTTACCTAAACCACCTGAAAGCATACCGATTAATATGTTAATAAAAATTAAAGGAACTCCTATTGTTGATAATGAAGATATCGATCATTTTGATTTTATTCGCACTATAGCTGTTACTCGTATTATGATGCCGAGTTCTTATATACGTTTATCGGCTGGTCGTGAATATATGAATGAGCAGACTCAAGCTTTATGTTTTATGGCTGGAGCAAATTCTGTTTTTTATGGATGTAAACTTTTAACTAGCTCTAATACTAATGAAAATAAAGATTTATTATTATTTAAAAAATTAGATATTAAGCATGAATGTATTGATATTGATGAAGTCAGCGATAATCAAAAAAATTTTGATTTAACTCAAGTAGCATCAAATACTGAAGATTTACAATTTTATAATGCGGCGGATTAATGACTTGGAAATTATTTATTGAAAACCAAATAAAGTTATATAAAAAAACATCAATTTGGCGTGAGAGATGTTGTATTGATATTTCTAATAGTAGGAAACTAAGTTTTTGTGGGAAAACTTATTTGAATTTTTCATCTAATGATTATTTAGGAATTAGTTGTAATCAAATGGTAATAAATATGTGGAAAAATGGGATTGATCAATATGGTCTTGGTAGCGGTGGATCTGGTCATATTATCGGTTATACAAAAGCTCATAATAATCTTGAATTTAAATTAGCAGAATGGCTGGGGTATTCGAATGCATTGTTGTTTATTTCCGGTTTTGCTGCAAATCAAGCTGTGATTTCGGCATTAATGACTAAAAAAGATCGCATTCTTGCAGATAAATTAAGTCATGCTTCTATTATTGAAGCTTCTATACACACAAATGCACAAGTACGCAGGTTTCATCATAATAGAATAGATTCATTAGATAATTTAATTAAAATTTCATTTCCAGGAAAAACATTAGTTATTACTGAAGGTATTTTCAGTATGGATGGTGATGCTGCGCCAATTGATGAGTTATATAATATAGCTATTAAACATAATGCATGGTTAATGGTAGATGATGCTCATGGGATAGGTGTTGTTGGAAATAAAGGACGTGGTAGTTGTGATTTATATGGTATTAAACCAGAGATTTTGGTTGTTACATTTGGTAAAGCATTCGGTTTAAGTGGAGCAGCAGTATTGTGTGATAAACAAATATCAGATTTTTTTATTCAGAAAGCTCGTCATTTAATATATAGCACTTCTATGCCTCCAGCACAAGCTGTAGCTATTTCTGAAGCGGTTAAACAGATTCAATTAGCAGATATTGCCAGAGCAAAGCTTAATAACAATATTAAATATTTTCGTGATAATTTTAATCTAAAATATATAAGATTATCTTCTTCAACTACTGCAATTCAACCATTGATTATTGGCAGCAATAGTCAAAGTCAAAAGCTTTCAAGGTTTTTGCGTGAAAAAAAATATATTTGGGTTCAAGCTATTAGACCTCCAACAGTACCTTTAGGTAGTGCAAGACTTCGTGTTACATTAAACGCAATGCATCAACAAAGTGATATTGATATATTGTTGGAGGCTTTGAATGACTTTGTGTTTGTATAATGAAAAACGAAAGATTGCTGATGCATTTACTAGAGCAGCTAAAAAATATGATCTAATAGCTACTTATCAAAAGGATATAGGTTATCAGTTATTATATAAATTAGAATATGAACTTAAAAATCGTCAAAGAAATAAATTTTTTGATATTTTAGATGCTGGATGTGGTACTGGGTTTTTTAGTAAAATCATGAGAGATCGTGGATTAAAGGTGACTGCTTTAGATTTATCATCTGGTATGATAGAAGTTGCAAAAAATAAAGATTCTGCTTGTAATTACTTATGTGCTGATATTGAGTCAATGCCAACTGAAAACAATATATTTGATGTTGTATTTTCTAATTTAGCTATTCAATGGTGTAGTAATCTTAATAAGACGTTACATGAATTTTATAGAGTAACTAAAATAGGTGGAATTATTGTATTTACTACATTAGCCGAGAACACGTTAAATGAACTATCTGAAGCATGGAAAATATTAGATGATTTTTCGCATGTTAATAATTTTTTAAGTTATCGTGAAATTGTCCGTTGTTGTGAAATATGGCGTAATCAATTATATATTCAAAAGGATACTATATATTTTCGTGATATTAATTCATTGTTGTATTCACTCAAAGGTGTAGGTGCTACACATTTAAATTCTGGTCGTAAATCTAGGTTAATCACAAAACGTAGTTTAATTAAATTGTCAACAGCTTATCAAAAAATAAATCATATGTTTCCTTTAACTTATCACACTGTTTTTGGAGTAATTTATCGTGATTAAAACATATTTTGTAACTGGTACTGATACATCTGTAGGTAAAACATTAGCAAGTTGTGCATTATTACAAGCTGCTTCAAAATTTGGATATAACCCAGTTGGGTATAAACCAGTATCTTCTGGTGGTAAAATTACATCTTCTGGTTTACGTAATAATGATGCTTTAGCATTACAAGCTAATAGTTATTTTAATTTATCATATGATTTTATTAATCCTATTTCGTTTCAAGAAGAAGCTCCTCCTAATATTATTAGTAAAAAAATAGGAAAACCAATTGAGTTTTCTTTAATGAGTTCTGGTTTAAAAAAATTGCAATTATTATCTAAGTGGATAATAATAGAGGGAGCAGGTGGTTGGTTTACCCCATTATCGATGGATAAAACTTATGCTGATTGGGTGTTAGAGCATAGACTTTCTGTTATTTTAGTTGTTGCTATAAAATTAGGATGTATTAATCATGCATTGCTTACTGCTAAATCTATTTTATCGTCAGGTTTATCTTTGCTTGGATGGATAGCAAATGAAATTGAAAATGATGTTATTTATAAAAATGAGTATCTTTTAACTCTTGATTATATGATTGAAGCTCCTTGTTTAGGTGTTATACCTTATTTGGGATTAAATAAAATTAAATTATTTCTCGGTGATTATTTAAATTTATCTCTATTAATTTAATTAGATATTATTCTATGATTTTGTATTAAAAAATAGTTATTATTAAATGATTATGTTATGTATTATTTATAATAATTAAATTTAATATATTTGTATTTATTAACTTGTTAATTTTGTGTTTTATATAACGTAAATTTAATATATCTATTTTATAGATATATAGTAAAATGATTTATTAATAAGGTAATATTTTAAAATGTATATTTTATTTAAGTTAAAGCGTATTAATATTTAAATTTAAAAAGATTATAAAGTTATAATTTTATATTAATTTAGCTTGGTATTTATTAGAAATTTAAAATAGTATAACTTAATTTAAAAAATTATAATGTATGAATTAAATTTTATTTTTTTTAATATAGTATATATAATATAATTATAAAATTATTAAATAATATAAAAATATATTTTTATATTATTTTAATATAAGTAATTTATTAAAAATTATAAAATATATTTTTATATTTTTTAAAAAATAATATTTAGAAAATAAAAATTTATTTATTTTGTAAATAAGAATTGTAATTAAGATAATAAAATTATCTAATTTGTATTATTTGTATAATAATGGTTGGAATTATAATTATTGTATTAATTAATTATAATAGCTATCTAATATTTATGTATTATGTTTTTTTAAAAAATTTAAACATAATAATATTATATATTATTTTTTTATTAAATTTAAGTTTAATATTTAAATATGTTTAATATTTAAATATGTTAAATATTTAAATATTAAACTTGATAATAAATTATATTTATATAATTTATTATTACCTATGTTTAGATAAAAAATTTATTTTTTGTTAAAAATTTTTAAAAAACATAATAATTGTAATTTAAATTGCATATAAAATTTTAATTAGTATCTGATATATATTTTTTTATTGAATATGAGTTTTAATGAATATGATTTTTATTTTAAGAAATTTGTTTGACTTTATATTAAAATAATATTTATTTATATGTTTTTATATAAAATTATGTAGATAGTAAATTTATGAAAATAAATATGTTGTATTAAATAAAATATTTAGTTTATTTAAAATAACTAATATTTTTTATATAAGTAAATAATATATGTTATAATTTTGATTAATCTTTATAGAATAAAATATTTTAAAAAATAAAAATATAATGATATTAATTTAAAATTATATATTTTATTTATTTAAAATAAATTAATTAAAAATATTTTATTTTCTTATTAATTATTATTTGATTCTATTTAATTATTTATGTATATAATTTTTGTATAAAATATAGTTATAAAAAATAATTTAAAGTATAGGTTTATATAAAAGTTTTTTGTTAAATTAAGAATACAAGTTTGTCAAAAGATATTTTTTTATGCTAAAATATGAAGAGAATTACATCAAGTAATGATGTATAACTCAAATAGACTTATTTAAAAGGTAGCTGTCATGAATCAATTTGATCAACGTAATTATTCTATTATTCAAAGAGTTAATACAGGTGTCCAATCATTTTTATCGCAAGTATATGGATGGATGGTAGCTGGTCTTTTATTAACTGCATTTGTAGCAATGTATTCATTAAATAGTGGAATTTTTATTACTATCGCGACAAATAATGTTTTATTTTTTTGTATGATTATTGCTGAACTAAGTTTAGTTATGGGATTAACTTTTTTATTACCAAAATTAAGTGCTGCTTTAGCAACTGGTATGTTTATGTTGTATTCATTGCTTACTGGATTAACTACTTCTGTTGTATTGGCAGTTTATACAGGTGAATCTATTGCTAGTACTTTTGTTATTACAGCAATTATGTTTGGTGCATTAAGTTTTTATGGTTATACAACTAAGCGTAGTTTGACTGGTATAGGTAATTTTTTATTTATGGCATTAATTGGTATAGTATTAACTTCAATCATTAATATCTGGATGCAAAGTTCAGCTATGCATTGGATGATTACATATGTTGGTGTTTTAGTGATTGCTGTGTTAACTGCTTATGATACACAAAAATTAAAAAATATGGGATTACAAATTAATGAAAATGATAAAGAAATGATGCGTAAATATTCTATTATGGGAGCATTATCTTTATATTTAGATTTTATTAATTTGTTTTTAATGTTATTGCGTATTTTAGATAATCGTCGATAATTATTTTATTATATTTATTTATAATTTTAATAAATTGTTTAAAGATATATACACCGTTGCTATATAATATAGCAACGGTTGTTTTAATATAAAAGTTAATAATCACATTATATATATGAAATATAATATATTATTGATTACAATTCATTTAATAAAATTAAAATAAATTTTATTTTTAATTTTGCAGATATATTTGTTTATATTTTTATTTAAGTTTATTAAATTAAATTGTTAATAAAAAATATCTTGACTTTTTATAAAAAAGTAGTACCATTTTTAATGGTAAATGATTTTTTTATTTATTTTTTTTAATATATAATATGTATTATAAAATTAATATAATATATTAGATGTTTATGATATTTCTGAAAATAAAATAATATTTGTTTTTTAAATTTTTGTTTGTATATAAAATTTCAGTTTTTATGTTTTTTAAAGTATTTATTTATATTGTTAATTTAGTATTGTAAAAGTCGGTTGTTAATTGTCCCCTTCGTCTAGAGGACAAGGACATCGCCCTTTCACGGCGGCAACAGGGGTTCAAATCCCCTAGGGGACGCTACTTTAAATAAAATAAATATAAATAAATATATTTTATATTATATTTGATATCTGTTTTTTGTTTTATGTTCTTTAACAATTTAGTGATTTTAAACAAAAATACATTTTTAATTATTTGGATTTTATTTTTTATTTAAAATTTAAATAAAAAATGATTAATAACTCAATTTGTATTTAGTGTATTTTGTTGAAACATTTTTGGGTTGTGAGGTTAAGCAATTAAGCGTACATGGTGGATGCCTAGGCAATCAGAGGCGATGAAGGACGTGCTAATCTGCGAAAAGCGTCGGGAAGGTGATATGAACCATTATATCCGGCGATATCCGAATGGGGAAACCCAGTGCATTTACTGCACTATTGTTTGATAAATTAATAGTCAAATAAAGCAAACCGAGGGAACTGAAACATCTAAGTACCTCGAGGAAAAGAAATCAATTGAGATTCCCTTAGTAGTGGCGAGCGAAAAGGGAAAAGCCCAGAGTATAAATTCAATATTAATATTAGAAAAACGGTCTGGAAAGTCCGGCGATAATAGGTGATAGCCCCGTATTTGAAAGTTTTAATATTGTAAACTCGAAGAGTAAGGCGGGACACGTGTTATCCTGTTTGAATATAGGGGGACCATCCTCTAAGGCTAAATACTCCTGATTGACCGATAGTGAACTAGTACCGTGAGGGAAAGGCGAAAAGAACCCCGGCGAAGGGGAGTGAAATAGAACCTAAAACCGTGTACGTACAAGCAGTAGGAGCATTTAAAAAATGTGACTGCGTACCTTTTGTATAATGGGTCAGCGAGTTATATTCTGTAGCAAGGTTAACTGTATAAGGAAGCCGTAGGGAAACCGAGTCTTAACTGGGCGAATAGTTGCAGGGTATAGACCCGAAACCCGGTGATCTAGCCATGAGCAGGTTGAAGGTTAAGTAACATTAACTGGAGGACCGAACCGACTAATGTTGAAAAATTAGCGGATGACTTGTGGCTGGGGGTGAAAGACCAATCAAACCGGGAGATAGCTGGTTCTCCCCGAAAGCTATTTAGGTAGCGCCTTGTGAATTCATTTTCGGGGGTAGAGCACTGTTTCGGTCAGGGGGTTATCCAAATCTACCAATCCGATGCAAACTACGAATACCGAAAAATGTTATCACTGGAGACACACGGCGAGTGCTAACGTTCGTCGTGAAGAGGGAAACAACCCAGATCGCCAGCTAAGGTCCCAAAGTCATAATTAAGTGGGAAACGAAGTGGGATGTCTTAGACAGCCAGGATGTTGGCTTAGAAGCAGCCATCATTTAAAGAAAGCGTAATAGCTCACTGGTCGAGTCAGCCTGCGCGGAAAATATAACGGGGCTAAAATTATGCACCGAAGCTGCGACAATAGATGCTTTTTAGTTTTTTAATATTTATTTAATTTTATTAAGTTTAAAGCATTTGTTGGGTAGGGGAGCGTTCTGTAAATCTGTGAATGTATCTTGTGAAGGATACTGGAGATATCAGAAGTGCGAATGCTGACATAAGTAACGATAATGCAGGTGAAAAACCTGCACGCCGAAAGACTAAGGTTTCCTGTCCAACGTTAATCGGGGCAGGGTGAGTCGACCCCTAAGGTGAGGCTGAAAAGCGTAATCGATGGAAGACAGGTTAATATTCCTGTACTGATAATAATTGCGATGGGGGGACGAAGAAGGCTAGGCTAGCCAGGTGACGGTTGTCTTGGTTTAAGAATGTAGGTGAGTAAATTAGGCAAATCCGGTTTACTATACACTAAGGTTTGATGACGAGTTATTAAAACTAACGAAGTAGTTAATGCCACGCTTACAAGAAAATCCTCTAAGCTATAAATTATTATTAATCGTACTACAAACCGACACTGGTAGTCAGGTAGAGAATACTTAGGCGCTTGAGAGAACTCGGGTGAAGGAACTAGGCAAAATGGTGCCGTAACTTCGGGAGAAGGCACGCTAATATTAAGTGAAGTGATTTACTCATGGAGCTGAAGTTAGCCGCAGATACCAGCTAGCTGCAACTGTTTATTAAAAACACAGCACTGTGCAAACACGAAAGTGGACGTATACGGTGTGACGCCTGCCCGGTGCTGGAAGGTTAATTGATGGGGTTATCCGAAAGGAGAAGCTCTTGATCGAAGCCCCAGTAAACGGCGGCCGTAACTATAACGGTCCTAAGGTAGCGAAATTCCTTGTCGGGTAAGTTCCGACCTGCACGAATGGCGTAATGATGGCTAGGCTGTCTCCACCCGAGACTCAGTGAAATTGAAATCGCTGTGAAGATGCAGTGTACCCGCGGCAAGACGGAAAGACCCCGTGAACCTTTACTATAGCTTGACACTGAGCATTGAGTTTTAATGTGTAGGATAGGTGGGAGGCTTTGAAATACAAACGCTAGTTCGTATTGAGCCGATCTTGAAATACCACCCTTTAATATTTGGTGTTCTAACGTAGTCCCATAAGCTGGGGCGCAGACAGTGTCTGGTGGGTAGTTTGACTGGGGCGGTCTCCTCCTAAAGAGTAACGGAGGAGCACAAAGGTTGGCTAAGCATGGTTGGAAATCATGCAGTTAGTGCAAAGGCATAAGCCAGCTTGACTGTAAGAGTGACGGCTCGAGCAGGTACGAAAGTAGGTCTTAGTGATCCGGTGGTTCTGAATGGAAAGGCCATCGCTCAACGGATAAAAGGTACTCCGGGGATAACAGGCTAATACCGCCCAAGAGTTCATATCGACGGCGGTGTTTGGCACCTCGATGTCGGCTCATCACATCCTGGGGCTGAAGTAGGTCCCAAGGGTACGGCTGTTCGCCGTTTAAAGTGGTACGCGAGCTGGGTTTAGAACGTCGTGAGACAGTTCGGTTCCTATCTGCCGTGGGCGTTGGAAGATTGAAAGGGGCTGCTTCTAGTACGAGAGGACCGAAGTGGACGCACCGCTGGTGTTCGGGTTGTCATGCCAATGGCATTGCCCGGTAGCTACGTGCGGAAAAGATAACCGCTGAAAGCATCTAAGCGGGAAACTTGCCTTAAGATGAGTCTTCCCGATTTTTTAAAAGAGATCCTAAAGGAACGTTTTAGACAAAGACGTTGATAGGCTGGGTGTGTAAGCATAGCGATATGTTAAGCTAACCAGTACTAATGAACCGTGAGGCTTAACCTAACAACACCAAAACTGTTTTATTGTAAATTAAATGCTGGTGGTTATAGCGCGATGGTACCACCTGATCCATACCGAACTCAGTAGTGAAACGTCGTAGCGCCGATGGTAGTGTGAGATTACTCATGTGAGAGTAGGAAACTGCCAGCTGTTAAAAAAATAATGAATTCTATATATTAAATTAAAGTTTGATACTATGAATCTCTGTGTAATATATTTATATCATTTTAAATTAGGCAATGATTTAAAAATGTAAAATTTGTGTTTTTTATATGTTTATCTATTTTTTATAAAATTTTTTATATTTTGTTAAATTTGTTGAAATTTATTTATAGATTAATTCTAAGATTAAAAAGTATATTAAAATAAAAAATATTAAATTTATATTTTGGTAAAAATTTTGTTAAATAAAAGTATTATTATGCGCCAATTTGGTTTAGTACCTTATGAAGATATTTTATCTAAAATGCATGTTTTTACTCAAAATAGGAGTTTAAATACTTTTGATGAAGTTTGGTTTGTTGAACATCCATGTGTTTTTACTAAAGGTCAGTCATGTAAAGATGAATATATTTCCTGTGGAGATATTCCTGTTATACAGAGTGATAGAGGTGGAAAAATTACTTATCATGGTCCAGGTCAACAAATAATGTATGTTATGCTTGATTTAAAACGTATTAAAATTAATGTTAGAGAATTAGTAACAATACTTGAAAATATTGTAATGAAAACTCTTTTATATTTTAAAATTAAATCTCATTTATTGCAAAATGCACCAGGGGTGTATGTTAATAATAACAAGATCTGTTCATTAGGATTACGAGTTCATCGTGGTTGTTCATTTCATGGGTTAGCTCTTAATGTTAATATGGATTTAGAACCATTTAGTAGAATAAAACCATGTGGTTATAGTAATTTAAAAATGACGCAAGTTAATGTTTTAAATCCAAAAATATCATTGAATGATATTCAGTCTGTTTTGATTAGATTTTTTTGTGAAAAATTAGATGTGGTTTTAAATGTATGAAATAGTAATTATTTGTTTTTAGAAATATTGAAATGATTTATGAGTAAATTGAATCAAAAAATATAAGATTATGAATAATTTAAAATTTATAAGACATAAAATTAATATTGATAAGATAGAACAAAATAAATTTCTAAATAAGCCTGATTGGATAAAAATCAAATTACCTCAGAACTCTGTTAATATTCAGAATGTAAAATCAATAATAAAAAAAAATGGTCTTTATTCTGTTTGTGAAGAGGCTTTATGTCCTAATATTTCAAAGTGTTTCAATAGAAAAATAGCAACTTTTATAATTTTAGGGAAAATATGTACGCGGCGTTGTAAGTTTTGTAATATAGCTTATGGTCATCCTTATGCTCCAGATATTAATGAACCGAAAAAATTAGCTCAGGTTATTAAAGAATTATCTTTGAAATATGTAGTTATAACTTCAGTTAATCGTGACGATATAGATGATGGTGGTGCAAAGCATTTTGTTAATTGTATAACTGAAATACGTAAGAATAATTTATTAACTAAGATTGAAATCTTAGTTCCTGATTTTAAAAGATGCGGAGATCTTGCATTAAATATTTTATCTATGGCTCCACCAGATGTTTTTGATCATAACATTGAAAGTGTTCCTAGGATTTATCGCGAAATTCGGCCTGGAGCAAATTATTATTGGTCGTTAAAATTATTAGAAAAATTTAAGAAATTAAATCCAGGAGTTCAAACAAAATCAGGGATTATGGTTGGGCTTGGTGAAACTAATAAAGAACTTATTGAAGTAATGCATGATTTACGTAATCATGGTGTTACAATATTAACTATTGGTCAATATTTACAACCAAGTTGTAATAACCTTCCTGTTAGGCGTTATGTAAGTATCTCAGAATTTGATTCAATAAAAAAAGAAGCTATTTCAATTGGTTTTACTTATGTAGCTTGCGGTCCGTTTATTAGGTCCTCATATAATGCTGATTTACAAGAAAAAGGTCAAGATGTATTCATTTAAAATGAATATTTTTAAAAAACAGTTGTGTAAAATAATTAAACATTTAATAAATAATTATTAAATGTTTTAAATGTTTAGTTTTTTTAAAAAACTTTAATTTTAGTAATAGTTATGCATTCTAAACTTAAAATTCCTGTTGGAAAAAACGTCTTAATTGCAACACAAGATCGTATTATCTGGTTGTTTAACACATTTGAACAAATTAGTTTATCTTTTTCAGGTGGAAAAGATTCTACTCTGCTTTTTCATTTAATTGCTTCAGAGGCTAGAAAACAGAATAGAAAATTTAATGTTATGTTTCTTGATTGGGAAGTACAATATTTAGCCACTATTGATCATGTATCAAAAATGAGGCTTTTATATAAAGATTGCATAGAACATTTTTATTGGATAGCATTACCTATAACATCTGAAAGCGGTGTTTCTCAGTATGAGACAACATGGACTGCTTGGGAACCTAATAAAAAATGGGTTCGTAAACCACCAGAATATGCTATTACAGACCCAAAATTTTTTCCTTTTTATCATTCAAAAATTATATTTGAAGATTTTACTTCGGAATTTAATCAATGGATTACTGGTGATTATTATAGTTCAGTAATTTTATTAGGTATACGTGCAGATGAATCATTAAATCGTTTTCTTGCTATTAGTAATAATCGTAAATTACGTTATGCTGATAATATTCCTTGGACTACTGCATCTCCAGAAGGTTTTTATTACATGGCTTATCCTATTTATGATTGGAATGTAAAAGATATTTGGACATATTTTTCACGTAATAATTTACCGTATAATTATATTTATGATTTAATGCAACAAGCTGGGGTTAGTTTAAATAAAATGCGTATTTGTGAACCATTTGGTCCGGAACAACGCAGAGGTTTATGGTTGTATCATATTCTTGAACCTGATACATGGAGTTTAGTGTGTGAGAGAGTAAGTGGTGCTGATGCTGGAATGTTATATACTAACCCGCGAAATAAAACTGGGTTTTTTGGTTCTCAAAAAGTTAAAAAACCTAAACATCATACTTGGAAATCTTATGTTTCTTTTTTATTGACTAGTTTACCCGAAAAAACAGCTGAACATTATCGAAATAAAATCGCTGTGTATTTGCATTGGTATTCAGAACATGAATACCCATATGGTATACCTGATGAGCAAATTAATGATACTAGTAGTAAACAAATTCCTTCATGGCGTAGAATTTGTAAAACTATTTTAAGAAATGATTTTTGGTGTCGTTCTTTAGCATTTAGCCCAACAAAATCACATTGTTATGATCGTTATTTTAGTAGACTGCAAAAAAAACGTAAAGATTGGAAACTTATTTAACATAAAAAGTATATTTATAAAATATTGATATAATAAATAAAATATTTAGTATATTAAAATTTAATAATATTACAATTTGTAATTGTATAAATATATTTATACGTATTTTCAAATGTTTTTATTTTATTATGCATAAAAGAGATTTTAAATTATAAATTTCAACATGTGGTAAAACGTTTATATTTTTTGTTTTTATTAAATTAATTTTGTTGGTATTTATCCAACATGCTTGCATATTACTATTAATTGCTCCTTCAATATCAGTAAATAAATTATCACCAACATGTAATACAAATTTAGATTCTATATTTAATCTATCAATCGCTAATTTATACATATCGTTAAATGGTTTTAATCGTCCATCTGTTCCAGCTTTTAAAACAAATTGAAAATATTTATCTAAACCACAAGCTTTAGTGTCTACGTTTCCATTAGTAATGGCTCCAAGTGGAATTTTTTTTACTAATTTTGTTAAAATTTTATGTGTTGATTCAGATATATTTATTTTATTACGCCAGTACATGAAATGAGCCATAATTTTGTCAGCAGCTTTTTTTAACTCTTTATTATTAAATCCGTAATGGTAAAGCATCGTTTCAACAGAAAGTCTTCTCCATTTAGTAATATTATGATAAATTTCAGGATTTTGTTTTTCTACAAGTTTTCGAAATATAGATAGATCATTTTTAGAAAAATTATTAAAACAATGATCGTATTTACGTATAAAAAGTAAAACCTCTTCTTCTGATTTATTTATTACATTATTATTATCGTACAATGTACCGTCGAGATCAAATGTAATTGCTTTAATTGGAGATAATAAACGATAAAAATGCATTAAAATTTTCTCTAATTTTTTATTTTTGAATATTATATATTAATTTATTTTAAAATTTAAAAATGATTTAAATCATATAAATATTGTTTATATGAAAAAATTTTAATTATATAGTGCTTAATAAACATTAAAAATTTAATTTTTAATGTTTATTATTTTTTAAATCGTAATATTTTATATTCTTTGTGGATATTAATTCTATTAATTAAATTTAATAATGTTTGTATATTATTGTAAACTGATATAATTAATAAAATTTACTTTATAAGTAATTATATTTATATGTAAATATTGTTTTATTGTTTTATCAGATTATATCTTATTAGAAATTATTTTGATTAATTTTTAATAATATATTTATGTATATATATTTTTTTGTTAAGCTATAATGTCATATATAAAATATATTTTAGCCATAAATTTTAAAAAATGCAATCTTTTTATAAATTAAGAAGATTAGTGTTAATTTAAAAAAATATTTTTTTTAATTATTTTGAATTACTCGAACTGAAATATAATTTTTATATATTATATATTAACGATACCATCGTAAACATGTGTTGCTGGACCTATCATATATAAAGGTGTTCCGACACCATTCCATTTAATTTCTAATGTTCCTCCAGGTAAATCTACGCGAATAATGTTATTTAATAACCCTTGAGTAATTCCAACTGCTACAGCAGCGCACGCTCCAGTTCCGCAAGCTTGTGTTTCTCCAACTCCTCGTTCATATACACGTAAACGAATATGATGTATATTAATTATTTCCATAAATCCTATGTTTGTATATTCTGGAAAACACTTATGTTTTTCTAATTCTTTACCTAAAATTTTTATCTCTGTAGTAGAAATGTTTTTTACTTGAATAATGCAGTGTGGATTACCAATTGATACAACACCACATGTTATTGTTTGTTTTTTTAATTGAATTAAATATTTTTTTTTCTTTTTAACAGCAAGAAAAGGAATCATTTTTGGCTCAAAATTAGGTTCACCCATATTAACACAAATATCGTTATTTTTATTTATATTTGATATTATGGTATATCCATATCTAGTGCTAGCTTTAATTTGTTGTTTATCTGTAAGTTTATTGAGATAAACAAAACGAGTGAAACATCGTATTCCATTTCCACATTGTAAAGCTTCGCTTCCATCTGCATTAAAAATACGATATTGAAAATCAATATTTGGATTTAAAGTTTGTTCAATTATTAATAGTTGATCAAAACCGATTCCTGTATGTCTATTTGCAAGTTGAGCAATCAAAGTAGTAGAAAAAATAATATTTTGGTTTATACTATTTACAATCATAAAATCATTACCTAAACCATGCATTTTAGAAAATTTCATTTTATGTCCATTAAATATTTTGATTAATTAGTATAAAATATAATAAGATATATGTTTGAAAATTTTTATTTTTTTTGTTTTAAAATTTTATTGAATTTTAATATTAATATTAAAATATTTTATAAATATAAAATTATTTAAATTGTAATAAATATTAATTTTTAATTCTTAATTTACCACCTTTAAAAAAGTAATCTTTAATTCCATTTAAAACTGATTCAGCTATTTTTTGTTGAAATTTTTTTATATTTAATTTACGTTCTTCTTCTAAATTACTAATAAAAGCTGTTTCTACTAAAATTGATGGTATTTCAGGTGATCTGAGCACAGCAAATCCAGCTTGATCAACTTTATTTTTGTGTAATTTATTTATTTTACTTATACGTTTTAATACTTCATTACCAAATTTTAAACTATCATTGATAGTTGCTGTTTGAATAAGATCTATCATCGTATGATCTAGATAAAGATCTCCACTTTTATTAATACCTCCAATTAAATCAGATTTATTTTGAATTCTTGCTAAATAACGAGCTGTGTTACTTGTTGCTCCTTTTGTTGATAAAGCGAATACGGAAGAACCACTAGCAGATCTATTAATAAAAGCATCTGCATGTATTGAAATAAATAAATCAGCTTGTATTTTTTGTGCGTTTGCTATTCGTGTTTTTAAAGGGATAAAAATATCATTGTTTCGTGTCATATATGATTGCATTTTAGGTTCTTTAGAAATTAAATAATTAAGATGATTTGCAATTTTTAAAACTATATTTTTTTCTAAAGTTTTATATTTTCCAATTGCACCTGTATCTTCACCACCGTGACCAGGATCAATCATAATTATGATTGGTTTTTCTGGTTTAATTTTAGTATTTTTTTTGTTAGTTATTATTTTTTTTTCAAGAAAATTTTTTTTATATTTTCCTGATAAAATCAATGATTTTTTATTTTCTATATTATTATTTCTATATGGATAGAAATTTAGTACTAATCTATGATTAAATTTATTAATAGGTATAATTTTAAAAAAATGTGGATTAGTTTTTGTTTTTAATTCAAAAACAATACGTACTGATTTTGAATCAAATTGCCCTATACGTATTAATTTAATATATTTATCTTGGTTTTGTATGTAAGTTGCTATTTGATTTAAAATATTATTTAATTTTATTTCTTTTAAATCAAGAATAATTCGTCTTGGATTGTTTAAACTAAATTGATTATATTTTAATTCTGTATTAGATTCAAAAGTTATACGAGTATAGTTTTGTGTTGGCCAAATACGTATAGCAAGTATGTTATTGCTTTTAGCAAAATCAAAAGGTATAATTATCAGTAAAACGATCGCGGTAGCTTTGGTTAAAAAACGAGATTTTGACGAAATGTAATCTTTATTCTTCATCAATAATTCCGAATTTAAAATTTAAATTTATTAAAAACAAAATCATGATTGTAATTTATTACATTAATTTTGTCATTAAAATATAATTTTTAACAATAATTTTTATTATTTTAATAATATTATATTTATTAATATATTAATTTATTTGTTTTAATAAAATAAAATAATAATTAATCAGATTAATTATTATTAATAAATAATATTTAATATTATTGAGATATATTACTTTATTTTTAATATAATATATTTTAAAATAATCTATTTATATAAAATTATTAAAATAAATTTATATTTAAATTTTGAAAATTTTTTATATAAAATATAAGGTATTTATTGAATAATACCATTAGATTGGTTTTTTTTTAGATAAATACCTATTGGAAGTAGGTATTCTTTAGCATTTTTTATTAATAATTGAATTAATGCATTATTAATATTTCTGTGTATTCTTAATAAATAAAAATCTTCTATTTCACCTTTTATAATTTGATTTCCTTGAAGACTATGTATAAGAGAAATTCTTGCTTTTTTTAAAATATTTAAAGATGAAAAATCATATTGTTGTGTTTTTTTATTAAAACATTTTTCAAGCCAATTCCAGCAACTGTTGTTTAAAATAATCAATGGTGAATTTTGTCCATTACAATATCCTGTAATTAATTTTTCTATATAATGTGATGCTATTTCTTTTTCGATAGAAGGAAATTTTTGATTATTTTTATTAAAACTTATAAGCGCACTTTCTTGGTTGTTTATTAAAAAATTAAAAAATAAGTGTTCAATCCATAATTGAACTATATTATTTGCAATTGAATGAGATGGTTGATATCGCAATATTCCTGTTTTGTAAATATTTTTTAATACACCGGTAATTTTAATGTTTTTGATTATACATTTGATGTGATAATCAAATTGTTTTTCAGTTTGTTTAGTGTTTTTTTCAATTAAAGTATTTATTTTAATAAGGTTTTTTTCCCAAATTGATCTACCAAAACATCCTACTGGTAATTTCCCTGAATCAATTAATTCTTGGTAAATAATTTCTGGATTTTTATTTTTTATTAATGATTTAATAATTTTTTTATTCATTTTATATGTTTGTAAATTATTAATAATAAATGGTTCGTTTTCAGAGAATTTATTTTCTTCAATAAAAAAATTAACATTTAATCTTTGTTGAAAAAAAAATTTAATTGGATGACGATAAAATCGTAATAGCTGTTCTATAGTTATTTCTTTTATTGTTTTTTGTTTTTTAACTAAAAAAGTAGATGATTTATTTTTAAATTTTGTGGTTTTTGCAGCTAGTAGCCATTCATCCGCATAACTTTGGTAACGTGTTTGAGGAATAAAATTTTTTTTATCAAATGGAGTTCTAGAATGTTGAATAATAAGGTGTTCTCTTAAAAGATTTGAATTTATATCGATATTTAATTTTTTATCTACAATAAGACAAAAATTATGACAAATATAATCTAATAATTCTTCAATTAAAATTGATGGGTTGTTTTGTTTATTATCGTAAATAGATCTCCCGATATAGCTTATATATAATATATTTTTAGTTGAGATAAGTGTTTCTAAAAAAAAATAACGGTCTTTGTTTTGCGATATAATGTCACCTATTACTATATTTTTTCTTGTTAAATCAAAATTTATTTGATTTTCTTTACGAGGAAAAGATGTGTCATTCATTCCAAGCATACCAATAACTTTAAATGGAATAGATCGTGTTGAAGTAAAAGTGCAAAAATTCACACCACCTGTTAAAAAGTCTTGATATATTTTTTTTTTATTAAAGTAAGTTAGAAGTTCATCATGAATAATATGTATTTTTATAGGTGTTTTATATCCAAAATATATTGCTGTGTTAGTAATTTTATGTAATTGTTTTATTAAAAATATTATTATATTTTCATTTGTAATATTTATTAAAAAAAAATCATTAATTAATTTTTGACAAATATTTTTCCACTCTGTTATAATGTGTTCTTCATTGAGTATTTTTTTCCATTTTCGTAAGGTATCAATAAATACAGTTAATTTATAAATAAGTTTATGTATTGTTTCATTATGTTTCTCATTTGGTAAAATATTTTTTAAAAATTTATCACGTCCGTTAAGATTGTAATCTGATAGCATTCGTTTTAATCCAGACTTCCAGGAATTTTGTTTAATATTTGGTAATTTCAATTCATAAAAATTATCATTATCTAATCCCCATCGAATTCCGTATTTTTCAACAATACTGTATAACAAATTTAAATCATTTTCATTAAAATTAAATTTAGCAGATATTGAAGCATCTTCTAATAATAAAAAAACCTGATTTTTTGAAAAACGGCTTTCTGGTAAATTAAGCAACATCAAAAATGTTTTTAAAATTGGGTTAGTTTGTAATATTTTTCTATCTGAAATTGAAAAAGGGATATATTTTGAGTGTTTTATATTATTAAAAATAGCATTTATATATGGAACATAATTTTCAATATTAGGTGTCATTATAAGAACATCTTTTGGTGAGATAGATTTATTTTCTTCAAATATTGATAATAAATTATCATGAAGTATTTCAATTTCTCGTTGAATACTATGACATGAGTGAAATGTTATTGTTTTATCTAAAGAGTTTATAAAACGTTTATTTTTATTATTTTTATGATTGTATATTGTTGTTTTAAACTCGATATTATTTTTTGAATCCAATATATCTTGTTTCAAATTTTCTAACAAAGTTAGTTTATTAGTATCAATAAAATTAGAAACATCTATTAGATTTTTTATTTTAAAAATAAGATATAAGTATTCATAACCAATTTTACTACATGAGTTTAGTAAATTGTTATTAGTGTTAATATTTTTTTTATAGTTAAATGATTCACAAGAATTTTTATTAAATTTAGAATTAAAATTCTTTTGTTGATTTAATCTGTTTATTAACGATATCTCATTAAGATAATTTAAATAATAACGACAAGGGTTAACGAACATTAGATAAATATTAGTGTGTTTAGATATAGAATTTAAGATTTGTATGTATATAGGAGGTAATGATGATATTCCGAAAATAAAAATTCGTTTTGGTAAAAATTTATTTAAAGTTTGGGATTTTGATATAGAATCAATAAAAATTTTATATAAATTAGCAATATGCTGAGGTTTTTTTGTTGATTTATTTATACAAAAAATTATTTTTTGCCATAATTTTTTTGTCCATAACTGATCGTTTCCTAAACCATGAATTAATTTATCGTTTTCCCAATGTTTTATTAATTCAGGTCTAAAAATTAGATATTTTTCAAATAAATTAGCTAATTTATTTGAAATTTGATATATTTTTGTATTGTTATTATTTTCTTGAATATAATATTTTATTAATTTGAATTCATTCTGATTTATAATTTTTGGTAATAAACTTAGTAAAGTCCATTTTATATTTTGTTTAGTATAATAATTTTTTTTAGGAATATTCAATAAAACATTATGAAACATATTCCAAATAAACATTGATGGTAATTGATAATCAATATTAAGAACTACACCAAGCTGTTTTGCTAATTCAATCTGTAGCCATTGTGAAAAACCAAAGTTTTGTATTAATATAATTTCTTTTTCAAAAAGAAATGAAAGAGGTTCTTTTTTTATTAAATAAATTATTATTTCTTTTAATGATGCTAATTGATTAGAGTGATAAATTTTAAACATAATATTGTTTTTATGTAAATTAAATAAATTATTAAAAAATTTTATTTATGTGTTTATGTATTTTAAATAAAATTATTTAATTATATATTATTTAAAATAACTAATAATTAATTAAAAACTATTTTTTTTATTTTAATTGTATTTATTTGAATATAAATTTCGATTTTTTTTTGAATATAATATTATTTTATAATAATAAAGGTTTCAATAACAAGATAAAATTATTATTCAATTAAAATTGAATTTTATATAAATCATTGATATTATTATTAATTTAAGTTATTATTTTTTTATTTAAAATCATTTAATTAATATAATAATCATGAATAAATTAATAAATAGGCAAATTGTTGTTGATACTGAAACAACAGGTATAAATAAATTTGGGATTTATTATGAAGGGCATAATATTATAGAAATTGGTGCAGTTGAATTAATAAATCGTCGTTTAACAGGTAAAAAATTTCATGAATATATTAAACCTGAACGTTTAATTGACCATGAAGCTTTTAAAATTCACGGTATTAGTGACGAATTTTTGCGAGATAAACCTGTAATTGGAGATATCGCTGATGATTTTTTAAAATTTATATCTGGATCAGAGTTAATTATTCATAATGCGGCTTTTGATATTGGTTTTATAGATTACGAGTTTGGTAAATTAAAAAAAAAAATTCCACCAATATCAAAAATTTGTACTATAACCGATAGTTTATTGATAGCTCGTAAATTATTTCCAGGTAAACGAAATAATTTGGATTCATTATGTAATAGATATTTAATAGATAAATCTAAACGCACATTTCATGGGGCTTTACTTGATGCAGAGATTTTATCTGATATTTATTTATTAATGACAGGAGGTCAAGTATCTTTTTCATTTTCAACAGATATAGAATTTTTTAATAAAAAATATATACAAAAAATAGAGAAAATTGAACGTAATAAAAATATTTTAAAAGTACTTTACGCATCTTCTGATGAAATAATTGAACATAATCTATTACTAGATCTTATTGAAAAAAAAATCAGGTAAAAAATGTTTTGAGGTTTAATAATAAATAAAAAATAAATTTTTTATATACGTAAATATGAAGATATATATTAAATAATTTTTATAAAATATTAAAATTATCAATTTTTATTGTTAGTTTTTAATTAGTAATTTTTTAAATTTTATTTTATGAATATATTTATATGTTAATATTTTTACTTATTATTAGTATAATCTTGTTAAATAAATATATATAATAAGGTATAAAAATATTTTATTGAATTAATTTATAACATTAAACTGTTTAAATAAGTAATTGTAAATTAATATAAGAGTTTTTGTTTAAAATATTAAAAAAATATTAAAATTTAATCAATTATAAGTAATTTTATAATAATATTCTTTTGTAAAATATGTGTAGTTATTTTTATAGATTTTGCTGTTTGAATAGTAACTTTGCTGTTTTTATTATGTTTTCTGTTGTGATATTAAATTTTTTAAATAAATCTTCAGCTGGTGCTGACATACCAAATGTATGCATTCCAATTATAATTCCTTTGTTTCCTATATATTTAAACCAATAATCAGAAATACTAGCTTCAATAGCAATCTTAGCTGTAATATTAAAAGGTAGTATATGTTCTTTGTATTCTATACTTTGTTTATCAAAAACATCTGTTGATGGCATTGATACAACACGTACTTTATATTTTTCTTTAGTAAGTTGATTTTGAGCTTTTATTGCTAATTCTATTTCAGACCCTGTGGATATAAGTATTATTTCTGGAGTTCCATCACAATCTTTCAATATATAAGCTCCTTTTTCAATATTCATCAATTGTTTTAAAGTACGAGTTTGCTGATTAAGATTTTGACGAGAAAAGATTAGTGCACTTGGTCCTTTTGTTCGTTTAATTGCAAATTTCCATGCTACTGCTGATTCTACTTGATCACAAGGACGCCAAGTACTAAGATTTGGTGTTACACGTAATGCAGCTAATTGTTCTACAGGTTGATGAGTTGATCCATCTTCACCAACACCAATAGAGTCATGAGTATAAACAAATATACATCGAATTTTCATTAGTGCAGCCATTCTAACAGCACTTCGCGCATATTCACTAAATACTAGAAAAGTACCGCCATATGGAATAAAACCTTTATATAATGCAATACCATTCATTATAGCCGACATTCCGAATTCACGAACGCCGTAATGAATATAATTTCCTGATTTATTAGTATTTAAAGAATTAGAACCAGACCACATAGTTAAATTACTTGGTGTTAAGTCGGCTGATCCACCTATAAGTTCAGGTAAATATTTTCCTAATATTTCTAATGTATTTTGCGATGCTTTTCGACTTGAAATATTGGATGGTTTTTTTTGTAATTCTTTAATGAATTCTTTTATTTTTTTATTAAAATTTTTTGGTAATTTATTTTTTATACGACGAATGAGTGATTTCGCTAAATCAGGATATATATTTTCATATTCTTTAAATTTAATATTCCATAACATTTCTTTTTTTTTACCAGTAGCTTTTGCATTCCAAGCTTTATAAATATTTTTAGGAATTTTAAAAGGTTTGTATTTCCAGTTAAGGTTATTGCGAGTTGCTGCAATTTCAGTATCACCTAATGGTGTACCATGAATATTTTCTGAACCTGATTTTTTTGGAGAGCCGAATCCTATGGTTGTATTGCAAATAATTAACGTTGGTTTACAATTTTGTGTTTTTGCTTCATTAATAGCAATATCGATTTTTGATGAGTTATGACCATCAACATTGTTGATAACATACCATCCATAAGATTTGAATCTTGTAGCAGTATCATCATTAAACCATTTTTTTATTTTTCCATCTATAGAAATATTATTTTTATCATAAAAAACAATTAATTTATTTAATTTTAATGTTCCAGCTAAAGAACAAACTTCATGTGATATGCCTTCCATCATGCAACCATCTCCCATAAATACATATGTATAATGATTAATTATATTATAGTTTTCACGATTAAATTGAGCTCCTAATGTACGTTCAGCTATAGCAAAACCTACTGCGTTAGCAATTCCTTGACCTAAAGGACCAGTTGTTGTTTCGATGCCTGGTGTGCATCTATACTCTGGATGACCTGGGGTTTTAGAGTGCAATTGTCTAAAATTTTTTAATTCTTCAATAGATAAATTATAACCACTTAGATGTAGTAAACTATAAATTAACATTGAGCAATGTCCATTAGATAATACAAATCTATCTCGATTAATCCAATTTGGGTTTATTGGGTTATGATTTATATGATTTCTCCAAAGAACTTCCGCTATATCAGCCATCCCCATTACGGAGCCAGGGTGACCTGATTTTGCTTTTTGAATTGCGTCTATACTTAGAAATCTTATAGCGTTTGCTAATTTTTTTTGATTTATCATTAATTGTATTCCATATGCAATGCGAATTTTTAAATTAATTATAAATAATTTAAAAATTAATAAAATATATTTATATTATTATAACATTTTATTTATTATATATAATGTTAATTATATTATGATATTATTTATAATATTTAATATATTTATATATATTATATATTAGTGTATTAATTTTATTTATTTAATAAAACATATCATTTGATAATATTTATATTAAAATCATATAAAACTTACATTCTGTATATTTAAAAAAAATAATATTTTTTTAAAAAATATTTAATAAGTTATTATATATGTTTATTTGATTTTTATTATTTATATATTTTTTTAATTATTTATAAAATTAAATTAATTTATTTATTATTTTTTATATTTAAATTTATGTTGTTTATATATGTTATAAAAAATTTAGATTTAATTAAATTTTTAATAAAAGATTAAAAGTTATTTAATAATATTAGAGTATATTAAAATGGTAAATATAGTTAATATTTTTACAGATGGCTCTTGTTTAGGAAATCCAGGTCCAGGTGGATATGGTATAATTCTTAGATATCGACTAGATGAAAAAATTGTTAGTGATGGATTTTTTTTAACAACAAATAATCGTATGGAATTATTTGCTGCAATTATTGCATTAGAATCATTGAAAAAACCTTGTAATGTTATTTTAACAACAGATAGTGAATATTTACGTAAAGGTATTACAAAATGGATTCATATTTGGAAAAATAGATATTGGTGTAAACTTGATAAGTCACCTGTAGTAAATATGGATTTATGGAAACGTCTTGATATTGCTATTATCAGACATAAAATTATTTGGAAATGGGTAAAAGGACATTCTTTTCATTTAGAAAATAAAAAATGTGATAAATTAGCACGTATAGCAGCTTTATCTCCAACTAAAAAAGATATAGGGTATAATACTGTTTTGAAATAAATATTTTAGTTAGTAAAACACATTATTTTTGTATTTTATTAAATTAGAGATTGATTTAATAAAATTATTAAAATTATTTATGTATTAAATATATAGTTTTATTTATTTTTTTTTAAAATTAATTTTAAAATTATGTTTATATACAATTTATTATTTGATATTTAAGTATTTTATATATACATATATAATATAATTTAAAATTAATAATTTATATTTTAAATTTTATTTAGATTTATTTTTTGTATTAATTAAATAAATTAAATTATCGATTAAACGAGTTTTACCTAACCAGGCAGATATTAAGATTATTGCACGTTTACTTTTTTTATTTAATTGATTCAAATTATCTGCGTCACGGATAAAAACTCCATCAGGAATAAAACCTGATATTAATAAATTATTTTTTATTTCATTAATAATAATATCTTCATTTTTATTTTCTAGAGTAGTTAGTTTTAATTTGGCTTCTTTTAAAATATTGTATAATTTAGGAGCAATTTTAAGTTCATCAATAGATAGATTGTTATTGCGAGAACTTAGCGCTAATCCATTTTTTGCTCTTACTGTTGATACTGGTATTATTTTTATATTAAAAGATAAATCATTAATTAATTTATAAATTAGTTGTAATTGTTGATAATCTTTTTCTCCAAAAAAAGCAATATTAGGTTGTATTAAATTAAATAATTTAGTAATAACAGTAGATACTCCTCTAAAATGTTTTGGTCGATTTATTCCTTCCATTATAAAAGAAAGTTCTGGTACTTCAACAAAAGTTTGTTTTTCAATATCGTTTTGATAAAAAGATTTATTAGAAGGTGAAAAAACTAAATCAATGTCAAAATGTTTAAGTTTTTCGCAATCATTTTCTATTGTACGTGGATAATTTTTAAAATCATCTTGAGAATTAAATTGCATTGGATTAATGTAAATACTAACAACAACTACATCAGCTTGTTTTTTTGCTTTTTTTACCATCATTAGGTGACCATCATGTAAATTTCCCATAGTTGGGACAAGTGCTATGCGTTTTCCTAATTTTTTCCAACTTTGAATTTGTTGTTGTAAAATGTTTATTTTTTTAACCAAAAGCATATGTATTACCTTTATTATTTAATTATATAAATGAATGTATTTTGTCTGGGAAAATACTGTTTTTGACTTCTTCAATATACATATGTATAGCATTAGGTAAATTACCTGCTTGTTTAAGAAAATTTTTACTGAATTTAGGTGGATTATATGTCAATCCGAATGCGTCTTGCATAACAAGTATTTGGCCATCAGTTTTGTTACCAGCACCAATACCAATTGTAGGTATTGATAATTTTTTAGTGATGATAGTTGCTAAAGAAACCGGTATACATTCAAGTACTAATAGTTTTATTCCAGCATTTTCTAATGAAATAGCGCTTTTAATTATTTTGTTTGCATCTGTGTTGTTTTTTCCTTGTACTTTATATCCATTTAATATGTTAATATATTGAGGTGTTAACCCAAGATGACCGCAAACAGGAACTGATCTATCTGTAAGCATTTTTATTGTATCGTATAGCCAATTATCTCCTTCAACTTTTATCATATTAGCACCAGCTTGAATTAATTTTGCAGCATTTTTGTATGCTTTATCTAAAGTAGCGTAACTCATAAAAGGCATATCAGCAATAATAAATGCATCTGGTGCACCTTTGCGAACACATCTAGTATGATAACTCATTTCTTTTATAGTTACTTTTAAAGTATTTAATTCTCCTTGTATTGTCATACCTAATGAATCTCCAACTAATAATATTTTGATACCATGTTCCGAAAAAATTTTAGCAAAACTATAATCATAAGCTGTTATTGCTGCAAATTTATGCTTATCTTTTTTAAATTTATATAAATTGTTTAAATAAACCGATTTCATTATTTTTTCCCAAAAAAAAAGTAATATTATGTTAAATATTAATTTATTTATTTTAAATTGAATTAGCCCAAATTCTTAAATCGTTACGAGGGGTATTCGTAAGAATTTTTGATAAAAGTTCACCATCAGGAAAAACTAAATCAGGTGCAATTTCGCTAAGAGGATATAACATAAATTCGCGTTTTTTCAATCCGTAATGTGGTATAATTAAACGCGGTGTATTAATAGTTTTGTTACCTAGAAGCATTATATCAATGTCAAGAACCCTTGGTCCCCATCGTTCATTTTTACGTATACGTCCAAAGTTAAACTCAATTTTTTGTATATAATTTAGTAAAATTTCAGGTTTTAAATTTGTTTCAAGTAAAATAACCATATTTAAAAAATCTGATTGATTTTGAATCCCTAATGGTTTTGTTCTATATGTAGAAGAAACATTTATTACTTTACTAGTAGGAATTGTATTTAATGCTATAATGGCGTTTTTAGCTTGTTTTAGTGGTTTACCTAAATTGCTTCCTATAGCAATGTATACATGTTCCATTAATGTCTCTCTATTTTTTTTTATTAGCACAATTTTATTTAATAAAATATTTTATTTAATAATATTGTTTATAATTGTTATTTTGATTATAAATTATTTAGTTTATTTAATAATATTAATTTGTTGAAACTTAATCCACCATAATATTAATTCCCGCAATTCAGTTTTATGTTCCACATTAGCTCGTAATTTAAGTAAGTCAAAAGCGTATTTAAAATTAAGATGTTCAATTATTTTTTTTGCACGACGATTTTTATATCGTAATAAATGTAGTTGTAAAAACCATATATCGCGCATCGTCGTAGTTACTCGTTTTGGAATTGCAATTGAACAATATTGTTTGTTGAGAATATTTGTAATTGATTGTGTAAATGCGTCATAAAATGTTATTTTATTTTCTTTAAAAATTTTTTCAGCGTAATTATATACTGGATACCATAATATAACAGCAAATAAAAAACCTGGGTCCACAAGGTTTTTATTTTTTAAATTATCATCGATCTTTTTAAGAACTTGATTGATAATTTTTTCAATCACTGAGTTTGTGTTTTTATCAAAATTTACATATGCTACTGGAAAAAGTTGTTGAAATAAACCATATTTTTTGAGCATTTTATAAGTAAAATATCCATTACCTGTTTGTAATAGTTTTAATGATTCTTCGAATAATCTTGCTGATGGAATTTCATTAAGTAGATACGCTAAACGTTTTATAGGTTCTGCAGTATTAATACTAATTTTCATATTGAGTTTACAAGCGAAACGTATAGCTCTTAACATTCTTACAGGATCTTCACGATATCTAGTTTCTGGATCTCCAATTAAATGGATTACTCCTTCTTTTAAATCATTTAATCCATTAACATAATTTCTTAAAGTAAAATCGTCGATGTTGTAATATAAACTATTTACTGTAAAATCTCGTCTAATAGCATCTTCTTCGATAGATCCAAAAATATTGTCATGTAGTAGCATGCCGTTTTGTGTTTGTAAAAATAATTTTTTATCAATTAGTTGTTTTTTTTTGTTATGACCACGGAAAGTTGCTACTTCAATAATTTCGTGGTTAAATATAATATGTGCTAAACGAAATCTACGTCCAACTAGACGGCAATTTCGAAATAACTTACGTATTTGTTCTGGTGTTGCGTTTGTAGTGATATCAAAATCTTTTGGTTTTTTACCTAAAAGTAGATCTCGTACACTACCTCCAACAAGATATGCTTCATAACCATTTTTATTTAATCGATAAAGTACTTTCAGCGCAGTTTTACTAAGACTGTTGCGTGAAATAGTATGCTCGGATCGTGGAATTATAGTAAGATGCTTATTTTTTATACTTAACATTGATCATGACTTTTTGATTTAAATAAATACTATTTATTGTTTATAATTGTTTGTAAAAATTATTTGTTTTGTTGAAATAAATTACTGATTTTAAAAAATAATTTTTTTTACAAAAAAAACATATTGCACAATAGTATAAACACTTTGGTATCAGAAATATCAATTTATAACACAACACATTATTACATTAAAAATAACGTATTTCGATATTACTAATATATTTAGATAAAAAATAATTAACAAATATTTATAATTTTTGTTTAAAATCAAAAATATTTTATTTTTTTAAATATTTTATATTAATTAACTAAAATAATCATATATAAAATTATATTAACCGGATATTTGTTTCTCTCGAATTTCAGCTAATGTTTTACAGTCAATACATAAATCAGCTGTTGGACGTGCTTCTAAACGAGGTATACCAATTTCTACACCGCATGATTCACAATATCCAAAATTTTTTTCTTCAATTTTTTTTAGAGTTTTCTCAATTTTTTTAATTAATTTGCGTTCTCTATCTCTATTTCGTAATTCTAGATTAAATTCTTCTTCTTGCACAGCTCTATCAACCGGATCTGGGAAGTTAGCTGCTTCATCTCGCATATAAACAACAGTTCTATTTACTTCATTTCTAAGTTGATTAATCCATGCTTCTAGAATATTTTTAAAATGAAGTAATTGAATATCATTCATGTATTCATTATCACTGTTTTCATGATGTTGTTTAATACTATTGATATTTATAATATTTAAATCTGAATTTTTAATTTTTTTATACTCTTGCATGATATTTTTCCTGAATAAACGTAAATTTTATAAAATAATAAATATTTATTTCTTAATAGATATCAGAAGAAATTTATTTTGGCAAATCGTTTATGTAATTATATAAAAATATTTATACTCTTAAATTTTAGTTGAATACTTAAATGAGAGATTTGGTTGTTTTTAATATAAAGTATTAATTAATTAGTTAATGTAATATAATGTTATATATATAATATATAACATTATATTTAGTTTATTTTTTTTATTTTAGAATTTTTATTAAGACTACAGTATTTTAATAGAGTATTGTTTCGAAAAAGTATTTTTTATTGATATAAATCAAGTAATTGTTTTTTAGAATAATTATAATAAATTATATAATTTATAATTTAAATTTATAATCAAATTTATTAATATTTATATATATGTTTTAAACTAAAATAATATAATGTTTTTGTTTTAAAATTATATATTTATATAAAATAAATTTAATTTTAAAATAATTTAAATATGTGTTTTAAAGTATTTATAAAGTTAATTTTTTAAATTATAAGATTTTTAAAAAAAATATTAAATATGCTATTTAGTTTTTTTGTAAAAAAAATTAAATTTTAGTTTAAAATTTAATTAGTATATAAAATTATATATTTATTAATATAAAATAAAAATAATGCTAAATACTAGATATTTTGTCTAGAATTGTTGAAATAACTAAAGAAAATTGACGTGATGCGATATTTAAAAATTTGTTGAAATTAATATATGATTCTTCGTCTGCAAAGTCAGAAATACAGCGTATAATAATAAAAGGTATATTAAATTGATAACAAACTTGGCCTATTGACGCGGATTCCATATCAACAGCAATTGCTTTAGGAAATATTGATTTTATGTTAGTGATCAATATTTTGTTATTTATGAAAGAATCACCTGTGCATATTAAACCTAATGTAAAGTTTATTTTTAGTAAAGAAATACATTGTGTACTAAATTCTACTAATTTACTATTAGCTATAAAAGCTTCAGGATATTTTGGTATCTGACCAATTTTATAACCAAATGTAGTTACATTAACATCGTGATATCGCACTTCAGAAGAGATAACAATATCACCGATGTTTAATTTTATATCTAGCCTTCCAGCTGATCCAATGTTGATTATTGTGTCTGTTTTAAATAAAATTATTAGTAAAGTTGTTGCGATACTTGAGACAGTTTTGCCGACTCCTGATTTAACTACTGTTACAGTAACATTATTAATTTTTCCTTTATAGAATATAAATCCTGCATATGAATTTATTTTACAATTTTTGATTAAAGAACGAAGAATTGTAATTTCTTGATCTATTGCACCTATTATTCCTATATTGCTATTTTTTTTTAAAAAAATTATTTTGTAACATTTTTTGTTTATAATTTATTTTATTACGAAAATTTGTAAAATAATTATTATTTAATAATGTTAATATTGTTCATTAACAATTTTTTAAACAAACATTTAATTAAATATATTTAATTTATTCAGTTTAATAAATTTTAGTATATATATCAATTGAAATAGTATGAAATATATAAAATTTTAAATATATATAAATTATAGTTTTTTAATATTTTGTTTATAAAAATTGTATGAAATAATTCATGTTAAATAAATAAAAATATGTTTATATATATAAGATATATAAAATCCAAAAATTATTTTTTATTTTTAAAATAAAAAATCAAATTATAAGTTTTATTTTATCTTAAAAACATATAATTAGACTAATATTTAATTATAAATAAAATTGTAATTCGTTTTTTTTATTGAAGTAATATATATAAAAATGTTAAGTTTTTATTTATAGTTTAAATGATGATAGATAAGTAAATGTTATTGTTATAGTAAAAGTATGCATTTTAAATATAACAAATTAGTGTTATTAAAATATGTGTAAATAATTTGCGCTTAAAAATAAATAATTAAAAAATTTATTTGTATATTGCAATATTGTTATAATAAGTTAATAACTTAAAATGTAAGTTTTTTACTATTATGCGGAAGTAAGACGACTAAAATTTATCAACTTTATTGGTTGATATTAATAGTTTATAAATAGTAATGTTATTTGTTTTGTTAAAAAAAAGTTTAGAAAATAAAAAATAATTAATAAATTCTGTTGTTTTGTTATAAATTGTTAAAATGTGTTTTTAAAAAAGCAATTTTTAGTGAACTTAAAATAATTTGTTATATTAAAAATAATTTAATTCATATTAATAATATGATGCGCGTATTGTTATTTAATGGTAGAGGATTTCCGTTGTATGCTTATAAAGTTTGCTGAACGTATAGCATATTTACGAGAAAAAAAAGAGTGTAATGTACATAAAAAAATCTTTGTTTTAAAAGAGTGTTTTAATATATACGCTCAATTAGCAAATCATTTAGAAATAGGACAATTAAAATGGGAATTAGAAGATTTTTGTTTTCGTTATTTATATCTAGAAGAGTATAAAAAAATATCTGATTTAATTAATGAGCGACGTATTAATCGTGAGGATTATATTAATAATTTTGTTATATTATTGAATAATTATATGTTAAAAAAAAATATAAAAGCTGAAATATATGGTCGACCGAAGCATATTTATAGTATTTGGCGGAAGATGCAAAAAAAATCATTAACATTTAATGAGTTATTTGATTTACGTGCAGTGCGAATTATTGTTAGCAACTTGAAAGATTGTTATACAGCATTAAATATTGTTCATAAGAATTTTTGCTATTTTCCTAATGAATTCGATGACTATATCATTAACCCGAAACTTAATGGGTATCAGTCGATTCATACTGTTGTACTTGGACCAAAATATAAAGTTTTAGAGATTCAGATTCGTACAAAACAAATGCATAAAAATGCTGAATTAGGGGTTGCGGCTCATTGGAAGTATAAAGAAGGGGAAATAAATATTAATAAAAATAGTAACGATAAGAATCGTATTATATAATTACATAAATTGATTCAATTTAAATAGGAATTTTAAGTTTTTCTAGACCATAAGATAAATTGTAAATTTAAATTTTTTTTGATATAATCTATATTTATATAAGAAATTATATTTTTTTAAAAAAATTAAACTTTAATATATATTAATTTTGATTTAAT
Source organism: Candidatus Providencia siddallii (assembly GCA_001457715.1). GTDB lineage: Bacteria > Pseudomonadota > Gammaproteobacteria > Enterobacterales > Enterobacteriaceae > Providencia_A > Providencia_A siddallii. The sequence continues at coordinate 224,458 of CVRF01000003.1, read as the reverse complement.
ATATTTTAATATAATTAAAATTTAATTATTAAATTTATTAAGGTGAAAATTAAAATATTGTTTTAATAAGTAATTTGATTTTTGTTTAAAATAAATAAATATAAAAATATTTGTTTATTTTGAATGTTAAATTTCTAAAAATCAATTTTTAAAAAATAATGATAGAATCAGACGAGACTATTGTTTTTTTACTTTCAATTTTCTTGGTTTATTTAAAATAAAATTTAGTAATATTACTGGATATTTATATTATTCGAAATAATAAATCGTTAAAAAAAATATTTTTTTAAAAAGTATTGAAATAAATTTATCAATGTATTTTTTAAAAACATTTTAATTTTAATAAATAGTTAATTAATATTTTTACAATAATTAGGATTATTATCTTAATTGTTAAGATTTTAGTTCAATTTAATTAGTTATTTAAATAAAATTTTTGTTAATAATTTTTTAAATAACAGAAAAATTATTTTAATTAAAATTAAATTAAATTTTAATTAAAAATATTATAAATAAATAAAATTATAGTTTAACTAATTTAGTTGATATATTTTATGTTAATCGTTTGTAATTAATAATTAATGATCAATTATTAATTGTTTGTCTTATATTTATATTTTTATTTTTAAGATTTAATAAATTATTTTTTAGATAAAAATTTTTATACGTTAATAATTTATCTGTAATATAATTTAGTTTTAATTTTTTTATGATTTTTTAAAATATGATTTTTTAAAAATATTTATGTAGTTTAAATTATGAATTTTAGTTATTAATTAAATAATTTTAAAAAATAGTTATTAATAAATTTATATTAATATTATATTTTATAAATAATTTATAAATTAAAAATAATATTTATAATAAATTAATTAATTATTTAATTTATTTAAATTAAATTTTTAATAAAATATAATTTTTATTATATTAATAATATTATATTATTATTGTTAATAATAATATAATATTATTAATATCTATTGTTAACTTTTAAGTTGAAATTTAGGTTCAATATGAAAACTAACTATATTTTTGTAACAGGAGGTGTTGTTTCTTCTTTAGGCAAAGGAATTACTACAGCGTCTTTAGCAGCTGTACTTGAATCTCGTGGGCTTAATGTTACAATTATGAAATTGGATCCATATATTAATGTTGATTCAGGAACAATAAGCCCGATACAACATGGAGAGGTTTTTGTTACAAAAGATGGAGCTGAAACTGATTTAGATTTGGGGCATTATGAGCGGTTTATACATACAAAAATGACACGTTTAAATAATTTAACTACTGGATGTGTTTATTCAGAAGTATTACGTAAAGAACGTAGTGGTTACTATTTAGGTGCTACTATTCAAGTTATCCCTCATATTACTAATGAAATTAAAGAACGTATTATTTCTTGTGGAAGTAAACATGATATTATATTAGTTGAAATTGGTGGTACTGTTGGTGATATTGAATCATTACCATTTCTTGAGGCAATACGACAAATGTCTTCTGATATAGGACGTTCGCGAACGTTATATTTACATTTAACTTTAGTACCATATATTTCTGTAGCTGGAGAAGTTAAAACTAAACCAACTCAGCGTTCTGTAAAAGAATTACTGTCTATAGGTATTCAGCCTGATATTTTAATATGTCGTTCTGATCATGTAATTCCTAAAAATGAATGCGCAAAAATTTCTTTGTTTTGTAATTTAACTGAAAATGCTGTTTTTACATTAAAGGATGTTGATTCTATTTATAAAATCCCTTTTTTATTAAAAAAGCAAAAATTAGATGATTATATATGTAATCGTTTTAATATAATTTCTAATGAAGCTGATTTAAGCGAATGGGAGCGAGTTATTTATGAAGATAGTAGTAGTAAAGGAAAAGTAAATATAGGAATAATTGGTAAATATGTTAAATTACCAGATGCTTATAAATCAATAATTGAAGCGTTAAAGCATGGTGGTTTAAAAAACCGTTTAAAAATTAATATAGAATTAATTGATTCGCAAAATATTGAATCAAGAGGTGTTGATCTTCTCAGTGGTCTTAATGGTATATTAGTTCCTGGTGGTTTTGGTGAACGTGGTATTAAAGGTAAAATCTTAACTGTTAAATACGCTCGTGAAAATAACATACCATACTTAGGTATTTGTTTAGGAATGCAGTTAGCTTTAATTGAGTTTGCAATAAATGTTGCGCATATAAAAGATGCAAATTCAACAGAGTTTAAACAAAATTGTGAATATCCAATTATTGCTTTGATTACAGAATGGTGTGATGAAAAAGGCAATCTTGAAGTTCGATCTAAAAATAGTGACTTAGGTGGAACTATGCGTGTTGGTAGTCAGTCGTGTAATTTAATTAAAGATAGTTTAGCATTTAATATATATGGTAAAGAAACCATTATTGAGCGTCATCGCCATCGTTATGAAGTGAATAACCTTCTTATTGATCGAATTGAAAAAGCAGGTATTAAAATATCAGGTCGCTCAGTAGATAATAAGTTAATTGAGATTATTGAAATTCCTAATCATCCATGGTTTATAGCTTGTCAATTTCATCCTGAATTTACATCAACTCCTATAGAAGGTCATCCGCTTTTTACTGGTTTTATTAATGCTGCAAATCGTTGTAATAATTAATTTTAAATCTGTTTATTTATTCAATAAAGTTTTTTAAGGAAAATTTGATGTCTAAAATTGCTAAAGTTATTGCTCGTGAAATAATTGATTCTCGTGGTAATCCTACTATAGAAGCTGAAATTCATTTGAAAGGTGGCTTTGTTGGTATAGCTTCAGTACCATCAGGTGCTTCTACAGGTATTCGTGAAGCGTTAGAGCTTCGTAATGGAGATAAAACTAGATTTTTAGGTAAAGGTGTTTTGAAAGCAGTTAAAACAATTAATGATATTATTTCACAGGCTATTATTGGTAACGAAGCTGAAAATCAAACTAATATTGATAATATAATAATTAATTTAGATGGAACTGAAAATAAATCTAAAATTGGAGCAAATGCAATTACAGCAGTTTCTTTAGCAAATGCAAAAGCAGCAGCTTGTTTTAAGAATATGCATTTATATGAACATATTTCTGATTTAAATGGAACTTATGGAGAATACTCAATGCCTTTGCCAATGATAAATATAATTAATGGTGGAGAACACGCAAATAATAATATTGATATTCAAGAATTCATGATACAGCCAGTAAGTGCTTCAACTATAAAAGAAGCTGTTCGTATGGGATCTGAAATTTTTACACATTTAGCTGATGTTCTTAAATCTAAAGGCATGAATACTACAATTGGTGATGAAGGAGGTTATGCTCCAAATTTAGAATCAAATGAAGCTGCATTATTTATAATTAAAGAGGCTGTTGAGCAGGCAGGTTATATTTTAGGTAAAGATATAACTTTAGCTATAGATTGTGCTGCATCTAAATTGTATAATGAAAAAACAGGTAATTATGAATTAAAAAGTGAAGGTAGAATATTTACATCACAAGAATTTACTCATTATTTAAAATATTTAACAGAACAATATCCAATTGTTTCTATAGAAGATGGTTTAAATGAGTCAGATTGGGATGGATTTTTGTATCAAACTAAGGTTCTTGGTAATAAAATCCAATTGGTTGGGGATGATTTATTTGTAACAAATGCAAATACATTAAAAAAAGGTATTGAAGAAGGAGTTGCAAATTCTATTCTGATTAAATTTAACCAAATAGGAACATTAACTGAAACTTTATCTGCTATTAAAATGGCAAAGAATGCTGGTTATGCAGTAATAGTTTCTCATCGTTCAGGAGAAACTGAGGATATAACAATAGCTGATTTAGCTGTTGGCACTGCTGCTGGGCAAATTAAAACTGGATCTATGAGTCGTACTGATCGTGTTGCTAAATATAATCAGCTTATTAGAATCGAAGAAATTTTAGGTAAAAAAGCTCAGTTTAACGGATTAAAAGAAATTAAGTGTAAATTTTTATAAATTGTTTAAAGTATATTAATGTTAATATATTAAAATTAGAATTTTCTATATAAAATTTTTAAAAATTTTAAAAAATAAAAATATAATTTAAATTTAATTGTAGTTTTTTATATGTATATTATTTTTGTTTAAAAAAATATATATATAAACTTAATTTTAAATTATAAATTAAGTTTATTAGTTATAAAAATTATAATTTAGATAAAATTAGATGTTTATAATTAAATAAAATATATTAATTAAAATTATAATTAAATTAATACTATTATTGTAATTTTTAATTTTAAAAATGTAAATTATTATAAATATAATAGATTTTATTATATATAAAAATTATTTATTGTTATTTTTGTTCAAAAAAAATAATCTTTATTGAATAAAAAAATAAAAATATGTAAATTATATGTTATAAATAGTAATATTTTATTATTTATATTTTTATATATGTTTATTTAAATTTAACATTCACAAATTATTATAAATATTTTAAATAAAATTTAAAAATAATTTACATCAGGTTATTAAGTTATATGGACGACTCTTACTCCTTGATACGATCAGTCACTTCTAATCGCTATAATAAACGAGGTTTGATTATTTTAGGGATAGATGTTATTATTTTAATGTTGTTTTTAAAGTTATTGCCATTTGAAGAAAAAGTAAATGCTGGTCTTGCTACAATAGTATTTATTGGAATTTTGTGGTTAACTGAAGCTATTCATGTTACTATCACAGCATTATGTATTCCAATATTTGCAGTAAGTTTTGGTTTTATGAATACTGGGGATGCTTTAAAATCATTTGCTAGTCCTATTATTTTTTTATTTTTTGGTGGTTTTGCTTTATCTACTGCTTTACATATTCAAGGTTTAGATAGATTAATTGCAAATCGTTTATTAGTAGCAGCTCGTGGGCGGTTATCAATCGCAGTATTTTTTTTATTTGGTATAACTGCTGTTCTTTCTATGTGGATTAGTAATATAGCTACTGCTGCGATGATGTTACCTTTAGTACTTGGCGTTTTATCAAATCTTGATGTTCGTAAAGAAAGAAATACTTTTATATTTGTTTTATTAGGAATAGCATATAGCGCTAGCATTGGTGGATTAGGAACAATAGTCGGGAGCCCTCCAAACGCTATTGCAGCAGCCGCTGTTGGATTAAATTTTTTATCATGGATGAAATATGGTATCCCTATTATGGTAATAATATTACCAATGATATTTGTATTAATGTATCTAATGTTGCGTCCAAATTTAAAACATCGTTTTGAACCTGAATTAAAACATCTTAGCTGGAATAGCAAACGTATTACCGCTATGATAATTTTTTTATTTGTTGTAATCTCTTGGAGTATAAGCTCATTTATAAGTAATATTTTAGGTGGTGTAAAAGATTTAGATACTATTATTGCTATAATAGGAGCGATTTTAATTGCTATAACTGGTGTAGCTAATTGGTCGCAGATTCAAAAAAATACAGAATGGGGTGTGTTAATGTTATTTGGTGGTGGTTTAACATTAAACGCGATTTTGATCTCTTCTGGTGCAAATAATATTATGGCAAATTGGATACAGACAACTTTTGGTCAAAGTCATTGGTTTGTAATTATTTTAGCTGTTAGTGCATTTATTGTTACTTTAACTGAATTCACAAGTAACACAGCTAGTGCTGCATTACTTGTGCCTATTTTTGCAACAGTCGCTGAATCATTAGGTATGCCTGTGATAACATTAACAATGATAATTGGTATTGGTGCGTCTTGTGCTTTTATGTTACCAGTTGCAACACCACCTAATGCGATTGTATTTGGATCTGGTTATATTAAACAGATTGAAATGGTACGTGTTGGAGTAGTATTAAATATTGCATGTGTTATTGTTATTTCTTTGTTTGCTTGGATTTTCTGGACATAAAAAAAAATATTAAATATTTTTTTATAAAAAATATATTTTAATTTTTATAAGTTTTTATATGTTTACAAAATATATATGATAAAATATTTTTATTAAGATAAATATAAATTTTTTAAATTACATTATATTATGTTAAATTATATTTTTTATATTATATTTATAATTGAATAATTTAATAACTAATATTTTATTAAAATTAATTTTATTTAGAATGATTTAGTTTTATAAAAAAATAAATTAGTATTTATTATTATATATTAATTTTGTTCTTAATAAAAATATAATTGTATATTAAAAATATCATTTTAAAGAAAATATTTTAATTCATATTTAAATTTAAAAAGATAGATATTACATAAAATATATATTTATTTTTATTAGTTTTTTTAAAAAAAATATATAACTAAATATGGTACATATTTAGTTTTGGAAATTTTTTTTAATAAAAAGTCAATTTTAAATATTAAATAAATAATGAATTAATATAATTAATATATTATATTTATATATTTTAGATTGTTTATATTTATTAATATAATAGTATTAAAAATTTGATTTATTTTAAAGAATTCATATATTAAAAAATTTTTTTGTTTATTTATATTATTTAATATAAACTAAGTTGACTATTTAGTTGTTCTTTAATTAAAAAAATAAATATAAATAATTATAGATTTTTTCTGTGTGTATTATTTTTTAAAATTAAATTTATTTGTTGATAAAATAATTAACAATGAAAATAAAAATATATATTTGTTTTTTTGTTGATTTTTTATTTTTATAAATTTATTTAGATATTTTTTGAAAGTAAAGATATATGAGAGTTATATATTTGTTTTAAAACAGTATACTGTATAATATTTTATTTAAATTTAATTTAATCTTTTTAAGTATTTACTTTGTTGTTACAATTTATTAAAATTAATTTAGAATTATGATTCTATTTCTATTTTTTAAAAAAAATATAATATTTATTAATATTTATGATATTTGATTTTTTTTGAATAACTAAAGCACACGAATCTTTTAGCAAGAATTAGTTAATTGTTATATAAATAAATATATGATCAAAGTAATTAATATTTAGTATTGTTATTTTATTTTGTGTTTTAGTAATATTTAAGTTTAAAGTTAATTATTTTTAAAATTATTTCAATTCAATTAATTTTAATATATCTTATGAATTATCAAGTACTTGCTCGTAAATGGCGGCCTAAAAGATTTTCTGATGTAGTAGGACAGCATTATGTTTTAGCTGCACTTATTAATGGACTTAGAAATAAACAATTACATCATGGTTATCTTTTTTCCGGAATTAGAGGTATAGGGAAGACTACTATAGCTCGTATATTTATTAAAGGTCTTAATTGTGAAACTAGTATAACTGCAACCCCGTGTTGTGAATGTATCAATTGTATTGAAATAGAACAAGGATGTTTTATTGATTCAATAGAAGTAGACGCTGCATCACGTACTAAAGTTGAAGATATTCGTGATCTTCTTGATAATGTTCAATATTTACCTACTAAAGGTCGTTTTAAAGTTTATCTTATCGATGAAGTTCATATGTTATCACGTTATAGTTTTAATGCATTATTAAAAACTCTTGAGGAGCCACCTGAGCATATTAAATTCTTATTTGCAACTACAGATATTCAAAAATTACCTGTAACGATTTTATCACGGTGTTTAAAATTAAATCTTAAAGTTTTAAATATTCCACAAATTAATGCTAAACTAGAATTAATTCTTAATACAGAAAATATTAAATATGATAAAAATGCTATTTATCTGATCGCTTCAGTATCTGAAGGAAGTTTGCGAGATGCATTAAATTTGACTGATCAAGCTATTATGATAGGACAAGGAAGAATTACGTATGAAAATGTTAGTCAAATGCTTGGTATATTAGATGAAGATAAGTCGTTATCGATTATTGAATCATTAATATGTGCTGATAGTCTTACAGTAATGGAGATTATTGAACAAATTGTTTATAGTGGTTTTGATCTAGAAAATTTATTGGTAGATGTGTTGTCTAGGTTGCATTCTATTGCTATGATACAGTTGTTGCCAACAAAACAGGAATCTGAATTGATATCAATAGACAATCGTTTGAAAAAGATAGCAAAAAATATATCACCGGAAAATTTACAATTATTTTATCAAATATTATTAGCAGGCAGAAAAGAATTGGCTTACGCACCAGAAAAACGAATGGGGGTTGAAATGATTTTTTTACGAGCTTTAGCTTTTCATCCTAAATTTATTGTTGATGAAATTTAAGAAAAAAAACAAAAATATATTATTATAAAATAATTATTTTTTATTTGAAAAATATCGAATAAAAATTTTAATATAAACATATAAACTATATTATTAATTTTAATGTTCTTAAAATAATTTTAAGATAAAATAAATATATAATTATATTTAAAATTTAAAATGTAAGATTTTTTAAAAAATTTATATATTGAATAATAATATAATCATGATTTTTTATAAAAAAAGAGTTTTACAGTAAAAAATGAATTTCTTATTTATTATAGGATAATTTTATACTTTTAATTATAAGGGGAAATTATGTTTAATAAAGGTGAATTAAGTGATTTGATGAAACATGCTCAGCAAATGCAAGAAAAAATGCATAAGATTCATAAAGAAATTGCTAATATAGAAATAACAGGTGAGTCTGGAGCTGGATTAGTAAAAGCAACTATAAATGGGTTACACAATTGTCATCGTATAGAAATTGATCCTATTTTATTAGAAGAGGATAAAGAAATATTAGAAGATTTAATTGTTGCAGCATTTAATGATGCTGTACGACGTATTGATAAAATCCAAAAAGAAAAAGCAGCTGATGTATCTAATAATTTACATTTACCAGCAGGTTTTAAAATTAGCATTTAATTATAAAAAATAAGATAATTAATAATATTTAAATAATTGCATATAATTTTAATTATTAAATTTTTATGTTGTTTTTTAGCGTTGAAATGGTGATTTTGTTAAAATAAAATTTTAAATTTTCTAATAGTTTTTGTTGTGTTATTTTTAATAAAAAAAATTTTTATATAAAATTTAGTAAATTTTATTTTTATATTTTGTTTGAATTTTATTAACTATATTTTAATATTTTTTTATAAGTGTACTAGAATTTAATTAAATATAATTAAAGAGGATTTTAATGGATATTAAAAAACAGGAAACTCTTAGTTTCCAATCAGAAGTTAAACAATTACTTAAGTTAATGATACATTCTCTTTATTCAAATAAAGAGATATTTTTACGTGAATTAATCTCAAATGCATCAGATGCTGCTGATAAATTAAGATTTTCTGCTCTCTCTAATCAAGAACTGTATGAAAATGATGCTGATTTATATGTTCGTATAAGTGTTGATAAAAAAAATAATACTTTAACTGTTAGCGATAATTGTATTGGAATGAGTCGCATTGAAGTAATTAATAATTTAGGAACTATTGCTAAATCAGGTACAAAAGCTTTTTTAGAGTCTTTAGGAAGTGATTTATCAAAAAACAATCAGATGATTGGTCAATTCGGTGTTGGATTTTATTCTGTATTTATTGTAGCTGAAAAAGTAATTGTACGTAGTAGAGCTGCTGGGTTTCCTATAAATCAAGGTGTATTTTGGGAATCTTCAGGTGAAGGTGAATACACTATCGCAGATATTGAAAAATCTAGTCGTGGTACTGAAATAATTTTATATTTACGTAAAAATGAAGAAGAATTTTTAGATAATTGGAGATTACGATCAATTATTGGTAAATATTCTGATCATATTTCGTTATCTGTTGAGATCAAAAATGATAAAGATAATAATGTTATATGGGAAAAAGTAAATCAAGCAAAAGCTTTATGGACTAGAAGTAAATCTGAGATTTCAGAATCAGAATACATTGAATTTTATAAACATATTTCTCATGACAATTCATCACCATTAATATGGACACATAATCATGTTGAAGGTAAACAAGAATATATAATATTATTATTTATTCCATCAAAAGCTTCATTTGATTTATGGAATCGTGATCAAAAACATGGGTTAAAATTATATGTTCAACGTGTATATATTATGGATGATGTAAAACAGTTTATACCTAATTATTTACGTTTTGTGCGTGGTATAATAGACTGTAATGATTTACCATTAAATGTGTCGCGCGAGATTTTACAAGATAATTTATTAGCTCGTAATTTACGTAATGCATTAACTAAACGCGTTCTACATCTTTTAGATAAATTAGCAAAAGAGGATATAGAGAAGTATCAAGTGTTTTGGCAGCAATTTGGTATTGTAATAAAAGAAGGTCCAGCAGAAGACTCTAGTAATAATATATTTATTTCTAAACTTTTACGTTTTACAACAACACATACTAATAGTAGTATACAGAATGTATCTTTAAAAGATTATGTTAGTAGAATGATTGAAGGACAAAATAAAATATTTTATATTACCGCAGATAGTTATACTGCAGCAAAAAGTAGTCCTCATTTAGAATTATTTAATAAAAAAGGAATTGAAGTTTTATTATTATCTGATCGTACTGATGAATGGATGATGAGTTATTTATCAGAGTTTGATGGTAAAAAGTTTCAATCTATTACAAAATCAGATGAATTGTTAGATAAATTAGCAAACGAAGATAAAAAATTAGAACAAGAAATAATATCTAAAGATTTAGAAGATTTTGTTAAACGTGTGAAAATATTGCTTGCTGATCGCGTTAAAAATGTTAAATTAACTAATAGATTAACAGATACGCCTGCAATTGTAACAACAGATTCTAATGAAATGACTACGCAAATGGCAAAATTATTTGTAGCAGTTGGTCAAAATGTTCCAGAAATAAAATATAATTTTGAGTTAAACCCAAATCATCGTTTAGTACAGAAAGTTTCAAAAATAGTTGATAAAACACTATTTTCTGATTGGATTGAAGTTTTTTTTGGGGAAGCTTTGCTTGCAGAACGTGGAGTATTGGAAGACCCAAATTTATTTATACAAAGACTTAATAAATTGTTTTAAAAAAATATTTTTTATTAAATTAAGCAAAGCAATAAGGATTTATGTGATGCATATAGTTTTATTGGGAGCTCCTGGATCAGGTAAAGGAACACAGGCTCAGTTTCTTAATAAGAAATTTAATATAGATCATATTTCAACTGGTGAAATATTACGTGTTGCTGTTAATTCAAAAAATAATTTGAATTTAAAAATTAATAATTTAATGAATAACGGTAAATTAGTTTCCGATGAATTAGTAATTTCTTTAATTAAAGAACGAATAAATCAAAATAATTATGCGCGTGGAATTTTATTTGATGGATTTCCTAGAACTATTTCTCAGGCAAACGCAATGAAGGAAGCTTTTATAAGAATTGATTATGTTTTTGAATTTATTATTCCTGACGAAATAATTGTTAAACGTATTATTGGTCGTCGTGTACATGCATCATCTGGACGTATTTATCACGTAACTTTTAATCCACCTAAAAATAAAGATAAAGATGATGTTACTGGTGAGAAATTAGTTATTCGTAATGATGATAATGAGATGATTATTCGTAAACGTTTAATTGAGTATTATAAATCAACTACTCCTTTAATTGCTTATTATCAAAAAGAAGCAAAAAAACATAAAATTAAATATTTTAAATTAGATGCTAATCGTAAAGCATTTGAAGTCAATGAAGAGTTAATTAAAATACTTAGTTATAGATAATAAAAAAATATATTTTTGTTTTTTATATAATTAATATTTTTATATTTTTTTTAAATAAATTAATTTTAATAATGAATATAAAGTTTTTATGATAAAAAAATGATTTTTTTATAAAAAAAATTTATATATTTTAAACCGATGTATTTTTAAACACCGGTTTAAAATATTTTTTATATACATTTAATATTATTTAAACTCTGAATTTAACAATTCAGCTAGATTTGCTGTTGCTTTATCTGCATTAACTTGTAAATGCTCGATAGTTTTTTGTTTTTTTCTACGAATACGATCTTTATGATATGAGTAACCGGTACCAGCAGGTATAAGGCGTCCAACAATAACATTTTCTTTTAAACCACGTAATTCGTCTAATTTTCCAGATACTGCTGCTTCAGTTAGCACACGAGTTGTTTCTTGAAAAGATGCTGCTGAGATAAAAGATTCTGTTGCTAAAGATGCTTTAGTAATTCCTAAAAGATCACGATTATATTTAGCTGGTGTTTTGTTTTCACGTTCTAATTTTTGGTTTGCGATTTTAACTCTAGAATATTCAACTTGTTCTCCTTCAAGAAATTCAGAATTTCCCGGTTTTACGATAGTGACCTTACGAAGCATTTGCCGAATAATAACTTCGATATGTTTATCATTAATTTTAACACCCTGTAATCGATAAACATCTTGTACTTCGTTAGTTATATAACGAGTTACTGCATGAACCCCTCGTAATCGTAGTATATCGTGTGGGGATTCTGGACCATCTGAAATTACGTCACCACGATCTACAATTTCTCCTTCAAATACATTTAATTGTCGCCATTTAGGTATCATTTCTTCATGTGAATCAGTATTATTGATCGGTGTGATTATTAACCGTCGTTTACCTTTAGTTTCTTTACCAAAAGAAATTATACCGTTTATTTCAGCTAGAATTGCTGGTTCTTTTGGACGTCGAGCTTCAAATAAATCTGCAACACGTGGAAGACCACCCGTAATATCTTTAGTTCCTACAGATTCTTGTGGAATTCTTGCTAAAGTATCACCGATATTAATAGTATCACCATCATTTAATTGAACAATAGCTTTGCCTGGTAAAAAATAATGAGCAGGTATATCCGTATTAGGAATAAGTACATCATTACCATTTGTATCAACTACACGAAGCGCAGGACGTAAATCTTTGTATCCAGTTGTACGTTCAGATGTATCTAGAATAACTATTGAAGATAGACCAGTTAAATCATCAGTTTGACGAATCATAGTCTGGCTATCTAGCATTTCAGAAAATCTAATAATACCTGAGACTTCGCTAATAATAGGCATTGTGTGAGGATCCCAATTAGCGACAATTTCTCCGCATTTAACAGTTGATTCATTACATTTAGATAAATGTGTTCCATAAGGAATTTTATAACTTTCTTTTGTACGCCCAAATTCATCAATTATTTTTAGTTCGCTATTACGTGAAGTAATAACTAATTTATTTTCTAAGTTTATTACAAATTTAGCATTAGTTAATTTTAGTAATCCATAATTACGGACTTGTATATTTGATTCAGCTGCAGCCCGAGATGCTGCGCCACCTATATGAAATGTACGCATTGTTAATTGAGTTCCGGGTTCACCTATTGATTGTGCAGCAATAACTCCTACAGCTTCTCCTTTATTAATAATATGACCACGAGCTAAATCTCGACCATAGCAATTTGCGCATACGCCAAAGTTAGTTTCGCAATTTACAATAGAACGTACCTTTATAGTGTTTATTGAATTATTTTCTAATAAATCACACATTTTTTCATTTAATAAAGTATTTCGTGCAATTATTACATTTGATGTTCCTGTAATAAATATATCCTCTGCAGTTACACGTCCAAGCACTCTTTCACGTAATGATTCTTTAATATCTCCTCCTTCAATAACAGGAGTCATTAGAATACCTTCACTAGTACCGCAGTCATCTTCGGTGACTACTAAATCTTGTGCAACATCAACTAAGCGACGAGTTAAATAACCTGAATTTGCTGTTTTTAATGCTGTATCCGCAAGACCTTTACGAGCTCCATGAGTAGAAATAAAATATTGAAGAACGTTTAATCCTTCACGGAAATTCGCTGTAATTGGTGTTTCAATGATTGATCCATCCGGTTTAGCCATAAGACCGCGCATTCCTGCTAATTGTCTAATTTGAGCAGCAGATCCGCGAGCGCCGGAATCGGCCATCATAAAAATACTATTAAAAGAAATTTGCTGTTCCTTTTTTCCTTTATAGTTAAAAACTATTTCAGTAGATAAATTATTCATCATTGCTTTAGCTACTCGTTCATTTGCAGCAGCCCAGATATCAATAACCTTATTATAACGCTCTCCAGCTGTAACTAATCCTGATTGGAATTGTTCTTGAATTTCTGCAATTTCATTTTCAGCTTTTGTAATTATTCCAGTTTTTTCTTCTGGAATAACTATATCGTCTATCCCAACAGATGAACCAGAGCGCGCTGCATATGTAAAACCTGTATACATTATTTTATCAGCAAAAATTACGGTAGATTTAAGTCCTAATACACGGTAGCATGTATTTAACATCTTTGATATTGTTTTTTTACCTAATGCTTGATTAATTAATGAATAAGGAAGACCTTTTGGTATTATCATCCATAAGATTGCTCTGCCGATGGTAGTGTTAATTAAATTTGTATTAGTGATAATATTTCCGTTCACATCTTTAATTTGTTCAGTTATTCTCACTTTAACTTTTGCATGCAATGAGGCATAGCCTGATCGATAAGCTTTTTCAGCTTCTTTCGGCCCCTTTAAAATCATTCCTTCACCTTTTACATTTAAACAATCACGTGTCATATAGTAAAGGCCTAAAACAACATCTTGTGATGGTACAATAATAGGTTCTCCACTTGCAGGAGAAAGTATGTTGTTTGTTGACATCATAAGAGCGCGTGCTTCTAATTGAGCTTCTAGTGTTAAAGGTACATGTACCGCCATTTGATCTCCATCAAAATCAGCATTATATGCAGCACAAACAAGTGGGTGCAATTGAATTGCTTTTCCTTCTATTAAAACAGGTTCAAACGCTTGAATACCTAAACGATGAAGTGTTGGTGCTCTATTTAACATTACAGGATGTTCTCTAATAACTTCATCTAAAATATCCCAAACGATTGCTTCTTCTCGTTCTACAGTTTTTTTTGCTGCTTTAATAGTTGTTGCCAACCCGCGTCTTTCAAGTTTACCGTATATAAATGGTTTGAATAATTCAAGTGCCATTTTTTTAGGTAATCCGCATTGATGTAATCTTAGATATGGACCTACTGTGATGACAGAGCGACCAGAATAATCGACTCGTTTTCCAAGTAAATTTTGACGAAAACGACCTTGTTTACCTTTAATCATATCTGCTAATGATTTTAAAGGTCGTTTATTAGAACCTGTAATTGCACGTCCTCGACGTCCATTATCTAATAAAGCATCAACCGCTTCTTGTAACATGCGTTTTTCATTACGTACAATAATATCTGGTGCTGCTAGATCTAAAAGACGTTTAAGGCGGTTATTACGATTTATTACACGGCGATAAAGATCATTTAAATCAGATGTTGCAAAACGACCACCGTCTAGAGGAACTAATGGACGTAAATCAGGAGGTAATACTGGTAATGTGTTTAAAATCATCCATTCTGGTTTATTATTTGATTGTATAAATGCTTCTAATAATTTAATGCGTTTAGTTATTTTATTTCGTTTTGCTTCTGAATTAGTTTCATTTAATTCTTCATGTAATATTTCACATTCATTATCAAGGTCTAAATTTTTTAATAAATTTTGGATAGCTTCTGCACCCATTTTTGCATTAAATTCATCACCAAATTCTTCTAAAGCATCTAAATACTGTTCTTCTGTTAATATTTTACCTCGTTCAAGATTTGTCATTCCACTTTCAATTACAACATATGATTCAAAGTATAAAACACGTTCAATATCACGAAGAGGCATATCAAGTAATAACCCAATACGAGATGGGAGTGATTTTAAAAACCATATATGTGCAGTAGGAGAAGCCAGTTCAATATGTCCCATACGTTCACGACGTACTTTGGTTTGTGTGACTTCAACACCACATTTTTCACAAACAACACCGCGATGTTTTAAGCGTTTATATTTCCCGCATAGGCATTCATAGTCTTTTATCGGCCCAAAAATACGAGCGCAAAAAAGACCGTCACGTTCAGGTTTAAATGTACGATAATTAATGGTTTCTGGTTTTTTTACTTCACCAAATGACCATGAACGGATTACATCAGGTGATGCGAGAGCAATTTTAATAGCATCAAATTCTTCAATTTTAGTTTGAGTTTTCAGGAACTTTATTAAATCTTTCACAAAATGGCTCCTGTCTTGGTTGTATTTAGGTAAGAAAAAATATTTATTTTTATGAATACACAACTTTTATATGTATTAGAAGTTAAAAATATTTTTAGATATAAAAATTATTTATCTTCAAGTTCGATGTTAATTCCAAGTGATCTAATTTCTTTTAGTAATACATTAAAAGATTCAGGCATACCTGGTTCCATTTGATGACTACCGTCAACAATATTTTTATACATCTTAGTTCGTCCATTAACATCATCAGATTTAACTGTAAGCATTTCTTGAAGGGTATAGGATGCACCGTATGCTTCTAAAGCCCATACTTCCATTTCACCAAAACGTTGACCACCGAATTGTGCTCTACCACCAAGTGGTTGCTGTGTAACTAAACTATATGATCCTGTAGAGCGAGCATGCATTTTATCATCGACTAAATGATTTAATTTAAGCATATACATATAACCAACAGTAACTTGACGTTCAAATTCTTCTCCGGTACGTCCATCAAAAAGTGTAACTTGACCAGAAGTAGGGAGATCGCCTAATTTTAATAATTCCTTAATTTCTTTTTCTTTAGCACCATCGAATACTGGTGTTGCAATTGGTAAACCTTTTTTTAAGTTTTCAGCTAAACATAATATTTCTTTGTCAGAAAAATAATTTAAATCGACTTTTTGACGTGGATCATCACCTAAATTGTATGCTTTTTGAATAAATTCACGTAGTTTATTAATTTTATATTCTTTTTTAAGTAATTCGTTAATTTTATCACCAATACCTTTAGATGCCATACCTAAATGAGTTTCTAAGATTTGTCCAATATTCATACGAGATGGTACACCTAAAGGATTTAATACTATATCAATAGTATTTCCGTTTTTATCATAAGGCATATCTTCAATTGGATTAATTTTTGAAATAACGCCTTTGTTACCATGACGTCCAGCCATTTTATCACCTGGTTGTATTTGACGTTTCACAGCTAAAAAAACTTTAACAATTTTTAATATTCCGGGAGCAAGATCATCACCTTGTATAATTTTACGACGTTTTGCATCTAGTTTTTTTTCAAATTCAGACTTCAGGTTTTCGTATTGTTCGGCTAATTGTTCTAATTGACTTTGTTTTTCTTCATTATGTAATGTTAAAGTCAACCAATCTTTTTTATGTAACTTATCAAGTTTATCTATTTCTATTTCAGTATTGATTAAAACAGACCGTACACGAGTAAATAAATTTGATTCAAAAATACGCAACTCTTCTGTTAAATCTTTTTTTGCATCAGCTAGTTGAATATCCTCAATTTCTAGTGCACGTTTATCTTTTTCAATTCCGTCTCGAGTAAATATCTGTACGTCTATTACGGTACCAGAGACACCGTTAGGTACACGTAAAGATGAATCTTTAACGTCTGATGCTTTTTCACCAAAAATAGCGCGCAGTAATTTTTCTTCTGGTGTTAATTGAGTTTCTCCTTTTGGAGTTACTTTTCCAACTAAAATATCACCTCCTTTTACTTCTGCTCCGATATAAACAATTCCAGATTCATCAAGCTTAGAAAGAGCAGCTTCTCCAACATTAGGAATATCCGCAGTAATTTCTTCTGATCCTAATTTGGTATCACGTGATATACAAGAAAGCTCTTGAATATGAATAGTTGTAAAACGATCTTCTTGAACAACTCGTTCTGAGATTAGAATTGAGTCTTCAAAATTGTAACCGTTCCATGGCATAAATGCTACACGCATATTTTGTCCAAGTGCTAGTTCACCAAGATCAGTTGAAGGTCCATCAGCTAATACGTTTCCACGCTGAATTATTTCACCTAAAGACACGCATGGTGTTTGGTTGATACATGTGTTTTGATTAGAACGAGTATATTTTGTTAAATTATATATATCAATTCCTGCCTCTTTAGATAAAACTATTTCATTTTCGTTAACTTTTATCACGATACGAGAAGAATCGATATATTGAACTATTCCTCCACGTTTTGCGACAACTGTAACGCCTGAATCAACTGCTACTGCACGCTCCATACCGGTTCCAACTAATGGTTTTTCTGCTCTTAGAGTAGGAATTGCTTGACGTTGCATATTCGCACCCATTAGTGCTCTGTTAGCATCATCATGTTCGAGAAAAGGTATCAGAGCGGCTCCAACAGAAACAATTTGTTGAGTTGAGACATCCATATATTCAACCTGTTCACGATTAAATAAACCTGATTCTCCTTTGTTCCTGCAAGTAATTAACTCTTCTATAAAACCATTATCTTCGTTTAATACAGTGTTTGCTTGAGCAATAATAAAATTACCTTCTTCAATTGCAGATAAATAATGAATTTCATTTGTTACAAAATTATTACGAACTAGACGATATGGAGTTTCTAAAAATCCATATTCGTTAGTTTGTGCATAAACAGATAATGAATTGATCAAACCGATATTTGGTCCTTCAGGTGTTTCTATTGGGCATACACGTCCGTAGTGTGTTGGATGAACATCACGTACTTCAAATCCAGCTCGTTCACGAGTTAATCCACCTGGGCCTAAAGCAGATATTCTACGTTTATGAGTAATTTCAGATAAAGGGTTATTTTGATCCATAAATTGAGATAATTGACTAGACCCAAAGAATTCTTTGATTGCCGCTGATATTGGTTTTGCGTTAATCATATCTTGTGGCATTAATGTATCCAAATCACCTAAAGATAATCTTTCTTTTACTGCGCGTTCAACACGAATCAATCCTATACGAAATTGATTTTCAGCCATTTCTCCAACAGAACGAACCCTTCTATTTCCTAAATGATCAATATCATCTATTTCTCCTTTTCCATTACGATTATCAATAAGCTTACGTATAACATCAACTATATCTATTTTATCTAAAACACTCGATCCTTTAATTTTTTTACGGTTTAATGAACGATTGAATTTCATTCGACCTACAGTAGAAATATCGTAGCGATCTTTAGAGAAAAATAAATTATCAAATAGGTTTTCAGCTGCTTCACGTGTTGGTGGTTCACCAGGGCGCATCATTCTGTATATTTCGACTAACGCGCTTAAACGATCGTTACTTGGATCAATACGAATTGTTTCAGAAATGTAAGGCCCATGGTCTAATTCATTGATAAATAGTGTTTCAATAACATTAAAACCAGATTTATTTAACTTTGTTATTATTTCTACTGAGAGCTCCATATTTGCTGCACAAATTAGTTCACCGGTGTTTTCATTAATATAGTTTTTTGCTGCTATTTTACCTATTATATATTCTATAGGTACTTCAATTTTGTTAATTTTTTCTTTTTCTAATAAATTTATATGACGTGCAGTAATCCTTCTCCCTTTTTCAATATAAATTTTTTCGTTTTTTTTAATATCAAAAGTTGCAGTTTCACCACGTAATCGTTCAGGAATTAGTGACATGAATAATTTGCTATTTGATATTTGAAATAATGTTTTTTTAAAAAATAAATTTAATATTTCTTCTGTATTATAATTCATCGCACGTAAAATAATAGTTACAGGTAATTTTCTACGACGATCAATGCGTACAAATAAATTATCTTTGTGATCAAACTCAAAATCAAGCCATGATCCTCTGTATGGTATAATTCGTGCGTTATATAGCACTTTACCTGAAGAATGCGTTTTTCCTTTGTCGCTATCAAAAAAAACACCAGGACTACGGTGTAACTGTGAAACAATAACTCTCTCAGTTCCATTGATAATAAAAGTACCGTTTTCAGTCATAAGTGGAATTTCACCCATATAGACTTCTTGTTCTTTTATATCTTTAATATTATTCTCTGGTATTTCTCGTTCATAAATAATAAGACGTAATTTTACACGCAATGGTGCTGAGTATGTAATACCACGAATTTGACACTCTTTAACATCAAAAGAAGATTTTCCTAAACGATAGTTGACATATTGCAGTTCAGCATTACTACTGTAATTTTGGATTGGAAATACAGAACGAAAAGCTGCTTCTAATCCGTTTTGACCATTTAAATCTTGTTTAATAAATTTTTGAAACGAGTTAAGCTGGATAGAAAGCAGATAAGGTATATCTAAAACTTGTGGGCGCTTGCCAAAATCTTTACGAATTCGTTTTTTTTCGGTATAGGAGTAAACCATAAGTTTCCTCGGATTTTTGATTAGTGTTCAAAATTATTCGTTTATATATTAATCATAACGGTAAAAGCTTTAAAAATAAAATGATATTATGTCATATGTTTTTTAGTAAAATACGCAACAGATTAATTTATTAATAAAAATTTTTAGATATTATTTAAATATATAAAAATATGTTGATATTTATCGTATTTCTGTGTTAAAAATAATATTTTTGATTTTTATGATAATTTAATATAGAATTATAAATTTTTATGTTTTTTGTTTTTTAATCTTTATTTGAAATAGTAGATTATTTTTAAAGAATTATAAGTAATTATAATTTTATTGTTTTAATAAAATTATAATTACTTAAATTTAGTTTTATCTATTTTAAGAAGATTAAAACTTATAATTTTATTATATTGATTATTTTAAAATTAATTATGATTATTAGAAGCATTTTAATAAGCTTGATAAACATAAAATGTTTTATTTTAAAAAATAGAAAAATATTTTTATATAAATTTTAGGTTTGTATTTATAAGTTTATTTACAATGTTTTTTATGTTATTGTGTTAGTTAAAGTTTTTTAAATTTTTATGTAACAATATTTATATATGGATTTAATTATTTTTTAAAAAAAAATAAATTTATATTTAAAGTTAGAATTAGTTTTAATTTTTTAAGTAAATAATTAAAGTGATAAAAATTTTAAAATTTGTATTAAAATTAATGTTGTAACGTTATATTATCTATGTTTTATTAAAACCAAATGTATAAAAATATTTTATTTGAAATATTGATTTTTTTAATTTTTCTCCTGGAGAAAAATTAATTTTTGTAAAAAAAATACAATTTTATTAATTGATAAAGCAGTAATTTAAATTTTAAAAAAGTTTTTTATATAATTTTTTATTATTTTGTGTACAATTATAATTAATTAATTATCTGAATAAATTTTAATTAATTTTATATTTTTTATTTATTTTTTATAATTTATATTATTAATAATTTTTATTAATAATATTTAATTTGTTTTAGTTAGTAGTTGTCTCATCTATTGTTATTCCCATAGATTTAGCTGTACCTTTGATTGAACGAATTATCGCATTAATATTAGATCCAGTCATATCTTCTGTTTTGATTTTAGCTAACTCTTGAATTTGTTTAATAGTTACACTGCCAACTTTTTCTTTGTTTGGTTTTCCTGAACCTGATTTGATTCCAGCTGCTTTTTTTAATAAAATTGCTGTAGGTGGTGTTTTAGTAATAAAAGTAAAAGATCTGTCTGTATAAACAGTAATAATGACAGGAATCGGTAAACCTTTTTCTAAATTATCTGTTTTAGCGTTAAATGCTTTGCAGAATTCAATAATATTAACACCTTGTTGCCCTAATGCTGGGCCAACAGGTGGACTTGGATTAGCCATTCCAGCTGAAACTTGTAGTTTTATAAATGTTTGTATCTTTTTTGCCATAATTCTCTCTAAATAATTGGTAATATATAAAAATAATATTAGCATTAAACAGATTTCATGTTTAAATATGTTTATAAGTAACAAAAGATTAAAATTATAATTAAATTGTATATATTTAGCAAGTTAATTTTGTAAAAATTAAGATTTTTCTACTTGACTGAAATCTAATTCTACTGTAGTCGCACGTCCAAAAATAGAAATAGATACTTTTAAGCGACTTTTTTCATAATCTATTTCTTCTACAACTCCATTGAAATCAGAAAAAGGTCCTTCGCTAACTCTAATCATTTCACCAGGTTCAAATATTATTTTAGGTTTAGGTTTATCTCCAGCTTGTTGTAATCTATTTATAATAGCATTAACTTCTTTATCGCTAATTGGTGATGGACGATCAGATGTTCCACCCACAAACCCCATAACCCGCGGAACGCTGCGTACTAAATACCAGGAATCATTATTAATAACCATTTGTACTAAAATATAACCTGGAAAAAATTTACGTTCACTTTTACGTCGTATACCGTTACGAATTTCAACAACATCTTCTGTTGGAACAAGTACTTCGCCAAAATAGTTTTCCATAGAATGAATTTTTATATGTTCACGTAAAGATTGAGCTACTCGAATTTCAAAGCCGGAAAATGTTTGAATGACATACCATCGTTTTTTAGATGAGTCTGACATTTAGAAAACCTCATATTTGTAATAAATAAAACCAAATGCGCTAATATAAAAAGATATAAAACAAGACACTAAATTAGTTGATGCATCTCATAACGTTTATTAATAATTAAAGCTCACGTTACATAATGTAAAAATATTATGATTTTTTATATTTAATTTTATTAATATAAATATATTAATATATTGAAAATATAATTATATATTGTTTATTGTATATGTATGTATTAAATAATTTATGTTATGATATATATTGTAAATAATATGTAAAGAATTTTTAGTTTAAATGTATTATATATATTTTATTCTTAAGTAATAGAAAAATATTTAATTTTACTTATAGTGTTATAATATATGCTAAATAAAGGTTATTATTCTTAATAATTATCTAAATAGTATGTAAAAAATTATATTTTATATTAAAATATTTTTATTAAAGAATAAATTTGTTTTTTATTTTTTTTATAATTTTAAATTAATTTTATAGATATAATAATTTAATTAAATATAAGTAAATTACTGGAATTGTATACTGGTATCTATAATTTATACTTACTGATTTTATTAAATAAACAATGTATTTTTATAAAAATAAAAATAAATAATTAAATAATATTTGAGTATTTTATTGATTTTTTTTTATTTTTACGATTTTTTTAAAAAAATGATTTTTTATTATATATAAATAAATATTAGTTCGTATATTTTAATTTTTAATAAATTAATATTTTTGTTTTTAAATGAGTGATATCTATTGTATTTTTTATTAAGTAAAAATATATTTTATATTAATAAAATAATAGTTTTTTTACTATTATTAAAAAATTTAATATATTTTATATTAAATTTAAAATTAGATTTTTGTTAATCAATATTTTGTATTATATATTTTATATATGTTTTTATTTAATTATTAATTTGTATATATTATATATAATATATGATTTAAATGCTTTTTTACAAACTGTTAAGTTTAGTATAAAAAAATTATTTATATATTATAAACACTAGTTTTAAGATACTTTTTAATATTATCTATCATTATTAAAATATTTTTGTATAAAAATATTTTAATAATGATAGATTATTTTATAATAAGACTAATTAATAGCTTTTAAAAGCTAGTAACATGAGATTACCAGCTGTTGCTAGATTTATTAAATATCATTAGATTTAATCTATTTAAGATTAACAGAAGCACCAGCTTCTTCTAAAGATTTTTTTAGAGATTCAGCATCTTTTTTATTTATTCCTTGTTTAATTGTTACAGGAGCAGATTCTACCATATCTTTTGCTTCTTTTAAACCAAGATTAGTTGCACTACGAACTGTTTTAATAACTGCAACTTTATTTGTTCCTATAGAAGATAACACAACATCAAATTCAGTTTTTTCTTCAGCGATTTCTATTGAATTAGTAGATACTACTGTAGCTGCAGCTGCAGAGACACCAAATTTTTTTTCCATCATATTAATTAATTCAACAATATCCATTATAGACATTTCTGAAACTGCATCAATAATTTGGTTTTTAGTGATAGACATAACAAATTTTCCTAAAATTCATATACGTTAAAAAACAAAAGAAGTGTTTATATTTTTTTTTGATCACGTATAGCTGTTAAAGTACGAAGTAATTTTTTAGTAGATGCCTCTTGAATTGTTAATATCAATTGCATTATTGCTTCTTTATAGGTTGGAATACTTGCTAAAAGATCAATATCTTCTGCATTGATTAGTTTACCATTAAAAGCAGCTGCTTTAATTTTAAATGATTGATGTGTTTTTGCAAATTCTTTAAATAAACGAGCAGCTGCTCCAGGATGCTTGTTGGAAAAAGCTATCAACGTTGATCCAGTGAATGCGTTTTTTAGAATTTCATAAAAAGTTCCTTTAAAAGCTCTATTAATTAACGTATTGCGAACAACTCGAATATAGACATCAGATTTACGACAAGATTTACGAAGTTCAGTCATTTTTTCTACATTTATACCACGTATATCAGCTATAACAGCAGATAATGCATTTTCAGCAGCTTTTTTGATTTCAACAATTATTAATTTTTTATCTTGAATATTTAATGCCATTAAATTTTACTCCTGGATTAATTAAATCCGGATTTATTAATTTTACAATGAGGTGTATGAATAATGAATTATTAAATTTTTTTATAAAAAATTTTTGGTTTTATCGTTTATGTATTTAAAATATGCGTTTAGTATTAAAACAATATTTTTAATTATATATTTATAAATAAATTTGTACTATTAATTTTTAATTAATATCTTTGTAAAACATATCAAATGTAATTTTTTTGAAAATTAATAATTTATGTTAATAAACTTGTTTGATCAATTATAATACCAATCCCCATTGTTGTAGATACTGTTATTTTTTTAATAAAAATCCCTTTAGATGATGCTGGTTTTATTTTTTTAATTGAGTTTAATAAGCATTTTAGGTTTTCTTCTAAATTGTCTATATCAAAATTTATTTTACCTATGGTTGTATGTATAATTCCGTTTTTATCGTTACGATAACTAATTTGTCCAGTTTTAACATTTTTAACAGCTTCGGCGATTTTATCTGTTACGGTTCCAATTTTAGGGTTTGGCATTAAACCTTTTGGTCCTAAATATTGACCTAATTTGCTAACTATGTGCATTGCATCTGGAGAAGCAATAACTACATTAAAATTAATCTTATTAGATTTAATCTTATCAACTAAATCTTCCATTCCTACTATATCAGCACCAGCAGCTTTAGCTTTTTCAGCATTTGCTCCCTGTGTGAACACGACAACTCTAACTAAACGTCCTGTTCCGTATGGTAATACAGTTGCTCCACGAATGTTTTGATCAGATTTACGAGGATCTATCCCTAAATTAATAGCTGCATCAACGCTTTCAGTGAATTTAGCGTTTGAAAATTCTTTTAGTAAAGAAAAAGCATTTTTTATATCATATTGTTTAGTTTTATCAATTTTTTTTTTGATATTTTGTATTCGTTTACTTGATTTACTCATTATTTATCTTGTTCTCCACAACAAGAAATACTACACAGTTAGTAAATATTCTCTAATTTGTATTATTGTATACAATATTTTATACATTTAGTAATGTTTTATTTGGTTAAAATTTATTTTCATTATATTAAAATTTAATTTTGATTAATATTTATATAAATTATAATGATGGATTATTATTTGTGTATTTTATTGTAAATAAAATGCTCATTATAATAAAATATATGGAAAAATTATTTTGTATTTAATAATATATTATTTTTATGTAATATATTTTAATTTATTTACAATTAAGTTAATTTTTTAAAAAAAAGATATTATAATTGTAAATATCTTTAGTAAGTGTTTTAATTTATTAGAATGTATTTTTGTGATATCACAATTTGATTGCATTAGATCAAAATGTAGAATATTATTATAGTTAACGAAAAAAAAAAAATGCAATAATATTATTGCATTAATCTTTAAAATTTTAATAAAACGAATATTTATAAAAATCATTTAATATTTTTTACTAAAATTTCTAACAGATATTTTAAAGTAAAATTATTTATTTTTATTAACTTTATGATTAATATTAAGAATTAATTAATAGTTATTAATTTATGTATTTATTTATTAGTTTTAAGATTATTGTTAAAATTATGAATTATAAATTTTAAATTTTAGATGTAACATTAAAATTAATATTTAAAATAAATTTAAATTTGTTGTATATGAAATACATTGTATTAAGATAGCATCCAAACCCCAAAGAAGCAATGACATAATTGTTGTCACTAGTACTACTATCAATGTAATTTGCAGAGTTTCTTGTTTAGAAGGCCAAAAAACTTTTTTCATCTCTATAAGCGATTCTTTTATAAAAGATAAATATTTTTTTCCTTTTACTGTCCACAAAGAAATTAATCCAGCAATTGATGTTGTAATTATTATTACAAAAGCTCTTATAGCTAAATTGTATTGATGAAAGTAGTAGTTTCCAATAATTGTTATTATTAATAAAGTATAAATAATAATCCATTTTAGATTATCAGAATTTTTTTTATATTTTTTATTTTCTTTATTTGGATGCATGATTTATTTTTTTGTTAAATTATTGATGCATGTTGAGTTAAATATTTAATTAGTAATTATAATTTATTATATAAATAATTGGTTTTAATTATATAAGTTTTATAAAAAATTATTGTTTAAACATAAAAATATATGAAAAAATATTACTTTTAGTGTTATATATATTTTAATAAGTGTTATAAATAAAATATTTAATATTTTACGAAAAATCATCTCAGCTTTTTTTAAAGAAAAACCCGAGATGATTATTATTATAAATTTCGTGTTTCTACAATAGTTTGTATGATATTATTTGGTGCTTCATTATATTTTATAAATTCCATGGAATATGATGCTCGTCCTTGTGTTTGTGAACGTAAATCTGTGGCATAACCAAACATTTCTGATAACGGAACCCGTGCAAGAACAACTTTACAAGTTGGTATATCGTTCATGCTTTCGATTATACCTCGTCTTCTATTTAAATCACCTATTACATCACCAATATAATCTTCTGGTGTTTCTACTTCAACTTTCATAATTGGTTCAAGTAAAATGGGTTTTGCTTTTTTAAATCCATTTTTAAAAGCGATTGAAGCAGCAATTTTAAAAGCTAATTCAGAAGAATCAACGTCATGGTAAGATCCAAAATGTAATCTAATTCCTATGTTAACAACAGGATAACCTGCTAATGGACCAGATTTTAATTGTTCTTGAATTCCTTTATCAATTGCAGTAATAAATTCACCTGGAATTACACCACCTTTGATTTCATTTATAAATTCGTAATCTATATTTGTACCATCTTTATTTGTTTTATCTAATGGGTAAATATCGATAACTACATGTCCATATTGTCCTCTACCACCTGATTGTTTAATATATTTACCCTCTATGTCAATCGCTTTAACAGTAACTGTTTCACGATAAGCAACTTGAGGTTTACCTACATTTGCTTCAACTTTAAATTCACGACGCATACGGTCTACTAGAATTTCTAAATGAAGTTCACCCATACCAGCTATTATCGTTTGATTGGTTTCTTTATTACTGGATACACGAAATGAAGGGTCTTCTTGAGCTAATCGTCTTAGTGCTGCACTCATTTTTTCTTGATCAATTTTAGTTTTTGGTTCAATTGCTACAGAAATAACTGGTTCTGGAAATTCCATGCGTTCTAGAATTATAGGTGACTCGATTGCGCATAAAGTATCACCTGTAGTAATGTCTTTTAGTCCAATAGCAGCTGCAATATCACCAGCACGTACTTCTTTTAGTTCTTCACGTTTATTAGCATGCATTTGAACGATGCGGCCGAAACGTTCTTTTTTCGATTTTGTAGGGTTGAATATGAAATCCCCGGATTTAACAATTCCTGAGTATACTCTAAAAAATGTTAAATTACCTACAAATGGATCTGTTGATATTTTAAATGCTAAAGATGAGAATGGTTCTTCGTCGCTTGCATGGCGATTAATTTGTGTAAATTTTCCATTATTGTTATCAATAACACCGTTGATCGCTGGTATGTCTGTTGGAGCAGGTAAATACTCAACAATTGCATCTAAAACAGCTTGAATACCTTTATTTTTAAATGCAGAACCGCAAGTTACTACAATTATTTCGTTTGCTAAAACTCGTTTTCGTAAGGCTTCTTTAATTTCAATTTCAGTTAATTCTTCTCCATTTAAATACTTTTCCATTAACAGTTCAGAGCTTTCTGCTGCTGATTCTACAAGGTTGTTGCGCCATTTTTCTGCTTGTTTTTGTAGATTTTGAGGGATATTTTCGTATTTAAATGTAACACCTTTATCTTTGTCACTCCATTTTAAAGATTTCATTTTAATTAAGTCAACTACACCTGTAAATGAATCTTCTACTCCAACAGGAATTTGTAATGGAACTGGATTTGCAGCTAAACGTGTTTTTAATTGTTCTACAACGCGTAAAAAATTTGCTCCCATACGATCCATTTTATTAATGAATGCGATACGTGGTACTTTATATTTATTTGCTTGTCTCCATACTGTTTCAGATTGCGGTTGAACACCACCTACAGCACAGTAAATCATTACTGCACCATCAAGAACACGCATTGATCTTTCTACTTCAATTGTAAAGTCAACATGACCAGGCGTGTCTATTATGTTAATACGGTGTGGTTTGAACTGATTGGACATACCTTTCCAAAATGCAGTTGTTGCAGCAGATGTTATAGTTATTCCACGTTCTTGTTCTTGTTCCATCCAATCCATTGTAGCTGAACCTTCATGAGTTTCACCTATTTTATGATTTACACCAGTATAAAATAGAATCCGTTCTGAAGTTGTTGTTTTACCTGCATCAATGTGCGCACTAATACCGATATTACGATAGTGTTCTATAGGTGTTTGACGTGCCATATTTCCTCTTTGTAAATACTTAATCATTTTTAATAAACAGAAATATTAATTTTATTAAATATATTATATGTAATTTATTAATTACCAACGGTAATGCGCAAAAGCTTTATTAGCTTCTGCCATTTTGTGTATTTCTTCGCGTTTTTTGACAGCTGCACCTTTATTTTCAGAAGCGTCTATTAATTCATTTGCTAATCTGATTGACATAGATTTATCATTTCTTTTACGAGCAGCATCAACTATCCAACGCATTGCTAATGTATTACGGCGAATTTGTCGAACTTCAACAGGAACTTGATAAGTGGAACCACCAACTCGTCGTGCTTTAACTTCTACAATAGGACGTACATTGCATAATGCTGATTCAAACGCATCGAGTTTATCTTTATTAGATCGCTGAGAAAGCTTTTCAAGCGCATTATAAACGATTGCTTCGGCAATAGATTTTTTTCCATTTATCATTAAGATATTTATGAATTTAGCTAATAATTCTGAATTAAACTTAGGGTCAGGTAGAATTTTTCGTTGACTAATTATACGACGACGTGGCATAAATGCGCTCCGTAATCTGGATTTATTAAATATATAAAATTTGTTTTTTTGGGTATAAAAGGTTGAAATTTAAATATAAAATTCATTTTTAAGTTTTAGGTTTTTTAGCACCGTATTTAGATCTACTTTGTTTGCGATTTTTAACACCGGAGCAGTCTAATGCTCCCCTAATAGTGTGATAACGAACACCTGGTAAATCTTTAACTCGTCCACCTCTTATTAAAACAACTGAGTGTTCTTGTAAATTATGTCCTTCACCACCAATATACGAAGATACTTCATAACCATTAGTTAATCGAACACGACAAACTTTTCGTAACGCTGAATTTGGTTTTTTAGGGGTTGTCGTATATACGCGAGTGCATACTCCGCGTTTTTGCGGGCAGGCTCCTAAAGCTGGTACATCGCTTTTGATAATTTTTGAGATACGAGATTTACGTACTAACTGATTAATGGTGGCCATTATATAATAATACTCCTACTTTTATATATAATTGAATTATTAAGATTTTAGTTTATGTAATGCGTAAAATCATGAAATTTTATTATCGATTAGCTTATATGTCAATTATTATATAATTATTCTTTTTATTAAAAGCAACTTCTGTTCATATGATTTACTAGTTTTAATAAAATTTTTTATTGTCATAGTATAAAATTATAAATATTTTTTATAATTTACTGATATTTATATTTTTTATAAAACATATAGTTTTAGCTGAAGTATTATTGTAATAAAATCATTTTGTTTTTTGAATTAAGGCTATAACTCAATTATTTATTAACAAGACCATATCTTTATATTAATCAACTTAATAATCGTTATAAAATTATAACAAAGTGTATATGTTAATATATATAAATAATAAAAATCGTCGTTGTATATTATGTTAATATAATATGTATTTGTATTCAATTAAAATTTAAAAATCATATTGAAATTAAAAAGAATCTTTTATATTTTTATAATATATATAAAAATATGATTTATTATTTAAGTTGATTTTTATTCATTTTTTTTAGTAATTATTAAAAAATAATATTCTTGTTTAATAAAATTGAAAAAGTTTAAATATTATAATTTATTTATTTTGAATAAAAATAATTATTTTTTCTGTTATAAAAAAATCAGTAAACACCATTTGGTGATAAAATTATATCTATTTTATTAGTTAGTTTAGATTTTGTTAATTACTTCTATTGGTATTTTTTTATAAAACTGTATTATTTTTTAGAATAGTTGTAAATTTAACTAAACTTATTATTAGTTAATTGTTAAAATAAAATGTTATTTTTGGGTTATGTAATTTAAGGTTTTCATCTTATTATTATAAGTCATCTACTCGATTCAGTTGCAATGCAGGTGAATATTGAGATGTATATTTCTCAGATTAATTACCAACTTCAACTAAATTAAATTTGTTAATTTTTAACAAGCTTAATTTAGTAATATCAAATACATTTTTGTGATAAAAAAATAATTATTTTTTATAAAAAACATTAGTAACTTAATAAGTAATTAATGTTTTTTGTATTTTATGTAATGTACTATTAACTAGTATAGCATATAAGTTATTTTTTGTTATTAATTATTTATATTCTTATACGCCAAACGTTATTTTTGTAAAAAAATAATCATTTTTATTATATACAAATAATTTTAGAAATTAAAACATAGTAGCTAATATAATAAATAAAAATAAAATTTTATCAAATATAATATAGTTATTTATTTTTTCTAGTTATATAAGATATATTTTAGTAATTAATTATTGTTTTTAAAATAAATTTAATGAATTGTAATTATAACTTACTTAGTTTCGTAGTGTTGGTTTTATTTTATCTATCGATTATAGTTTTTATGTAGAATATTTTAAATTTTATTGGAAATTAAATTCATATTTTTAATAATTGTTTATTTTAAAATAATTAAGATTATATATAAAAATCAATAGTTATATTTTTTTAAAAATGGAAAAAACTCAATTTTATTTTTAAAGTAATAAATATTATTTTAAAAGTAAATGATTTTGTTAAATTACTATTTATTATTTAAAAACAATTTTATTTGATTAGAGTTAATAATTTTTAAAAAAAATTATAAATTATTTTAATATTTTAAAAATAAATGAAAAAAACTTGAGAAGTTTATGAAGAACTTTTATACTAAGCAATCTTATCTAAGTATCTATTATGAAAAATATTTATTTGAAACAATATTTTTTGGTTTTTTGTTAAATTTAGTTTTGATTTAAATTTAATTAATAAATTATCATAATTTTGTTATAATATAGATTTGAAAATTTATAAAAATTTTTTTATTACTTAATCTAAACTTTAGATAAGCAGTTTTTTACGATAAATCATATATGTTTTTGCGAATTATATATAAATTAAGTGATAATGTTAGGAAATTAATATGTCCAAAAATACAACACAAAATATAATACAGACATTAAAAGACAATACGCAACGAGATATAGAAAAAAAAAATATTCGCAATACAAGATATGAATTATTTCCAAATTCTCGACGGGTTTATTTACAAGGAACAAGTGAAGATATTCAAGTTCCAATGCGTGAAGTTAAACTATCACAAACATTAATAAGTAGCGATAAAAAAAAATTACAATATGAAGATAATGAATCTGTTTTTGTTTATGACACTTCTGGTGATTATGGCGATCAAGATTTGAAACTTGATTTATATAAAGGGCTAAAAAAAACTCGAGCACAGTGGATCGATAATCGAGCAGATACAATTTTAATTAAAGGTTTTAATTCTGATTCTATTAAACAAGGTATTTATAATACCTGTTTTGATTTTATATGTTTAGATATTCATCAAGAACGACTAAAAGCACAAAATAATAAATGTGTGACTCAACTTCATTATGCACGTAATGGTATTATTACCAAGGAAATGGAGTTTGTTGCTATTCGAGAAAATATGTGTCGTGATCGTATTCGTAATAAAGTTTTATTACAGCAACATTCTGGGAGAAATTTTGGAGCGAATCTTCCTGAGATTGTTACTCCAGAATTTGTTCGTCAAGAAGTTGCGTCTGGTAGAGCTATAATTCCGGCAAATATTAATCATCCTGAATCTGAACCAATGATTATAGGTCGTAATTTTTTAATTAAAGTTAATGCTAATATAGGAAGTTCATCGATTAGTTCCTCTATTGAAGAAGAAGTTGAAAAATTAGTTTGGTGTATTAGCTGGGGTGCAGATACAGTTATGGATCTTTCAACTGGTCGTTATATTCATGAAACACGTGAATGCATTATACGTAATAGTCCAGTTCCTATTGGAACTGTTCCGATCTATCAAGCTATAGAGAAAGTTAATGGTATAGTTGAAAATTTAACGTGGGAAATATTACGTGATACTCTGATAGAGCAAGCGGAACAAGGTGTAGATTATTTTACTATTCATGCAGGTGTATTTTTGCGATATATTCAAATGACCACAAAACGACTTACAGGTATAGTTTCTCGTGGTGGGTCAATTATGGCAAAATGGTGCTTGTTCAATCGTAGAGAAAATTTTTTATATAAACATTTTAATGAAATTTGCGAAATTTGTGCTAGTTATGACGTTTCTTTATCGTTAGGAGATGGTTTGCGTCCAGGATCAATACAAGATGCTAATGATGAAGCTCAATTTGCTGAGTTACGTACTTTAGGAGAATTAACTAAAGTGGCTTGGAGTCACGGTGTTCAAGTAATGATCGAAGGTCCTGGACATGTTCCGATGCATATGATTCGTAGTAATATTGATAATGAGTTAAAATATTGTTATGAGGCTCCATTTTATACTTTAGGACCATTAACTACGGATATTGCTCCAGGTTATGATCATTTTACTTCAAGTATTGGTGCTGCAATGATTGGTTGGTTTGGGTGTGCGATGTTGTGTTATGTTACACCAAAAGAACATCTTGGGTTACCTAATAAAGAAGACGTTAAACAAGGATTAATTGCATATAAAATCGCAGCTCATGCTGCTGATTTAGCTAAAGGTCACCCTGGAGCGCAGATTCGAGATAATGCTATATCAAAAGCACGTTTTGAATTTCGATGGGAAGATCAGTTTAATCTTTCTATTGATCCTGAAACAGCTCGTAAATATCACGATGAAACTTTACCTAAAGATTCTAGTAAAATTGCTAATTTTTGTTCTATGTGTGGTCCAAAATTTTGTTCAATGAAAATTTCTAGAGAAATTAATAATTCAGTTGTTATGCAAAAAAATATAAAGAAAGGAATAAAACAAGCATGACGTGTATTTTAAAATCTTTTCAAGTTTATAAAAACAAATTAAATTCTAGCCTTGAATTAAATTCTAGAAAATCTGTAAGTGATGAAGTATTTATTAATAATACACCTCTACTTTCAAATAATTTTCCAAAAATAGAAAACAAACTTGGTTTTTATCCAATAGTTAATTCTGTTTTATGGGTTGAACGATTACTAAAAGCAGGGGTTTCTGTTATTCAATTACGCATTAAAAATAAAAAAAATAAAGAAATTTCTAAAGAAATACAAATGGCTGTATCTTTAAGTAATAAATATAGAGCACATTTATTTATCAATGATTATTTTAAAGAAGCTATAGAATATGGCGCTTATGGTATTCATTTAGGTCAAGAAGATTTGAAATTTGTTGATTTACCAATGATTCATAAATCTGGTTTGTGTTTGGGAATTTCAACACATAATAAATATGAATTAGATATAGCAAAACGGTTGAAACCATCCTATATTGCTATAGGACATATTTTTCCGACTAAAACAAAAAAAATGTTATCACAACCTCAAGGATTAGAAGGTTTAAAGCTTATGCTTCAATCAACATTGAATTATTCAACGGTTGCTATTGGTGGTATTTCTATTGAAAAAGCACCAGATGTTTTAGCTACTGGTGTTGGAGGAATATCGTTAGTTAGTGCTATTACACAATCAAATGATTGGAGATTTGTTGTTAAAAAATTTTTAAATTTAGTTGAACACTATATAATTTAATAATTTTTATAAAAGTCTATAGCATGGACTATAGATGGCATATTAATTATGTCATAAGGTTTTTTATGTTAACTGATCAGGAATTTATACGTTATAGTCGTCAGCTTTTGTTGGTAGAATTTAGTAATGAAGGACAAGAAAAGCTTAAAAATAGCAATGTTTTAATTGTTGGTTTAGGTGGTTTAGGATCTCCTGTTTCTCTTTATTTAGCAGCTGCAGGGGTTGGTAATTTATTACTTGCTGATTATGATAACTTAAATTTATCAAATTTACAAAGACAGATTTTATATGATACAAATGATATTTCGCAATCAAAAGCATATTTAGCTGCAAAAAAAATAAAAAAAATAAACCCGTTGATTAAAACTAGTGTTTTAGAAAAAAAATTGTATTTAAAATCTTTGTTATCAATTATAAAACAAGTAGATTTGGTTATTGATTGTAGTGATAATATAGTTACACGTCATGATATAAATGCAGCTTGTGTTGCAACTAAAACTACGTTAATAAGTGGTAGCGCTGTTGGTTTTTTAGGGCAATTAATAGTTTTTGAACCACCGTTTTGTTTTGGTTGTTATGCTTGTTTATATCCAGATAAAAAAAATATTGAATTAAGTTGTCATGATATTGGTGTTTTAGGTCCTATTGTTGGTGTAATAGGTTCATTACAAGCATTAGAAGCTATTAAGATATTAATTGGTTATCATTCTTCATTAAATGGAAAAATATGTTTATTTGATGGTATTAAGCAACAGTGGAATATATTGCAATTATCTGTTTCTTTTCAATGTTTAGTATGTCAGGAAAAAACATGAATGTTATAATTAATGATCAAATAATAGAATTAGCAAATCAAATTACTGTTTCAGAATTATTTACTGTGCTTAAAAGAAAAACCCTTGGTGCGGCAGTAGCGATAAATAAAGTGATTATTACTAAGAGTCAATGGGAGACTTATTTAGTAAATGATAAAGATGAAATTTTAATATTTCAAATTGTTGCTGGTGGGTAATTTATGTTAAAAATTGCAAATGTAACATTTCAATCCAGATTGTTTATTGGTACAGGTAAATTCGCTAGTTTTAATATAATGGAGGAAGCTATATTAGCATCAGGTAGTCAGCTTGTTACTGTGGCAATAAAACGTATTAATTTTCGTAAAAAAACTGATGATATTTTATGTCCTTTACAAAAGATTGGTGTAAATTTATTACCAAATACTTCTGGAGCAAAAAACGCAAGAGAAGCTGTTATTGCTTCCTGTTTATCTCGTGAAGCATTAAATACTAATTGGATTAAGCTTGAAATACATCCAGATACACGTTATTTACTTCCAGATTCTAGTGAAACACTGTTAGCTGCAGAACAATTAGTTAAAAAAGGTTTTGTTGTACTTCCTTATTGTAATGCAGATCCTGTTTTATGTAAGCGTCTAGAGGAGGTTGGATGCTCAGCTGTTATGCCACTTGGTGCTCCAATTGGAACAAATAAAGGATTAATAACAAAAGAAATGTTGCGTATTATTATTGAGCAATCAAATGTTCCTGTTGTAATAGATGCAGGAATTGGAGTTCCTAGCCATGCGGCTGAATCAATAGAGATTGGTGCGGATGCTGTTTTAATAAACACAGCAATTGCTACAGCTAAAAAACCAATTGTAATGGCGAAAGCGTTTAAGTTAGCAATAGAAGCTGCTGAACTTGCGTGTAACAGCGGAATTTCTGTACGAAAAGAACAAGCAGAAGCTTCTAGTCAATTGACTAATTTTTTAGGAATATTATATGAGTCGTAGTTTTTGCGATAGGTTTAAAGAGTTGGATTGGGATAATATAAGATTACGTATTTATAATAAAACTATTAATGATGTTGAACGTGCTTTAGCACGTGATATTTTATCACTTGATGATTTTATGTCTCTTTTGTCACCAGCAGCATTATTTTTTATTGAAAAAATGGCACAAAAAGCACAGTATTTAACTCGTAAAAGATTTGGTAATATTGTTAGTTTTTATTTACCATTATATTTATCTAATTTATGTACTAATGAATGTACTTATTGTGGTTTTTCAATTAGTAATCGTATTAAAAGAAAAGTTCTTAATTATTCTGAAATTATTAATGAATGTGAAAAAATTAATGAAATTGGTTTTAATAATATTCTTATTGTTACTGGAGATTGTCAAAGTAAAGTTGGAATAAATTATTTTCTACGTGTTATACCTATCATACGAAAGTATTTTAGTTCATTGATGATGGAGGTTCAACCATTAAATATTAATGAATACAGTAAACTTAAAACTATTGGGCTTGATGGAGTATTAATTTATCAAGAAACTTATAATAAACAAGCATATAAATTACATCATATTAAAGGTGATAAGCAAAATTTTTATTGGCGAATGGAAACACCTGAACGTATTGGAAAAGCAGGTATAGATAAGATTGGTTTAGGAGCATTAATTGGTTTATCAAATTGTTGGCGTACTGAATATTATATAGTTGCTGAGCATTTATTTTTTTTAGAAAGATATTTTTGGAAAAGTCGTTTTTCTATTTCTTTTCCACGTTTGCGTCCTTGTGTTGGTGGAGTTGATTTAAATTTATCAATTAAAGAAGCAGAATTACTTCAATTAATATGTGCTTTTCGTTTATTATCATCTAATGTTGAATTATCTTTATCCACTCGCGAATCTCCTTATTTTCGTGATAACGTGATTCCTATAGCAATTAATAATATAAGCGCAGGATCGAAAACACAACCTGGTGGTTATGTAGATTCGTCGAAAGAATTAGAGCAATTTTCTCCTTATGATAACCGTAGTGTATTAGAAATAGCTAATGTTTTGATTAAATCTGGTTTGCAGCCTGTTTGGAAAGATTGGGAATATTATTTAGGACGATAAATGTGAATTAAATATATATTTTTTAATAAAAAAAATATGTTTAATTATTATGCTACATAGCAAATTTAGTCTAAAATGTTATAGACATATTAAATATATTTTTTAATTTTTAATTATTTTAATATGACAATGATTATACTTTTATAATAAAAAAAATTATAATTAATATAAAATTAATTATAATTATATTTAAATATAAATTTATTTTTATGTAAAATTATTTTTATTTTTATGAATAACTAATAATTATACTGATATTAATATTAATTACTTGTTAATTGTTAGTGTAATAATAATTATAAAGAATTTTAAAAATAAATATGTTTTTATAATAAATTTATATATTTATATTAAAAATATATTATTTTTATACTTTTAATTTTATTAAACTAATTATAATTTTAAATTATTATATACTATTGTAATTTTACAATATAATTTATTACGTTGATTATTTTATTTGAATATTTTTATATTTATTTATTCTATTAGGTTGGAAGTTATTAAATAATAGTATTATTTATATTTATATATTTTAATATTTTGATTTTTAAAATTAAAATTTATATTTAGTGGATATATCATTTATTTATTTTATATAAATGTAATTATTAATAAATTTTATTATTTTTAATAAATATTAAAAATGCTCTAGCTAATAAGTATATTATATAAAATATAGTTTTTTATTAAATTTATAATGCTTGTATAGTTGTTTTAAAAATATTTTTACATATATTTATTTTTTTTATTATTTTTTAAGTTAAAAATATAATTTTATTTAATTATTTAATTTATTTATTAAAATTTGTGTATAAGTTTTATTATGTATTTAATATTTGTAATAATTATAAGAAATATAAAAAATATAATTTTATGTTATTTTTTGTTTTATAATAATATTTAATTAAAATTAATATCTATTATATTGTAATTTAATATTTTATTTATTTTATATTGTAAAAATATTAATTTATATAAATTTTAATTAATATATTAAAATATATATTGTTTAATACAAATGAAAGTTATTTTGTTATTTAGTTAGCTAATTTTAATATTTAATTAAATATTATTAATATTTTATGTAAAAAGTCAGAAACTATAATATTAAGTTATATAAAATGTTTTTTTGATATATTATATAAGTTATATATAATAATTTTATAAAAAATAAAGAATATAATAAATTATATATTTTTGTTTTGTATTTTTAATTAAAACCATATCGTGAAAGATATATTGTTGTATAGTATATATTATTATACTTAACTTATATATCATATAAATGCATTATAATTCGTATTTAAACAAATTTAATTTGTTGTTTAAAAAAAATAAGTTTATTGGGTAATTTAATAAAATTGATATATTTTAGTATTTTTATAATGATTACAATAATATATAGAGGATAATTCAATGATTCTCGGAAAGCCACAAATTGACTATACTCTTGAATGGTTTTTGTTACACTGCCATATTCATAAGTATTCAGCAAAATGTATTTTAATTAATCAAGGTGAAAAAGCGGAAACGCTTTACTATATTATTAAAGGATCAGTAGTTGTTTTAATTAAAGATGAAGATGGTAAAGAAATGATTCTTTCTTATTTAAATCAAGGGGATTTTATCGGTGAATTATGTTTATTTGAGGAATCTAAAGAGCGTACAGCATGGGTTAGATCAAAAACATCTTGTGAGATTGCTGAGATTTCTTATAAAAAATTTCGCCAGCTTATTCAGATAAATTCTGATATTCTTGTTCGTCTTTCGAGCCAGATAGCAAGACGTTTACAAATTACTTCAGAAAAGGTTGGTAATTTAGCATTTTTAGATGTTACTGGTCGTATCGCTCAAACTTTGTTAAGTTTAGCAAAACAACCAGATGCTATGACTCATCCAGATGGTATGCAAATAAAAATTACACGTCAAGAAATTGGTCAAATTGTTGGTTGTTCACGTGAAACAGTAGGTCGTATTTTAAAAATGTTAGAAAATCAAAAATTAATATCTGCTCATGGTAAAACCATTGTTGTGTATGGAACTAGATAATTAATACTCATGTTTAACTTAAAAAATTAGGCATGAGTAACTTATATTAATTAAAAATTAAATTTAAAAATTAATAAATTTTATAATTTAATTAAATGTTACATATTTTAAATATGTATTTAGTTATTTTTAATACGATTATTAATTAAAATCAATTGTATACAGTATTAATATGTTAAAGTACAAAATAATTTTAAAAACATATTTAAGATATGATTTGCTTATTATTATATAAGATATAAATAATTATTAATTAAATTCAATTTTGTGGTAAATTATTTAAATGGATTTTATTCATCAAGAAAACTTCTAAGTACCTCTGATCTGCTTGGATGACGTAGCTTACGTAGTGCTTTTGCTTCAATTTGTCTTATTCGTTCACGTGTGACATCAAACTGTTTCCCTACTTCTTCAAGTGTGTGATCAGTATTCATATCAATACCAAAACGCATACGTAGGACTTTTGCTTCTCTAGCTGTTAATCCTGATAAAACTTCATGTGTAACAGCACGTAAACTTTCTGTTGTAGCTGAATCGATAGGCAGCTCTAAAGAAGTATCCTCAATAAAATCACCTAAATGGGAATCTTCATTATCACCTATTGGTGTTTCCATAGAAATAGGTTCTTTAGCAATTTTTAACACTTTCCTGATTTTTTCTTCTGGAATTAACATTCGTTCAGCTAATTCTTCTGGAGATGGTTCTCGACCTATTTCTTGTAACATTTGACGAGAAATACGGTTTAGTTTATTAATTGTTTCAATCATATGGACAGGAATACGAATTGTACGAGCTTGATCAGCTACTGATCGTGTGATGGCTTGTCTAATCCACCAAGTGGCATAAGTGGAAAATTTATAACCACGTCGATATTCGAATTTATCAACTGCTTTCATTAAACCTATATTACCTTCCTGAATTAGATCAAGAAATTGCAATCCGCGGTTGGTGTATTTTTTTGCGATAGAAATAACCAATCTTAGATTTGCTTCAACCATTTCTTTTTTAGCTCGTTTAGCTTTTGCTTCACCAATAGACATTCGACGATTAATGTCTTTTACTTGTTCGATTGGTAATCCAATTTTTTCTTCAATTTTACGCAAATTATAAATAGATTTTAAGATTTCATTTTCAACTTTAAATAATTTTTCAGACCATGATTTATTCATTGATTTTGCGGTTGTCAACCAATTTTCATTAGTTTCGTTATTAGTAAATAACGTCATGAAATTTTTTTTTGGCATTTTACAACATTCAACACATAGTTTTATAATAATTCGTTCTTGAAAACGAATTCTATCAATCATTTCACGCATATTATTTACTAAATAATCAAACTGTTTTGGAACTAACCGAAATTCTTTAAATAGTTCTGAAAGTTGTTTAATTTCAGAAATTGTTCTAATGTCTTTGCGACCATATTTTTTAATATTGTATCGAGTTTTTTTATGTTGTTCACGTAGATTAGAAAACTTTAAATATGCTAATTCAGGGTCTATACTGTTATCTTGATCATCATCACAATCATCTCTATCGTTTTCATTGTCATCATCTTCGTCTTCTTCAATTTCTTCTTTTTGTAATAATTCATTGTTTTCTATATTTATATTTGATGTTATAACTTCATCTGCATTAATATCGACAAATCCTATAATTAGGTCTGATAATTTATTTTCTCCGGATCCGATTTGTTCATATTGCTCAAGAAGATAATTTATGGTTTCAGGGTATTCTGCAACAGCGCATTGAACTTGATTAATTCCGTCTTCAATACGTTTTGCTATATCAATTTCTCCTTCTCTTGTAAGAAGTTCAACAGTGCCCATTTCACGCATATACATACGTATAGGATCCGTTGTTCTGCCTATTTCGTTTTCGACACTAGAAAGCACTTGTGCGGCTGCTTCAGCTGCATCATCACAATGTCCTGAAATATTTTCAGTTAAAATTAAGTCATCAGCATCTGGTGCTTTTTCCATTACCTGGATTCCCATATTATTGATAATTTGTATTATATCTTCAATTTGGTCTGAATCAATTATATCATCAGGCAAATGGTCGTTAACTTCAGCATAGGTTAAGTATCCTTGTTCTTTCCCTTTAGTTACTAATATCTTAAGCTGAGACTGCTGATTTTGCTCCATGTTATCCACACTTTTAATTTTAGGTTAATTTTATTTAGTAAACACATAAAGATATAAAGCATTCGTTTAATTTAAAATAATATTTTCTGTATTTTTATTATGTATAATTTTTAATAAGAAATTATTTTTATGTTTTATACATTATTTTTTTTATTTAATTTTGTTTGTGAAATAGTAAGTAAATAAACTTCTTTTCGTTCTTCAGTTGTAAGTTTTTGTATTCGTTCTTTTGCAATTAAATAATTAAATCGTTCATCTATTGCTTTATTAAATAAATGATTTAATGCATCTAAAAAAGTTTTTTTTGCTATCTCTTTTTCGTTTATATCGTTCCAAATTACTAATTTTTCAAGTAGTTTTGAAAATTTATTGTTTCTATATCGCTCTAATAATTGTCCAGTTGTAATTTTAGGTGAAGAGTGACAATAATCGACTATTTCTTTAAATAAATAGATACCAGGTGTTTTTATATAAATAATTTCTTTTAAAGATGGAACAAATTTTGAAAAAGAGGGATATTGTATTATTAATGATATTAATATCCTCATTGTTGTTGGTTTTATTTGTGGAATTCTGTAATTTATTTTTTTATTTGTGTCTTTATTTATCATCGCGATGATTTGGTCAATATCAGGTATACCAATAAATTGCCCTAACTTTTTAACCATATAAAGCTGTAAAATTTCATTTGGTATTTGTTTAATTAAAGGTATAGTAAGATTATAAAATTTTATTTTTCCTTCTTGTGTTTTTAAGTCTACTTTTAGTAGTATTGAGTTAAATAAAAATTCTGAAAGTGTTTTTGCGTTTACAATTCGTTTTTCGAATAATAATTTACCTTCTTTTCGTATTAATGAATCTGGATCTTCACCGTCAGGTAAAAAAATAAAATTTATTTGACGTGTATTAGTTAAAAATGAGATAGATATCTCTAGTGTACGCCAAGCTGCTTTCTTTCCTGCGTAATCTCCATCATAACAATAGATTACAGTATCTGTAAAACGAAATAATAATTGAATATGATTAGAAGTTGTAGATGTACCTAGTGATGAAACTGCATAATTAATATTATATTGTGCAAGTGTTATTACGTCGATATATCCTTCAACTACTAATAGTTTAGTTGGTTTATTGTTGTTTTTTATTGCTTCATATAATCCAAATAATTGCCGGCTTTTGTGAAAAATTTCAGTTTCTGGTGAGTTTATATATTTTGGTAATGTATCATTTAATGATCTACCGCCGAACGCAATTATGTTTCCATTTCTATCTTTAATTGGGAACATTATTCGTTCTCTAAAACGATCGTATGTTTGACCATTATTATTTATAATAAACATCCCTGTTTCACTAATTTGTTTGTTATTTTTATTTTTTATTGTTAAATATTTAAAAAGACTATTCCAGTCAGATGGTGCGAATCCAATAGAAAAGCGATTAATTATTTCTGTGTTTAAACCACGATTATTTAAGTACATTTGAGCTTTATTGGTTGATTTGTTATTTAGCATATCGATATAAAAATGGTTAATTTCTTTCATAAGATTATACTGATATACTCTTTGTTGTAATATATTTTTTGTTAAATTTACTTTTTTATATATTTGATTAAATCCATGTAATTTTGATAGTTCTTCA
This sequence comes from Candidatus Providencia siddallii, assembly GCA_001457715.1. Lineage (GTDB taxonomy): Bacteria > Pseudomonadota > Gammaproteobacteria > Enterobacterales > Enterobacteriaceae > Providencia_A > Providencia_A siddallii. The sequence continues at coordinate 181,330 of CVRF01000003.1, read as the reverse complement.
ATCGCTTCAACAAAGTTAAGTTTATCATAATTTATTAAAAAATCTATAGCGTTTCCGTGTGCACCGCAACCAAAACAATGATAAAATTGTTTTTCATCATTTATATAAAATGACGGTGTTTTTTCTATATGAAAAGGACAAAAAGCACGATGATTTTTACCATATTTTTTTAACGGTATTTTTGTATTGATTAACTCAATTATATCTGTTTTAGATAATAATTCATTAATAAATGAATTTGGAATTTGTCAAGACATAGTTTTTATTAATAAATAACAATCAAATAGTAATTTTTAAAGTAAAATTAAATAATACATAATTATATATATTAGGTTTTATAAAGTTTATTTTTATTGAGCTAGTAAAGTCGTACACGGCGAGCGGTTTCACGTGCTAGTTTTTTAGCATGTCGTTCAATAGCAGATGCTTTAGCTCGTTTTCTTTTAGTTGTTGGTTTTTCATAGAATTCACGTCTACGTATTTCAGCTAAAATCCCTGCTTTTTCACAAGCACGTTTAAAACGTCTTAAAGCAACATCGAATGGTTCATTTTCACGAACTTTTATAACTGGCATATGTACTCCTTAAAATATATTTTATTAAATTTATAGAAAATTGTTTTTTATATTAGATAATTTATTTTAGTTATTGTTATGTAAAATACATTACAAGATTAAACTGTGTGATTTATACAAAGTATATATGATAATGTAACATTTTAGTTAATAAAAGATTGAAAATATATAATTAATAAAATAAATTTATTTTTTATGTTTAAAATTAGTATTTTATTTAAATGATTAAGGATAATACGATGCGTATTTTAGCTATAGAAACTTCTTGTGATGATACTTGTGTTTCAATATATGACGATAAAATCGGTATTTTGTCTAATCAGTTAGATAATCAAATTAATACTCATTCAAAATATAAAGGTATAGTCCCTGAATTAGCATCTAGAGATCATATTCGTAAAACTGCTCCATTAATTCAAAAAGCTTTGAAAGAAGCTAATTTAAGTATTTTAAGTATTAACGCTATTGCATATACTTCCGGTCCTGGTCTTATAGGTTCATTAATGGTTGGTGCATCTATTGGTAGATCTTTAGCATTTGCTTTAAATATTCCAGCTATTCCTGTTAATCATATGGAAGGACATTTATTAACATTTATGCTTGAAGAAAAAAAAATCGATGTTCCGTTTATTGCTTTATTAGTTTCTGGTGGTCATACACAGATGATTAGTGTAACTAATATTGGTGAATATAAAATACTTGGTGAATCTATAGATGATTCTGTTGGTGAAGCTTTTGATAAGATTGCTAGATTATTAGGTTTAAAATATCCTGGTGGATATGAATTATCAATTATTGCTCAAAAAGGTGTTCCTGGTAGATTTATTTTTCCTCGTCCGATGGTTGCTGGATTAAATTTTAGTTTTTCAGGTTTAAAAACTTTTGTTAGTGATGTTATTAATAAAAGTTCTAATGATAATCAAACTCGTGCAGATATCGCACGAGCTTTTGAAGATGCTGTTATTGACACTATTATTATTAAATCTAAACGTGCACTTAAACAATCAGGTTTTAAGCGTTTAGTTATGGCTGGTGGGGTAAGCGCTAATTATTTATTACGTTCAAAAATGAAAGAAACTATTAAAGAATTAGGAGGAGAAGTTTTTTATTCACGTACTGAATTTTGTACTGATAATGCTGCTATGATTGCAGTTGTTGGATTAATTAGATTAAAAAATAATTTTACTACAGACTTATCTATAACTGTACGTAATCGTTGGTCTTTGACAGATCTTCCTCCTATTTAAGTAAAAATATTATTTGAGTATTTTTAAACTTAGTTATTTAAAATGTAATTTTTAATTATTAAAATATGTAAATGAATTAATTAATAATTTTTTTTATAAAAATTATTTTTTTAAATTAGCTACTGTGATTTTTATCATTAAGATTTTATATAAAATATTTTATAATAATTTAAATTATTATATATTTATGTTAAATCTGTTAAAAATAAATTTTAATAACGAAATTAATAGAAGTATTTATAAAAAAATATCTTTGTTAAAATTTTTAAAAATTAACTATATAGATATATTTTATATTTATATAATTAAACGATAATAAATAATTTTAAATTAAATTAAGGATTTTAAAAAAAGATATAATTTATAATTATATAATCATATTTATTTATATGATAGTTATATTATTATTTATTTTATAAATAACTAAAAAGAGATTTTTAAAAAATAATCTTATAAAGATCACTATAGTAAAAATTTTAATATTTTTAATGAATAAAATTTATTTTTATTTTGTATATTTAAATATTATAATTTTTTTAAAAATATAATTTTTAAAAAAAATGTTTTTAGTATATAATCGTTCTTGTTATTTTTTTATATTCTAATTTATTGTGTAATTTTAATTTAAAATTACTATTTTATATAAATATAGTTTCATTATTTAATATGAATATATGTTTTAAAAATCAGGATATTTATTTATAAAATAAAAAATTATAATTTTTTATTTGTAATAAAAATATTTAATCTTTTTATTAATAAAAAAAAATTAATAATTTTTTTAAATAAAAATTAATTATATTAATATAATAAAAATTATGTTTGTAATGAAATTTATTGCTAAATAAATATTGTACACTTGTTCTTTGCATTTATATAATTTTAGCGAATTTTTTTTAAAAAATTAGTTTTTAAAAAAAAATATATTTTTTTTAAAAAATTTTATTTATATTATAAATTTGGTTTATATATTTATGAATAAATTAAGTATAATTATTATTGGTATGTTAAAAATATTTTTTTAAGATTTGTTTAGGAGAATGAATGATTAAGCTTGGTATAGTGATGGATCCTATACAATCCATAAAAATCAAAAAAGATACTAGTTTCGCTATGATGTTAGCGGCACAATGTCGTGGTTATGAAATTCATTATATGGAAATAAACGATCTTTATTTAAATAAAGGTGAAGCTAGAGCTAGAACTAGAACTATTCTTCTTGAAGAGAATACTAAAAAATGGTTTAAATTTCATAATGAACAAGATCTTGCATTAGGTGATTTAGATGTTATCCTTATGCGTAAGGATCCACCTTTTAATATTGAATTCATATATGCGACTTATATTTTGGAAAGAGCAGAAGAAGCAGGTACATTAGTTGTAAATAAACCTCAAAGTTTGCGCGATTGTAATGAAAAAATATTTACTGCATGGTTTCCTGAGTTAATTCCAAACACGTTAGTAACTAGTTCTTCAAAAAAATTAAAAGAGTTTTATCAAAAACATGGTGATGTAATTTTTAAAGCTCTTGATAAAATGGGTGGGGCGTCTGTTTTTCGTTTAAAGCAAGACGATCAGAATATTAATGTAATAATTGAGACTTTAACAAAGTGCGGTTCACGTTTTTGCATGGCACAGAATTTCTTGTCTGCTATAAAGGATGGTGATAAACGAGTGTTTATTGTAGATGGTGAGCCTATTCCTTATTGTTTAGCTCGTACACCAAAAAATGAAGAAATTCGTGGTAATTTGGCTGTTGGTGGTACTAGTGAAGTTCGTCTTTTAACTAAAAATGATTTAATTATTGCACGTGCTGTTGCGCCAAGATTAAAAGAAAAAGGTTTGATTTTTGTTGGTCTAGATATAATTGGCGATAAGTTAACCGAAATAAACATAACAAGTCCAACTTGTGTTCGTGAAATTGAAGCTGAGTTTCATATTTCCATTGTAGAAAAAATGATGAATTCAATTGAACAGCGTTTAAAAAAAACAGTTAAATAATTTAATTATAGATTTTAAAGTTATTTTTTATGTATATTTTAAATTTAATTTAATCTTTTAATATATAAAAATAAACATATAGCTGGAGTCTGAACTTGAATCTACAAAACCATTTTCTTATAGCAATGCCGTTATTGACTGATCCGTATTTTGAGCAATCAGTCGTTTATGTATGTAAACATAATGAAAAAGGAGCTATGGGATTAGTTATAAATAAATCAATTGAAAATTTTTCTGTTAGTACTATGCTAAAAAAACTTGAAATTAGAATTTCATATAATATTAATATTAGTAATTTAGAAAAACCTGTGATTGCTGGTGGTCCGGTAGCTGAAGAACATGGTTTTATTTTACATACTCCTGTTCCTGGTTTTGCTTCTAGTTTACATTTAAATGACGAAGTTATGGTTACTACATCAAAAGATATTTTAGAGTTATTAGGAAGTGATCAACATCCTATAAATACTTTAGTTACATTAGGTTATTCAAGTTGGGAATCAGGTCAGTTGGAAAAAGAGATAATGGAAAATTGTTGGTTAACAGTTGAGGCAGATACACAATTAATTTTTAATACACCAATTAATGAACGATGGCAGGCTGCGGCTAAATTATTAGGTGTTAATATTTATACTATTTCAATGCAAGCTGGACATGCATGATGTTATCAGATATTTTTTTAGCTTTTGATTTTGGTACTAAAAACATAGGTGTTGCTGTTGGGCAAGAAATTACTGCTACAGCTAATCCTTTAGCATCATTAAAAACGAATAGTGTATTGTTTTGGTTACAAATAGAAAATCTTTTTAAAGAATGGTATCCAAAGTTAGTTGTTGTTGGTCTTCCTTTTAATATGGATGGAACAGAGCAATTTGTGACTGCTAAAGCGCGTATTTTTGCTAATAAAATTAATATTCGCTTTAATATTAAAGTCGAATTACATGATGAGCGTCTTTCTACAGTAGAAGCAAGATCTATTTTATTTGAAAATAAATGGTATCAATGTTTAAATAAAAGAAAAATAGATTCTATAGCGGCTGCTATAATACTTGAAAGTTGGTTTAAAAGAACAACCAAAAATAATGATAATAATATTAAATATTATTATTAAAATAATAATATTGTTATAAATAGATTTAAGATCTTTTTGAGAGTCTAATAATAATGGATATTCAAAAAAATATTATAAATATTAGAAAACAAATTTATTCATCAGCTATAGAATGTTTTAGATCACCATATAATATACAATTATTAGCAGTAACTAAAACTAGATCTTATACAGATATTTTAAAAGCAATTGAGGTTGGTCAACTTCAATTTGGTGAAAGTTATGTTCAAGAAGGTTTAAAAAAAATTAGGTACTTTTCTTATAAAAAAGATTTAATATGGCATTTTATTGGTTCACTACAATCAAATAAAAGTAGATTTATTGCTGAATATTTTGATTGGTTTCATGCATTAGATAGAGAAAAAATTGCGAGATTTTTAAATAATTATAGATCAGGTAATAAAAATAAATTAAACGTGCTTATTCAAATTAATATTGATGATAAAAGTAAAAAATCTGGGGTTCTTTTAGAAGAGTTAGATTTGTTAGCAGAAAAAGTTTCACTTATGCCTAATTTATTATTACGTGGTTTAATGGTTATTCCTTCTTTAGAACGTATTTATGAAGATCAGTGTAATGTATTTCGTATAGCAGAAAATGCATTTAAATTATTGCAAGAAAATTATTCGACTGTAGATAGTCTTTCAATGGGAATGAGCGGTGATATTAACGCTGCTATTCGATGTGGTTCAACTATTATTCGTGTAGGATCATCGATTTTTGGTAATCGTAGTGTTTATAAAAAAGGATAAAAAATGAAATATCGAAAAATTGCATTTATTGGGGCTGGAAATATAGCTAATGCTATAATTGCAGGTATAATTAAATATGGTTCTTATCCGTCCTCGATGATCACAGTTTGTTCACCAACTACTATACATCGTGATAAAATCCAAAAAGAGTACGGAGTTGTTAGTATTAATGATAATCATACTGCTGTAAGAGAATCAGATGTTATAATTCTAGCAATTAAACCACAAATAATGAAAACAGTTTGTGAATTATTGCAAAATTCAATTGATTTTGATAAAAAACTTATATTAACAACTGCAGTAGGGATCTCGGCTAAGCGTTATAACGACTATTTTAATTACAATATTAGTTTGATAAGAATTATGCCAAATATTTTATCATTAGTTGGTAAAGGAATTGTTGGATTGTTTTCACAACCTAATGTTTCTGAAGAAGATAAATCATTTGTTAATGAATTAATGAAAAATATAGGATTAACTATTTGGTGTGAATATGAAGAAGAGATTAATAATATAGTTGCAATAAGTGGAAGTTCTCCAGCTTATGTTTTTTTATTTATGGAAGCAATACAACAAAAAGCACAACAATTAGGATATAACGCAAAAATATCTCGTGAGATAACTCTTGCTATGGTTCAAGGTTCAATAGAATTAAGTAAATTTCAAAAAGATATGAGTTTTTCAGCTTTATATAAAAGAATAGCTACTAATGGTGGTGTAACAAAAATAGCTTTAGATGAGCTTAATAATCGATTATTTAAAGAATCTATAATAAAATCTATGCAAAGTGTAATTAGTGCTGCAAAAAAAATGGAAGAATTATTTTAAATTAAAATAATTTAAATTTATATTTTAATAAAGTATATATATGTTTTATATGATATAATTAAATTAAATTGTCTTTAATACTTCATGTTAAAATAAAATAATTAAATTATAGATACATGATTTATTTATATAAACTTTAGTGTATATTAAATTATTAATAATATGATTTTAACTTATATGTTGTTAAAATTGAAAATGTTTTTAAAAAAAATATATCTAATATTTATTAAATGATCTTGAAAAGATATCAAATTAAGAATCAATAGTTTATAAAATATAATTTTTATCTGGTTGATAGATCATAAATTTATAAAATTTTGAGTTTATATAGATATTAATTAATATTGTTTCAACTATATTATTTTAGATTTAAAATCTAGAATAATTGTTATTATAAATCCAGCAAATATTAAATTTTAATTTTTCTGATTATTATATAATAATATATATATTGATCTTGTTTTTATAGTTGTTAAAAGTTTCGCTAATTATTGAATTAATTATTGTATTTGATACAAAATTATCTGATAGAAGATTTTCTATTAGACATTTATGTTAAATGTAAAAAAATAATTTTATTATATTATTAGCAATATTTTATATATCTTGGTATCGTTGTGAATATAATTTAAATTATTAGTGTTCTAGAAACTATTTATGAATTGAATGGTTAGCTCATAGTAAAATTATATTTATTAATTGTAGAATTTATATTCACTTAATATATAATAAATATAATTGTATTAAAAAGTAAATTAGTTGAATATTTTATAAATAGTTTTTATTAATTAATTAATATTTAGTTATCAATACTTGATTTACGTAATTTAGTAAATTAGTTATAAGATATCGTTTTGATAAAGTTATATTAAATATTTATTTAAAACTAAGAATTATTTTCATTGTATTCATTATATTTTTCTAATCAATGATATACAGTTAAAATATTTTAGTATAATAAATATTATAATTACATATTTTATATAATAAATTAGTTTTATTTATTTTTTTATAAAAAATATTTATTTATTTTTTGAATATTAAATCATGTATATTATGACATAATTTTTTTCCTCTTTTTTCAAATTTTGTTTCAGGTCTTATTTCTTTATTACTCATATGATTATTTATATTTGATATATTATTAAAACCTTTAATAATAGAAAATATATTAAGAGCGTATTTAGCATATTGATCACAATCAGTAGCCATATGAAATATGCCTTTTGGAATCAGTTTACTGTAAATTTTTTCTGCAAAAGTTATTTTAACAATTCTACGTTTATTATGTTTTTTTTTATACCATGGATCAGGAAAAAATAATTGAATTGTTGACAAACTATTATCAGGTATCATAAAATCTAATACTTCAATTGCATCATGATGAATAATTTTTAAATTTTTTATATTATTTGCTTTTATAGATGATAAGCAAGATCCAATACCAGGTGTATAAACTTCAATTCCTAAAAAATTTTTTTCAGGATTTTTAATTGCGGTAGATATTAATGATGTTCCCATTCCAAAACCAATTTCCATTATTACCATATTTAAGTTATTAAATATTTTTTTAAAAACGCATGGCTTTTTGATAAAATCAATACCTACTCCCTCCCATTGGTTTGTTAATGCGTATTTTTGTTTTTTTGTTATTCTTCCTTGATGTCGTACAAAACTACGAATTTTATGTGTAATTAAGTATTTTTCATCGTATTTAGATGTATTATTATTTTTTATCATAATAAAAATATAGTTTATTGTTACAGTTGTTATTTTGAATAATTATTTAGTAAATATATTAATTGATAATACTAATATATTATTATTTTAATATATATCTAGAAAAATAGATATTTTAATAACGATTCATTTTTAATGATTTTATATTAAATTAAAAATAAAAATTAAAGTATTTTGGTGAACTTAATTTACATTATTAATTATATTATGATAATATATTTTTCATCTTATATTTATTGTTTAACGTTTTATTTTAAGATATTATTAGTTATATAATTAGTTAATAACTAAATCTTATATTTAAATAAATAATAAAATAATTTAAATTAATTTCTATTTGATTATTATAAGTGTTTTATAAAATATAAAAATTATATATTTATAAATTACATTAATATTTATATGATATGATTTAAAAATATTTTATTTTATTTAAATTTAATATAATTATCCATTATTAATTATAAATTTATTTGTATGTTTTATTAATTAATTTATATTATATTTTAATAATTTACATATCAAAATTTAGAATGATTAATTGATGTAATAATAATCAGTTTATTAGAATTTATTTAATATTAAATAAATAATAAAACAAATCTAATTTTTACTCATATTGATTAATTAGTAGACATACTGATTAATTTTGTAGTTATTCTTCTTTTTAAAATTTTTTATAAAAAATATCCTTTTAATTAATAATTAAAAATTTATATAAACTAATTATGGTTATCTTTTAATCAATAAAACAATATAAAAATTGTGTTTATTACATTTGTTTTTTTGATCAATATTATTAACTAATTTTATTTATATAAATAATTTATAGTTAATCTTACTAAGATTTTATTTCATGAAAAAAATATTTTTTTTAGTATTATTATCTCTTTTTATTGTTTCTTGTTCTAGCAATAAAAAAAATATTCTTAATGAAACTCATATAAAAGATACAAAAGGATTTAATATTTTAATAGAGCAGTTATCTCATAATGTTGAAAGTATTTGGGGTCCAAATGAGGTGTTACTTGCTGGTCAAAAAGATTATGTTAAATACATAAATGAATATAAAACTCGTATAAGTATCAATTTTGATATTGGTCTTATTACTATTGAAAGTATTTCTGTAATTAATCCTTTACAAGATATAAAAAAAGCAATAGTTACTATTTTAATGATGAAAGAAGGAGGTGATTCTATTGAGTTTTTTTATGACAAACCTATTATTAATTATAATAAAGAACCGTTTTTATTTGGTCAAATACTAGATAACTTCGGTGAAGCTATTCGCTGGGAATGGCATGCTGAAAGATTTGCTCAATATATTATAAAAAATAAAATAAAATATAGAAAATCCGGTAATAAAAAGATTTTGTTTGTTACAATAAAAATGATATCTAATCATTTAGATAAACGCGTTCATAACTATATATCTTATATTAAAAAATCAGCTATTAAATATGGAGTAGATCAATCATTAATTTTAGCAATAATGCAAGTAGAATCAAGTTTTAATCCTTATGCTGTAAGTAGTTCTGATGCATTAGGTTTAATGCAAATAATGCCATCTTCTGCTGGTAAAGATGTTTTTCGTTCACAAGGTAAATCAGGAATCCCAAGTCGTAGTTATTTATTTGATCCTGAGAAAAATATTGATATAGGAGTTGCTTACTTAGCTATGTTACAAAATACATACCTAGGTGATATTCGTAATCAAATTTCTAATCGTTATGCTGTAATTAGCGCATATAATGGAGGAGCTGGTAGTGTTTTACGTGTGTTTCATTCTAATAAGAAACAAGCAACTGAGTACATTAATAAATTAAATCCAGGTGAAGTATATAAGGTTTTATCAACTAAGCACCCTATAGCAGAAGCTCGGGATTACCTCATCAAAGTTAATAAAGTACAAAAAAATATATTTACTAAATTTAAAAAAATATAATAAAATATTTTATATATTATAAACTCATAAAAACTATTATTGACTTGTTTAAAAAAATAGCTTTTAATACAAAAATTATTTTGCCCGGATAGCTCAGTAGGTAGAGCAGGGGACTGAAAATCCCCGTGTCCTTGGTTCAATTCCGAGTCCGGGCATAATTAAGTCTGTATATTAATTGTTTATATAAAATTTTATTAATAAAATATATTATGTAATTTTGGTTTGTTTTTTATAGATTATTATAAGTGTTGTAAAAATTTAAAATAATAAAATATTGTTATATTGTTTATTTTTAATGAACTAAAATCAACTGGTAAATAATATTTTTTTAGGTTAAATAACATTTATATAAATTTTTATAGAAATAATGATAATAAATAATTTATTATATAAATTTAATGTGTTTTTATAAAAAAAATACTATACATAATATATTATATATATTATGTGTGTAGTAGATATAAAATTATTATAATAATCAATTAAGTTAATATAACATCTTTAATTAAAATATTTTAAAAGATTAAATTTTGTTAATTTAAAATATATGTGAAAATTTTAAATTTTAATATAAAGCAAATATATTTTTATATAGTAATTATTAAAAAAAAATAATTTTATTATATATTATTTATTTTAAAATAAATAATTAAAAATTATCTTATATATAAAAAAATTTTGTTGTGATTATTTCTATTAAAATTAATATTTTTTATTTAAATTTATTTTTGTTATATATATTAAAGTTTATTTTTTAAAAGTTTATAACTATAAATTTTATTTTAGATATTTAAAATATAAATAAATTTAGGATGATATGTGAAAATTTTAGTTGATGAAAATATTCCTTGTGTACAAAAGTTATTTAGTAAGTTTGGTGAAATAAAAACAATTACTGGACGAGGTCTTCAAAGACAAGAAATTTTTGATGCTGATGCTTTAATGGTACGGTCAACTACTAAAGTAGATGCTTCTTTATTAAAGGACACTAAAGTTAAATTTGTAGGTACAACAACATCAGGTTTTGATCATATAGATAAATTATGGTTAGATACAATGGATATTGGTTTTTCTTATGCTCCTGGATGTAATTCAATTGCTGTTGCAGAATATGTTTTCTCTTCTTTATTATTTGTAGCTGAACATAATCATTTTAATTTATCCGACAGAACTGTAGGTATTGTTGGTGTTGGTAATATTGGTAAGTGTTTATTAAAAAAATTGAATGCGTTTGGAGTAAAAACCATTTTATGTGATCCACCTCGTGTTTTAAATGGAGATATAGAAAATTCTGTTTCTTTAAATAATTTATTAGATCAAGCTGATGTTTTAACTTTTCATACTCCGTTGACTATTTCGGGTGAATATAAAACATATCATTTAATGAATCAAAATCGTTTAAGTAACTTACGAGATGGAACTATATTGATTAATACTAGTCGCGGAGAATTGATTGATAATAATGCTTTATTGAATTTATTAAGAAATGGAAAAAAAATAATTGTTGTATTAGATGTTTGGGAATTTGAACCTAATATTAATATTAATTTATTGAATTTAGTTGATATTGGTACTCCACATATAGCTGGTTATACTTATGAAGGTAAAGTTCGAGGAATAATACAAATTTATAAAGCTTATTGTCAATTTTTTAATATGTCAGTTCATGATGTTTCATTATCATCATTATTGCCAGTATCTGATATTGGTTTTATACAATTCAATGGAAAATTAACTCAAAGTCAATTAAAACAATTAGTTCACTTAATATATGATGTACACCGTGATGATACGGATTTACGTTTATTCGGTATAACTAAAATTGGGTTTGATAAATTGCGTAAAAATTATAAAGGTAGAAGAGAATGGTCATCGTTAAAAGTAGTTTGTGATATTTATGAGACTGTAATATTGCTTAAAAAATTAGGTTTTACAGCTTTTTTAAATAAGGTAAAATAATTGTTAATTAATGATTTATAATAAAGTTATTTTTAAAATTAATATTAAAATTAAAAATTTATTTTAAAAAAGCTTTTTATTAATTTACTTTTAGTAAAAAATTTTTATAATATTTTATTATTATTTATAAAAATAAATAAAATTTATTTATTTTTATAAAAGTGGTTCTAATATATATAAAATATAAAAAATAATTTTTATGTATTAAAAAATAATTAAATTTATTAATATTTTATGTTATATCGAATAGCTTTAGGTGTAGAATATAATGGTAGTCAATATTCTGGTTGGCAACATCAAAAAGGTGTTAAAACTATACAAGGTTGTCTTGAAGAAGCTATATCAAGAGTTTCTAATGAAAAAATTACTATTTTTTGTGCGGGACGCACTGATGCTGGTGTTCATGCGGTAGGGCAAGTTGTGCATTTTGAAACTACATCGAAACGTAAAGAATCATCTTGGGTTATGGGTACAAATGTAAATTTGCCATGTGATATAGCTGTTCGTTGGTGTAAAATTGTGAATAAAAACTTTCATGCACGTTGTAGTGCTATATCTAGAAGATATAGTTATATTATTTTAAATAAATATTATAGATCTGCAATTTCATTTAATAAGGTGACTAATTTTTATTATCCATTAAATGAAAAAATAATGCATAGAGCTGCTCAAGATTTAGTAGGTGAAAAAGATTTCACTTCATTTAGATCTACTCAATGTCAATCTAAAACACCTTGGCGTAATGTTTTTAATATTAGTGTAGATAGGCAAGGTGATTATATCATAGTTGATATAAAAGCTAATGCATTTGTTTATCGTATGGTAAGAAATATTATCGGGTGTTTATTGGAGATTGGTTGTTATAAAAAAAATATTGATTGGATTAGTGAATTACTTGAATCTAAAGATAGAAATAAAGCAGCTATTACTGCTAAACCTGATGGTTTATATTTATTTAATGTTGAATATCCAAAAATATTTAATATTCCTCAAAATACAATAGGACATGTATTTTTACCGTGATGATATATTATTAGTTATTTTACTGTAATTAATCAAAAGAATTATATTCTTTAATTTTAAACTTATTAAGTTTATATATTTATTACTAATACATTGACTATATTATCCTTTTTTAATTCTGTAAATAAACTATTTTTAAGAGCATTAGATTTTATTTAATAAAAAATTAAAATTTTATATTAATAATAGTAATTAACAGTATTGTTAATATTCTTTTTTATTATTAAAAATATTTTGATTAATATATTTATAAGTGTAATAAGGTTTATTTATGAATTGGATTAAAAAAATTTTAAAAAAAAATAATACAACAGGGTCTAACAAAGTTACCATACCAGATGGTATATGGACAAAATGTAATAGGTGTAAACAAATTTTGTATGCTGCTGAATTAAAACGAAATTTATATGTATGTCAAAAATGCGATCATCATATGTATATTTATGCTCGTTATAGATTAGAAAGTTTTCTTGATAAGAATTCAATAATAGAATTAGGTAGCACGCTTGAACCAAAAGATATACTTAAATTTCGAGATTTAAAAAAATATAAAGATAGGATTTCTGAAGCACAAAAAAAAATTTGTGAAAAAGATGCTTTTATTGTTATGAAAGGTAGTTTAAAAACAATGCCTATTGTTGCAGGAGCATTTGAATTTTTATTTATGGGTGGCTCTATGGCTTCTGTTGTTGGAGCTAAATTCGTTCTTGCTGTTGAACAAGCGTTAAAAGACAACTGTCCTTTTGTATGTTTTTCAGCTAGCGGTGGTGCTAGAATGCAAGAAGCTTTATTCTCTCTTATGCAGATGGCTAAAACTAGTGCTGCATTAGCAAAAATGCAAGAATATAGTATTCCTTATATTTCAGTATTAACTAATCCAACTATGGGTGGGGTATCTGCAAGTTTAGCGATGTTAGGTGATATTAATATTGCAGAACCAAAAGCATTAATTGGATTTGCAGGTCCACGTGTTATTGAACAAACTGTACGTGAAAAATTACCACAAAATTTTCAGCGTAGCGAGTTTTTATTTGAAAAAGGTATAATTGATATTATTATTCATCGTCATAAACTACGCGATCGTTTGGCTGAACTTTTGGCGATGTTAACTAATAGTATTGTTAATGTAGATAAAATAAAGTAATAGATAAAAATAATAAAATAATGGATATTATTATGAATAATTTAATTATTCCAAATAGTAAATCTTTATTAAATGATTGGATTGAATATATTTCTAATTTACATGATCAACCTATTGATATGGGAATAGATCGAATTAAGCAAGTTGCTTTTAAAACAGGTTTAACTAAAATTGCTGATACAGTCATAACTGTTACTGGAACAAATGGTAAAGGGACTACTTGTAATACATTAGAGTCTATTTTTATAGCATCTGGATTTAAGGTTGGAGTATATAGTTCTCCTCATCTTATTCGGTATACAGAACGTATTCGTATTAATAAAAATGAATGTTCTGAGAGAGATTTATGCGAAGCTTTTATGTATATTGAGGCATTTCGTGAAAAAATATCATTAACTTATTTTGAATATACTACATTAGCTGCATTATATTTATTTAAAAAATCATTGTTAAATATAGTAATTTTAGAAGTTGGTTTAGGTGGTCGTTTAGATGCTACAAATATTATTGATTCTGATATTGCGGTTATTACTAATATTGATATAGATCATACAAATATTTTAGGTTTAAATCGCGAGATTATTGGATATGAAAAATCTGGTATTTTTAGACATAATTGTTATGGAGTTATCGGTGAATTAAATGTACCTAAATCTGTTGTAAAATTCGCTTATGAAATTGGAACAAAGTTATTTTGTTTTGGAAGAGATTGGTTTTATAAAGAAAAAAATAATGAATGGTTTTGGGAAAGTGCAAAACGTGAATGGAGAAATTTATATTTACCTAGTGTACCATTAATTAATGCAGCAACAGCTTTAGGTGTTATTAGTTGTTTAATAGAAAATAATATTTATTTAGAAAATAAATTTACTAATTTTACTATTAATCAGGGTTTAAAAGCATCGAGATTACTTGGTCGTTTTCAACTTTTTAATACAAATCCATTAATAATTTTAGATGTTGCTCATAATCCACATGCCGCAAAATACTTAGTTAAACAGATGTTTAAACTTAAAATAAAAAAAGAGAATAGAATTTTTGCTGTTATTGGTATGTTGAAAGATAAAGATATTGAAAATACACTTAAGATTTTATCTGAACAAATTACTGATTGGTGTGTTGCAACACTGACTGAATATAGAGGAGCTAAATCTTGCGAAATATCTAAATATTTAAATTGTGTAAATGAATTTGATTCTGTAGAAAAAGCTTGGTTTTATGCTTATAACAATGCTACTAAACAAGATGTTATTATTGTGTGCGGTTCGTTTTATACTGTATCACATGTTATGACATTATTTTTATAATTTATATATAGAGTTTTAATTTCAAAAATTATATTTATAAAATTTTATAATACTTTTAATGTTTTTTTCAAAAAAATAATTTTTTAAATTATATTTGGAATATATTAAAATTTTTAATTTTATAAAATATAATTTTATAAATATTTAAAATTAAATTAATGTTAATTGATTTAATGATTAATAAAATTATGAATTGTACTTTATTTGAGTGTTTTATATTTGTTTTTAAATAAATTTATTAATATTTTATTTATTATTTTTTAACTGTTTTCTGATTTTATTTTATTGGTGTTTTTAGTTTATGTTAAATATTGTATGGATAGATTATGCAATTATTATTATTATTATTATTTCTACATTAATAAGTTTTATACGCGGTTTTATTCGTGAAGTATTATCAGTTATTACTTATTATTGTGCTTTTTTTTTTTCGATTAAATTTTATTTTTATATAACAAAATATATTTTCTTTTTTAAAGAAAAATTAATACAAAATATAATCGCTATTATAACAATATTTGTTGTAATATTAATGATAGGTGCAATAATAAATTATTTAATAAATTTTTTATATAAAAAAAATGGTTTATCTAGTTTAGATCGTATATTTGGGATTTGTTTTGGTTTGTTACGCGGAATTCTAATTGTATCAGTTTTATTATTTTTTTTCGATATATTTATTCCTTCGTTACAGAATGAAGTTAGAGACAACTCAAAGCTTATTTCATATTTTAACTTTATAATTAAACTAATTTTTGATAGATTGTAATATATATATTAAATTTTGTATTATGTATTAAAATTTTCACAAGGAAAATATAAAATGTGCGGTGTTGTTGGTATAGTAGGTGTATCATCTGTAGCTCAGTCAATTTATGATGCTTTAATTGTATTACAGCATCGTGGACAAGATGCTGCTGGTATAGCTACAATTGATGATAAAAATAATATTTGTTTACGTAAAGCAAATGGACTTGTACAAGATGTGTTTAAGACTAGACATATGCTTATGTTACAAGGTAACATAGGAGTAGGTCATGTTCGTTACCCTACTTCTGGAAGTTCTAGTGTATCAGATGCTCAACCATTTTATGTTAATTCCCCATTTGGGATAACACTTGCTCATAATGGTAATATAATAAATATATATGATCTTATTAAAACTTTATTTGAAACAGAAAGAAGGCATGTAAATACTAATTCAGATTCTGAAATTCTATTAAATGTGTTAGCTTCAGAGTTAGATAAATTTGAAAATTTTCCTTTGGAACCAGTTAATATTTTTGCAGCTATTTCTGCTATGCATAAAAAATTACGCGGAGCTTATTCTTGTGTAGCTTTAGTTATTGGGCATGGTATGATCGCGTTTCGTGATCCGTACGGTATTAGACCTTTAGTTTTAGGTCGTCGTCTTATAGAAAATAATGAATATGAATATATGGTGGCATCCGAGAGCGTTGCGCTTGATACATTAGGTTTTAATTTTTTACGAAATATTTCACCAGGAGAAGCTGTTTATATTACTGAAAAAAGACAATTATTTAGTTGTAGATGTGCAGATAATTCAAAATTAACTCCTTGTATTTTTGAATATGTTTATTTTGCACGACAGGATTCATTTATTGATAATGTTTCTGTTTATAGCGCTCGATTACGCATGGGTAAAAAATTAGGTGCAAAAATATCTCGTGAATGGCAAAAAATTAATATTGATGTTGTTATTCCTGTTCCAGAAACATCTTGTGATATTGCATTAGAAATTGCACATATTATAAATAAACCTTATAGACAAGGTTTTGTAAAAAACCGCTATGTTGGACGTACTTTTATTATGCCTGGACAACAAAAACGACGTAAGTCTGTTCGGTGTAAACTAAATGCTAATCGTGCAGAATTTTGTGAAAAAAATGTATTATTGATTGATGATTCTATTGTTCGCGGAACTACTTCGGAACAAATTGTTGAACTAGCTCGTGAAGCAGGTGCAAAGAAAGTTTATTTTGCTTCAGCAGCTCCTGAAGTTAGATTTCCAAATGTGTATGGAATAGATATGCCAACTACTAACGATTTAATTGCACATGGTCGTAAAGTTGATGAGATTTGTAAATTAATTGGTGCTGATGGATTAATTTTTCAAGATTTAAGTGATTTAATTGACGCTGTTCGTGAAGAAAATCCTGAATTAAAACAATTTGAGTGTTCAGTTTTTGATGGTATTTATATTACAAAAGATGTAGATCAAGTATATTTGAATAATCTTGAAAAGATGCGTAAAATAAATAAATTAAGATATAAAAACGATATAAATGATTTTAATTTTTAATTTAATAAATAAATATATGAATAAAATAGATAAAAAATATAATTTATATATACTTGAGATTATTTATTAAATTTTAATTAATCTTATCAATATTATAGATTATATGTTTATATATAATATATAAATATATTAATAAAAAATTATTTTGTTATTTTTTATTAATATATTTATTTAAAATGAATTTATAAATAAAATAAATATATTTTATTTTATTATTATAAATTTTATAATAATAAAATAAATTTTAAATTAAATTAATTAAATAAATCTATTATTTAATTAATTAATATATAAAAATATTAATAAAAATAATATTAATTAGAGGTATTTATTTTTTTTGCATATAATAAAAAAATATATTTTAGTATGTTTGTTTTAATATTTTTTAAATTATTATTTATATAGTAAATTAAATTGTGTTTGCTTGAATTGCTGTTAATGCAATTGTATAAATAATATCATCCACTGATGCTCCACGAGATAAGTCATTAACAGGTTTACGCATGCCTTGTAACATTGGTCCAATAGAAATTAAGTTTGCAGAACGTTGTACTGCTTTATATGTTGTATTTCCAGTGTTTAAATCAGGAAAAATAAAAACAGTAGCTTTTCCTGCTACAGGGGATTTTGGAGCTTTAGATTTAGCGACTTCAGAAATTGCTGCAGCATCATATTGCAATGGACCATCTATTATAATATCTGGACGTTTTTTTTGAACTAGTAAAGTTGCTTTACGGACTTTTTCTACATCATTACCTGCTCCAGAATTACCTGTTGAATAAGAAATCATTGCTACAAAAGGATCGATACCGAAAATTTTAGCAGAATCTGCGGATTGAATTGCTATTTCAGATAATTCTTCTGCAGTTGGGTTTATATTAATTGCACAGTCTCCATAAACATATACTTGTTCAGGTAATAGCATAAAAAATATTGAAGAAACTAATTTATTAGACGTAGTTTTGATTAATTGTAGTGATGGACGAATGGTATTTGCTGTTGTGTGAGCTACTCCAGAAACTAGTCCATCAACATCCCCAGCTTCTAACATTAAAGTGCCAAGAACTACGTTATCTTCAATTTGCTTATTAGCAATAGTTTCAGTCATTCCTTTATTTTTACGTAGTTCAATTAATCGATTTATATATTTTTTACGAATATTAATTGGATTTATGATTTTAATATTAGTATTTAATTTAATATTTTGAGTTGTTGCTATATAATTAATTTTTTTAGGATTACCTAAAAGTATGCATGTGGCTATTTCTCGTTCAGCACATATAGATGTTGCTTTTATGATTCTAGGTTCTTCCCCTTCAGGGAAGATAATATGTTTTTTTGTTTTACGAGCTAATTCTGTTATTTTATATCGAAATGCTGATGATGATAAAGAATTGGTTTTTTCGGTTTTAGTAATTAATTTTTTTATCCAATTTTTATTAATATAAGATGATATATATCTTTGAATTTTTTTAATTCGTTCATGATCATCTAAAGGGATCTCTATATTAAAATTTTGTAGTTCTAATGATGTTTGCCATGTATTATTATTAGTTTTTAATACTGGTATCCCTGTTTTAAATATTTTATTATACAGTTTATTGATTGATTTACTTATATAATAGTTACCTGTTAATAAAATAGCAGCAATTTTTACTCCGTTCATTATTGCTAACGATACAGAAATTAATATATCTGTACGGTCTGCAGATATAACTAATAAGGAACTGGTATGAAGATTATTTATTATATTAGATATATTTTGTGCACAAAATACTATTGATTTAACACGTCGAGTTTTAATCTCCCCTTCATTAATTATTTCAGCGTTTAAATGTCTTGCGATATCTATTGTGCGACTTATAGTTAAATTAAAATTCCATGGAATTTCTGCAAGAATTGGTAATTTTATAGTAAGTAATTCTTGTTTATTAGAATTTGTTGTTTTATTTCTTATTGATATGTTTGATGTTTTATATATATTGTTACATATTTGTCCATTTTTATCAAGAGGAGCGTTTATTTTATTAAAAATAATTCCAATAATATTTTTATTATATTTACCTTTAAATTTGTTATATATTAATTCAAGATTATTTTGCATTTTTATATTACTAGTTGATTTGCTAACAAAAATTATTTTTGCGTTTAATGTTTTAGCTATTTCTTGATTTAATGATTGTAAGAAAAAATAATCCGGGGTTAAAGTTAAACCTTCTATTAATATAACTTCAGAAGTTTTAGTGTATTTATGATATAATGTTAAGATTTCTTCCATTAAAATATCTTTTCTAAAAGAAATAAATAACGACTCAGCATATTTTATGCTTAATGGTTCTACAGCTATTTTTATATTATAGTGATATTTTAATATTTCAATTGTTTTATCTTTATTTTCAATGAAATTAGGTTGAGCTATTGGTTTAAATATATTTAGTTGTATATTATTTTTTTTTATTAAATTAGCAATACCTAAAATAATGCTGGTTAAACCAACATTAATTTCTGTAGGAATTAGCATTATTGTATTAGACACTGACATCTCTTTGTTTTACTATAAATATATATTTATGTGATAAAAATATTTTTAATAATTAAACTAATTTAGCAGTATCTTTAGCAATTACTAATTCTTCATTAGTTGGAATAACTAATGCTGGTATACTGCTGTCTGTGGTTATTAACCCTTCTTTTTCAAAACGTATTGATAAGTTTCTTTTATGTTCGTATTCAAAACCAAGAATTTTAATTTTTTTTAATATAATTTTACGCATTTGTATTGAATTTTCGCCAATTCCACCTGTAAAAATTATTGCATCTAATCGATTTTTCATTAAAGAACTATAAGCGCAAATATATTTAGCTAAGCGATGACAAAATATATTCATTGCACGTTTAGCTTCTTCTTTTTTGTTGTAGTTTTTTTCAATAAAACGGTAATCATTAGTTATTCCGGTTAGACCAAATAAACCAGATTCTTTTGTTAGTATTTGGCTAATTTGATCAATGTTTTTTCCTAAATGTTTATATAAATAAAAAATAATTGCTGGATCAATGTCACCACTGCGGGTGCCCATAACTAACCCTTCTAGCGGAGTTAAACCCATTGATGTATCAACACATTTTCCATTAACTATAGCTGCTATAGAGCATCCGTTACCTAAATGGCATGTAATAACATTTATTTTTTTAAATGGTTTATTTAATTTTTTTGCTGCTTCTTTAGAAACATAGTAGTGACTTATACCGTGTGCTCCATACCTTCTAATTTTATGTTTTAAATATAATTCATAAGGTATAGCGTATAAATAAGCCTCTTCTTTCATTGTTTGATGGAATGCCGTGTCAAATACAGCAACGTTTTTATTTATTAAGTGTGGAAATAGTTTTCTTGTTTCTTTAATACCAATTAGATTTGCAGGATTGTGTAATGGAGCAAATGGTATCGCTGCTTCTATATTCTTAATAACATCATCTGTTATGATTACAGATGATGTAAATTTTTCACCACCATGGACAACGCGGTGGCCTATAGCAGTAATTTTTTGATATAAATCAAAATTTTTGGCAAAAATAGTATTTATTATAAAATCTAACGCATCTCTGTGAGAAGCATAATTACATAAAGAAGTTTTTTCCTTAATGCTATTTATTTTCCACTCAATATATGAATTAGGTAGATTAAAACATTCTGCTAAACCAGATAAAATCTTTTCTTTTTTAGCTAAATTTATTACAGCAAATTTTATTGATGAACTTCCGCAGTTTATAATCAGTATTATCTGATTTATCATTACAATGCCTTAAATTAATTATTAATAATTTTATATTTCAATTAAAATTATAAAAATATATATAAAAATAATTTTTTATATATTACAATAACATATAATGATCGTCAATCTGATAAAATATAAATATTATATTTTACTTATAAGTTAATAATTTTTGTATAAATAATTATTATAGATATTTATTTTAAAAAAAATTTGTATTTATAATAATTAAATTAATGATGTTAAGATTAAATTATTAAAAAATAATTAATAAAAATTTGATAAATTTTAAAATAAAACTGTTTTTAAATATGTTTTATAATTATGTTATTTTAAATTTATATTTAATATATTTGAATCGTTATTAATATTGATAATATTTTATATTATTTTTTTAAATGTTTTTATGATATTTTTAATAAATATAAAATATATATATTAAAATAGTTTTATCAAAATTATTAATTAGTATTTGTATAGTAATGCCTTTATAAATTGTTTGTTTTAAATTCAATTTTTTATTGTTATAGATTATATGTTATTTATTTATAATAAATAACATATAATGAATATAAATTATTTATATTTTAGTTGAAATTTTTATATAAATAAATTGAATTTTATATATATTAATATATTTATTTTTAGTTTCAAAAAGTAAATATTTAAAAATATTATATTGATTATTTTAAATAATAGTGTATTATAAATGATAAAAGAAAATCGTGTAATTAGATATATTATTGGTTTAATAATATATTTATATGTATTAATTTAATAAAATAAGAAATTTTAATAATAAGTATTATTAATATAATAAAATATAAAACATATAAATAGTAATATATGTATTGTGATGCAATATAACTTATAGTTAATTATAAGTTAGTTTTTAATATTATCAATTAAATTGATCTTTATATTTATTAAATTCTTTAAATTATTAGTAATAATCTATAATTCTATTGAATAAGTTGTTTTATATTTAGAATAATGTATTCTGAATATTATAATTTTATTTTATTAAAGTATTTTTTTTGATTTATTTTTTAATTTATTTTAAAATTTATATAATTACAATTAATATTGTAGCTATAAAATAAAGTCTATATAATAATTTAATAAGTAAAAATATGCATATTTTAGTTAAAGAACATGTTTCAGTTGATATATTACCTTTTATTGTTTTTATAATTGGAATTATTTGTCTTTGTATATTAATGTTAATAGCTGGGCATTTTTTAGGTGCTCGTAGCAATATAAATATAAAACATGTTCCTTACGAATCTGGTATTGATTCAGTTGGTAGTGCTCGTTTATGTATGTCGGTTAAATTTTATTTGGTGGCTATGTTTTTTGTTATATTTGATACTGAAGCTATATTTTTATTTGCATGGTCACCTGTTATTGTCGAAGCTGGTTTTAGCGGTTTTATAGAGGTTGTTATTTTTATTTTAACATTGTTATCTGGATTATTTTATTTGATTCGCATTGGTGTATTAAATTGGACTCCAATAAAATCACAGTAAACTTGAAGTTATAGCAAATGAAATATACGTTTATTAAAGTAAATTCTAATAAAAATGATGAAAATAGTTTTTTACAAAAAAAAAGACCAATTGATTTTATAGAAAATAAAGAAGTGAAAGATAATATATATATGGGAAAATTATCTAATATATTACGTAAAACAATTAATTGGGGTCGTAAAAATTCTTTATGGCCATATAATTTTGGTCTTTCTTGCTGTTATGTAGAAATGGTGACTTCATTTACTTCTGTTCATGATGTATCTCGTTTTGGTTCAGAGGTTCTTCGTGCTTCACCACGGCAGGCTGATTTTATGGTAATAGCCGGAACTTGTTTTATTAAGATGGTACCTGTTATTCAGCGTCTTTATGAACAAATGTTAGAACCTAAATGGGTTATTTCTATGGGTTCGTGTGCTAACTCTGGTGGTATGTATGATATATATTCGGTTGTGCAAGGAGTCGATAAATTTATTCCAGTAGATATTTATATACCTGGTTGTCCTCCACGTCCAGAAGCTTATATTCAAGCATTACTTCTTTTACAGAAATCAATAAATAAAGAGCGTCGTCCATTATCATGGGTTATTGGAGATCAAGGTGTATATAAAGTAAAAATGAAATCAGAAAAAGAGAAAAAACATGATAAACGGTTTGCGGTAACGAATTTAAGGTCTCCAGATGAAGTTTAACAAACTTATAAAATTCTAGAAAAATCTAAAATCTAAGATATAAAATATAATTAAAAATATTTGTAAGTAAATTATTATATGAAATAATAGATATAATTTAAAATGAACTCAAAATTTAATTTTGATGATCCTGTGATTCATGAGCTTAAAAATAAATTTGGATCTGATTTATTTCTTATTCAAAAAACTCTTATGGATATGTTGGTTATTTGGATTTTACAGAAACATCTATTATTAGATGTTATAAGTTTTTTACGTGAATTACAAAAACCATATGTTATGTTATTTGATTTACATGGAGTAGATGAACGCCAAAGAATTAACCGAGAAAATCTTCCAAAAGCAGATTTTAGTGTATTTTATCACCTTGTATCAGTTGATCGTAATCGCGATATTTTGTTAAAGATAGCGCTTGATGAAAATAATTTGAATGTGCAATCAATAAGTTTTTTATTTCCAAATGCAAATTGGTATGAACGTGAAGTTTGGGATATGTTTGGAATTACTTTTATAAATCACCCTAATTTACGTAGATTATTAATGCCTCCTAAATGGATTGGTCATCCATTACGTAAAGATTATCCAGCTCGTGCTACTGAATTTAATCAATTTGATTTTAGTAAATATAAACATGGTTTAGAAATGGAAAATTTAATTTTTAAACCTGAAGAGTGGGGCATGCTTCGCGGTAATGATCATGAGGATTTTATGTTTTTAAATCTAGGTCCAAATCATCCTAGTTCTCATGGAGCGTTTAGAATAATACTACAGTTAGATGGGGAAGAAATTGTTAATTGTGTACCTGATATTGGTTATCACCATCGTGGTGCTGAAAAGATGGCTGAACGACAATCATGGCATAGTTATATTCCATATACAGATCGCATTGAATATCTAGGTGGTTGTATAAATGAAATGCCATATATTTTAGCTGTAGAAAAATTAGTTGGTATTAAAGTTCCAGAACGTGTAAAAATTATCCGTATAATGTTATCAGAGCTTTTTCGTATAAATAGTCACCTTTTATATATTAGTACATATATACAAGATGTAGGCGCAATCACTCCAGTTTTTCTTGCTTTTACTGATAGGCAAAAAATTTATAATGTAGTTGAAGCAATTACAGGTTCTCGTATGCATCCAGCGTGGTTTCGTATTGGTGGTGTTGCATATGATTTACCATGTGGTTGGGATAAATTACTTCGTGATTTATTAGATTGGTTACCAAAACGCTTGAATTTTTATGTTCGATCTTCATTAAAAAATTCTATCCTTAAAAGGCGTTCGATAGGAATAGCATCTTACACTAAAGATGAAGCTTTATCATGGGGTGTAACTGGTGCAGGTTTACGTGCTACTGGAATTGATTTTGATGTACGTAAATGGAGACCTTATTCAGGTTATGAGAACTTTGAGTTCGATATTCCTATTGCTTTTAATGGTGATTGTTACGATAGAGTTATGATTAAAGTTGAAGAGATATATCAAAGTATTCGGATACTTGAACAGTGTTTTAAAAATATGCCAGAAGGTCCATTTAAAGCTGATCACCAGTTTACAACTCCTCCACCAAAAAATCTTGTTTTGGAACACATAGAAACATTGATACATCATTTTTTACAAGTATCTTGGGGTCCTGTTATTCCAGCTAATGAATCGTTTCAAATGATTGAAGCAACTAAAGGTATAAATAGTTATTATCTCATAAGTGATGGTAATACAATGAGTTACAGAACGCGTATTCGCACACCAAGTTATCCTCATCTACAACAAATCCCAGATGTTATTAAAGGTAGTTTAGTTTCAGATTTAATTGTATATTTAGGAAGCATTGACTTTGTTATGTCTGATGTTGATCGTTAATATGTATTATAATTATAATACGGTGAATATATGAATCAACAAAAAAATTCTTGTACTATATTAACTGATATAGAACTTGAAGAAATAGAAAAAGAAAAACATTGTTATGAAAATCAACAAGCGGCATTAATCGGTACATTGAAAATTTTGCAAAAAAAACGTGGTTGGATTGAAGATAATATAATTTTTGCTGTAGCAAAAATTTTAAAAATCCCAGTTAGTGAAGTTGAAGGTGTATCAACATTTTATAGTCAAATTTTTCGTAAACCTGTAGGTAAGCACATTATTCGATATTGTGATAGCATTGTTTGTTTTATTACTGGATATAAAAATGTTGAATTTGAAATAATTAATCAACTTAAAATTACCCCAGGACAAACGACAGCTGATAATCGTTTTACTTTGTTACATATATGTTGTTTAGGTAACTGTGATAAAGGTCCAACAATCATGATCGATGATGATATTTATAATTATGTTGATTCTCATGATGTAAAACGAATTTTGGAACTGTATTCATGATTAATTCTTATATAAAATCGTCTATAAGTAATCAGGAAACACACCCTCTTACGTGGCGAATGCGTTGTGATAGTAAACCTGTTTATTTAAAGGAATACATTGATAAAAGTGGATATAATGGTATTAAATATGCATTGAAAAACATGACGCCGGAGGATGTTATAAATCTTATTATAAATTCAGGTCTTAAGGGTCGAGGTGGAGCTGGTTTTTTAACTGGATTAAAATGGAATTTAATGCCAAAAGATGAAAATATAAAAACGCGATATTTTTTGTGTAACGCAGATGAAATGGAGCCTGGGGCATATAAAGATCGCTTGTTAATGGAACAATTACCTCATTTATTAATAGAAGGTATGATTATTAGCGCTTATGCATTAAAAGCTTATCGTGGTTATATTTTTATTCGTGGTGAATATGTTAATGCTATTAAAATTATACGTTTTGCTATTAATGAAATAAAATCAAATGGTTTGTTAGGTAAAAATATACTTGGTTCTGGTTTCGATTTTGAATTATTTATACATACTGGTATTGGGAGATATATTTGCGGTGAAGAAACAGCATTAATTAATTCACTTGAGGGAAAAAGAGCTAATCCTCGACATAAACCACCATTTCCAGCAACATTAGGTGTTTGGGGTAAACCAACGTGTGTTAATAACGTTGAAACTATTTGTAATATTCCTGCTATTTTAGAGCATGGGTATAAATGGTATATCGGATTAAGTTTAGGAAAAAGTGAAGATACTGGTACTAAGCTTATGGGTTTTTCAGGTCGAGTAAAAAAACCTGGTTTATGGGAATTACCATTTGGTACAATAGCTCGTGAAATATTGGAAAATTACGCTGGTGGTATGCGTGATGGTTTAAAATTAAAAGCATGGATGCCAGGAGGGGCGAGTACTGGTTTTTTAACGAATAATCATCTAGATGTTCCAATGGATTTCAAAAATATAGCTAAAGTTGGTAGTCGTTTAGGTACAGCTTTATCGATTGCTATAGATAATGAAATCAATATGGTTTCTTTAATGCATAATTTAGAGACTTTTTTTTCACGTGAATCTTGTGGTTGGTGTACACCGTGTCGTGATGGTTTACCTTGGATTGTAAAAATTTTACAAGCATTAAAAGAAAATAAAGGTAGTTTAGAAGATATAAAAACTCTTGATAAATTATGTTGGTTTTTAGGTTCTGGTAAAACTTTTTGTGCACATGCACCGGGTGCAATTGAGCCGTTAAAAAGTGCTATTAAATATTTTCGTAATGAATTTGAAGTGAATATTTTATAAAAAAAATCTATATGATATAGCAAGTATTCAGCTAGTTTTTAACTTAATCAAATTTTATAATTATTAAAAGCTAATTATTTATTAACTGGGGTTTTATATAGTTTCTTTTTGGAGAACTTATATTATGGCTGTAATATATGTGGATAATAGAAAATTTTATGTAAATAATTATGAAAATTTATTACATGCCTGTTTGTCATTAGGTTTAGATATTCCTTATTTTTGTTGGCATCCTGCTTTAGGTAGTATTGGATCATGTCGTCAATGCGCAGTTAAGGAATATAAAAATGTAGGTGATGTATGTGGGTACATAATTATGTCTTGCATGACGCAGGTAAGAGATGGACTTTGTATATCTATTAATGATGAAGAAACAAAAGAATTTCGTAAAACAGTTATTGAATGTTTAATGATTAATCATCCGCATGATTGTTTAGTATGTGATGAAGGTGGAAATTGTCATTTACAAGATATGACTGTAATGACAGGTCATTATAAACGTAATTATCGTTTTAATAAACGTACACATATTAATCAGAATTTAGGACCATTTATTAATCATGAAATGAATCGTTGTATTGCTTGTTATCGTTGTATTAATTTTTATAAAAATTATGCAGGTGGAACTGATTTATATGTATATGGTATTCATGATAATGTTTATTTTGGACGTGTTGAACATGGAATGTTAAAAAATGAATTTTCAGGTAATTTAATAGAGGTTTGTCCAACAGGCGTTTTTACAGATAAAACATATTCTGAACACTATAATCGTAAATGGGATATACAATTTGCGCCTAGTATTTGTCATCAATGTAGTATTGGTTGTAATATAATTATAGGTGAGAGAAATGGTAAAATTTGTAAAATAGAAAATCGTTATAATGGATCTGTAAATCGTTATTTTCTTTGTGATCGTGGACGTTTTGGGTGTGGATACATAAATTGTGAAGATCGTCCACGTCAAGCTTTTTTTAGTTCGAATAATATTAAGGAAGTAATGTCTAATGACAAAGCTATTAAAAAAACTATTCAAATTTTTAATAAAGCAAAAAAAATAATTGGTATAGGTTCTTCGCGTGCAAGTATTGAAACTAATTATATGTTGCGTTTATTAGTAGGTGAAGAAAATTTTTATTCTGGAATTTCAGAAGAAGAACAACTTAGATTAACATTAATTTTGAATATTTTACAACATGGAGGTGTTTATACACCAATGTTGCGTGAAATAGAAGAATATAATGCGATATTGGTTTTAGGTGAAGACTTAACACAAACAAGTGCTCGTATGGCGTTATCTGTTAGAAGAGCTGTTAAACTTGAATCTAAAGAAGCAATTATTTTAGAAAAAACAAATAATTATATTTTTACAACAATTACTGATATTAATATTCATAATAAAAACGTATTAATTGTTACTAATGTTGATAAAACATGTTTGGAGGATATCGCTTTTTTAAGTTATTATGCACCAGTAGTTGATCAAGCTCGTTTTGGTTTTGCTATTGCGCATGCGATTAATAAAAAATCCCCTATTGTTAATGATTTATCAATTAGTTTAAAAAATAAAATTGACATTATAGCTAAAATTTTTATTGAGTCAAAAAAAGTATTAATTATAAGCGGAACTCATAGCGCTAGTGATTGGCTTATTAAAGCAGCAGCAAATATTGCTTTTGCATTAAAAGATAAAGGTGTAAATGTTGCATTATCTTATTTATCTCCTAATGCAAATAGTTTTGGTTTAGCTATGATGAATGCAAAATCAATCGATAGAGCGTTTAATAAAATTGAATTAGATGAAGTTGATGCAGCAATTGTTGTTGAAAATGATCTCTACTGTAATAGCAAAGTTAGTGTTGTAGATACTGTAATTACAAAGTTAAAGTATTTAATTGTTATTGATCATTATTATACAAATTTAATGGATAAATCGACTATAGGTTTTCCAGCAGCAACGTTTGCTGAATCTAATGGAACATTAATTAGTCAAGAAGGTCGTGCTCAACGTTTTTTTAAAGTTTTTAAACCAAGTTTTTATGATAATAATAATTTTATAAATGAAAGTTGGAGATGGTTATGTTTAATTAATTCCGAATTAAATAAAATCGATTTAGGTGAAATTAAATTTGATAATATCATCTCTGATTGCGCCATAAATATGCCTCAATTTGCAAAAATTATAGATGCATCTCCAAAATCATCTTTTCGTATTCGTGGTCAAAAAATAGCTAGAGAATCTCATCGTTATAGCGGTCGTACAGCAATATTATCGAATAAATCTATTCACGAAGCTGTTCAACCACAAGATTTTGATTCACCTTTTGTTTTTTCAATGGAAGGTAATATTTCTAAAGCATCGTTAACTAAGCAAATTCCATTTGCATGGGTACCTGGTTGGAATTCTGTTCAATCATGGAATAAATTTCAAAATAAAGTCGGTGGTTATTTATTGTTTGGTGATCCTGGAATTCGCTTGTTTGATTCTAAAAAAAGTAAAATGTCTTTTTTTACTGAAGTTCCAAAAAAATATCAATCAAAAAAAAATCAATGGATTATAGTTCCATATTATCACTTATTTGGTTCTGAAGAAATGTCGCAACGTTCAGATATAGTTAAACAATGTATGCCAAAACCATATATTGTATTTAATAATAATGATGCTTTATTACTTGATTTAACCGCGGAATCTAAAATTGAATTACTTTATGATAATCAATTACTTTACTTAAATGTACGCTTAAGTGATAAACTATCTACTGGACAAATTGGGTTACCTTTAGGTATGTATGGATTTTTTGCTTCAATGACAGGTATTTTAATTAAAAATTCAATAAGGAAAGTAGAGTGAATTTGAATTTTTTAAATATAATAAACATATTATCTTCTGTATTAAAACCAGTTGTAATCTTGTTAATAGTTATGTTATGCGCAGCATACATGAGTTTTATAGAGCGTCGTATTTTAGGTCTTTTTCAAAATCGTTATGGTCCAAATCGTGTAGGATTGTTTGGATTAGGGCAAGTTATAGCAGATATGTTAAAAATGCTTTTTAAAGAAGATTGGATTCCTATTTTTGCCGATAAAATGATATTTGTACTAGCTCCAGTTATTTCATTTTGTTCATTGTATTTTGTGTTTGCTATAATACCTATTAGTTCAACATTATATGTTATAGATTTAAACATCGGAATTTTATTTTTTTTAATGATGGCTGGTATAGCAGTTTATGCTATTTTATTTGCTGGATGGGCCAGTAACAATAAATATTCATTATTGGGTGCTCTTCGTGCAGTTGCGCAAAGTATAAGTTATGAAGTATTTTTAGGTTTATCATTAACAGGAGTAATTGCAAGAGCTAGATCATTTAATTTGATTGATATTGTAAATTCTCAAAAAGATATTTGGAATATCATTCCGCAATTTTTTGGTTTTATAACGTTTATAATAGCCGCTATTGCAGTATGTCATCGTCATCCGTTTGATCAACCTGAGTCTGAACAAGAAATTGCAGACGGTTATCATATAGAATATTCTGGAATGAAGTTTAGTTTATTTTTTATTGGTGAATATATTAGTATTATTACAGTATCATCATTAATAGTTACACTTTTTTTTGGTGGATGGCGTGGGCCTTTATTACCACCATTTTTATGGTTTTTTATTAAAACTAGTTTTTTTATAGTTATGTTTATTCTAATTAGAGCTTCATTACCTCGGCCTCGTTATGATCAAGTAATGTTATTTGGTTGGAAAATATGTCTTCCTCTAACATTATTAAATTTATTATGTACTGCAGCAGTAATTTTATATTTTTCTAATAAAGGTTGTTAAACATGATATTTAAGGATTTATTAATAGGTTTTGCGACACAAATACGTAGTATTTCTATGATTGCTTTTAATGCATTTAGAAAACGTGAAACGCAAATGTATCCAGAGGAAAATGTTTATTTATCACCTCGTTATCGTGGACGCGTAGTTTTAACGCATGATCATAATGGCAAAGAACGTTGTGTGGCTTGTAGTTTATGTTCAGTTGTTTGCCCAGCAAGTTGTATTTATATAGAGAGAGCTGTTAATTCTGATGGACGGTGTTATTCAAAAATTTTCCGAATTAATTTTTCTCGTTGTGTTTTTTGTGGTTTATGCGAAGAAGCTTGTCCAACAACAGCTATACAATTAATACCTGATTTTGAAATGGCTGAATGGAGGAGATGTGATCTTGTTTACGAAAAAAATGATTTGTTAATTTCTGGTACTGGTAAATATTCTTATTATGATTTTTATCAGAAATCAGGAGTTGTGATTGACGGTAAAAAAAAAGGTGATGCAGATAATGAATCTAATCCAATTGATATTAAAGAGTTATTACCATAAGGATAATTATATTTTATGGAACTTATGTTTTATATATTTGGAGTAATTTCAATTTTAGCAACTTTAATGGTTGTTGTAAATACTAATCCAGTGTATGCATTATTTTATTTAATTATATCATTATTATCTTTATCTGCAGTTTTTTTTTCAATAGGAGCTTATTTTGCTGGTGCAATAGAAACCATTGTATATGCAAGTGCTATTATTGTTTTGTTTGTATTTGTTGTAATGATGCTTAATCTTGGTAACGAAGTTGTGATTCAAGAACGTAATTTTATGAATAGAAAAAGTTTAATTTTTTCTGTTATTTTATCTATATCATTGTTATCTATTTTTATTTACGGAATCAGTACTTTTCCATATAAAGAAAAGATTGGTGGTACTATTATAGGTGTAAAAGAAGTTGGAATTACTCTATTTGGACCGTATATATTGGTAATTGAATTTATATCATTATTATTACTTTCTGGTTTAGTTGTTGCTTTTCATATTGGACATGAAAGACGTGTAAAAAAATCTTTTTAATTCTATTAAAATAAATAGTCGCATGGAGTAAGAATGATACCTCTTCAGCATGGTTTAATTTTATCAGCTATTTTGTTTGTGATTGGATTAAATTGCATTATTGTTCGTCGTAATTTATTTTTTATGTTATTAGGTCTGGAAATTACTATTAATTCAACTGCATTAGCTTTTGTTGTAGTTGGTAGTTTTTGGGGACAGCCAGATGGACAAATTATGTATATTTTAATAATAACACTAGCTGCTGTTGAAGCTAGCATTGGTTTGGCGTTATTATTGCGATTACATCGTTATTATAAAAATCTTGATGTTGATAATTTAAACGAGATGTCTGAATGAATTTACTTTATTTAACTATTTTGTTTCCTTTAATAGGATTTTTATTTTTATCATTTTCTTGTGGGAGATTATCAGAAAATATTTCTGCTTTTATCGGTGTAGGATCTGTATTTTTATCATTTATTACTGTAATTAATGCAGGTTACGAATTTTTATTGCATAAATCTACAATAACTGGATATATATATAAACAAACGTTATGGACTTGTATTTCAATAAATAATTTTAAAATTCCATTTATTTTATTATTAGATAAACTTTCTTTAATTATGTCATGTATAGTTACTGGTATAGGTTTTCTTATTCATGTTTATTCTTCTTGGTATATGCGTGGAGAAGAGGGTTATTCACGTTATTTTGCTTATACTAATCTTTTTATTTCATGTATGCTTGTTTTAGTTTTATGTAATAACATGATCTCAATGTATTTTGGTTGGGAAGGAGTTGGTTTATGTAGTTATTTATTAATTAATTTCTATTATAGAAATTCAGATAATGGTAAAAAAGCAATAAAAATATTTTTAATAACTAGAATTAGTGATCTTTTTCTTTTGATTGGTATGCTTGTTTTATGGAATGAAATTGGTACTTTAAATTTCGCTGATATAGCAACTTTTATTGATCAAAAAAATATTAAAGATTCAAGTATAATTACTTTAGGGACTTTAATGCTTTTATTTGCTTCAATTGGTAAATCAGCTCAATTTCCATTGCAAACGTGGCTTACAGATGCAATGGTTGCTCCTACACCAGTTTCTGCTTTGATTCATTCCGCGACGATGGTTACTGCTGGTGTTTACTTAATAAGTAGAACTCATTGTTTATTTTTATTAAATCCAGACATTTTATATCTTATTAGAATAATTGGTACAATAACATTGTTAATTGGTAGTTTTTCAGCTTTATTACAGAGTAATATAAAACGTATTCTTGCTTATTCTACTATGAGTCAAATTGGTTATATGTTTTTAGCGATTGGTGTTCAAGCATGGGATGCAGCTATTTTTCATTTGATGGTTCATGCGTTTTTTAAAACTTTATTATTTTTATCAGCAGGTTCATTAATTATTTTATGTAATAATGAACAAGATATTTTTAAAATCGATTGTTTATATAAACAAAATATATTTATATACATAATGATGTTAATTGGGGGGAGCTCGTTATCAGCTTTACCTTTATTTACTGCAGGTTTTTATAGTAAAAGTGCAATTTTATCGGGAATACAATTTAATGGACAAAATCTGTTTTTATTGGCAAGTATGTTTGGTGTTTTAATCACAACAATTTATATTTTTCGTATGATTTTTGTTATGTTTCATGGTAAAGAAAAAAATAAAAAATATTCTTATGAAATAAAAGAAATTACTCATATAGGACCATTAATTATTTTAGCTATTTTTTCGACGTTTATAGGTGCATTATTTTATAAATCATTAGATGAAATATTTTTAATAAAATTTTTAGAAGATAAAAAGTTGTTTTTAGAAATAATTTCTTCTAGTTTTTCAATTGTAGGTTTATTTGTTACTATATTTTTATATTTATATAAACGTCCAATATTAAAAATAATAAAAAAAACAAACTTTAGTCGTTTTTTATTAAATTGGTGGTGTTATTTTTGGGATTTGAATTGGCTATATAATGTAGTTTTTATTAAACCATTTAAAGTTGTCGCATGGTTATTAAAAAAAGATCCTATTAATTCATTAATTAATTTATTAGCTTATTTACTATATTTTTTAAATAAACTGTTTTTGATTAGTGAAAATGGACGAATTCGTTGGTATCTTGTTTCATTAGAGTTAACTGCAATAATAATTTTTATTCTATTACTTTTAACTTAACTAAGGTACGTATGTATGTTATTACCTTGCTTAGTATTATTTTCTTTTTTTGGAGGGTTATTAAGTTGGTGTACCGAGATATTTAGTCATCGTGCACCTCGTTTAATTGCATTTATTTCAAGTATATTTATATTAATTTTTTCAATGCAACCATTGTTGCATGGTGAATATTATTCTTTATGTACTTCAAATGGAATTTTGCAATGGAAAGAAGTTTTTTTAAAATCATGGATACCATCATTGGGGATAAATGTTCATTTTGCGATTGATGGATTATCATTATTAATGCTTGTATTAACTGCTATTATAGGGGTTTTTTCTGTATTAAGCAATTGGAATGAAAAATTAAAAAATCAAGGTTTTTATTATTTTAACCTCTTATGGATTATTACATGTGTAATTGGTATTTTTATTTCAATTGATTTATTTTTGTTCTTTTTCTTCTGGGAAATGTTATTAATTCCAATATATTTAATTACTGTTAATTGGGGGCATAAAGCATCAGAAAATAAAAAACATATAAATGCAGCTATTAAATTTTTTATATATACACAAGCAAGCGGTTTATTTATGTTATTGTCAATAATCGGATTAGTAATCATGCATTTCAAAACAACTGGAGTGTTAACATTTAATTATAACGATCTACTTGGGACTAAGATGTCTAGTACTGTTAGTTATATATTAATGTTAGGTTTTTTTGTTGCTTTTGCAGTAAAAATGCCATTACTTCCATTTCATGGTTGGGTTCCAGATATTCAAGAGCAGTTGCCAACATCTGGTTCTATTGATATATCTGGTATTATGTTAAAAACAGCAGCTTATGGGCAATTGCGTTTTATTTTACCGTTTTTTCCAGAAACTATTATTAAATTTGCTCCAATAGCAATGACAATTGGGGTTGTTAGTATTTTTTACGGTGCATGGTTAGCATTTAAACAAACAGATATTAAACGTTTAATAGCATATGCCAATATATCACATATGGGTCTTGTAACCATAGCAATTTACGCGAACTCTATTTTGTCATATCAAGGTGCAGTGCTTCAAATGATTACTAGTAGTTTATCAGGTACAGCATTAATTCTTATTAGTAATCAACTTTATGAACGAATACAAACTCGTGATATGTGTATGATAGGTGGATTATGGGGAAAAATTAAATTATTACCTGGGATGTCCTTATTTTTTATTGCTGCAAATTTTGGAATACCTGGTACTGGAAATTTTATTGCTGAACTTATGATATTCTTTGGTGCTTTTACTAAATTTAAATCTGTAATATGTATAGCAATATTAGGTGTTATTTTTACTTCTATTTATTCGTTATTAACAATGCAGAAAATATATTATGGGACGTCAAAAATATTAAATAAAATGAAAAATTTAAGTATTCGTGAATTTGGTATGCTTTTTGTATTAGCTGTTTTATTGTTAATTATAGGTTTTTATGCACAATTAATTTTAAATATATCAACAGGTTCAATGAAAGCGTTATATAATTTTCTTTAATTTTAAAATATTAGGGTTGTAGTTATCGATGACTATAACATTTCATGATTTAATTTTAATATCACCTTTAATAATAACTGGTTTTACTTCAGTAATTATAATGTTATCTATTGCATTTCATCGTAATCATATTACCAGTATTAGTATAGCTTTATCTGGTTTTATTTGTTCGTTATTTTTAATAGTTATATTAGCTGTTTCTAATTATACAGTTGATGTCACTTTTCTGATTCGTGTAGATGGGTTTTCTTTATTTTATAGTGCATTAGTTGTTATTTCCGGTATATGGAGTATTATTTTTGCTTATTATTGGTTAAAAAAAATTGATGATAATAAAGATGAATTTTATTTATTAATTATGATTGCCACAACAGGTGGCATTTTGCTTTCTATGTCAAATCATTTGGTTTCTATGTTTATTGGCATCGAATTAATAACCTTACCATTATTGGGTTTAGTGGTTTATTCTTTTGATGATAAACGTTCTTTAGAAGCTGGAATTAAATATATGTTGATGTCTTTATCAACTTCATTTTTATTATTTGGTATTGCTTTATTGTATGCTGAATTAGGTGATTTAAATTTTGAACATATTGCTGAAATAATTTTTAATAATAATACACACACATATCTATTATCAATTGGTTTAGGTATGCTGATTATAGGTTTATGTATTAAATTATCATTTTTCCCTTTTCATTTATGGACTCCAGATGTTTATCAAGGAGCTCCAGATTCGGTTTCATCGTTTTTGTTAACTGGTTGTAAAATAGGTATTTTTGCAGTTTTATTCCGTTTTTTTACAAAAGTATTAATTAATAATGAAATTGTTTTAATAATGTTTTCAGTTATTGCAATTGCATCAATTTTATTTGGAAATATATTAGCTTTTACGCAAAAGAATTTAAAACGTTTGTTTGCTTATTCATCAATTTCTAATATGGGTTATTTGTTGGTTGCTTTAGTTTCTGCAAAATCTGATAAATCTATTTCACAATTAGCTGTTGCTATTTATTTAATAAGTTATATGTTCTCAAGTTTAGGTATATTTGGTATTATAAGTACGATTTCAAATCGAAAATATAATAATGATGTTAATAATATAAATATATTTTATGGATTATTTTGGCATGAACCAATGCTGAGTATAGCTATGAGTATTATGGTATTTTCGTTAGCTGGGATACCAATCACATTGGGTTTTATTGGTAAATTTTATGTGATATTTTCTGTTATGAATTCAAAAATTTGGTGGTTTATATATTTTTTAATAATTGGAAATATAATTGGAATGTATAATTATTTACGTTTTATTTCAGTTCTTTATATGTATAAAGAAAAAAATAATGATTTTTATGATGATAAAAAACAAAAATTAAATATTTTTTTTATATTAATTTGTTCTGTTATTGTTTTAGTTTTTGGAGTGTGGCCTAACCCAATTATTTCTATTGCTTCAATAGTTATTGACTGATTTTAAAAAGTTTTAAAATATCGTTTTTAAATAAAAATTTTATAAAAAATATAATTTATTTTAAAAATAAATTATTTTAAATTATATATAAAACATAAAAAGTTATATATATTTGATTTAATTATAAAAAATAATTTTATTATTTAATTGTTTTTATTTTATTAAATATATTATATGAATATAAATAAAAATAAATATTTAGTTTATTTTAAAATAAATTTAACAACAAGATATAGAGATGTTAAAAGTGACAAGTGAAAGTTTTTATAAACTAATAAATGAGATTATAAAATATTTGTATAAATTAAAAATACAAACTAATGAATATATTTGTATTATTAGATATCTTAATAAGGGAATTTTATTCTCTTGGTTAAGTTGGTTATCAAAACAAATTTTTTATCCTCAATTTTATTGGTATCACCGTAATGGTATTGAAGAAAGCAGTGTATTAGGAATTGTTAATTCATTTAAATCTATTATTGATGCAGAATTTTTTTTATTGCAACATTCTGAATGTTCTAATTTACGTATTTGGGTTTTAAATGGTTGGAATGATATGAATGAGTATGAATCTGGTTTTTTTAAACATTCTTCAAAGATTTTTTTTATTCCTCGTTTAGAAATTTTTCGAATTCATTCAAGTATAACATTTAGTTTAAATATTAATGGTAAAAAAGATATTTCAGAAGCAATCGTTTTTTTACAAAATTTAAAATTTTCATTTGATTTTAGTGAAAAACTTTTTGTAAATATTGTTACAGAAGAATATTTTCCAAATTACAATGAATGGTGTTATTTACTAACAAAAGCAATTCGTGAGATAAATTCAGGAAATATAAGAAAAGTTGTTATAGCTCGTGAAACTAAATTAATATTATCTAATGCTATTTCAGTTTCTAATTTTTTATTAGCTAGTCAAAAGGTTAATTATTACTGTTATCATTTTATGATAGCATTTAGCAAAAATTCTGGGTTTATTTCTTCTACACCTGAACGGCTTTATTTACGTAAAAATCTACAATTATTTTCTGAAGCGTTAGCTGGAACTGTAGTTAACGATATTGATGAAGTTATTGCGTATGAACGATTAAAATGGTTAATAAAAGATAAAAAAAATCAGTATGAAAATTTGATAGTAGTTAATGATATATGTCAGCAATTAAAAAAAATATCTTCTAATATTTTTATATCTAAAACTAAAGTAGTTCGACTTCGTGATGTTCAACATCTTTGTCGTTTTATAAATGCTACACTTATAAAACCTTCTGATAGTAAATGTTTATCTTGTTTATATCCAACAGCAGCTATTTGTGGTTCACCAAGGGTGCCTGCTAGAAATTTTTTATTAAAAAATGAACCTTTTCATCGTAATTGGTATGGAGGAATTATTGGCTTTATTAGTTTAAGTACAAGCGAATTTGCTATAGCTATTCGTTGTGCGCAAGTTAATGGATCGAAGGTTTCATTGTATTCAGGTGCTGGAATAGTGAATTATTCTGATCCGTATCAGGAATGGGTAGAAATTGAAAATAAAATTGTTTGCTTAAAATCATTGTTTGATATTACTATGTAAACATAGTAATTGTATAGTGTTGTTTTTTTAATTTATATTAAATTGGTTTTTAAATAAATTAATGTCGAATTCATCTTTTAATATTCGTTGGTCTGAAGTAATTATAGAATCTCTTATTCGTCATCAAATGAAATATATTTGTATCGCTCCGGGGTCACGTTCTACTCCTTTAACTGTAGCTGCTACTAGTAATAAAAAATTATGTTGTTATACACATTTTGATGAAAGAGGATTAGGGTATTTTGCTTTAGGTATATCTAAAGCAAGTTGTAAACCAGTTGGTGTAATAGTTACATCAGGTACTGCGGTGGCAAATTTATATCCGTCATTAATTGAAGCTGGATTAACAGGTGAAAAAATAATTTTTCTTACTGCTGATAGACCACCTGAATTAATTGATTGCGGATCAAGTCAATCGATAAGACAAACTTATATTTTTGCGTCTCATCCATCTCAACAATTAATGTTACCAAGACCTACACGAGATATTTCTGCCAAATGGTTAGTTTCTGCTATTGATAATTGTATGAACAATTTACATCATGGAGCTTTTCATATTAACTGTCCTTTTATAGAACCTCTATATGGTGAAATAGAAGGAAATTATGATTGGCAACAGTCATTAGGTAATTGGTGGAATTCCGATGTTTCATGGTTAACTGAGATATTTGTTAATAATGAATTTTTTGCTAATGATTGGTGTATTTGGAATAAAAAAAAAGGCGTTGTTATTGTTGGACGCGTAACTGCAAATGATGGTAAAGAAATAACACATTGGGCTCAAGCTTTAGGGTGGCCTATAATTGGTGATGTTTTATCGCAAACAGGTCAACCTTACCCTTGTGCTAATTTATGGTTAGAACATCCTCAAGCTAAAAAAATACTTAAACAGGTAGAAATAGTTATACAATTTGGTTCAAGTTTAACAGGGAAACAATTAATAAATTGGCAATTAAGCTGCAATCCTAAAGAGTATTGGATTATTGATAAAATACCACAACGATTAGATCCAGCAAATCATTTAGGACGTAAATTTACTTGTTTTATAAAAAATTGGTTAGATAATCATAAACCTTTTTATAGTAATTTATGGTGTGAAGAATTATTAAATATTGCACAAAAAACGAAGTTTTATATACATAATAAATTAAAAAATAAGTTGTCTGAAGCTTCTATAGCTTATCAATTACCTGAATTATTACCATTAAATGGTCAGTTATTTATTGGTAATAGTTTAATTATTCGTTTAATTGATGCTTTTGCTCAATTACCAATAGCTTATCCTGTTTATAGTAATAGTGGAGCTAAAGGAATTGATGGTCTTATATCAACTATTGCTGGTATTCAAGTAGCAACAAATAAGCCGACATTAGGGATTATAGGGGATTTATCTGCTTTATATGATATAAACAGTTTAATATTATTACGAAAACCTTCTGCACCTATAGTTTTAATTATTATTAATAATAACGGTGGACAAATTTTTTCTACGTTATCAATTGTAAATAAATTGAAACAAGATTATTATTGTATGCCTCAAAATGTTAATTTTAGACATGCTGCTGAGATGTTTGGTTTAGAATATTTTATATCAAATAATTGGTTAGATCTTAAAATTAAAGTACAGCAATTTTGGTGTAATCAAAATAAATCTTTATTGTTAGAATTGGTAGTTAACGGTGATGAAGGAGCATGTACCTTAAAAGAACTAGTAAAAGAAGTAATTAAGTTATAACTAATTAATATTAGTTAGTGGTAACTATAATTTATTTTATAAAAATATTTTTTATTTAATTAATATTTTTAAACTTATCTATAGATAAGGAGTTTAGTAATGATTTTTTCAAATAAAAATGAAGTATATAATTCAATTGAATGGATTGATAATTCAAATGGATTTGAGGATATTCTTTATGATAAATCTAATGAAAATATTGCAAAAATTACTATTAATCGCCCTCAAGTATATAATGCTTTTCGCCCGAAAACTGTAAAAGAAATGATTAAAGCGTTATCAGATGCACGTTATGATGATCAAATTGGTGTAATTATTTTAACAGGAGCTGGTGAAAAATCATTTTGTTCTGGTGGTGATCAAAGGATTCGCAGTAATGATGGAGGTTATCTCGATAATGATGGTGTATGTCATTTAAATATATTGGATTTTCAACGTCAAATCAGAACATGCCCTAAACCTATTATTGCAATGGTAGCTGGTTTTGCTATCGGTGGAGGTCAAGTTCTTCATATGATGTGTGATTTAACTGTTGCTGCTGATAATGCTATTTTTGGTCAAAATGGTCCTAAGGTTGGATCATTTGATGGTGGGTGGGGCGCTTCATACATGGCAAGAATTGTAGGTCAAAAAAAAGCTCGTGAGATTTGGTTTTTATGTCGTCAATACAATGCTAAAGAAGCATTGGATATGGGATTAATAAATGTTGTGGTACCTTATTTTGAATTAGAAAAAGAAACTATAAAATGGTGTCGTAGGATTTTGGAAAACAGCCCGATTGCTTTGCGGTGTTTAAAAGCTGCATTAAATGCAGATTGTGATGGGCAATCTGGTTTACAAGAATTATCAGGTAATGCAACAATGTTGTTTTATATGACACAGGAAAGTCAAGAAGGGTGTAATGCTTTTAATGAAAAGCGTAAACCAGATTTTTCTAAATATAAGCGTAATCCATAATGAAAGCTAAAATATATTTATTTAGTATACCAATAAAACATGGAGTTATTTTTTTTGATCAAAAATTAAAAACTCGTGATGGTTTATTAATTTATTTACAAAATGGTGATAATGAGGGATGAGGGGAGGTTTCTCCTTTATTTGGATTTAGTAAAGAGACATTAGAAGAGGCTATAGTTGAGACTACTATTAAATTAATTGAATGGTTAAACAAAGGTAAGATTTCATATAGTTATTTCCCGTCAGTGTCTTTTGGATGTAGTTGTGCATTATTAGAATTAAACAAAGTTCTTCCTGTACAAACTGATTATTGTAAAGCACATTTATACGATAGAAGTGATATAGATTATTTAATTTTAAATTTAAATTTAATAAAATTTAAAAAAATTGTAAAATTTAAACTAGGTGTTAATAATATAATAAAAGATGGTTTAAATATAAACTCTTTGTTTAAATTAGTACCAAAATTAAAAGTACGCCTCGATATTAATCGAAAATGGACGTTATTTCAAGCGAAACTTTTTGCTAAATGTATAGATTTAGATAATAGAAATCGTATTGATTTTATTGAAGAACCATGCAGAACTACTGAAGAATCTTTAGAATTTGCAAAAGAGACTTGTATTAATATAGCGTGGGATGAAAGTGTTCGTGAAGCAAATTTTATAGTTAAAAAACAACATAAAGTTTCCGCTATTATAATAAAACCAATGTTAATGGGTAGTTTAGCTTATTGTCAATTTTTAATAGAAAAATCACGTTTTATTGGACTGCAATCTATAATTAGTTCATCATTTGAAAGTAGTTTTGGACTAACACAGTTATCTCGTATATCTTATTGGTTGACTCCAGGTGTTACACCTGGGTTAGATACTATTTCGTTAATTAAAACGCAATTATTACGTTCGTGGCCAGGATGCAATATTCCTATTCAAAAATTAGATAATTTAAAATTAATATGGGAGAGTTAGTGTATTTTTAGTAATTGGCCTTGGTTGCACTGGAATTTTTTACGACCGAATTCTTTAGCAGTGATTACAGATTTAGAATCTTATTCTTGGTCTTTTTTGAATAACCAAATTAGTTGTGTTGCTTATTATTTATCAAAACAAGGTTTAAAAATTGATCAAACAGTAGCTATACTTGCTAATAACAGTATAGATCTTTTGTTTTGTCAATTAGCTGTTATTGCTAATGGATCAAAGGTGTTACTGTTAAATCCGTCTTTACCATATGATTTATTAAAAGATTTATTTATTTATTTAAATATTGATTTTTTAATTGATTTTGAATATAATGAAAAATATATTTTTAATTGTCCTAAGTTAGATTATTCTAATTATAGAAAATATAAAATAACAAATAATTTTCGTTTAGTTAGTTTTTCTAAAATTGTTAAACAACCTGCTATTTTAATTTTAACCTCAGGATCTACTAATGGACAACCTAAAGCTGTTGTTCATAATATTCTTGCATATTTAAATAGTGCTTATAGTGTTCTCAATTTAATTAATTATCAACAAAG
Organism: Candidatus Providencia siddallii; assembly: GCA_001457715.1. Classification (GTDB taxonomy): domain Bacteria; phylum Pseudomonadota; class Gammaproteobacteria; order Enterobacterales; family Enterobacteriaceae; genus Providencia_A; species Providencia_A siddallii. Next base: position 137,839 of record CVRF01000003.1, on the reverse strand, counting down.
TGATTGTTGGTTATTATCACTACCGTTATTTCATGTATCTGGTCAAGGGATACTTTGGAGATGGCTTGTACGTGGTGGGGTTATTGCTTTAAAATCTAAGTCATCATTTGAGTTGCATAATATAAGTCATATTTCATTAGTTCCTACTCAGTTATTCAAGTTTCTTAAAATTAATAAAAATATGTTTTCATCTTTAAAAGCAATATTGCTTGGTGGAGAAATGATACCAACTATATTAACAAAAAAAATTGCATGTTTGGGTATTTCTTGTTGGAATAGTTATGGAATAACGGAAATGGCTTCAACTGTTTGTGCTAAGTTAGCAGATGGTAAAAACGGTGTTGGTCTTCCATTAATAGGGAAGCAGGTTCGTTTAATTAAAAATGAAATACAAATTAAATCTAATAGTCAAGCTTTAGGTTATTGGGTTAACGGAAAGATAATACCATTAAATTGTACAGATGGATGGTTTAATACTAGAGATAAAGGTGTATTCATTAATAATGAATATCATATTCTTGGTAGATTAGATAACCTATTTATTAGTGGAGGTGAATGTGTACAACCAGAGTATATAGAAAAAATAATTAATTCACATCCTTATGTGATACAAAGTTTTATAATTCCAATTAAAGATGATAAATTCGGACAAAGACCTGTTGCTGTTTTAGAGCTTGAAAAGGGATCATTAATTGGTGATGTTGCAAAATGGTTAAAATATAAACTTGCTCCTTATCAATATCCTGTTGCTTTTTACTCTTTAATACCTGAATTAAAATCAAATAGAGTTAAAGTTTCTAGGCAACAAATTAAGAATTGGTTATTAAAATAATAATGATATATAATAATATTATAATTATGTATATATTATATATAAGTATTTATATAATAACTTATATAAATACTTATATACATTTAGCACATTAAATAGTTTTAGTTGTTTAGATTTAAATAAATAGTAATGTATATAAATATAACTTTTAACTATTATTAAACTCTGGTTGTTTAATTGAATTTTATTTTGTAATTGATCTTAATAATTAAAATAAAAATATAATATTTATGTTATATATCTGATATTTTTAAAGATTAAACTTCATATCTTTATAATCAATAAAAGAGCTTTTTTTAATTATTTTATATCCGAACCAAATTATTAAAAATATAGGTATTCCAATATAATTTATTGTTAAATTCAACAAATTTATTTTGTTTTCTAAAAAAAACTGATAATTTTGTCCTACTGTAATTATTAAGCATAGTATAAAAGAAAAAATAGGTCCAATTGGAAAGAAATTAGAACGATATGTTAAATTTTTAATATTATTCCCGTGTAAAATATACCCTTTTCTAAAACGATAGTGACTAACAGCAATCCCAATCCAAGCAATAAATCCAGTTACTCCAGAAGTGTTTAATAGCCATATATAAACAGCTTGATCTTTAAACGTTGTACTTAAAAAACACAATGCTGAAATAATTGTAGTTGCTATTAATGCATTAATCGGCGTTCCTTTTTTGGAAAGATTAGAAAAAATTCGTGGTGCTTTATTTTCAACCGCTAAAGTATATAATATTCTAGTGGATGCATACATTCCTGAGTTGCCAGCTGATATAACTGCTATTAAGATAATAGCATTCATTATTGATGAAGAATACAATAATCCAGCGTTTTTAAACACTAATGTAAATGGACTTACACTAATATTTGTGAGATTATTACATAGTAAATTTGTATTTGTATAAGGAATAATTAAACTAATTATAAATATAGTAAACATATAAAATAATAAAATTCTCCAGAATACTTTATGTATAGCATTAGGTATACTTTTGCTAGGATTTTTTGATTCACCTGCAGTTATTCCAATTAACTCTGTTCCTTGAAAAGAGAAACTTATAATCATAGCAATACTAATCATTGAAGAAAAACCACCAACGAATGGTGCTTCTCCAATATTCCAGTTATACCATCCTGTTTTTTCTGTACTATCTATAATATTAAAGATTATTAATAAGCCAATTATTATAAAAATTATTATAGTTGTAACTTTTATCAATGAAAACCAATATTCTGTTTCACCAAAATATTTAACGGAGCTAAGATTGAGAAAGAAAATAATTGCTAAAAATATAATGCTCCATATCCAACTTGGAGTATTTGGGAACCAATAGTTCATTATTAATTGAGATGAAACCAAATCAGCAGCAATAGTAATTGCCCAGTTATACCAATAATTCCAACCTAATGCAAAACCAAAACCCTCATCTATGTATTTTGCTCCATATGTTGCAAATGAACCTGAAACCGGCATGTGTGTAGCTAACTCACCAAGACTTGTCATTAAAAAATATACCATTAATCCAATAACAGCATATGCTAGCAAAGCTCCTCCTGGTCCTGCGTGCGCTAAAGTTGTACCTGATGCGACAAATAATCCAGTGCCTATAGATCCACCTATAGCAATCATTGAGATATGACGCGCTTTTAATTCGCGACGTAAGTTAATATTATTTTGCGATTGCGTATTTGTGTATTTCTTTTGCATTGTATAACCTTCACTATTATTTAGTTAATACAAAATTTATTAAAATATTTAATAAATAATTGTTTATTTTTATAAATATCAGCGATATTAAAAATAATTTAATTTTTATTAATTAAATTATTTTATAAAATTATATTTTTGAATTATTTAAAGTAATGAATATAATTTTATTATACTGTTAAAAAGTATTTTTAATATAATTTATATTGAATTAAAAATATTTTTTATTTGCTTTAAGATCACTTATTAATTCAAAAAAATATTTAAATTAATATTTCAAATAAAATTATTTAATTTTATTTGTTTAAATATATATTATCTATTCTTAAATAAGTGAATTTTATAAAAAAATAATTTATAGTTAATCAATATAGTTATTAAATGTATTTAAAATAATAATTTTGTAAAAGATATTAATTATGATAATTGGTTTTTATTTTTTAATAAGTAATTTAATTTATTAATTATTCTTAATTAGATGTTTCATGAAAGCAAATTAGGATTTTAAAGGTTTTATAATTTAAAATTATAATCATTTTAATAAAAATAATCTATAAAAACATAGTTAAGTATTGTTAATAATCCGTCGTCCAGTATAATATCGTTTACTCCAATAGGAATTAGTTATTTTAGATATCACAACTCCATTACTGCTTGATACATGAACAAATTTTCCATTATCAATATAAATACCAACATGTTTCATTGTGTTATTTATTCTAAATAACACAATATCACCTGCTTCCAAACTTTTAAGTTTAACACGTTTTCCTAAAAATTCTTGTTCAGAAGTTGTACGTGGAATATGAATTCCAAATTGATCAAAAAATGTTCGTTGCACAAAACTTGAACAATCAATACCGTTTTTTGTAGTTCCACCAAGTCTATAAATAACATTTTTCCAATTAATATATTGATTCATAATTTTTGATTTAGTATTTATAAGTTTGATTAATTTTTCAAATTCATCTTGAGATGCTAATGTAATAGAGTTATTATACGTATTATTAGTTTTGTAATTATCATGTATTATGTTTTTAGAGTTAATTGTATTTAGTTGATTACTACAAGATGTTAGTATTATAGAAAAAATAATTTTAATAAAATTACACAAAAGATAACATTTATTTTTTTTTGTAATTAACATTGTGATATGTATCTCTTAAATAAAATTTTAGTCTTATATTTTAATTATTAATATTTATAAAATCATATTTATAAAAATAATTTCATAATAACATATATATAATAAATGTGTGTTATGTTTTATTTTGAAGATCGTAAAATAGAATTTAATCTTTTTTTACAAAGAAAAATTTCAATTATTTTTATTAAAATATAGAAAATTTTTTGTATTATTTTAGTGAGATTTTTAAAAAAATATAATTGAAAGAATTTAGTTTATTAAAATTAAATATAAAATATTAACTAGATTAAATTTATATAAAAATATAAATTAATTTTTAAAATTGTCTTGTTTGTAAGTAAATATTATGATATAATAAAAAATTATTAAAATAGAATTTAACTAAATTAAAATACGTTTTATTATGTTTCATTTAAGGTTGTTTTAAAAAAAAATATCATGTTAAATAATATTTTATTTTATTTTGATATTTTTTAAATGGACGGGATTTAATTTTGTTTTTTTGTTATTTATTAATTTTAATCGTATAAACAGTTTTAAAAAATAAATATTTTTTTAAAGATAAATTTTATATAAAATTATCACTTTGAGCGTCAAAACTAATACCTGTTTTTCCTAAACTATCATCGCTCATTAAATAAATATATGCTGGCATTATATCGGTTGGTGTTTTTAGTTTTAATGGATCTTCTAATGGAAATGCATTTGCACGCATATTTGTATTAACTGCTCCTGGATTAATAGAGTTAACTCTTAAATTAGTTTCTTTATATTCATCTGCGAGTATTTGCATTAAACCTTCTGTTGCAAATTTAGAAACTGCATAAGCACCCCATCCAGCTCTACCTTTTTTACCTACACTTGAACTTGTATATACTAATGAGGCATTATTAGTTTTTAATAAAAACGGAAGTAAAGCTTGAGTTAACATAAAAGGTCCGTTAATATTAACTTGCATTACATTATGCCAAGTAACTGAAGATTGATTTTTAATTAACGAAATTTCTCCAAGAATGCTTGCATTATGTAAGACACCATTTAAAAATTGATGTTCTTTTTTGATATTTTTTACTAAAAGTTTATAAGTTTCTTTTGTGGCTGTTAATAAATCTAAAATATAAATGGCGGAACTTCTTCCTGTTTGTTTTCGAATTTCTGATTTAACTATATTTAGTTTTTCTTTTGTTCGTCCAATTAAAATTATCGAAGCTCCAAAATATGAATAAGTTATTGCTGCTTCACGACCAATTCCGCTACTTGCTCCAGTAATTAAAATTGTTTTATTATTTAATATATTTTGTTTAGGTTGATATTTAGTCATATTATTTTTATAAAATCTGTTATTATTTATTATAACAGATAAAATTATAAATAAATATAGTTTTGTATAGTTAATTGTTGTGTTTTTTTTATCAATAATAAATATAAACAATAGAAGGGTTAATTTTGTGGAGTATTTTTCTTTATACATTTTATTTTTATCTAAAGTATTTACTATTATAGTTTCTGTTATTTTATTTGTGTTTTTTATATTCGGACTTATCTCTCGTAGAGGTGAATCAAAAGGTTTTTTAAAAATTATAGATTTAAGTGAAAAATATCAAGAATTGCAAAGGCATATGCTAGACATAAAATCAGATTCAGAAAAAAAAATTTGGTTGAAAATATTTAAAAAACGGAAAAAATCTGAATTAAAATTTAAAAAATGTGATATAAAAACTAATTCTTTAATAAAAAAACCGTGTTTATATGTTTTAGATTTTAATGGAAGTATGGATGCTTTTGAAGTTACTTCTTTAAGAAAAGAAGTAACCGCTATTTTATCTGTTGCGGATAAAAATGATGAAGTTTTACTTCGTTTAGAGAGCTCTGGTGGTATTGTTTCTAGTTATGGTTTAGCTGCTTCGCAGCTACTTAGAATTAAAGAAAAAAAAATACCATTAATTATTACTGTTGATAAAATTGCAGCTAGTGGTGGTTATATGATGGCTTGTGTTGCAGATAAAATCATTGCGGCTCCGTTTTCAATTATAGGATCTATTGGTGTTGTAGCTCAAGTACCAAATATTCATCGTTTACTTAAAAAGCATGATATTGATGTTGAATTGCATACTGCTGGTGAATACAAAAGAACACTTACATTATTAGGTGAAAATACTGAAAAAAATCGTAAAAAATTTATTAATGATTTAAATTTAGTTCATGAATTATTTAAACAGTTTATTTATCAAAACCGTCCTTTATTAGATATTAATTCTTTAGCAACAGGTGAGCATTGGTATGGAACACAAGCTTTAGATAAAGGTTTAGTTGATGAAATAGGAGTTAGTGATGATATTATTGTTAGTTCGATAGAAACTAAAAAAATTATTAGTGTTCGTTATATTTTAAATAAAAAAATATTAGATAAATTTACTGATAGTATCATGAAAAATATTAATAAATTATTATGTTTGTTATAATATTATGTAGGTGATTGTGTAGTAATATTAATTACAAAATAAATTATATTTTAATATAATTGTATCAAGTTTATAGTTTATTTATTGAATATTGTAATTAATAATTAATAATAATTAATTATTTTATTATTAATAATAAAATAAATATATATATTTATTTAATAAATATATATATTTTTTTATAAAAATATTTTATATAATTTATCAATATTGTTTAATATTTATTATATAATTTGTATTCTTTATTAATTATAAAAGATGTTAATTTAATTATTACTGTTTTATCATATAAAATATTTATTAATAAATATTTTAGGATAATATATTTATTTTATTAATAAAATTATGTTAATAATGATTAATTACTATATGATATAAATATCATATTTAAAAGAATAAAATTTTAATTTAATATTAAATTTTTAGTATATTAAATTATTTTTTTAAAAAAATAAAGATTATAATATAAAAAAACTAATAAATTTATTTTATGTAAATTATTTTTATTTAATTGTGTGTATAAAAATTAAGTTTTATTTAATTTTACCATATATACACTCGTTGGTTTGGTTCTAAAAATAATTCATTATTTTTATTGATTCCAAATGCTGTATACCAATCGTCAATATTACGAACAACACCATTTGTTCTAAATTTATAAGGACTATGAGGGTCAGTCATTATTCTGTTTCTTTGTGATTCTTCATTTGATAACTCTCTCCATGTTCTTGCCCATGAAATAAATAAACGTTGTATTCCAGTAGTGTTATCAATAATTGGTGCCTCACATGTAAGATAATTATCTTTTATAAATTGTTTATAAGCATCTAATACTATTGTTAAACCGCCTAAATCACCGATATTTTCTCCAAGAGTCAAATAACCATTTATTTTTTGTCCGTTAATCTTAAAAGCGTTATATTGTTTTATTAGTTTATTTGTTTTTTCTTTAAAATGAACTTTTGCACTGTTTTGCCACCAATCACGTAATTCTCCAGTACTATCATATAAACTACCTTGGTCATCGAAACCATGTCCCATTTCATGAGCAATTACTGCTCCAATTGATCCATAATTATATGCATAATCAACATTTTTATCAAAAAAAGGAGCTTGTAGTATTGCAGCAGGAAGAACAATTTCATTTTGAACTGGATTAAAATATGCATTTACTGTTTGTGGGGTCATTTCCCATTCCCAATTACGAATTGGTTGTCCTATTTTACTTAACATATTTTTGTGATTCCAGTTTAAAATTTGTTTATAATTACTAATTAATTCTTTTTGAGTAAAATTAATGTTACTAAAATCATTCCATTTATCAGGATAACCAATTTTTATAGTAAATCGTTCAAGTTTTTTTAATGCTTCTTTACGAGTAGAGAAATCCATCCAATTATTATTTTTTAGTCTTAAATTAAAAGTATTTCGTATACGATTAACTAGATCTTGAATTTTTTCTTTAGATTCTTTATCAAAATATTTTTTAACATAAATTTCACCTAAAGGTTCTCCTTGAAGAGAATTAACCATTTGTATTGCATATTCTTTTCTTGTTCGTTTATTTTTAATACCATTAAGTTTGTTTGAAAAAAAATTAAAATGTGCATCTGAAAAATTTTTATTTAAAAAAGATGCATATTTATTTAAATATCTGAAAATAAGGTAATCTTTTATAGTAGAAATTGGTGTATTAATAAAAATTTTAATAGTTTCAGCAACAGCGTCATCTGTTTCTACAATGATTTTTTTGAGTGATTTATCAGTTAAATTATTTTTTTTAATAAAATTACTCAAATCAAAACCATTTGTAAATTTTTTTACTTCTTCTAAGGACATTGAATGATAATTTTTAATAGTATTACGTCTATCTTCAGGGCTCCAATGAATTTTTGCTATTGATTTTTCTAAATTAATTATTTTTTTTGCTTTGTTATTAACGTTTTTTTCACCAGCATTTTTTAAAATTAATGAAATATAATCAAAATAATTTTTACGAACCTCTTTTATTTCTTTTGAATTTTTTAAGTAGAAATCACGATTAGGTAATCCAAGGTTACCTTGACTAATATATAATACATAGATTTTTGAATTTTTTGCATCTGGATCAACCCAGTAATTAATTAATGAATTATAATTTGGTAACATCATTAAATGGCTAATTTCATTATGATTTTTTGCTTCTTTAATTGCTTTTAAATCACATAATATAGGAGAGATTCCAATTTTTTCAATGTATGATTCATTTAAATAACTTAAATATAAATTACGAATGTTTCGTTGATTTTGATTTAATTCATTTTCTGGAGTATTTTGGAGTTGATCTATTATTGATTGTATTTGTTTTTCTGAATTTAAATATAATTCAATAAAAGAGTTATATCGTGCATTACCGTCTGGTATCTGTGTATTTTTAATCCAATCATTATTTACATAATGATAAAAATCATTTCCTGGATTAATAGAATCTGAAAGTACAATTTTTTGATTTCCGTAAGAAATCTCTTTTGCTAATAATTGAGGTGTTAAATAAGACATTGTTGATATACCAACACATATAGCTAATATATTACTGTGCACGTAAAAATCCTTATTTTTATAATATAATAAAATTTTAAACAGATTAAAGTGTGATAAAAATGATTTTTTTATAAAATTCTATATGTAATAATATTACAATAATATATTATGGCAAATTGAAATAAAAATACAAATTATATTTTGTATTATTCATATATTTGTTTGAAAAAAAAAATTTTAGAATATTTTTTTATAAAAATTCTATTTTTTTTGAAATTGATTTTAGTCTTTTAAATATTATAATTTAATTTTTAATTAAAATTATAAATTATGTGTGATTATATTTAAAATTAATTTTTAAATTATATATAAAGATATATATAATTTAAAATATATTAGTTATATAATCATTAATGTTTTTGCTATAGAGTTTTTAAGAATATTATTTTAAAAATAAATATATTAAAAAATATTTTTTAAAAAAAATAAAACTATTTATGTAAAAAAATAATTTATATTAATTATAATATTTTGTTAATTAAGTGAAAAAATAATATATTTATTTTTAATTTAATTGATATTTTATTGTATTTATCAAATTATTTTATATATCTTAATAAAATAAATATTAAATTATGTTTTATTATTAATGATTTTAAAGCAAGTAATTGGTTTTTATATTTTGTATTACAATATTATTAATTATATATGTAAAATATAACTTATACATATAATATTAATTTATACTTTTAATTGATAAATGTAATTTTATTTATATGTATTTAATATTTTTGTGTAAAATTTTCTAAAAAAAATAAAATTAAAAAGTAAATTAAATTTAATTTCGTAGTTAAAATTATAATAATTATCATTTATTTTGATAAAAAATGACCCATTTTTTCGGCTTTAGCATTTAAATAATGTTCATTACTTGGATTTCTTCCAACAATTAATGGAACTCGTTCTATTATATTAATTTTAGATTTACGCATTATTTCTACTTTTCTAGGGTTATTTGTCAATAATCGTATTTTATTAACTCCTAGTAATTTATACATATCAGCACATATTGTAAAGTCACGCTCATCTGCTTTAAACCCTAATTTTATATTTGCTTCTACAGTATCAAGTCCTTGATCTTGTAAAGCATAAGCTTTTATTTTGTTAAGTAATCCAATATTTCTTCCTTCTTGACGATGATAAAGTAAAACTCCACAACCCTCTTTACTTATCTGAGATAATGCAGCTTTTAATTGAAAACCACAGTCACAACGTAAACTAAATAAAGCATCACCAGTCAAGCATTCAGAATGAATACGACTTAATACTGGTTTATTATTTAATATTTCTCCGAAAATTAATGCGATGTGATTTTGACCTGTGTTGATTTCTTCAAAACCTATCATAATAAACTGACCAAATTGAGTTGGTATCTTAGTTTGTGCAACGCGTTTTAGCTGCATAGTTTTTTCCATTAATGTAATCTTAATTATTAATGTTAATTAATATAAATTAAATGCAGTATAAATAAAAATTCAAAATTTGATATATTTTAAAATATTTGTTTTGTATACTACTTGTAAATAATATTACCTTTTAATAAAGATAACTAAAAAACGAAATTTATTCATAAAAAGAATAAGTGATAAATAAAAATTATTTTTATGAAAAAAAAAATAATAACTATTGTTATATTTACTATTTTATTAATAATTCCTCCATTTATTATGAATTTTTTAAAGTGGAGATTGTTTCAAGAAAGTCAATTTCAATTGGAATTATTGCTATGGTTGACAAATACGGCAGGAGTTCCATATAGCATCATAACATCAGTTATATTATTATGCGTAATCTTATTTTTATTTCGTAAAGAAAAAAAAATTGAGTTAATTATTATTTTATTATTTTGTATAGTTTTTCAACAATATTTAAAAGTATTAATTAAAGATTTTTTTAAAGAACCAAGACCTTACGTTGTTTGGTTAGAAGAGAAAAATAAAATTATGGTTTCTGATTTTTATAAATTGAAAGATTATAAACGTTTAGAGTTTTTTGAAAAAATTAATAAACAAAATATTCTTTTAAAGAAACAAATTAAACATTGGGAGTTAGGAAGCAATTACTCATTTCCATCAGGACATACATTATTTGCTGCTAGTTGGTGTTTATTATTTATAGTTTTTTTTTGGCATCGTAAGTATTATATTTTATCAGTTGTATTAATAATATGGACAGAAGGTGTTTCTTTTAGTCGTATGTTACTTGGAATGCATTGGCCAATTGACGTTATTGTTTCAATTATAATTAGCGCGTGTTTTTCATTAATTAGTTATAAGATATTTAATATAATAAAATTATAAATTTTTTTATATATCATATATATTATTACTACAATTAGTATTTAGTAATTTTAATAAATTAAATAATTTTATAATATTAATTTTTGTAATGATTATTACGATATTAAATTATATTTTTTATATTTCAAAAAGGATACTAAATGATTTCATCTGTTAATAATTTAGTTAAAGTTGCAACATCACCGTTTGTTATTGTTGCGTTAGATTATGATAATATTAATACAGCATTGGAATTTGTTAATAATATAGATCCGTTAGATTGTCGTTTAAAAGTTGGTAATGAGATGTTTACAAAATACGGGTTTAAATTTATAAAATTACTTTGTAATTTAGGTTTTGATGTTTTTTTAGATTTAAAATATCATGATATTCCTTGTACTGTTGCACGCTCTGTTACAGCTGCTGCTGAAATAGGTGTATGGATGGTAAATGTTCATGCAAGTGGTGGAATTCAAATGATGGAAGCCGCTCGTAAAGCTTTGGAGATTTACGGTGATGAAGCTCCATTATTAGTTGCTGTTACTGTATTAACAAGTATAAATGAATTTGATCTAAAATACTTAGGAATAAATGATATGATATCAAGTCATGTTAAAAGACTTGCTTTGTTAAGTAAAAAATGTGGTTTTGATGGTGTTGTTTGTTCTGTTAATGAAATTAAAAATTTAAAAAAAGTTTGCGGGATTGAATTTAAAGTAATTACACCAGGAATTCGTTTTATTGATAGTGATGTAAATGAACATAAATACACAATGAGTCCATCGGAAGCAGTAAAAGCTGGAGTTGATTATGTAGTTATCGGTCGTCCTATTACAGGTGTTAAAAATCAAGCTTTAATGCTTAAGCAGATAAATTTATCAATTACTAAATCACGTAATCAAATTAATATATATTAATTTGTATTAATAAAATTAAAATTATTTATAATAATAAGAATTATTGTAAATTTTAATAGTATTAAAATTTTTGTTTAATAAGTTTAGTAATTTTTATTGAATACTATTAAAAATAATATATTTGAAAAATAGTTTTAATAAATATTATTAATAGTACTTATACAGGACGACTAATGATATTAGTCGTTTTTGTATTTACTTCAACAATAATTACATCAATTATATCGTTTAATTGATATACCTGTTTTCCTTTTATTAAAACGCAACCAGTTTCTGAGTTACAAATAATTTCATTAGGAATTTTATGCATAAATGATGAAGGTATAAAAGTTATAGCTCCGTTATTGATTAATCTTGTTTTTATACCATGTTTATTAACATCAATAAGTTCAGCTAAGAATTTAGTATTTGTATTTATAAAAGATTTTAAAAACTTTGCATATAGCCAATTATTCACTTCTTTTTCAGCCATACGATTAGCGCGACGTCGCTCATCTAATGTTTTTGCTAGTTTTTCTGTTGGTTTATTTGTTATTATTTTACCTGTAATGATTGATTTTAATAATCGATGGTTAATAATATCTGTATATTTACGAATAGGTGAAGTCCAAGTTGCATATGAATCAACTCCTAACCCAAAGTGTGGTCCAGGTTTAATTTTAATTCTTGTAATTGTTTGATAAGATCGAATACGATTATAAAGCAATTGTGTTGGTTGTGTATTTAATTGATTGTGTAATTCACGGAAACCTTTAATTGTTAATAAAGAGCTAACAGTTGTTTTAATCCCGTAAGTTTTAAGTATATTTACAACTTGTTCTATTTTTAAAGGTTCAAATCCAACATGAACACTAAATATACCAAAACCAAGTTTTTCTTTTAATATTGAAGCAGCGCATAAATTCGCAGTTATCATAGCTTCTTCAACAATTCTATTTGAACTACGCCTTAGTTTTGTAATAATATTTATTACATCGCCTTGTTCGTTTAAAATAAATCTATATTCAGGCTTATCTTTAAAAACTAATGCGTTTTCTTTACGCCATTTAAAACGGTTATCAGCCATTTCTTTTAATAAAAGAATTTGTTGTTTATCTATATCATTAGATGGTTTCCATGTTCCTGTATTTTCAAGCCAATCAGAAACTTCGTCGTATATAAGTTTAGTTTTCGATTTGATCCAGGCGTTGAAAAATGTAATTTTTGAATCAATGGTTTTATCTTTTTTTATTATAGTAATACATACTAATGCTTGTCGACATTCGTTTGGTTGTAAGGAGCACAGATCATCTGATAATTTACGAGGTAACATTGGTATGTTAAATCCATGTAAATAGTTAGTGCATGAGCGAATCATTGCAATTTTATCTAATTCACTGCCTTCCTGTATGTAGCTAGTTGGATCTGCAATTGCAATAAATAACTTAAATTCACCATTTTTTGTTTTTTCTATATATAAAGCATCATCCATATCTTCAGTTTTTGCATTATCTATTGTGATGAAATGTAGATTAGTTAAATCTATTCTTTTAATGTTTTTATCGTTCATTTTTTCAATAATTATTTTAGGTTCATGATGCTCTAATTTATAACGACGCAGAGTTACTAATAATTGTGCAAATTCATCTTTATCGTTTGTAATATATTCTATAATATCTGCGTAAAATTTTTGTTTATCTTTTAGAGGGTGATATCGCATTTTAGCAATAACCCAATCATTTTGTTTTAATTCTTGAATTATGTTATTTGTTGGGTGACAATGGATTATGTATTTTAATAAAGGGTATTTGGGAATAACGAATAATTTATTATTATCTTTTTTTTGAATATATCCGATAAAATTTTTTAAAAATGGTTTTATAAGTTTTTCAGGTTCAATAAATAGGCGGTTTTTATAATTATGAATTATAGCTATTATTTTATCTCCATGCATTACTTTTTTCATATGTATTGGTGGGATAAAAAATTTTTTTTTATTATTAACTTCTAAAAACCCGAAGTTTTTTTCTGTGCCTCTAACAAAACCTTCAACTCTAAGTTTTTGAGAATGTATTTTTTCTTTAAGTTCTGTAAGAATTTGATTATTTCGAAACATATTTTATATTTGTTAATATTTAGTTTATTTATTTTTATTATTAAGATAAGGTATTAATGTAAATAAAATAAGTCAATATAAAAATTTTTATATTATTTTTTAAAATCACATAAATTTTTAATTATGCAAGAATTACAATTAGGTTTTTTTGATAAACAAACATTTTTTCCGTGTAATAAGAACCAATTATGAAAATTTATTATAAATTTTTTAGGAACAACTTTTAATAATTTTTTTTCAACTTCAAGTACAGTTTTTCCTGTAGCAAAATGAGTTCTATTGCATACGCGGAAGATATGTGTATCAACAGCTATTGTTGGCCAATTAAATATTGTATTAAGTATGATATTAGATGTTTTACGTCCTACACCAGGTAAAGCTTCTAGAAGAATTTTATTTTCTGGAATTTTACTATTATGGTTACTTATCAAAATTTGACATGTCTTATAAATATATTTAGATTTTAAATTGAATAAACCAATTGTTTTTATATGTTCTTTAATACCATTAACACCTAAACGTACTATAGCTTCAGGAGTATTAGCTGTTTTAAATAATTTATTTGTAACTTTATTTACACTAATATCTGTAGATTTAGCTGAAAGTATAACTGAAATTAATAACTCAAATGGTGAATTAAATTTTAATTCTGTTGTTGGTGTTTTATTATTATGTTGTAAATATTTTAAAATTTTAATGCGTTGATTTTTATTCATATTTTTATATAAAAGTGTTTTTATATTATTATTGGTAATAGTTTTAAATATTTATAATCAATGAATTAGATATTTTTTTATTAATTAGTTCTTTTATAAAAAACTTAATATTTATTAAATATAATTTTTATTATTTTTATTTTAATTTATATAGTATGGTAATAAGTTATATATTAGTATATTTTGTAGATATTTATTATAGTTTATGCATATTAATATATTTTAATTTTATTTATATTAATTGTAATTAATACACTTGTAAAATTAATAAAATATATTTTTAAAATTATTTTTAATAAATTATAAAATTCAATTTATAATTTTTAATTTATTTAAATATTTTATATATTATTTTAATAAAAAAAATTTTTTATTTTATTTAATTTTTAATTTTATATATTAATAAATAATTTTTTATTTATATTATTATATTTGTATATTTTAATTATATTTTTATATAAAATATAATTGTATTTATATATAATAAAATTATGTGTTTTTTGTATTTATAACTATATTATTATTTTTTATTTTAATAAGCGTAATACAATCTGTTGGGCAGTACATAACACATAAATTACATCCTGTGCATAAATCTTTAATTATAGTATGTATCATACGTTTTGCGCCAATAATTGCATTATGATTACAAAAATGAACACATTTATTACAACCTATACAGTTTTTTTCATCAATAAAAGCAACTTTATTAATATGTTTTTTTTTCATAAATTATTTTTTAATTAATTAAAGTATAATAATTTAACATTTTATATTTATTGTTAAATAGTTAATTATATTATTATTTATTTTTCTATTAATAAATATTTTTATATTATAAATAAATATATTTTTTAAAATTAAAAATTTTTTAAATTTTTTTATTATAACATTTATATTTATTTTTGTATAATAAAATAAATATTAAAGAAATTATGATAATTAAATTGTATATAACATTATTTAATATTTAAAATATCTTTCTTTTTTTATAAAATATTAAATTAAATTTAAAAAAACGATTTAATAAAAAACATAAGGGTATATATGACAGACATTCGTGTTGAAAAAGATACAATTGGATTTATTGATGTTCCAAACAATAAATTATGGGGTGCTCAAACTCAACGTTCTTTAAGATATTTTAATATTTCTACAGAAAAGATGCCTGCTGCTTTTATTAAAGCATTAGCGATTACAAAAAAAGCAGCTGCTACAGTAAATATGGATATTGGATTATTATCTAAAAATAACGGAATTGCAATTATTAAAGCTGCTGATGAAATATTAGCTGGAAGACATATAAATGAATTTCCGTTAGTTATTTGGCAGACTGGTTCTGGTACTCAAACTAATATGAATATGAATGAGGTTTTAGCAAATCGTGGTAGTGAATTGCTTGGTGGAACAAGAGGTATTAATCGTCTTATTCATCCAAATGATGATGTAAATAAGTGTCAAAGTTCTAATGACGTTTTTCCAACTGCAATGAATATTTCTGCTGTTTTATCTATACGTGAAAATTTATTACCGGAGTTGAAAGAATTACAAAATACATTAAAAGAAAAAACTATTAAATTTAAAGATGTCATTAAAATTGGTCGTACTCATTTACAAGATGCTATTCCATTGACTTTAGGGCAAGAGATTTCTGGTTGGTTATCAATGTTAATAAATAGTGAAAAACATATTAAAAATTTAATGTCACATATATCTGAATTAGCTATAGGTGGAACTGCTGTTGGTACTGGTTTAAATGCTTCTTTTGTTTATGCTAAACGTGTAGCAAAAAAAATATCCGAATTGACAAATCAACCGTTTATAACTGCATTAAATAAATTTGAAGCTATTGCAACTTGTGATGGTTTAGTTTATATGCATGGAGCTTTAAAAGGATTAGCTGTTTCTTTAATGAAGATAGTTAATGATATCAGGTTATTATCATCAGGACCGCGTTGTGGAATTGGAGAAATTTTTATTCCTGAAAACGAACCAGGAAGTTCAATTATGCCTGGAAAAGTTAATCCAACTCAATGTGAATCATTAAGTATGATTTGTGCGCAGGTGATTGGAAATGATGTTTCAATAAATATTGGTGGTTCATTAGGTAATTTAGAATTAAATGTTTTTCGTCCAATGCTGATTTATAATTTTTTACAATCTGTACAATTACTGTCTGATGGTATGCGTAGTTTTAATAGATATTGTGTTGTTGGTATAAAACCAAATTATGAACGTATTAAAGAATTATTATATAAATCATTAATGTTAGTTACTGTATTAAATACACATATAGGTTATGATAAATCTGCGGAGATTGCAAAAAAAGCATATAAAGAAAATTTAACTCTTAAAGAATCAGCGTTGGCATTAAATTATTTAACAGAAGATCAATTTAATGAATTAATACGTCCGGAAAAAATGA
Organism: Candidatus Providencia siddallii; assembly: GCA_001457715.1. GTDB lineage: Bacteria > Pseudomonadota > Gammaproteobacteria > Enterobacterales > Enterobacteriaceae > Providencia_A > Providencia_A siddallii. The sequence continues at coordinate 120,669 of CVRF01000003.1, read as the reverse complement.
TTGGTGATGTTAATATTTAATTTTTAATTGTAAATTAAAATATATTTTTTTAAAAATAGTTTTCAATAAATATATATAATAATGTACGTAAAATTTAATTTTTATTAATGGTATTTGATGTTTTAAATATAATTAATAATTAGTTTTATTAAAATTATATCTTTATTAAAAATAAAGAGTTTTATATTAATTTTATATTAAAATTATTATTTATATTTTAAATCTATTAATGTTTTTTTAAAATATTCCGATCATTTAGTTTCGCTTTCTACTAATTCGTAATACATCAGGTAAAATACGTATTTTACGCATAACATCTGCTAATTGAATACGATTTTTAATAATAAGCTGTATAAGTACACAATATATGTGATCATTTTTTTTTTCAGAATTCATTCTGTTAATACTTGAATTTGTTTTATTAATAGCTGCTGTTAAATTAGCTAATGCTCCTTGATGATTAATTAAATCTACTTTTATTTCAGCAAAAAAATATGCGTTTATATCGTATTTATATTCAATTGTAATTTTATCTTCCTCTTTTTTAAAAAAAGAATTATAATTATTATATTGAATAAGTAAGCCATTATTAATAATACTAGAGATTATAGGTTCGTTTACATTTATGTGTTTATTATAGAATGTGATAAAAATATCTTTTGTATTTTTTATAGTAAATTTATTATTATTTTTTAGTAAAATTTTAGAATTGTTTTTTAAATTACGAGCAATAACTACACTTATTGCATTTCCTAAACCAATTTCGAGTAATAAATCATCAATTGAGTTTAATTTCATACGAGCTAGTTCTGTTTCGATATTTATTTTAGGAATATCACTAAGTTTTTTATTTGCTCCTAATGCATGTTTAAGTAAACGTCTACCTAAGTTTATAGAATCTTCTCGTTTTAAATTTTTTAATAAATGACGTATTTTAGTACGAGCTTTTGAGCTAACTACAAAATTTAACCATGCAGCATTAGGTTTTGATTCTTGACCTGTTATGATTTCAATAGTTTGTCCGCTTGATAATGATTGTGATAGTGGATACGATTGATAATCGACACGAGCTGCAATACAGGTGTGACCAATATCAGTATGAACAGCATAAGCAAAATCGACTGGGGTGGAACCAGTTGGTAGTTCGATAATGTGACCTTTTGGTGTAAAAACATAAATTTCATCTGGAAAAAGATCTGATTTTATACTTTCAATAAATTCAAATGAATTTTCTGTACTTTGTTGTAAATCTAATATATTTTGCATCCACCGTCTTGTTCGTAATTGTGTAATAGAATTTTTTTCTATTTGTTTTTTATAAATCCAATTAGCAGCTATCCCAATTTCAGCAATTTGATTCATATATTCAGTGCAGATTTGAATTTCAATTTGCACTCCTTTAGGACCAATTAATGAAGTATGTAGAGCTTGGTATCCGTTTGCTTTAGGTATTGCTATATAGTCTTTAATACGTCCTGGGCGTGGTCTATATAAACCATGAATTTTGCCTAAAATTCTATAGCAAGTATCTATATCTTGTACGATCACAAGAAAGGCGTAAATATCCATAATTGAATAAAATTTGTGTTCTTTTTGTTGTATTTTCCGGTATATTGAATATATAGATTTTTCATATACACTAATACGAAATTTAATTTCTACTGTTATTAACCAATCGTTAATTTCAGAAAAGATTTTTTGTATTGTATCTTTACGGATATTTTGAGATGTTTTAACTATTTTTTTTAAAATACGATACCGTTTTGGATACAAAGTCTTAAAACCTAATTCTTCTAATTCAGTTTTTATATAATTTATTCCAAGTCTATGAGCTAAAGGACTGTATATTTCTAAAGTTTCTCGTGCAATTCTCCGTTGTTTATCCGTTCTTAATGAATCAAGTGTTCTCATATTATGCATACGATCTGCTAATTTAATTAGAATTACTCTTGTATCTTTTATCATTGAAATAATAATTTTACGTAAATTCTCTGCTTGTGCTTCTTTTTTATTTCGAAAATTTAGTTTATCTAATTTAGAAACACTTTCTACAAGAATTGCAGTTGTAGTTCCAAGTAATTTTTCTATATCATTAAAAGTTAATTTTGTATCTTCAATTATATCATGTAACAATGCAGCCATTAACGTTTCGTATTCAATATGCATCTCAGCTAAAATACAAGCCACAGCAATTGGGTGGGTAATATAAACTTCACCACTAGAACGGATTTGTCCTTTATGAGCATCTCGTGCTATTATATAAGCCTTTTTTATTAATTCAATTTGTTCATTTGGAAGGTATTTTTGAATCACTGAATTTAATTTTTTAAATATATACAAGTAAACTTAACCTTTATAATATACTATAGATAATCAGCGGCGATTTTTATTAATTATTTAAACTGTTTGTATTTTAATAGATTATTTATCTTTTTTTTCTTTATATTCATTTGAATTAAAAATATTGTTGTTAATTAATCCGTTTTCTATTTCTCGTAAAGCTAAAACTGTGTATTTATCGTTTTCTTCAGATACTAGTGGGTTTTTATTTCTAGTTTGTAATTGACGTGCTCTACGTGCAGCTATTAACACAAGATCAAAACGATTACCAATTTTTTCTACTGCATCTTGTACAGTTATTCGTGCCATGAGTATTAACTCCAAAATATATTATATATAATATAGTATAACACTAAATAATATTTAGTCTGCTAATAATTTAGTGATTAAATCCTTAGTTTTTTGAGTTTGACGTTTTAATTTTAAACGATCACAATTAATAATTGACTTTAAATCTTTTAGTGCAGTTTTAAAATTATCATTAATAATTATATAATCATATTCATTAAAATGTTTAATTTCACTAATTGCATATAACATGCGATTTTTAATTACTTCGTTATTATCTTGTCCTCGATTGTATAATCTACGATAGAGTTCATTTTTTGATGGAGGTAGTATGAAAATACTTTTTGTTTCGTGTATTTTTGTCTTTATTTGTTTAGCACCTTGCCAATCAATATTAAGAATAATATCTATATAATTTTTTATAGTATTTTCAATAAAAATTTTAGAAGTTCCATAATAATTTCCAAAAACGTATGCATATTCTAAAAAATCATGATTTTTAATCATTTGTAAGAATTTAATTTTAGAAATAAAAAAATAATCTTTACCATTAATTTCTCCTGGACGTGCAGTTCTTGTTGTGTATGAAATAGAAATTTGAGTGTTATATAATTTTGTTTTTAATAAAGAATTAATTAAACTAGATTTACCTGCTCCACTAGGAGCTGATATTACATATAAAACGCCTTGTGTCATATTTTTTTAAATAAAAATGATAAGTTGATTTAATATTAAGAAATATAAATTATATATCTATTTTAGATATTATTATACGTTTAATTATAATTATATTAATATAAAGCATGATAGTAATTTAAATTTAGTTTTATGTTAACGATATTATTAATAAATGATTTATTTATAATATTATTATAATTAATATTATTTAGTATTTTAAATAAATATTTTTTATTATATAAAATATATAAATATTTAATTTATGTTTATTAGTTTATATTTGTTATAAAAATCTGAATATTTATTTAATATTCTATTAGAGTTTAAATAATTAATTATTTTTTATAAAGTAATAAGTTTATATTTTTATAATTATAAATTTTTATTTGTTTAATTTTATTTTTTTTAATTTAATTGTATAAATTAAAACATTTGTTTAATTAAATATATTTATGTTATGTTTTTTAAAGTCATTTTGCATATGTTTTATATGATGTTGATAATTGTAATAATTTATATATAGTGTGTTGTTTATAATATTTTTTTATATATGAACAAATTATTGATTTATTGTTTTTATTTTAAATAAAATATTTAGTTAATTTTTAATTTTTAAAAAATAAATATAAATATATAATATAATAATTAATATATTATTAATTATTAGTTATATATATTTTTTATAAGTTATAATCAAAAATTATATTTTTTGTTAAATACTTGATTTAATATAATTATTAAAATATATAATAATAAGATTATCTATATCTGTTTTTACTTAGACTGTTTGATAGAGTTGTTCTTTTTTATATAACATATATAAAAATTAATTATAAAATATAAAAAATGTTTAGATGAATTTTATAAAACTTTATTTAAAGTATATATAAAATATATTTTATTGCAGGGGCGGAGAGTCTCGAACTCCCAACACCCGGTTTTGGAGACCAGTGCTCTACCAAATTGAGCTACGCCCCTTTTAATAATGGCGGAACGGACGGGACTCGAACCCGCGACCCCCTGCGTGACAGGCAGGTATTCTAACCAACTGAACTACCGCTCCTTTATATAATTTAATCTTAAAAATAAATCCAAAATGTAATTTTTTTATTTATTGTTATTTTTTAAAAACATCTATTATTTATATAATCATCTTTTGTTTATTCTATACGATAGAATCATTTTAAATCAAGTAAATATTTAAATTAAAATCATAATTATATATTTTATTTTATTGATGATTAAATTTAAAAACAAATATATAAATAAGTATTAATAAATTTAAAATTTATCAAATTTAATTTATTAATTTAATAATTGTTAATTATATTTTTGTTTTTTAAAATAGATAAAATTGGAGATATCTTCGGAAGAACACCAAACCAAAGTTCAAATGAAAATGCTGCTTGATTAATAAACATGCCCAATCCGTTAGAAATTTTATTTGATTTATTATTTTTTGCATAAGATAAAAAAGGAGTTTCTTCATTTTGATAGAATATATCATAACAAGAAACATATTCAGAAAAAATTTTTGAGCTTATTTTTGGAATTTCAGAGTTCATACTAGAAGATGTTGCGTTAATTATTAAGTTAAAATCTGCAGAAGTAATATGATTAATTTTTTTAGTTTTAATTCTTCTAATTGATGTAAAGTGCTGAGCTAAAGCTTCTGCTTTATAAAAAGTCCTATTTGTTAGAGTTATATTACACCCGTATTCTAATAAAGGTAACAATAATCCACGAACTGCTCCTCCAGCTCCAATTACTAATACATTACTATTGCGATGAATAAATTTAATCCGTTTTAAATCTAAAAGTAAACCTATACCATCTGTATTATCACCAAGTAAACTATTGTCATCAAGTTTTAAAATTGTGTTAACAGCACCACAAATTTTAGCTCTTCTAGTTAGATTAGAAACTAATTGAAAAGCATTTTCTTTAAACGGTGATGTAATATTAGCACCTTTTCCTGTATGTGAAAAAAAATTAATTAAATCCCCTTTAAATTTTTTTTTTGTAGTCAAGATTTTTTTATATTCTATTAAAAATTTATTACATTGTTGTGCAAATAATCTATGTATAAAAGGTGATTTACTATGCTGTAATGGGTTACCAAAAATTGCAAAAGTTTCCATAAGTATTATCCTTTGCGATATAATTTTCCGGTTTTTGCGTCTCTGATTTCAGATGTATTTTCTCTTCCAGCAACTATTCCATCCAAAATATACACATTTTGTTTAAAAAGTTTTATAACTTCATCTGTTGTTTTACATGGTTTAAATCCATTTAAATTAGCGCTTGTTGATACAATTGGTTTTCCATATTTACTACATAAAGATTTTATTGGTTCATGGTTAATAACCCTTATAGCTATTGTATTAAATTTACCTGTTAACCATTTTGGTGTTGTTTTTTTTGCTAAAATAATTCATGTTACGTGTCCAGGCCATGTTGAAAACATAATTTGTTTTTGTTTTTTAGTTAAATATTTATCATCAATATAACATTTGAATGACTCATACTTATCTGAAATAAGTATTAACCCTTTTTTTAATGATCGTTTTTTAAGTGTTAATAATTTATGCACTGCAATTTCAGAGTCTGGATTACAACCTAAACCAAATACAGATTCAGTTGGATACGCGATAACTTCATCTTGTTTAAGAAATTCGATAATGCTTTCTATAAATTTATCTTGCATAATAATAATTTATTATAAATAATTAATTTTAAATTTTATTTTAAATAAAAATCTAATATCTGTAAATTATTAGTTATTTTTTTTTATTAAAAATAATATAAATATACAAGTATTTTGTTTTTTTTAGTATTACGTAAATATTGAATGGTATTTATTAATTTTTTTTGAATTATATTGTTAATATTAAATTAAACATTTTAAAAAATAAGTTTTATTATATTGTTCTTTTAAATTATACAGTTATTATATTTTATCATATCAATTTTATTTTAAATGTATAGTATTAAATATAAAAATTTTAATAGATTTTGTAATTTAATTTGATAAAAGATATAAAATTACGTAATATTTTTTGATGTAAGCATTGCTTTTTATTAAAACTTTTTGTTAAAAAGCAATAAGTATTAATTTTTATATTAAAACTACTTTTAATATTTTATATTATGTTAAATATACTGTATTACCCTGATAATCGCTTGCGCACTGTTGCTAAAAAAGTTAATAATGTTGACTATAAGGTACAACGAATCGTTAATGATATGATTGATATCATGTATATGAAAAAAGGTATTGGGCTTGCTGCGACACAAGTTGATATTCATTATAGAATTATTATTGTTAATATCTTTGAATTATATAAGAATTGTCTTGTATTTATTAATCCAGAAATATTATATAAATCAGGCAAAGCAAGTATAAAAGAAGGATGTCTTTCTATACCTTGTCAATATGAATTTGTACCAAGATATGAACGAGTTAAAATTAAAGCTTTAGATTATAATGGGAAATTTTTTAATATTGAAGCTAATGGTATTTTATCTATTTGTATTCAGCATGAAATGGATCATCTTCTTGGTAAAATGTTTATTGATTATTTATCTCCTTTAAAAAAACAACGTATTTGTAAAAAATTACAAAAATTAAATAAATTTAAAAAATAATTTAATATGGAAATTAACAAACAAACATTATTAAAAATAATTTTCGCAGGTACACCGAATTTTGCAGCTATATGTTTAAAAGCTCTTCTTAAAACAAAACATCAAATAGTTGGTGTATTAACTTGTTCTGATAAACCTAAAGGTAGAGGAAATAAAATAACATATAGTCCAGTAAAAATTCTTGCTGAAAATCATAAGATTCCGATTTTTCAGCCAATTAGTTTAAAAGATATTGAAAGTCAAAAATGGATTAAAGAAAAATCAGCAGATTTAATAATTGTTGTAGCATATAGATTAATTTTACCTAAATCTATCTTAAATATACCTCGTTTAGGATGTATAAACCTTCATTGTTCATTATTACCTCGTTGGAGGGGTGCAGCACCAATTCAGCGTTCTATTTGTGCTGGAGATAACAAAGGAGGAATAAGTATTATACAAATGGATGATGGTGTGGATACAGGTGATATTATTTATAAATCAATTATTAATATAAATACAAATGATACTACTGAAACATTAAATAATAAATTATCAATAATTGGTTCAGAAGGTTTGATTAACACTATTAATTTATTGTTAATAGGTAAATATACATTAGAAAAACAAGATGATGCATTTGCTTGTTATGCTAAAAAGTTATCAAAAAAAGAAGCTTATATAAATTGGAAACAAAGTGCTATTCAAATTGAAAGACAAATACGAGCGTTTAATCCATGGCCTTTAAGTCATTTTTTAATTCAAAAAAAAATTATTAAAGTATGGAAAGCTGAAGTTATTATTAAAATACATAATAAATTACCTGGAACAATTATAAGTGTAAATAAAAACGGAATAAATATTGCTACAGGTGATGGTGTATTGAATATAATTCAATTACAACCATCTGGTAAAAAAATCATGACTGTTAGAGATATATTAAACTATAGATATCAATGGTTTATACCTGAGAATATTCTTGAATAGTTAATTATTTTATTTTAATTGATTAATAATCAAAAAACAATTTTTAATTGAATATAGATTATAATATTTAAATATATTAATATTAATAGATATTAACGTTGAGCAAAATATTTAGTAATTATTTTTAATACTAAATTTAATTTAAATTAGTGATTTTATTTAAATTTTTTAGTTTTATTAAGAATATAACCATATATTTGAATATTGTTATATTTATTTCTAATGTAATATAATTAAATTTATTAATATTAGATATATAATGAAGATAATTATTTTAGGTGCTGGTCAAGTTGGTGTAACTTTAGCTAAAAATTTAGTTGATGAAAATAATGATATTACTGTTATTGATAACAACATAAATAGATTACATCAATTACAAGAACAATTTGATTTACGTGTTGTTAACGGATATGGATCCTATCCATGCGTACTTAAAGACGCTGGAGCAGAAGATGCTGATGTACTTATTGCTGTAACTAATTCTGATGAAATAAATATGATTGCTTGTCAAATATCATATAGCATTTTTAATATACCAAATAAAATTGCTAGAGTTAGAGCTGCTGAATATATTAGAGAATCTAATAAACTTTTTTTTCCGGAACAGGTTCCTATAGATTATTTAATTTCTCCTGAGCAATTAGTTGTTAACTATATTTATAATCTTATTCAGTATCCAGGTGCATTGCAAGTTATTAATTTCGCTGAAGGTAAAGCTAGTTTGGTTGCTGTGAAAGCCTATTATGGTGGATTTCTTATAGGAAATCCACTTTCAAGTTTACGTGAACATATGCCTCATATTAATGTTCGTATTGTAGTTATATTTCGTAGAGGTAAATTTATTAAACCTCAAGGTTCGACTGTTATAGAAGCTGGTGATGAGGTTTTTTTTGTATCTTCTACGAAACATATTCGTGCAGTTATAAGTGAACTCCAGCGTCTTGAGAAACCTTATAAACGTTTAATGATTGTTGGTGGAGGAAATATTGGATTAGGTTTAGCAAAAAAATTAGAAAATAATTATAACGTTAAGTTAATTGAAAAAAATCAATATCGTTCTGCTAAACTTGCTGAATTACTAGATAATACAATTGTTTTTTATGGTGATGCATCAGATAATGAGTTATTAATTAGAGAACATATTGAACAAATAGATGTATTTATTGCATTAACTGATAATGATGAAGTAAATATTATGTCATCAATGTTAGCAAAAAAAATAGGTGCAAAAAAAGCAATAACTCTTATTCAAAGTTCTGCATATGTTGATTTAATGAATGGTGGAGTAATTGATGTTGTTATATCTCCTCAACAAATAACTATTTCCGCTTTATTAAAGCGAATAAGAAAAACAGATGTAGTAATTAGCGTTTCTTCGTTAATTAAGGGAGCAGCTGAAGCTATAGAAACCATAGTTTATGGTGATGAAAATACATCAAAAGTAATTAATAAAAAGATTTCAAATATAAAATTACCTCGTGGAACAATTATTGGTGCAATAGTTAGAAAAAATGAAGTTATCATTGCCACTGATAATAATATTATACAGTATGGTGATCATTTGATAATGTTTATTACAGATAAAAAATATATTATAGATATTGAAAAATTATTTCGGCCAAAATTATTTTTTTTAAAAAAAATAAAGAAGACCGGATTTTTTATATAAACATTCGGTCTTCTTAAATTAATAATTCAGTTAACTTATAATATTATTTTTCTGGTTAATAGAGCGCTCAGTTAATTTAATGTACGCTAACGGTGCATTATCTCCTGTTCTGTACCCGCATTTAAAAATGCGAGTGTAACCACCAGAGTGAGTTAAAAAATTAGGTCCTAATGTATTAAACAGTTTTGTTACTGTATTATTGTCACGAACACGAGCGAATACTAAACGACGATTAGCAACACTATCTATTTTAGAAATAGTTATTATTGGTTCAATAATACGTCTCAGTTCTTTAGCTTTAGGAAGAGTAGTTTTTATAGACTCATAATAAATCAAAGAGTTTACCATATTACGAAACATAGCTTGTCTATGGCTGTTAGTTCTGTTTAACTTACAACAACTCTTACGGTGACGCATGATTTTATTTTTTCTCCAAGTTAAAAAATATTTTTGCAATCATCAGTAATACCTATTGGAGGCCAATTTTCTAAACGCATTCCTAGAGAAAATCCACGAGATGCTAGAATATCTTTAATTTCAGTAAGAGATTTTTTTCCGAGATTAGGGGTTTTAAGTAATTCAACTTCTGTTCGTTGAACAAGATCACCAATATAATGAATAGCTTCAGCTTTAAGACAATTGGCAGAACGTACAGTTAATTCTAAATCATCAACTGGACGTAACAAAACAGGATCAAATTCTGGTTTTTCTTCTTTAACTTCTGGTTGTTGAATATTACGTAAATCTACAAATGCTTCAAGTTGTTCAGCTAGAATTGTAGCAGCACGTCTTATAGCTTCTTCTGGTTCAATTGTACCATTTGTTTCTATTTCTATTATTAATTTATCTAAATCTGTTCTTTGTTCAACACGAGCGGCTTCTACGTTATAAGTTATACGTTCTATAGGACTGTAGCAAGCATCAACTAACAGTTTTCCTATTGTGCGTTCATTTTCTTCTGATATAACTCTAGTATAAGCTGGAACATAACCACGGCCACGTTGTATTTTAATACGCATGTTAATAGATGCGCTATCGTTAGTGAGGTGACATATAATGTGTTGTGGTTTAATAATTTCAATATCTCCGTTATGGTTAATGTCGGCAGCAGTTACAGGTCCAACACCTTTTTTGTTTAATGTTAAAATTATTTCATCTTTTCCAAAAATTTTTATAGCTAACCCTTTTAGATTTAAGATAATTTCAAGTATATCCTCTTGTACACCCTCTTTAGTGCTATACTCATGAAGCACACCATCTATTTCAACTTCTGTTACTGCACAACCTGGCATAGATGAAAGCAGAATACGCCTCAGTGCATTTCCTAGAGTATGACCAAAGCCACGTTCTAAAGGCTCAAGTGTTACTTTAGCATGTACTGAACTAATTTGCTCAATATCTACCAAGCGTGGTTTTAGAAATTCTGTCATAGAACCATGCATTATATCCTCTCTATGCTACTTATCTTTACTTAGAATAAAGTTCAACAATAAGATGTTCATTAATATCTGCAGATATCTCAGAACGTTCTGGAATGCGTTTGAAAACACCTTCCATTTTAGCAATATCAACTTCTAGCCAAGACGATTTTTCACGTTGTTCTACAAGAGCTAAAGCGGCTTTAATACGAGATTGGTTTTTAGATTTTTCTCGAATACTGATAATATCATTTTGTGAAACTAAATAAGAAGGTATATTAACAGTGCGATTATTTACCATAACTGTTTTGTGGTTAACCATTTGTCGCGCTTCTGCACGAGTAGAACCAAATCCCATACGATAAACAACATTATCTAAACGTTTTTCTAAAAGCACAAGTAAATTTTCACCTGTATTTCCTTTTAAGTGTGTTGCTTGTTTATAGTAATTATGGAATTGCCGTTCTAAAATACCGTAAATGCGACGTACTTTTTGTTTTTCACGTAATTGAACACCGTAATCAGATAAACGTTGTTTACGTGCACCATGTTGTCCTGGTGCTTGATCTAATTTGCATTTAGTGTCAATTGCGCAAATACCAGATTTTAAAAATAAATCTGTTCCTTCACGACGACTTAGTTTAAGTTTAGGCCCTAGATATTTTGCCATTTTTTTCTCCAATATCCTCAAGTTATTAAACCCGACGCTTTTTAGGTGGTCGGCATCCGTTATGAGGAATAGGGGTTACATCAGTAATATTAGTAATACGAAAACCAGCTGCATTAAGAGCACGAATTGTTGATTCACGACCTGGTCCTGGCCCATTTACCATAACTTCCATATTTTTAATTCCGTATTCTTTTACTGCTTCAGCACAACGTTCTGTTGCAACTTGAGCGGCAAATGGAGTTGATTTTCTGGATCCTCTAAAACCAGATCCAGCTGCAGAAGCCCAACTTAATGTATTACCACTGCGATCAGTAATAGTTATAATTGTGTTATTAAAAGAAGCATGGATATGAGCTACACCGTCTGATAGTTGTTTTTTTACACGTTTTTTTTTACGAATTTGGGTTTTTATCATTTTTACATGCCTTATTTTTTGATTGGTTTACGAGGACCTTTTCGTGTGCGAGCGTTAGTTTTTGTGCGTTGTCCTCGTACAGGAAGATTACGACGATGACGTAAACCACGGTAGCATCCAAGGTCCATTAAACGTTTAATGTTTAATGTTTTTTCGCGACGCAAATCTCCTTCTGTAACATATTTTGTTACCTCGTCACGTAGTTTGTCTATTTGTTCTTCAGACAGATTATTGATCTTAATATGTTTAGGAATATTTGTTATTTCACAGATATTTTGTGAACGTTTTTTACCAATTCCGAAAATAGTTGTTAAAGCGATTACGGCATGTTTATGATCAGGAATATTGATGCCTGCTATACGGGCCATTTTGTACTCCTAGTATTTATACATTATTGCGCATAAAGCCCGTTTCAATAACGTATTCAAGATAAAAAGATTAGTTTGTTAATTTAACTATCGAAGTTTAATTTTGCAAGAGAAAAATATTTTTTAACCTTGGCGTTGTTTATGTCTAGGTTCAACAGTACAAATTACTCGAAGGTTACCGTTACGACGAATGATTTTACAGTTACGGCATAATTCTTTTACAGAAGTTCGTACTTTCATTTTGTTTAATTTCCAGTAATATAAAAAATATAATAAATGATTATTTACCTTTAAGGTTTGCTTTTTTTAAAACAGATTCGTATTGACTTGACATCATTATGGTTTGTACTTGAGTCATAAAATCCATAATAACAACAACTACTATTAAAAGCGATGTTCCTCCAAAATAAAAAGGAACTTTCATTGCGTTACGCATAAATTCTGGAATTAAACATATGAAAGTAATATAAATCGCACCAACCAGTGTTATTCTAGTCATTACTTTATTTAGATATTTAGATGTTTGTTCTCCAGGACGAATCCCTGGAACAAACGCTCCTGATTTTTTTAGATTATCTGCTGTTTCTTTTGTATTAAAAACAAGAGCAGTATAGAAAAAACAAAAGAAAATAATAGATGCAGCATAAAATAATACATATAGCGGTTGGCCTGGTTGTAAATACATTGAAATTGTGCTAAGCCAATTCCAACCAGTGCCATCACCAAACCATGAAGTTATTGTACCTGGAAATAAAATAATACTAGAAGCAAAAATTGCAGGTATTACTCCAGCCATGTTTACTTTTAAAGGTAAATGTGTTCGTTGTGATGCGTAAATTTTTCGTCCTTGTTGACGTTTTGCATAATTAACAATAATCCTACGTTGACCTCGTTCCATGAATATTACAAAAAAAGTTACTGCAAAAACTAATATTATGATTAATATCAATAAGAATAAATGAAGTTTTCCTTGCCTTGTTTGTTCAATAGTATGAGCTATTGCTTGTGGTAATCCAGCAACAATACCAGCAAAAATAATTATTGAAATTCCGTTACCAATACCTTTTTCAGTCATTTGTTCACCTAACCACATTAAAAATATAGTTCCAGTAATTAAGCTAACAATCGCAGTAAAATAAAATTGAACTCCTGGATAAGTGATTAGTTTTTGCATTCCTGGCATATTTGGTAATCCAATCGCGATTCCGATTGATTGAAACATTGCTAATAATAGAGTTCCCCAACGTGTATATTGATTTATTTTTCTTCGTCCTGATTCTCCTTCTTTTTTAATTTCCGCTAGTTTTGGATTTATAACTGATAATAATTGGATAACAATAGATGCTGAAACATACGGCATAATTCCAAGTGCAAAAATAGAAGCACGACTAAGAGCTCCACCAGAAAACATATTAAACATTTCAATTATTGTGCCTTGTTGTTGTTCCAGTAATTTAGCAAGTATTATTGTGTCAATTCCAGGTATTGGAATAAAAGAACCAATTCTGAAAATAATAAGGGCACTAATTACGAACAAAAGTCTGTGCTTTAGTTCACCAACTCCACTTTTGGCGCTTTGAAAATCTAATACTGGTTGTTTAGACATTATATATTCACTTCCTTAATTCTGCCACCGATTGATTCTATTGCTATGCGAGCACCTTTAGTTACACCAATTCCACGTATAGTAACTGCATGATTTATTTTTCCTGATAAAATAATTTTTGCGTATTTAATATTTGTTTTAATAATTTTTGCTGTTTTCAATGTATTTAAATCAATAATTTGGCTTTTAATTGTAGAAATATCTGATAAACTAATTTCTGAATTAAATATTTTTTTATGTGAATTAAATCCAAATTTTGGTAAACGACGATATAAAGGCATTTGACCACCTTCAAAACCACGGTGTATTTTTCCTCCAGCGCGAGATTTTTGTCCTTTATGCCCACGACCACTAGTTTTACCTAAACCTGAACCAATACCTCTTCCTACTCGTTTATGGTTATGTTTAGAACCTTTAGCTGGAGATATATTATTCAAATACATCTTTTATTCCTCAATTTTTATCATATAAAAAATCAAGTTAATCATACCGCGGATTGCAGGGGTATTCTCACGTTCTACAGTATGATGTATCTTTCTAAGACCTAAACCAGTTAATGTAGCCTTATGTTTAGGTAAACGACCAATTGAACTACGAATTTGCGTTATTTTAATAGTTTTTATCATAATTTTAGTTACCATAGTATTTCTTTAACTATTTTTTTACGTTTAGCAGCTACTATTTCTGGAGATTTCATATTACTTAAAGCTTTTAATGTAGCTCGTGCAACATTGATTGGGTTGGTTGATCCGTAAGTTTTAGCTAATACGTTACGAACTCCCATCACTTCTAAAACAGCGCGCATTGCGCCACCAGCAATAATTCCAGTCCCTTCATTAGCAGGTTTCATAAAGATATACGACCCAGTATATGATCCCTTAATATGATAAAATAATGTTCCATTGTTTAGAGTTATATTTTTCATATTACGTCGTGCTTTTTCCATAGCTTTTTGTATTGCTGCTGGTACTTCACGAGCTTTCCCATAACCTAAACCAACACGACCGTGTCCATTTCCAACTACAGTTAACGCTGTAAAACTAAAAATTCTACCTCCTTTAACTGTTTTTGCTACACGATTTACCGTTATTAATTTTTCTTGTAGTTCGTTAGCCTGTTTTTCAATATTAGCCATTATTTTCTACCTTAGAAGTGAAGTCCAGCTTTACGAGCGGCTTCTGCTAGTGCTTGGACTCTACCGTGATATTTAAAACCAGAACGATCAAAAGCGATTTTTGTGATTCCTTTCATAATTGTTTTTTCAGCAATTGATTTACCAACCAAAGCTGCTGCATCTTTATTTCCAGTAAAATTTACTTGTTTATTAATAGATTTTTCTGTAGTAGATGCTGCGGCTACTACTACAGATTTATTTGCTGTTATAATTTGTGCATAAATATGCCGCGAAGTACGATGAACAACTAGGCGAGTTAGACCTAACTCTTTAATATTTTGTCGAGTACGTGTTGCTCTACGTATACGAGCTGATTTTTTATTCATAGTTCTCTCTTTATTTTTTTTTATTCTTTATTTCTTTAGTGCGCACGATTTCATCGGCATAACGAATTCCTTTACCTTTATATGGTTCAGGTTTTCTGTAAGAGCGAAGTTTTGCTGCTGTTTGCCCAAGCATTTGTTTATCAATACTTTTTAATATTATTTCTGTTTGTGTTGGACATTCTGCAGTAATTACCGTTGGTAAAATGTATTCAATTGAATGAGAAAAACCTAAAAATAAATTTATTGTGTTATCTTTAATTGATACGCGATAACCAACACCAATAAGTTGAAGTTTTTTAATAAATCCTTTTGTAATACCAATTACCATTGAGTTAAGTAACGAACGAGTAGTACCTGCTTGTATATAAGCATTCTCAAAACCTTCTTTAGTTGTGATAATTAATCGTCTGTTTTCAAATTTAATTTTAACTGAATTATGAATTGTACGAGTTAAAGTACCACTTTTAGTATAGAGCGATATAATCTGTCCGATGATTTTTACTCCTACATCAGCAGGAACTGTGATAGGTGCCTTTGCTACACGAGACATTTTTTTCCTCACGAAATCAAGCTACATAACAGATAATTTCACCACCAACGCCGGCTTTTAAAGCTGCATGAGCTGTCATAACACCCTTAGAGGTGGAGATAATTGCGATACCCAAACCTGAAATTTCTTTCGGTAATTTATCTTTTTTCTTATATATTCGAAGACTTGGGCGACTTATACGTTGAATGTTTTCTACTACACTTTTTCCTTGAAAATATCTTAATTCTATTTCAAGTATTGGTTTTATAGTTCCTGTAATCTTAAAGTTTTCAATATAACCTTCTTCTTTTAGAACTTTAGCAATTGCTAATTTAAACTTAGATGAAGATATTGTAACTATTGATTTATTTGCTGTTTGTCCATTACGGATTCGTGTTAGCATATCTGCTATAGTATCTTGCGTGCTCATTTAAAACTCCAATTTTTTTTGTAAATAAAGTTACCAACTTGATTTTTTAAGTCCTGGAATTTCACCTCGCATAGCTGCTTCACGAACTTTTATTCTGCTTAAACCAAATTTTCTTAAAAAACCGTGAGGGCGACCTGTTTGTCTACATCGATTTCGTTGTCGACAAGGACTTGAGTCACGTGGCATTGTTTGTAGCTTTAAAACGGCATCCCAACGGTCTTCGTTAGAAGAATTGATATTAGAGATGATTCTTTTTAATTCAACGCGTTTTTGAAAGAATTTTTTAGCTAATTTAACTCGTTTAATGTTACGAGCTTTAATGGATTTCTTAGCCATTGTAATACCCTTTGCTTTACTTACGAAATGGAAAATTGAATGCTGCTAATAATTCGCGTCCTTCATTATCCGATTTTGCTGTAGTAGTAATTGTAATATCTAAACCACGTATGCGATCTACTTTATCGTAATCAATTTCAAGAAAAATTATTTGTTCACGCACGCCTATGCTATAGTTGCCGTGACCATCAAAAGATTTAACAGATAATCCACGGAAGTCACGGATACGTGGTATAGCAATACAAATCAGACGTTCAAAAAATTCCCACATTCGATTACCACGCATTGTTACCTTGCAACCGATTGGGTACCCTTTTCGGATCTTGAAACCAGCAATAGATTTACGTGCTTTTGTGATTATAGGTTTTTGACCTGAGATTACAGATAAGTCAGTAATTGCGTTTTCTAATGATTTTTTATCGGAGCTTGTTCCGCCACTTACACCCATATTTAAAACTATCTTTTCTATCCGAGGTGTTTGCATGACAGAAGTATAGTTAAACTTAGTCATAAGTTTGTTAACTACTTTAGTTTTATAATAATCATGCAATTTTGCCATCGTATGCTCCAAAAATTACTTAATAATCTCATTGTTAGATTTGAAAAAACGGAATTTTTTACCATTTTCAAATCTAAAACCAACTTTGTCTGTTTTACCAGTTGTAGTGTTAAAAATCGCAATGTTAGAAATTTGGATGCTTGCTTCTTTTTCAATTATACCACCGGTTTGATTTAAAGCTGGCACAGGTTTTTGATGTTTTTTAATCATATTAAGACCTTTAACTATAACTTTACCAGAAAAAACTTTTATTACTTTACCTCGTTTACCTTTATCTTTGCCAATTAATATAACTACTTCATCATCACGACGAATTTTAGCTGCCATATTTTCTCCATTTTAAAGCACTTCAGGTGCTAGCGAAATAATTTTCATAAATTTTTCGCTTCTAAGTTCACGCGTTATTGGTCCAAAGATTCGTGTACCTATTACTTGTTCGTTACTATTATTCAATAGTACACAAGCGTTGTTATCAAAACGAATGATAGAAGCGTCAGAACGACGTACGCCTTTTTTTGTACGTACAACTATTGCTTTTAAAACATCACCTTTTTTAACTTTTCCTCGTGGTGTTGCTTCTTTAATTGTAACTTTTATTATATCACCTATATGTGCATATCTACGTTTTGACCCGCCTAAAACTTTGATGCACATTACACGACGTGCACCTGAGTTATCAGCTACATTTAATATAGTATGTTCTTGTATCATATTATAGCTCCATTAATATATAATTTTATTATAAGAATGTTAAATTATATAATCATATTATACAATACATCATTAATTTAAATAGAAAAATAAACGGCTCTTTATGAGCGAGCCGTTTATCTAATAAGATGTTATTATAATTACATAATAGATTTTGTAACAATACGAACTAATACCCAAGATATAGTTTTAGATATTGGTCGTGATTGTTGAATTTCTACTATATCACCTATTTTAGATTCATTGTTTTTATCTTGTACGTGTAATTTAGTCGTTTTTTTAATAAATTTACCGTAAAGTTTATGTTTTACTACACGCTCAATAGCAACGATAATAGCTTTTTCCATTTTATCGCTAATAACACGGCCTTGTATAGTACGTGTTTTATTTTTCATTATGAGCTGCCTTTTCGGTTAATAATGTTTTTACTAGTGCGATATTACGTCGTACTTGTTTTAGTAGATGAGTTTGTTTCAACTGGCCACTTGCAGTTTGCATACGTAAATTAAATTGTTCTCGTAGTAAGTTAAAAAGTTCAATATTAAGTTTTTCAATGTTTTTTTCTCGTAATTTTTGTTGAAATTTCATTCAGTCACCGTTTTACTTACAAAAGTAGTTTTTATAGGTAGTTTAGCAGATGCTAATGAGAATGCTTCACGAGCAATTTCCTCAGAAATATTATCTATTTCGTACAAAATTTTCCCAGGTTGAACTATTGCAACCCAATATTCTACATTTCCTTTACCTTTACCCATACGAACTTCTAGTGGTTTTTTAGTTATTGGTTTATCTGGAAATACTCGAATCCATATTTTACCTTGACGTTTGACAGATTTAGTCATAGCACGTCTCGCAGCTTCGATTTGACGTGCTGTTAAGCTGCCACGTTCAATAGCTTTAAGGCCAAAGGCACCAAAGTTAATGTTTGTGCATTGTGACAATCCACGATTACGTCCTTTATGCATTTTGCGAAATTTTGTGCGTTTAGGTTGCATCATAAATATTTCTCCTTTATTTATACTTACGTCCCTTACGCTGTTGTTTTTTTGGTTGTGTTGCTAATTTTACTTGTTTAACAGCAGTAATATCACCTAGAATTTCCCCTTTAAAAATCCATACTTTAACACCTAGAACTCCGTAAGTAGTATAAGCTTCTGATGTATTATAATCTATATCAGCTCGCAATGTATGTAATGGAACTCTACCTTCTCTGTACCATTCTGTACGAGCTATTTCAGCTCCACCTAAACGTCCGCTAACTTCAACTTTAATTCCTTTTGCTCCTAAACGCATAGCGTTTTGTACTGCACGTTTCATTGCACGACGAAACATAATACGTCTTTCTAATTGAGATGCTATGCTATCAGAAACTAATTTAGAATCTAATTCAGGCTTATGTATTTCAGAAATATTAATCTGTGTAGGAACACCAGTAATATCTGCTATTGTTTTACGTAATTTTTCGATGTCTTCACCTTTTTTACCTATAACTATACCTGGTCTAGCTGTATGGATAGTCACACGAATGCTTTTAGCTGGTCGTTCTATAGTAATTCGTGATATGGACGCTTTTACTAATTCTTTATTTAAGAATTGTCGTACTTTAAAATCGCTGTCTATATTGTCAGCAAATTCTTTTGTATTTGCATACCAAGTGGAATTCCACGTTTTAACTATGCCTAAACGGATTCCGTTTGGATGTACTTTTTGTCCCATTACTCTCTCCAGAGACTCAGAGATCGGACACAACCACAGTAATGTGGCTTGTACGCTTAAGAATGCGATCTGCACGTCCTTTTGCTCGTGGCATAACACGTTTCGTGGTTGGACCAACGTCTACTAAAATTTTTGTAATTTTTAAGTTATCAATATCAGCCCCATTATTTTGTTCAGCATTAGCGATGGCGGATTCAAGAACTTTTTTTATTAAACCGGCAGCTTTTTTATTAGTATAAGTCAGAATTTCTAGAGCTTGAGAAACATTTTTACCACGAATTGTATCAGCAACCAGACGTACTTTTTGAGCAGAAGAATGACTGTGTCGTCGCATAGCTAAGGTTTCCATCTCCTCCTCCTTTTTTTAATTTAACGTTTTTTTATTTTCTTATCAGCAGCATGGCCACGATAAGTGCGTGTAGGCGAAAATTCGCCTAATTTATGACCAACCATTTCGTCTGTTATAAAAACTGGGATATGTTGACGTCCGTTATGGATAGCTATAGTTAATCCAACCATGTTAGGAAATATAGTCGAACGACGCGACCAAGTTTTAAGAGGTTTTTTTTCCCCACTTTCCATCGCTTTATTTACTTTCTTTAATAAGTGTATGTCAATAAATGGACCTTTTTTAAGAGAACGTGGCATCGTTTATCCTATAAGTTATTTTTTAGAACGGTGATGTACGATAAATCGATCAGTACGTTTATTATTACGTGTTTTTTTACCTTTTGTTTGAACACCCCAAGGTGTTACAGGATGTTTACCAAAGTTACGTCCTTCACCACCACCATGTGGGTGATCTACTGGGTTCATTGCAGTTCCACGAACAGTAGGACGAATACCTAACCAACGATTAGCTCCTGCTTTTCCAAGAACTTGTAACATATGTTCATTATTACCAATTTCACCTAAAGTTGCACGACACGTAGATAAAATTTTACGCATTTCACCAGAACGTAGACGAACAGAAACGTAAGATCCTTCACGAGCTATAATTTGCGCACAAGATCCAGCTGAACGAGCTAATTGCCCACCTTTTCCTGGTTTTAGTTCGATGTTATGAACTGTAGAACCAATAGGAATGTTATGCATAGGTAATGTATTTCCGTTTTTAATTTCTGAATTAATTCCAGATTTAATATAATTACCTGGTTTTAAATTTTTAGGTGCAAGTATATAACGCCTTTCACCGTCTTTATATAACAAAAGAGCAATGTTGGCAGATCGATTTGGATCGTATTCTAAGCGTTCAACGATTGCTGGAATATCATCTTTATTTCGTTTGAAATCGATTATACGATAGCGTTGTTTATGTCCACCTCCTATATGTCTGGTTGTAATACGTCCGTTATTATTACGTCCCCCTGATTTGTTATTTTTTTCTAATAAAGGTTGGTAAGGATTACCTTTATATAGATTTTTATTAACTATCTTAACAACATGGCGACGGCCTGGAGATGTAGGTTTACATTTAACAACAGTCATTATTTAAATCCTTATTTTGAACCGTTATTAGAAAAGTCCAGATTATATCCTTTTTTTAGAGTTACGTAAGCTTTTTTCCAATCATTACGGCGACCTAAATGTTTTCCGTGTCGTTTATTTTTACCTTTTATTAATAAAGTATTGATATTTTTGACTTTTACTTCAAAAAGTTTTTCTACAGAAATTTTAATTTCTTTTTTAGAAGCGGAATTTTCAACTTTTAAAACAATAGTATTGTTTTTTTCCATTATTGTAGATGCTTTTTCAGATAAATGAGGTGTTCGTAATATTTTTAGTAATCTTTCTTCACGTATCATGATAATCTTTCCTCAATTTGCTGTATTGCATCTATTGTTATAATTGTTTTATTAAAGCCAATTAGATTAACTGGATTTATTTTAGTTGCGTTACATACTAAAACATTATTGAGATTACGTGCCGCTAAAAATAAATTTTTATCTACTTTAGAAATTACAATTAAAACGTTTGTTAATACCATATCTCTAAGTTTTTTTTCTAAAAGTTTAGTTTTTGGCATTTCTATTAAAAAGTTGTTAACAATAATAAGCCTGTTTTGACGTACTAATTCAGAAAGAATGCTTTTTATAGCTCCACGGTACATTTTTTTATTAATTTTTTGATTATAAGTGGTTGGTTTAGCTGCAAACGTAACACCACCAGATCTCCAGATTGGACTATTTACTGATCCTGCTCTTGCTCTGCCTGTACCTTTTTGACGCCATGGTTTTTTACCTGATCCTGAAACTTCAGCCCTTGATTTTTGGGCATGAGTACCTTGACGAGATGCAGCAGAATACGCAACTACTATTTGATGAATAAGTGCTTCGTTAAAAGCGCACCCAAAAATGGTATTTGATACAGTCAATTTGTTTTGACTGTCTTTTATTACCAATTCCATTATTGTCTCCTAGACATTATACATTTTATTGCTGGTTTAACAATTAAATTGCTACCATTTGCGCCTGGAACAGCTCCTTTAACCATAAGAAGTTTTTTTTCTATATCGACACGTATTATATTTAAATTTTGAATAGTTACGCGTTCATCTCCCATGTGTCCAGCCATTTTCTTTCCTTTAAAAACTCTTCCTGGGGTTTGATTTTGACCTATAGAACCAGCTGCGCGATGTGATAATGAGTTTCCGTGTGTCGCATCTTGAGTTCGAAAATTCCAGCGCTTGATTGTTCCAGCAAAACCTTTGCCTTTAGATATTCCAGTGACGTCAACTTTTTTAAAGTTAGTAAAGATTTCAATATTAATATTTTGTCCAACATTAAAATTACTTGTTTTTTCTGTACGGAATTCACGTAAAATACGTCCAGCTTCTACGTTGAATTTAGCAAAATGACCAGATTCTGGTTTAGATATACGGTTTGATTTTTTATTTCCAGTGGTTACTTGAATGGCGTTATAACCATCAGTTGTTACTGTTTTAATTTGAGTGACACGGTTGTCTTTTATTTCGATAACAGTTACTGGAATCGAAATTCCATCTTCAGTAAAGATACGTGTCATTCCTATTTTTTTACCAACTAGACCAATCATTATCTCAATCTCTTTAATCAAAAAATTTCGATATAAATTCGAAATTAATCTAGGCTGATTTGAACGTCAACCCCAGCGGCTAGATCTAATCGCATTAAAGCATCAACAGTTTTTTCTGTTGGCTCAACAATATCTACTAAACGTTTATGTGTTCGAATTTCGTATTGATCACGTGCATCTTTATTAACATGAGGAGAAATTATTACTGTAAATCGTTCTTTACGAGTAGGTAAAGGTATAGGTCCTTTTACTTGTGCGCCGGTACGTTTTGCAGTTTCTACAATTTCCATTGTAGATTGATCTATTAATCTATGATCGAATGCTTTAAGTCGTATACGAATTCTTTGATTCTGCATTGGAATAAGAACTCCAATTATTTTTTGTGTTGTAAATGGATATCTTCAAACTTTATTTAAGATAAATTTTGAAGTGTAATTATTAACGTAGTAATATAATTATGTTAATATATGAAATATATAACTAGTTGATATTAGCTATATTTTCGAGTTAAAACTATTACTAAATTTGTAATTATACGCAATTTATAATAAATTGCAAGTTATCATATTTAAATATATATTAGTTTTTAAAAAAAATAAGATTTTATATGTAAAATGTATTGTATATCAAAAATATTCATTAATAACTATTAAAATTTTTATTTATTTTTTAAAAATCAAATTTGTGATTTTTAATATTTATAAATATATTAATTATATTATAATTAATATATTTATAAAAACTTAAATATATTTATAACTAAAAATGTTAATTTATACAGTTTTTAATATGTTTAAATTTTATTTAAAAATAATTTGTTTTTGAATAGTAAATATATTTATAAAAAAAACCGTATTTTTTTAAATTGATAAAAATTAAATTTTGTCAAAATTATAAAAATTTAAAAATATTAAAGGGCATTTTTTAGATACCCTTTATTTATAAATTAAAATAAATTTAAGCTAAAATTTTTACTACAACTCCAGCACCTACTGTGCGTCCACCTTCACGAATCGCAAATCGTAAACCTTCATCCATTGCTATTGGATGTATTAGAGTTGCTTTCATGTTTATGTTGTCTCCTGGCATTACCATTTCCACTCCCTCATGTAATTCTATAGTTCCTGTTACATCAGTTGTTCGGAAGTAAAACTGTGGTCGATAACCATTAAAGAAAGGAGTGTGTCTTCCGCCTTCTTCTTTATTTAAAATATAAACCTCTGATTCAAATTGAGTGTGTGGTTTAATTGAACCAGGTTTTGCTAATACTTGACCTCGTTCTATTTCTTCACGTTTAGTTCCACGTAATAAAATTCCAACGTTTTCACCAGCTCGTCCTTCATCAAGTAGTTTACGAAACATTTCAATGCCAGTACAAGTTGTTTTTGTTGTTTCTTTAATTCCTACGATTTCTATTTCCTCTCCTATTTTTATAGAACCACGTTCAATACGCCCTGTTACTACAGTACCACGACCAGATATTGAGAATACGTCTTCTATTGGAAGTAAAAAAGGTTTTTCAATTGTACGTTTTGGTTCTGGAATATAAACATTAAGATGTTCAGCTAATTCAAGAATTTTTTCTTCCCATTTTTTATCACCCTCTAGAGCTTTTAAAGCTGATCCGCGAATAATTGGTGTATCATCTCCTGGAAAACCGTATTGAGATAATAGTTCCCGAACTTCCATTTCTACAAGTTCTAATAATTCTTCGTCATCTACCATGTCGCATTTGTTTAAAAATACTATAATGTGTGGAACACCAACTTGTCGTCCTAATAAGATATGTTCTCTTGTTTGAGGCATTGGTCCATCAGTTGCAGCAACAACAAGTATTGCTCCATCCATTTGTGCTGCACCAGTTATCATATTTTTAATGTAATCCGCGTGACCTGGGCAATCTACGTGAGCATAGTGTCTTGTTAGCGTTGTATATTCTACATGTGAAGTTGAAATAGTTATTCCACGAGCTTTTTCTTCTGGGGCATTATCAATTTGATCAAATGCACGTGCGGTACCACCAAAAG
Source organism: Candidatus Providencia siddallii (assembly GCA_001457715.1). Lineage (GTDB taxonomy): Bacteria > Pseudomonadota > Gammaproteobacteria > Enterobacterales > Enterobacteriaceae > Providencia_A > Providencia_A siddallii. The sequence continues at coordinate 95,741 of CVRF01000003.1, read as the reverse complement.
TTTTAGCGAGAACTGTTGTTATTGCTGCTGTTAAAGTTGTTTTACCATGATCAACGTGGCCAATTGTACCAACATTAACGTGTGGTTTTGAGCGTTCAAATTTTTCTTTAGACATTAGATTGTCCCTCTGAGACACGGAATCGGTGGTTATACCACATCGACCAAGCAAAAAAAATATTTTGTAACGTATGTTTTGAAAAGCTAAGATTAAAATTGATGCTGATAGGCAGATTCGAACTGCCGACTTCACCCTTACCAAGGGTGTACTCTACCTACTAAGTTATATCAGCAAATCTTGGAGCGGGCAGCGGGAATTGAACCCGCATCATCAACTTGGAAGGCTGATGTAATAGCCATTATACGATGCCCGCAAAAAAGTTAAGTGTTTATAAGTAGGTTTTAATTACACCATAAAATTTTATATAATATTTTTGTGGTGGGAGAAGGATTTGAACCTTCGAAGTCAATGACAGCAGATTTACAGTCTGTTCCCTTTAGCCACTTGGGTATCCCACCTTAAGATATTTTAATGGTGCCGGCACCAAGAATTGAACTCGGGACAAACTGATTACAAGTCAGTTGCTCTACCAACTGAGCTATGCCGGCAAACATATTTAACGTATCTTAGAAATACTAATTACATGTTGCAACAAAAAAAAGATAATTTTTTGTTTGTTTGCTTATATTTTATTCGTTTTTTATTTTAAAGCTTTAAAAACTCAATAAATGTAATATAAAATTATTAATTGAACAAACATATAACATGATTATGTTATGGATTATTAAATATTTTATTATGTAATTTATTTTTTAAAATACAAACTTTATCATATTTTTATTGTTTGTTTAAAATATATAAAATATATTATTTTATGTTTTATTTATTCGTTTTACAATTGTTTTGTATAGAGATTAGTTTTATGAAGCAAAAAAATATTTTTTTTACTAAAGCATATATAGAATTTAGTAGAAAACGATGGTCTGAATTACGTGATTTTACTAAATTACAAATAACACCTAATGAAGTTTTTATGTTAAAAGGAATTAATGAAGAATTATCTATAAATGATGTTATTGAGATTTATTTTCCTTTATCTTGTTTATTAAATTTTTGTATCAATCATACTAAAAATAGTAAATCAGTGTTTAAAAATTTTTTAGGATCAAATTTTTATAAAAAACCATATCTTATTGGGATAGCTGGTAGTGTGGCTGTCGGTAAAAGTACCACAGCTAGAGTGCTTCAATTTTTATTAACAAACGATTCTAAGAGTAGAAAAGTTGATTTAATTACAACAGATGGATTTTTACATTCAAATAAAATGTTAAACGATAAAAAAATTATGAATAAAAAAGGATTTCCTCAGTCATATGATATTAGTAATTTAATAGAATTTGTTTCACAAATAAAATCAGGAGTTAGAAATATAACTATTCCGGTTTATTCTCATTTAACATACGATATAGTGCCAAATAAAGTGCAATTAGTTGATCAACCTGATATTTTAATACTTGAGGGTTTAAATGTATTACAAACTATAAAAGATTATATATATAAACCATATCATAGTATGTTTGTATCTGATTTTATTGATTTTTCTATTTATGTTGATGCAGATCCACAATTATTGAGGCAGTGGTATATAAATAGATTTTTAAAATTTAGGAGTAGTTCCTTTTTAGATCCTAAATCTTATTTTTATTGTTATTCTAAACTAACAGAAAAAGAAGCAGTAAATATTGCAGGGTTAATTTGGGATAAAATTAATGGTTTGAATTTAAAAGAAAATATTTTACCTACAAAAGAAAGAGCTAATTTAATAATTATTAAAGGTAAAGATCATTCAATTCAAAATATTCATTTAAAAAATAATTAGTAATATTAATATTAATAGTATTAAAATATTAATTTTCTTTTAAAAAAATTTTACCATTTATGTACGAAATAATTTTACCGTATGAGTTTTCTATTAATAATGCCCCGTGTTTATTAATTCCTCGTTCGATACCAAAATTAATATCACTATTGACTAATAATTTAATTTTCTGATTGAGAAAAATGTCTAATTTAAACCATTTTTCAACAAACGGTTTTAATCCTTCTTTTTCAAATAAAATTAGTGATTTTATTAAAGTTTTAATAATATTAATGGATATCTCGTTTTTTTCTATATTTTCTGTTTCATCTTTTAAAGAGATCCAGTCTTGAATAATAAAATTTTTATTTTTAATATTATCTTTGCTCATTTTAACATTAATTCCAATTCCAATAACAATATGGATTAAGTTGTCGTTATTTTGTTTAAGCTCAATAAGAATTCCAGCAAGTTTTTTATTATTCATATATAAATCATTTGGCCATTTTAATTTTATTTTTTTGTTGGTTATTTTGTTTAATAGTTCAGCAATAGCAACTCCAATTGCAATACTTAGTCCTGTATTTATCATTTTTTTTTTATTTAACTTCCAGTACATAGATAAATAAATGTTATTTTCAAAAGGGGAAAACCATCTACTTCCTCCTCTTCCTCTACCTTCGCTTTGATATTCAGCTAAGCATGTATCTCCAGGTTTAAGTATTGATATATGTTCTAATATGTATTGATTAGTTGAATTGACAAATTTTTTAACAAAAATGGTGATTTTATCATTGTGTTTTTGTATTATTTTTTTGTTAAATAGATTTAATTCATTAGTTTGCATTTATGTGTATATCCTATAATTTAATTTTATATTAACTATAATTTCTGATTTTAGTTTTTATAAAATGCAATTCATAGCGTTAATTTCACCTTTTTTACCTATAAATCTAACTTCAGGTTCTAAAATAATATTAAAACGGTTAGCAATTGTGTGAGTAAGAAACTTGGCTAAATTAATAATATTGCTTTGAGATGCAGAATTTTTATTGATTAATACTAAAGCTTGTTTTGTGTGAACAGCGGCTCCACCTAGCTCATATCCTTTTAAACCACATTGATCTATTAACCATCCAGCGGCTAATTTCACTTTTCCGTTGCTTTGTATATATTGCGGGCAATTAGGAAAATCCTCTTTAATTTTTTTTGCTTGTTTTTTTGAGATAATTGGATTTTTAAAAAAACTACCAGCGTTTCCAAATATTGCAGGGTCTGGTAATTTATTTTTGCGAGCTTGACATACAGTTTTAAAAATCTGCTGTGGTGTTACTGTAAATGGATTAAATTTTTTAAAAATATCATATTTTAATTTAGGTGACCATGTTTTTGACAAAATTAAACCAACATGAATGATTATATGTGTATTTTGATATTCATGTTTAAATATGCTATCACGATATTTAAATTTGCATTTATTTGCTGATAGTCTACTTACTTTATTAGTTTTTAAAGATAGAATATCAACATATTCGCAAATATCTTTGAATTCTAAACCATAAGCACCAATATTTTGAATAGGAGCAGATCCAACGCAACCAGGTATCATAGCAAGATTTTCTATTCCATAAATCCCTTTATTTAAAAGTGTTATAATAAGTTGGTGCCAATTTTCTCCTGAATGTGCGTGAATATGCCAAAATTTATTTGTTTCTGTTAGTTTTATTCCTTTAATTCTATTAATAATAACAACACCTTCAAAATTTTCAGTAAATAAAATATTGCTACCAGATCCTAGTAATAAAACTGGTAATTGTTTATTTTTTGCGTTTAACCATTGTTTTTGGAGCGAATGTTTATTTTTAACAATATGTATTGACATAGCGTTAGCCTCAATACCAAAGCTGTTGAATACTTTTAGTTCAGAAGTTAGTTTCATTATTTTTTATATAAAATAAAATTTTGTTTTATTGCGAATAATTTACTGTAAATCTATTTTAGAAAATAATTTTATATTATAATTATCGATGTGTATTTAAACAAAAATTGTTTTTGTTTTTAATAATTTTTAAAACATCTTATATGTATAATTATAATCTGTAAATTAGTATTATTTAATAAGTTTTGATTAAATAGATTTTTTAAATATTATATATATTTAAACAGATGATTAAGTTAATATAAATTTATTTTAATTTTTTAGTTTAAATTATTTTAAATATTTTTTATTAAGATTATTAGATAATAACGTCATCGTTAATCATCTGATTATAATTTTAAATTAAAAATATGTTTTATAATCTAAAGTAAATAATTTTTATTAATTAAGTTATTGTATGATTTATGTATAACTATTATTTTAAATTCAATATAAAATAATTTTAAATTATAATTTAGTTATTATTTAGATATATTAATCTATTTAATATGAATTATTATATTTTTATTATTTACTATTTTTTGAATAAATATTTTTAATATTATGCATATTATTTAAATAATATAAATAATTAATTAATAATTTAATAAAAATTTAGTTTTATGTTTTTATTTTATTTATTAAAATATTTATAAAATAAATTTATTATATGATTTAAATAGATTTTTATTGTTTTAATTTTTAATTAAAAAAAATTTAAAATACTTTGAATATTATGTTTTTATTATTTTAAATAAACAATTGTTTTAGTGAAATAAACCCTTCTTTTTTAAGAACAAAACGTAGTTTTCGTAAGTTTTTGTTTATTGATAAACAATATGCAAAATTTTTTTCATTTGAAAATTTAATTTCAATTTGATTATTTATTAACCAAATAGTTCTTTTAGCGATCGCTGAACTAGAGTCAATAAATTTTGTTTTATGTGGAAATACTTTTTTAAGTTCGTTTTTTAATAAATGAAAATGTGTACATCCTAAAATGATTGTGTCAGGAGGTTCTGGCATTGTTATCCATTGTTTTATTATTTGATTTATTTTATTTAATGAAGGTTTTTTCCCATATATTTTTTTTTCTGCTAGTTGAACAAGTGTAGAAGAATTTAATTGTACTATTTTACAATTTATTGCAAATTGATTTATTAATTCTTTTGTGTATTTGCTTTTTATTGTGGCAGTTGTTGCTAATAATCCTATAATTCCATTACGAGTTGTTTTAATTGCTGGTTTAATTGCTGGAACAGTTCCAACAATCGGAAAAGAAAAATGTTTTCTAAGTTTTGTTAAACTTACTGTACTTGCAGTGTTACAGGCAATAACAGCAATTGTTATTAAGTGTTTTGATGCAATAGCTTTTATAATTTCAAAAACTCTATTTATAATGAATTCTTCAGTTTTTTCACCATAAGGAAATGCTTCATTATCAAATACATAGATATAATGTGAATCTGGTGAAATTTTTTTAATTTCACGATAAATAGATAAACCACCAACTCCGGAATCGAATACAAGAATAGTTGGGTGAATAAATGAATTAGTTTTTATATTTTTTTTGATTAATTTTTTTTTTAAATGATTTAAAATCATAGTAATTTATATTTATTTTAAAATACTGTTATAGAGAAAATCTAATTTATTTTTAAAATAAATTTTTTTGTATGATCGCAATTTTAATTGTTTTTATATAAATAATTTATTTTTAATTATTGGTAATTGGTTATTAATTTTATGTTTTTAACTAATAACTATATTTTTAAAATTTCATAAAATTATTTAACAATAAAATTGGAATATACAAAATCATAATATTTTTTATCTATATAAATTATGTTTTTATTAATGATTGTTTTAAAAACTGTTTTTAATAATAGCTAAATTAATATCAAAATATTATTTATTTAATTTTAAATTTTGTTTTTTGTTGATATAAAAAATTTTGTTTTTATTTTTAGTTTTGTAGTAAAAATTGGATTTTTTTATCAAATGCGATTCTGAATTCATATAAAACTTCATAGCGTTTTTTAATAATATAAATACGTTGGTTTATTATTAATATTATTAAAGTTCATGCTGATGTATGAATAATATTCCATCTGTTTGTAAGCTGCAAAGCTTTTTTATATGTTATTGTGGTCTTGATTACTTTTATCCTCTAGTATAATACATGTTCGTTCATGTTTTTTTTGATATATCGATAAATAATGTATGAAATATATGATTGACGAAATAAAATCACGTTTAGAGTTTAATTACTTAAACTCTGCTTTTATAATGCAACTACTGTTTTCTTTTTGTTTTTGATTTAACACTATTAGTATTAATTACAATTATTCAAAATTAATTTTGTTAAGAATAATAGAAATTTATAAAAAATAATTTGGATTGTTTTTTATAAAGCATATCTAAATGTAGATTTTATAAAAAATGTTTTTAGAATTTATTTTTTATGTATTATAGAAATAATAAGATTCTATTAATTAATATTAAAGAGTTTAATTATAAATTTATCAGTAAAATTTAAAATTCTTAGGATTTTAAATTTTATTTTAAAATATATAAATTTTTAAAATAAAATTTAATTTTTAATTAATTATTTTTATGAAAATTAAAAATTATTTTATACAATGTGATTGTTTTTTAAATAAGAATATTTAGTAATGCACTATAATTATACTATAAGTTTTAATTTAATTTTATACAATTATTATATATTTGTTTGGAGGTATTTTTTGTTTTATTATAATCTTTTATATTTTAGTATTATATAAATATTTTTATTTAATATTTGATGTTTGTAAGGACTTAAAAATCAATATTTATAATTATTTTTTGTTTTTTATTATGAAATTTAGAATTTCATCATTTATTTAATTTTATTAAACTTATTTAATTATTTTTATATTTATTTATTTAATAAAAACTATATTAGTTTATTAATTATAAATAAATTTATTTTGTTTTGATATTAAATATTTTTGTTAAAAAAATAGTAATACTTTAAAAAAGTTATATAAATTATTTTTTTTGTTGTTTTTTTAATAAAAATATATTTTATTTTGGAAGAATTTTTTTAAATTAAATAAAATCTAAATTTATTATGTATAAATTTACAGATAAATGTTAATTTTATTTTAAATACATAATTTAGTGATAAAATTTAAAATTAATATTTAATGTATAATATAAAATATTCTATAATTTTAATTATTTAAATATAAAAACTAATTATAATGTATAACAACTAGAATTGAGTGTATTATTAAATTAGATTTTAGAAATTGACGTTTCGAAAGATTTTAAAAATTTGTAAATCGCTACTTGAGAACGAATTTTATTGTTATTATCATTTTGTACATAATGATTATGAAGATATTTATCGATATAACGAGCTTTAACTGTATCGTTGAATTGTAATTTTAAAATATTTAAAACTAATTGTTTTAATCTTTTATCTAATAGTTGTACAGCTACTTCAATTCGATAGTCAATATTACGAGTCATCCAGTCTGCTGATGAAATAAAAACTTTTGTGTCACCAGCATTAGTAAAAACGTATACACGGTCATGTTCAAGAAACTTATCAACAATACTTATAATTTGAATATTTTCGCTGTAACCGTTTTGTCTTGCTATTAAAGAACACATATCTCGTACTAATAATTTGATTGTTACTCCCGCATTAGATGCGTTGTATAATTGATTAACTAATTCTTTATCAACTAATTTATTAAGTTTTAGAGTAATACCACTAGGTAACCCTAAAATAGCATTTTTAATTTCTTGATTAATTAATGAGTATAATTTTGTACGACTATTTTTAGGTGATACAATTAAATTATTAAAAGTAACTGGTGTGTATGGATTTTCAATAAAATTGAATACGTTAAAAACTTCTTCTGTAATTTCTTTATTTGCTGTAAATAAAGAATAGTCTGTATATGTTTGTGCTGTTTTTTCATTAAAATTACCTGTGCCTATGTGTGCATAACTAACTATTAAACCATTTTCTATGCGAGAAATAATAAATAATTTAGCATGGATTTTAAATCCTAGTACTGAAAATACTACATGTACACCAGCTTCTGTTAAATATTTAGCCCAGTGTATATTAGCTTCTTCTTCGAATCTAGCTTGAAGTTCAATTACTACAGTAACTTTTTTTCCATTATGCGCAGCATGAATTATTGAATTAATAATACGTGATTTTTTTGCTAAGCGATATATATTTATTTTAATCGATAAAACTTTAGGATCAAAAGAAGCTTGTTGTAATAACTCTAGTGTATGTTCAAATGTATAATAAGGATAATATAAAAGTATATCGCGTTCACGTATAACATTAAAAATGTTAGAATAGTTATTAAACTGACTGTGTCGTAATTGTGGGGGTGTTTTATTTGAAAAACAATTGTTTTTTTTACTAAAAAAATCTTTAAAATCTTTAAAATTATTAGAATAAAATCCTCCTGGCATCAAAAAATCGTTTTTAGATAAATTTAATTTTTTTATTAGTAATGATACCATTTCATTAGGCATATTATGTTGATAAATAAGTCGTATTGGTTTTGCTCTTAAACGTTGTTTCAATATAAGCGACATTATTTTTAATAAATTAGAATTTATTTTTGTATGCACTTTATATCCATTATCACGAGTTATTTTTATATAATATGCATTTAGTTTTTCATAAATGAAAAATTCTTTAAAAATATTATTAAGATTGTAACGCAAAATATCATCTATTAGAATAATAGAGTTTTGATGATTTGAAGTTTCTGGCGGTATTTTAATAAACCTAGATATTCCATTTGATGGTATTTCTAACAATGCATATTGTATTTTATTTTTATTAATTATTTCTATAGCTAGATATATATAGTTATCTTTTAAAAAATTAACAAGATTAGTGTCTTTTTTGATTAAAACAGGTATAACATATTGACGTAAATTTTTTATAAAATATTTTGATATCCATTTTTTTTGTTTATTAGAAAGATGTTTTTCATCAATTAAGTATATCTGATTACTAGTTATTTCGTTTAATAGTTCATTATATATATAATCAAATTTATATTCTTGTTTAAAAATTTTTAATTTAATAGATTGTAATAAGATAAAATCTTTGTTTTTAAAATTTTGATTTTTGTTATTTATAACACGTTTTTTTATATCACTAAAACGAATCTTACAAAATTCGTCTAAGTTATTTGTATAAATATTTAAAAAACGCATACGTTCAATAATAGAATTGTTTTTATCTGCAGCTTCTTGTAATACTCTTTCATTAAAAGATAAATAAGTTAATTCTTTTTCATGATAAATATGGTTTTGATACATTTTTATTCCATAATATTTTTATAAATTTTAATTTATTATCTTTAATTTTATTAATTTTAATGAAATTAGATTATTTTAATAAGTCAAAATTTTAAAGTATCACATTTATGTGATTTGGTGTAATAAATTAATTATTTTAAATAATTTTTTTATTTTAAAATATAATTATACTTATTTAAAAAGTTTATTTTTTTATTTAAAAATATTGCTGAATATTATTTAGTAATATTCGATAAGTTATTATTTATATATCCTTGTTTAGGTAAAATACGTCCGTCTAATACTGCATTGTTATATTGCATATTTAATCGTCCTGAAATAAACCATTGCACAGCTAATGGATAAATATTATTTTCTTGTATTTTAACACGTTTAATAACATCGATTTCTGTATCTTTTTTAAAGATAGGAACTTTAGCTTGTATGATGACTGGTCCACAATCAAGATCTTTTGTTACAAAGTGTACAGAAGCTCCGTGCTCTATATCGTTGTTTTTTATAGCTTTACGATGAGTAAATAAACCTGGGTATTTAGGTAGTAAAGATGGGTGAATATTAAGTATTTTACCTTTAAAAGAGTTAATAAAACATGGTGTTAAAATACGCATAAAACCGGCAAGTGCTATTAAATCTGGACTATATTGTTTAATGATATTCATTAATATAGTATCGTAAACATTACGATTAATAAATTTTTTAGATTCAAGACAAATAACAGGAATTTTAGCTTTTTGCGCTCGAATTATTCCGTAAGCATCGATTTTATTACTTATAACTGCAGTTATTTGCGCATTAATTGAACCAATTATGCAGTTATTAATTAATGATTGTAAATTTTCCCCTACACCAGAAATAAGAACTATTATTTTTTTCATTAGTATATTATAACTCTTTTTTTTTCCAGATTTGATAAGTTATTTATTACACCAATTTGCCAAGCTTTTTCCCCTAAAGTTTTTAACAATTTTATTGCAGAATTTATTTCGTTTTGAGGTAAAGCAATAATCATTCCAACACCGCAATTAAAAACTTTATACATTTCATCATTTGAAATTTGACCTTCTTGTTGTATCCATTTAAATATCGTAGGCCATTTCCAACTTGAGCTATCAATAATAGCTTTTTTATCGTTTGGTAGAACACGAGGAATATTTTCAAAAAAACCACCACCAGTGATATGCGCAATAGCATGTATATTGTTTTTTTTAATTAATTTAAGTATATTTTTTACATAAATTTTAGTTGGTTTTAATAAATAATCTATTAATGGTCTATTATTAAATACAATAGTTTTAGGATTAGTTTTAGTATTTTTTAGAATTTTTCTAATTAATGAAAAACCGTTTGAATGAACTCCATTTGAACCTAATGCAATAAGAGCATCATTAACTTCAACTTTACTGCCATCGATGATTTTTGAGCGTTCTGCTATACCAACGCAGAAACCAGCAAGATCATAATTTTTACCATGATATATATCAGGCATTTCAGCTGTTTCTCCACCGACAAGTGAGCAATTCGCTTGTTTACATCCTTCTATAATACTAGTTATTATAGTTGTAGCTATATTTATATCTAATTTATTCGAAGCGTAGTAGTCTAAAAAAAATAATGGTTCTGCATTATAAATAACAATGTCATTAACACACATTGCTACTAGATCAATACCGATACAATTATGCTGCATGAAATCAGTAGCTAATTTCAATTTTGTTCCTACTCCATCAGTAGTTGATACTAAAATGGGTTCATGATATTTATTTGGAATACAACAAAGTGCTCCAAATCCACCTATTTTCCCTATTATTTCTGAACGGTTAGTTTTTTTTGTCATATCTTTAATACGTTTAGTTAAGATATTACCTGTGTCAATATTTACACCTGATTTTTTATAATTAAGAGAAGTTTTTTTAGACACAATAATCCCCATTTATAATATAAAATAAATTATTTTTTGTTTCACTTAAATTATTGACTATAATATAAATTAGTTATCGAGACGTTTTTATATTTTAACACTCTTATTTTTAAACGTAAACATTTAATAATGATGTTATTATAAAATTTAAATTTATCTTAAATATGAAATTAAATATTTTTTATTGTTAATTTTAAGATATTGTTTAAACAAATTTAAATTATAAATTGTTTTTATATAAATAAGTAGTTTTTATCATTATTATCATATTTGATAAATAATTAATTTGTAGTCAATAAAGATTGTATGTTTTATTTAGTAAGATATTTTTTATAAAATATTTATTTATATGTTAATGTTAATTAGATATAAAAAGTAAATTTTATTTTTTTAATACTAAATAATAATTATGAAGTTCAATTTTTTTTGATAAATTATTTTAATAATTAATTTTTAAATATTTATATAATATTTACAATTATTATTGTAAATATTTAATTAGAACCTGATAATAGTATTTAAATTTATAATTTTATGATAAATTTGGAGTAATGATGATAATTATTACCGTTGTTTTTATTTATTGATATAAATATATATTTAATATTTTTAATTATTAAATTTATTTTGATAAATTATATTTATAAAATTTAATACTTTAAGTGTAATATTAGGTATATTTATTATATTTTGATATATCATTTATAGTACTTTTACAATTAATTTTATTAAAATAATTTTGTATTTAGTAATATATTTTAAATATATATAAATAATAAATTATATTTTATTAAAAATTTTAAATTCATTAATTATAAATCTGTTATTTGCTTTAAATTATTAGGTTTATTAAATGTTTATGGAGTTTAAAATGATGGAGTTATTTATACGTTGGTATCAACGTAGATTTTCTGACCCAGGAGCAGTTGCGCTTTTTGTATTATTAATTATTACATTTGCTATAATATTCTTTCTGAATAAAATTTTAACTCCGTTATTTATAGCTATTGCGTTAGCATTTTTACTTGAATTACCAATACAGTTGTTTATGCGTTTAGGGTTGTCACGAATATTTTCAATTATTATTATTTTGGTTTTGTTTGCTGGAATAAGTAGTATGATAGTTTTAATTATTGTGCCAACTGCTTGGCAACAAGGGATAAGGTTTGTTGATGATTTACCAGATATTATTAATTATTTTATCAGATTTACTCAAAAGTTATTTAATAAATATCCTGCATTAGCAGACGCTGGTATTATTGATATAATATGTAATAATTTACGAAATCGTTTATCATTGATAACAGATTCATTATTAACAGCATCTGTAACATCATTAATTAGTATATTTTCTTCGGCTATTTATTTTATATTAGTACCATTAATGACTTTTTTTTTATTAAAAGATAAAAAATATTTTAGTAAATCGTGTTTAATGTTTTTACCAAAAAATCGTTTTTTGATTAAAAAAGTGTGGATTGAAATGAATCAACAAATTATCAATTACTTATATGGTAAATTTATTGAAATAATAATTGTTGGTGTATTAACTTATATGTGTTTTATTTATTTCAAACTAAATTACGCAGTATTATTGTCTGTATTAGTAGGAATGTCTGTATTGATACCTTATGTTGGTACATTTATTGCTACAATTCCTGTTATTATTGTAGCGTTATTTGAATATAATGTTAATAGTGATTTTTGGTCATTGATGTTTGTTTATTTAATTATTCAAGCGATTGATAGTAATGTTATTGTTCCATTATTATTTTCTGAAATTGTTAATCTTCACCCTTTAGTTATCATTTTATCTATTGTTATTTTTGGTGGGTTGTGTGGTTTTTGGGGGGTATTTTTTGCAATTCCGTTAGCTGTTTTAATTAAAATTATTATTAATATTTGGCCTGAAAAAACAATAAGTAAAGTATTAAAATAATTTAATGTGATATTAAATATTAATTACAAATTAAACGTATTAACTCTTCATTTTGATTATTTGTTTTGAAATCATCAAATATGTGTTCGATCTTACCATTTGCGTCAATAAGATAGCTTATACGATGAACTCCATTGTAAGTTTTCCCCATAAATTTCTTTTCACACCATACTCCAAATTGCTTACAAACTTTATGATTTTCATCTGAAAGTAATGTATAATTTAACATTTCTTTTTCAGTAAAAATTAATAATTTTTCTGGTTTATCTGTACTGATTCCCAAAACTTCAATACCTTTAGCTTTTAACAAAGTCATTTTATCACGTAAATAACATGATTGAGCAGTACAGCTTGGTGTCATCGCTTTTTGGTAAAAAAAAATTAACACACGACTTCCTTGATAATCAAAAAGATTAATTTGTTCTCCGTCTTGGTCTGGAAGACTAAATTGAGGTGCTTTATCACCAATTTTTAATAATGTCATATTATATTTCTCTATTTATTTTGTTATTGATATTAGTATTGTCACAAACAATTAAAAAATTTTATATATTATATATAATTAGTAAAAAAATCATTATTTGTTTCTTTTTAATTATGTGATATTATTCAAATAATTTATCTTTGTTTTATATAATCAAAACTAAATTTAATATAAGTTTTTTAAAAATATTTATAAATTATTAAAAATAATAGTCATTTTAAATTTAAATCGTTAAATATTTTATTTTAAAATGTATAGAAATAAAATTTATTTTAGGTGTGGTTATGAACAAAAAAAAATAAACTATAAAAAGTATTTAACTGGTAGTATTGTTGCTTTAATAACACCAATGGATTCATTTGGCAATTTAGATAAAATTAGTTTGAGAAAATTAATTAATTTTCACGTTGAAAGTAAAACATCTGCTATTGTTTCTGTTGGAACTACAGGTGAATCTGTAACATTAAGATGTAACGAGCGTATTGATATAATAAAAACAATGTTAGAATTTGCAGATGAACGAATTCCTATTATTGCTGGCATTGGGTGTAGTTCAACTTTAAAAACAATTTCTGTATCTAAAAAAATTGAAGATACTGGAGTTGTAGCTTTTTTAAGTGTAACTCCTTATTATAATAAACCATCTCAAAATGGTTTATATCAACATTTTAAAGAAATCTCAAATAACACTAATCTTCCACAAATTCTTTATAATGTACCGTCTCGTACTGGATGTGATTTATCTCCAAAAACAATTGGAATGTTATCTAAATTAGATAATATTATTGCAATTAAAGAAGCAAGTGGAGATTTGTCTAAAGTTTATCAAATTAAAGAAATGGTTGATGATGATTTTATATTACTAAGTGGTGATGATGCTACTGCGTTAAGTTTTATGCGTTTAGGAGGACATGGAGTTATATCAGTTACATCAAACGTTGCAGCTAAGAAAATGGTAGAAATGTGTAATCTAGTAATTGATGGTAAGTACTCAGCTGCTAATATTTTAAATAAAGAATTAATGTCATTACACCTTCAGCTTTTTTATGAACCAAATCCAACACCAATAAAATGGGCTTGTTATCGTGTTGGTTTAATTTCATGTGATTTTTCACGTTTACCTATGATACAATTAACTTCTTTAGGGCAAAAAAAACTTGAAAACGCATTAAAAATTGCTGGTGTATTGTAAATATAAAAATAAAATGATATATATAAAAATATATAAAATTAAATTTGCAATTTTATTATTTTTAATTTTAATAGCAAATTGCTCAAACGATAAATATCAGATTAATGGTGATGAAAGGTATTTTAATACTAATTCTGTTAAAAAGTTAATATCTCCATATGGTATGATATTACCAAAAATAAATGATGAATTTAATATTCCCAAAATTGAGTTTAAAGGTTCGATTGGTAAATCACTTGATATAAGACCTCCAATATTGCCTATTTCTTTATTAGCTAATTCTAGTATAAAAAATAATGGTGATACAATCATTTTATTTTTTAATAATAACAATAAAAATAATAATATATGGTTAGATATTTTAAAAATTTTAAATAAAAAAAATATTCCAATTTTAATTAAAAATAACGTTTTTCATTTTATTGAAACAGGTTTAATAGAGTGGAAAGAGAATAATAAATCTTTAATTAAAAGTCGCCATAAAATCATAGTTAGTTTTAAAGATAAAATGATTTTTATTAAAATTATAAATTTATGTTTGTATTATAATAATTTAGTTGTTACTGATATTAATAGAATACAATTCTATAATGTATTATTATTTAATGAATTAAATTATGGTTTGTATGAATTATATAATTCTGATACTACTAAAAATAGTATTCAAAATGTTTATAGTTTTATTGATATCAAAAATTAAATTAAATTTATAGATTAAGTATTGAAATTATATTTTTGATATATTTTTATTTTATTTATTAACTAATTAGAGTTTTATTTTACTGTTAAATATATTATTAATTAAAAAATATTTTTTATGAAAAAAAAAGTTGAATTGTATCGTGGTAAAACGAAAACTGTGTTTTCTACTGAAAAATCTGATTTGTTGGTTATGAAATTTCGTGATGAAATATCATCTCTTGATGGTGTTCGTGTAGAAAAAATTTTACGTAAAGGAATATTAAATAACAAAATAAATTACTTTCTTATGAAGAAAGTGGAAGAAGCTGGAGTACAAACACAAATAGAATCATTATTATCGGAAAATGAAATTTTAGTGAAAAAGTTGGATATGATTCCTATTGAATTTGTTATTCGGAATAGATCTGCAGGATCGCTGGTTAACAGATTTGGTATAAAAGAAGGTGTGATAATTCATCCAGCATTATTTGAATTGTTCTTAAAAAATGATTCTAAGCATGATCCTATGATAAATGAATCGTATTGTGAAAGTTTTGGTTTATTAAATAAAAAAGAATTATATAAAATATACGAATTAAGTTATAAAATTAATGATGTGCTTACATTTTTTTTTAATAAAATGAATTTTATTTTGGTTGATATTAAACTTGAATTTGGTTTATATAAAAATCAAATAATACTTGGAGATGAAATATCTTTAGATAGTATTCGTTTATGGGATAAAACAACACTTAATAAAATGGATAAAGATCGTTTTAGACAATGTTTAGGTGGTTTAATAGAAGCTTATGAAGAAGTTTTTATGCGTATCGTAAAATATTAATTTATATTTTTATAAAAGATATAACGCATTTTATTTTTATATTTTTAATATTGTTATATTATCGTTTTGTAAATTTATATAAATTGAATTATCTTTATAGATTTTATTATTTGTAACACAAATATTAATATGTAATTAATATGATTAATACAATAGTAATTGTTATAATTATACACTAATTATAGTATATAAATATATTATTTTGTATTTATTTTAAATAAATTAAAATGATGTTTAATCATTTGTTTATTTAACAAAATCATTTATAATTTTATAATAAAAGTAATTTCATAATTTGTTCATAAATTAATGATAATTGTTTTAAATCATTAATATTTACACATTCATTTACAGCATGAATAGTTTTATTTATTGGGCCGAGTTCAATTATTTGAGCACCAGTTTGAGCAATAAATCGTCCATCTGATGTACCACCGTCAGTTGAAAGTTTTGCTTTATTTCCAGTAATTTTTTGTATAGCTTCTAATGTTGCTGTTACTAATTTACTTTGTTTTGTTAAGAATGGTTGTCCTGATAGTGACCATTTAATTTTGTATTTAATATTATGTTGAGCGAGCATGTTTGTAATAGTATTACGAATTGTTTGATCATTTAATTCGTTGCTAAAACGTAAATTGAACTGTATAAATAATTCTCCTGGTATTATGTTATTTGCTGTTTTTGGAGTATAAATATTAACAATTTGCATTGTTGTTGGTGGAAAGTATTTATTACCGTTATCCCATTTTGTATTAATAAGGTTTTGTAAAAATGTTATTGTATTATGAATTGGATTTTTTGCTAAATGAGGGTAAGCAACATGTCCTTGAACACCAAAAATAGTTAAATTAGCTGTAATAGAACCACGACGACCATTCTTAATAATATCTCCTAATTTTGTTTGACTAGACGGTTCACCAATAACACAATAATCTATGTGTTCATTACGATTCATTATAATTTTTAATAATTTAACTACACCTTTAACTGTTTTTGATTCTTCATCTGAAGTTATTATAAAAGCTAATTTTCCTTTATAATTATTATTTTTTTTAATAAAACGTTCTGCGGCAATTATCATTGCTGCAATAGATCCCTTCATATCTGCTGCGCCGCGTCCGTATAAATGTTTATTAATAATTGTTGGAGTAAATGGTGGGGTATTCCAGCTATTATAATTTCCAGCGGGGGCGACGTCTGTATGACCTGAAAAAGCAAGTGTTTTTCCTATAGATCCGCGATAAGCTAAAAAATTTGATGTATTATCATAATTTGTTTGTTCAATATTAAAACCGATTTTATCTAAACGTTTGATTAATAACTCTTGACATCCTTTATCGCAAGGAGTAATAGATTTTCGTTTTATAAGATCTTTTGTGAGTTTTATAATAGGACAATTCATTTTTTAATTATTTAATATTACTTAATAAATTTTGATTTTAAACTAAAAATATAAATATATATTTTAAAAGTTTTTATCAGTTGTTAAAAATTATTATTTTAACTATAATTATATATTTACAATATATATTGTGTTATAAAATTAAAATAAATGTATTTTTTAATATTGTTAATATTTATGAAAATTAATAATTAATTATTTTTTTAGGTAAAATATTATTTATAATAATATATGACTATAAATTATTTTTGTTAAAAAATAATTTATAAAGTGACTCTTGATTAAATAAAAATAAAAAAACTTCAAAAATTAATATTTTTAATATTATATTATTATTTTTTATTTGATAAATTGATAATAAAATATCATATAAATTATAATATAATACATATTATTTATTTAAACAAATTAAAATTTAAAAAATAATAAATACATTTAGTTATTAACAATAAAATTATAGAAAAACATTAGTTTTATAATATTGTAGAATATTATTTTAGTTTATATAAACTTGAAAGGATTAAATAATGGATGATAAATTTAAACAAAATGCTCTTAATTTTCATGAATTCCCTAATCCTGGGAAAATAACTGTAATATCTACTAAACAAATAAGAACTCAATATGATTTATCATTAGCTTATTCACCAGGTGTTGCTATTCCTTGTCTTGAAATTGCAAATGATTCACTTAAAGCTTATCGATATACAGCTAAAGGAAATCTTGTTGGTGTTATTTCTAATGGATCAGCTGTTCTTGGATTAGGTAATATTGGTGCTTTAGCTGGAAAACCTGTTATGGAAGGTAAAGGTATTCTTTTTAAGAAATTTTCAGGAATTGATGTTTTTGATATTGAAATAGATGAATCTGATCCTGATAAATTAGTAAATATTATTGCGTCTTTAGAACCTACTTTTGGCGCTATAAATCTTGAAGATATAAAAGCACCAGAATGTTTTTATATTGAACAAAAACTTAAAGATCGCATGAATATTCCAGTTTTTCATGATGATCAACATGGAACAGCAATTATTTGTACTGCAGCAATAATTAATGGTTTACGTCTTGTAAAAAGAGAAATTAGTGAAATAAAATTAGTAGTTTCCGGAGCTGGTGCTGCTTCAATCGCTTGTATTAATTTGCTTGTTACGTTAGGTCTTAAACATGAAAATATTATTGTTTGTGATTCTAAGGGAGTTATCTATAAAGGTAGAGATAAAAATATAGATGCAACTAAAAAAACTTACGCAATTGAAGATAAAGGATTGCGTACTTTAGCAGATGCTATACCTAATGCAAATGTTTTTTTGGGTTGTTCTGCTCCACGTTTGTTAACTACAGAAATGGTTAAAAAAATGGATAAAAACCCGTTGATTCTTGCATTAGCTAATCCAGAGCCTGAAATCTTACCATCTTTAGTCAAGGAAGTTCGCTCAGATGCTATTATTTGTACTGGACGTTCTGATTATCCTAATCAAGTGAATAATGTTTTATGTTTTCCATATATTTTTAGGGGGGCTTTAGATGTTGGGGCTACAGTTATCAATGAAGAAATGAAATTATCCTGTGTACATGCGATCGCAGATTTAGCTTTGGCTGAAAAAAATGAAAAAGTTGTTTTTGCATATGAAGATCAAGATATGGTTTTTGGAAAAAATTATATTATTCCAAAACCATTTGATCCACGTTTAATTTTAAAAATTGCACCTGCTGTTGCAAAGGCAGCTATGATGTCTGGAGTAGCAACACGGCCTATAATTGATTTTAATGATTATAATGATAAACTAAATCAATTTGTTTATAAAACTAATTCAATTATGAAATCAATATTTTTACAAGCTAAAACAACAAAAAAACGTATTGTTTTAGCAGAAGGAGAAGAAGAGCGTGTATTATATGCAACTCAAGAATTAATTTCATTACAGTTAGCTTTTCCAATTTTAGTAGGTCGTTTAAATATTATAAAAAAATATATTAAAAAACTTGGATTGCATATTAGATTAGGTGAAGATTTTGAAGTATTTGATTGCAATGATATTTCTTATAAACGGTATTTGAAGGAATTTTATCAAATTATAAAACAGAAAAAATTTTTGCAAGAAAAAACAATAAATTTTACAAAAAATGATCATACAATAATTGCTGCTATTATGATGTTGCATGGAGAGGCTGATGGTATGATTTGTGGTGTTGTTGGTAAATATAACGAACATTATAAAATTATAAAATGTTTATTTGGTCTTTCTGAAGAAACTAAAACTGCTGGAACTATGAATGTACTGTTGTTACCAACAGGAAATCTGTTTATTATTGATACATATATAAATAAAAACCCAACATCGAAACAACTTGCTGAAATTGTTTTAATGGCAATAAATAGAATTTGTTATTTTGGTATTAAACCAAAAGTATCTTTATTATCATCTTCATCTTTTGAGACTTCTAATTATACAATGTCGCAAAAAATGCGTAAAACATTATCGATAATTAAAAATAGAGACCATCGGTTAGAAATTAATAATAAAATATCTGTGTATTCAAATTTTATTGAATCTATTCATAAAAAAGTTATATTAAATAATACATTAAAAAGCGAAGGAGATTTACTTGTTATGCCAAATATTGAAGCAGCACGCATCTGTTATAATTTATTACGTATTACTGGTTCAGATGGTATAACGATAGGTCCTATATTAATGGGGATAGAAAAACCTGTTCATATTTTAACACCTGATGCTTCTGTACGACGTATTATAAATATGGTGGCTATTGTCGCTGTTGAAACACAAAAAAAAAATAAAAATTTATTTATATAAATAAATTTTATGAAAAATAAAAATGATTTTAAAAGTTTAAAATATAATATATATAAAGTTTTTTAGAAAATATATGAAGCCCCCACAATTAAAAAAAATACCTTATAAAATTAATAAACATAATGATATACGTATTGATAATTATTATTGGTTAAGAAATGATGGGAAAAAATCATCAAAAGTAATTAATTATTTAATAAAAGAAAATAGATATTCTAGAAAAATGCTTAAAGGTGCTAATTTTTTTAGAAAAGAAATTTATAACGAATTCCTTTCTCGTATGAAACAGAATGACACATCAATCCCTTATAACTATAATGGTTATTCTTATAGAATACGTGTTGTAAAAAATAGTAATTATTTAATTTATGAACGTCGTGTTATTGGTAGTGATTCTGATTGGGTGGTTTTAATTAATGGAAATGAACGTGCAAAAAAAACTAAATATTATAACATAGGAATGTTAACAGTTTCTCCGGATAACTCTATAATAGCTATTACAGAAGATAAAATTGGTCAAAATATATATACAGTATCATTTTATAAAATTAATGATGTTGAATGGCGTAATGATGTTTTAATAAATACATCAGGTGATATTGAATGGGCAAATAATAGTAAAACATTACTTTATATTAATAAAAATAATCAAACTCTATTACCTTATCAAGTATTTAGTCATCAATATGGAGAATGTCAAAAACAAGATAATTTATTATATGAAGAAAAAGATGATACTTATTGTGTTGATTTAATGAAATCTAGATCAAAAGATTATATCTTTATTTGTATAAATAACATAAATACCTCAGAATATCGTTTATTTAATGCAAATAATATTAAAAGTCCTATTGTTATTTTTAAAACTCGTAAAATCGGTTTTGAATATTATATTAATCATTTTGAAAATAA
Organism: Candidatus Providencia siddallii; assembly: GCA_001457715.1. Lineage (GTDB taxonomy): Bacteria > Pseudomonadota > Gammaproteobacteria > Enterobacterales > Enterobacteriaceae > Providencia_A > Providencia_A siddallii. The sequence continues at coordinate 74,424 of CVRF01000003.1, read as the reverse complement.
ATTTTATATTCGATCAAATCATCAAAATCAACTATTTGGTTTATACATTATTGATTCTAATGATATTAATCACGATAATTTTATGTTTTGGAAAAAATTAGTTGAGCCACGGGTTGATGTTGATTTAGAAAGATTTGAATTATTTACAGAATGGTTAGTTTTAGAGGAACGTGTAAATGGTTTAATTAATATCCGTCAGATTAATTTTCAAACTAAAAAAGAAAATTTTATAAATTTTGATGATTCTATATATGATGTACATATAATTGATAATTATGAACAAAATACTAACAAATTACGTTATATTTATTCATCGTTAACTACGCCGTATTCTATCTATGAAATAGATATGAATACACAAGAAAAAAAAATATTAAAGCAAGAAGAAGTTAATTTATTTAATAAAGAAGATTATAAATCTGAACGTTTATGGATAACCGCTTCAGATGGTGTAAAAATTCCTGTTTCTTTAGTTTATCGTAAAGATTTATTTAATTTTTTTAAAAATCCATTATTAATTTATGGTTATGGTGCATATGGTCATAGCGTTGATATTTCATTTGATTTTACAAAGATATCATTGCTTAACCGTGGTTTTGTTTATGCTATATCACATATTAGAGGTGGAGGTGATTTAGGTAAAAAATGGTATTTAGATGGTAAAGCCTTTAATAAAAAAAATACATTTAATGATTTTATTGATACAACTAAAGCTTTAATTAAATTAGGATATTGTAAATCAACGAATATTTATGCAATAGGAGCTAGTGCTGGTGGTTTGTTGATGGGAGTAATAGCAAATGTTGCGCCTGAATTATATAAAGGAATAGTTATTTCAGTTCCTTTTGTTGATGTATTAACAACTATGATGGATTCTTCAATACCTTTAACAACATTAGAATATGATGAATGGGGTAATCCAGAGGATAAAAATTTTTATTATTATATTAAATCATATAGTCCTTATGATAATATAAAACCACAACGTTATCCAAATATGTTAGTAACAACTGGATTGCATGATTCACAAGTTCAATATTGGGAACCTGTTAAGTGGGTTGCAAAATTACGTAGTATGAAACATAATGATTCAATATTATTATTAAAAGTTAATATGAATTCAGGTCATACTGGAAAATCTGGTCGTTTAAGATCATTAGATGATATAGCTTTTTGTTATGCTTTTATATTGATGTTAGAAAATAAAAAATAATTTATTAAAAATAATATGCTACACCATCCTCTAATAAAATATTTTTGTTATACTATTTATTGTAGCGTAATTATATATATAAAATATGAATTATTTTATCAATAATTTGAAGTTGAGTATTTAAAAATATTAGTTTTTATTAAAAAAATAATTATAATTATTAATTAATAAATTTAAATTTTATTATTAATAGAAATAATTTTACTTTTTATCCATCCGTTGCTAATACGTGTTTGTAATTGCATTCCTAGTTTAACTTGATTAATTTTTTTTAAAATTGTTCCGTTTGGTAGTGTTGTAACACTAAATCCACGTATAATTGTTGCTAATGGGCTTGTTGTTTCAAGCTTAGAACAATATATCATAAAACATTGTTGATGTTTTTTCATCAAAACAATTATTGTATTTTGTAAACTATGTTTTATTAATATAATATGATGTTTATGTTTTTGTAATATATCCAATAAATTATTTTGCAATAAATCATTTTCATTTTTTTTAAATTTTGTACTATAAACTTGCATTTTTTGTGTCATAAGATGTGTTAATTTTTGTTCTAATAAATTTAATTGATTTTGTTGTTTTGTAAGATGTAATTCTGGATGATGTTGTTTTAAATTGTGATTTAAATTAGTAAAATTTTGTTGTTTATTTGATAAAAAATAGTCCATTGCTATTTCAATATGCTGTTTTGCGGATTTAAGTTGTCGAAGCATTTCTGCTTGATTACGACTAACTAGTTCCGCAGCAGCTGATGGAGTTGGGGCGCGTATGTCCGCTACGTAATCAGAAATAGTAATGTCAGTTTCATGACCTACAGCACTTATAATTGGTAATTTACTTACGAAAATAGCTCTAGCAACTATTTCTTCATTAAATGCACATAAATCTTCTAATGACCCACCACCGCGTCCTAAAATCAATGTATCGCATTCTAAACGAATATTTGCAATTTCAATCATACGTGCAATTTGCGAAGGAGCTAATTCACCTTGTACTGACGTATGATAAATTATAATAGGTAAAGATGGATCTCGTCTGCGTAAAATATTTAAAATATCATGTAAAGCAGCTCCTGTTACTGATGTAATAATTCCTACACAATTAACTGTGATTGGTAAGGATTTTTTATGTTTAATATCAAAAAAACCTTCTTTTTTAAGTTTTTCTTTAAGAAGTTTAAAACTTTGTTGTAATGATCCTTCTCCTGAAGGTTGCATATATTCAATAATTAATTGATAATCACCACGAGGTTCGTATAATGTGACATTAGCTTTAACAACTATTTGATTTCCGTTTTTAGGATTAAACGTCACTTTTGAATTCTGTCCACGAAACATAGCTGCTCGTATTTGGGTTCGTTCATCTTTTAATGTAAAATACCAATGGCCAGAGCTTGGTTGTGAAAAATTAGAAATTTCAGCTGTAATCCAAACTCTACCTATATTACTTTCAAGTAGTTGTCTTACATTTTGGTTAAGATTAGTGACAGAATAAATTATGTTGTTTTGTTGAATTGACATGTTATTTAAATTAAATTTATCGTATTAAATTAATATAATGTATATGTTTAATGAATTTATAGAATTTTAAAGAAATTTGAAATAGCATATTATTATATATAATATTTTTTTAATATTTTATATATTTTATGTTATTTATTAAGTTTTGGTGAAATATTGCTTATGTTAAGAATAAAAAAATACGCGCTAACTTTTGATGATGTATTAATCATACCTTCTTATTCAACAGTGTTACCAAATACAGTTGATTTGTCAACAAAATTAACTGAAGCTATTAATATGAATATCCCTTTAGTTTCTGCAGCAATGGATACTGTTACAGAATCTAGCCTTGCTATTGCATTAGCACAAGAAGGTGGAATCGGTTTTATTCATAAAAATATGTCTATTGAACTTCAAGTTAAAGAGGTTATCAGAGTAAAAAAATATGAAAGTGGGGTTGTTACCAAACCTGTTACAGTAACAGTTGATACAACAATTCGCGATATTTTAGAGATGGTAAAACGTAATGGTTTTGCTGGTTATCCAGTAGTTTCTAAAAATAATTTATTAATCGGTATTATTACTAGTCGTGATATGCGGTTTGTAACAGATCTTGATCAATCAGTTGCTTCTGTAATGACTAAAAAAGAGAATTTAGTAACTGTTAAAGAAAATACAAAACGAGATATTATTTTACAAAAAATGCATGAGAATCGTGTAGAAAAGGTTTTAGTTATAAATGATAATTTTAATTTGTTAGGAATGATTACTGTAAAGGATTACCAAAAAGCAGAAGATAATCCGAATGCTTGTAAAGATAAACATGGTCGTTTACGTGTTGGAGCTGCAGTCGGTGTTAGTGATGGTAATGAAAAACGTGTAGATGCGTTAGTTAAAGCAGGAGTTGATGTATTATTAATTGATTCTTCGCACGGACATTCATATAGAGTATTAAAGTATATTTACGAAATTCGTAAAAAATATCCAGATTTACAGCTTGTAGGTGGTAATGTTGCTACAGCAAAAGGTGCAAAAGCATTAGTTTCATCTGGTGTTAATGCTGTAAAAGTTGGTATTGGTCCTGGTTCAATTTGTACAACTCGAATTGTAACTGGTGTAGGAGTTCCTCAAATTACAGCTATTTCAGAAGCAGCGGAAGTTTTAGAAGGTACAGGTATTCCTATTGTAGCAGATGGTGGAATTCGTTTTTCAGGTGATATTTCTAAAGCTATTGCTGCTGGCGCAAATTGTGTTATGGTTGGATCTATGTTTGCCGGTACAAAAGAATCACCAGGAGAAATTATATTATTTCAAGGTCGAACATATAAATCATATCGTGGTATGGGTTCATTAGGAGCAATGTTTAAGGGTTCTTCAGATCGTTATTTTCAATCAGATAACGCGAAAAATAAATTAGTTCCAGAAGGTATAGAAGGACGTGTTGCTTATAAAGGTTCTTTAAAAGAAATAGTTTATCAACAAATGGGTGGTTTACGTTCTTGTATGGGACTTACTGGGTGTAATACTATTGATGAGTTAAGAACTAAAAGTGAATTTGTACGAATTAGTGAAGCTGGTATGCAAGAAAGTCATGTACACGATGTTATTATTACAAAAGAATCTCCGAATTATCGTTTGAGGTGATAATCGTTTTTAAAGTATTTTTAATTGGAATTTTTTTTAAATGACAACAAATCTTTATAAAAACTGTATTCTTGTTATTGATTTTGGATCTCAATATTCACAATTAATAGTTCGTCGCATTCGCGAAATAGGTGTTTATTGTGAATTTTATGATTGGAATATAACAGAAAAACAAATAAAAAAAATTAACCCAAATGGTTTAATTCTTTCTGGAGGTCCAGAAAGTGTTACTAAGTTTGATAGTCCTAAAGCCCCTAATTGTATTTTTAATATCGGTGTTCCGATATTGGGGATATGTTATGGTATGCAAACTATAACAATTCAATTAGGAGGTGAGGTTGACGTTTCTGATAAACGTGAGTTTGGATATGCAAACGTTGAAATTTTTGGACGATGTGATTTGTTTGATACTCTTTTAGATAATTTTAATTTAAATGGTATTCCTGTATTAGATGTATGGATGAGTCACGGTGATAAAGTTATAAAAATACCACCAGGTTTTAGATGTATCGCTAGTACATTGAATTGTCAATATGCTATCATTGTTAATGATGAAAAAAAAATATATTGTGTTCAATTTCATCCTGAAGTAACGCATACTCGTCAAGGAATAAATATCTTAGAGCGTTTTGTTAAAAAAATTTGCTATTGTGATTCATTTTGGGTTCCAACATTAATTATTGATGATATAATTTTTCGTTTAAAAAAACAAATTGGATACGATCATGTTTTATTGGCATTTTCAGGAGGTCTTGATTCATCTGTAGTTGCTTTATTATTAGATCGAGCTATCGGTAAACAATTAACTTGTATTTTTATAGATAATGGTTTACTTCGTTTAAATGAATCTCAGAAAATTATTGAGAAATTTTCTGAGAAATTTAATTTAAATATTATTTGTGTTAAAGCAGAAAAACGTTTTTTAAATGCATTAATTGGTGTTATTGATCCTGAAGAAAAACGTAAAAAAATTGGGAATATTTTTATTAAGATATTTGATGAGATATCAATAAAAATACCTAATGCAAAATGGTTAGCTCAAGGTACTATTTATTCTGATATTATCGAATCTGCAGTATTTAAAACAAGTAAAGCTGATATAATAAAGTCTCATCATAATGTAGGTGGTTTACCAGTAAAAATGAAATTATGTTTAGTGGAACCACTAAAAGATCTTTTTAAAGATGAAGTTAAAAAAATCGGAATGAGATTAGGATTATCTGATGATATTTTGTATCAACATCCATTCCCAGGTCCAGGTTTAGCAGTGCGTATATTAGGTGAAGTTAAAAAAGAATATTGTGAGTTACTACGTAGAGCGGATCAAATATTTATTGATGAGTTATATAAAGCTGATTTATATTATAAAATAAGTCAAGCTTTTGCTGTATTTTTACCTGTTCGTTCAGTTGCTGTGATGGGGGATAGCCGTAAATATGATTGGGTTATTTCTCTGCGTGCAGTAAAGACTATTGATTTTATGACTGCTAATTGGGTTGAATTGCCGTATAATTTTTTAAAATTAGTTTCTAACAGAATTATAAATGAAATAAATGGTATTTCTCGTGTAGTTTATGATATTAGTGGAAAACCACCAAGTACTATTGAATGGGAGTAATTTTTAGATAAATTTAATTTTTATAATTTTTAATTATTTTATTAAACTTTATAAATATATAATTAATAATTATTACAAAAGTTTTTTATTTTTTTTTGTTTATAAAGATAAACAATATGAATTATTTCTATATATAAATAATAAATATTATAAAATAGTATAAAAATTTTTTATAAATTAAATTTTAAAAACTAATTGTTTTATTTTTAATTGTATTTATTTTTTTTCTAAAGATAAAAGGAGTTATTCCATACTCTTTTCTGAACATATAAGTAAAATGTGATTGTGAACCAAAACCAAAATCTAAAGCAATATCAAAAATTGATTTATTACTATTGCGTAATGAATTAACTGTGCCAGCAAGTTTTTTTTGTGTGATATACTTTCCTAAAGTAATACCAGTATTTTTTTTAAAAATTTTTTGCATATACCAAAGTGAATACCCAGAATATATAGCTAATTCTTCAAGATAAATAACTTGATCTATTTTTTTTTCTATTCGTTTACTTAAAGCGTAAACTAGTGCTAAATGATTTTTTTGTGTCATAAAGTAAGTCATTCATGTGTAAAAGTTGTATAAGACTTATATTTACAATAGTAAGGTTTATATCATAATTTTTAAAATTTAAAATTAATATTTATAATATATTTTATATAAATTTTTATATAATTAAATATTATTTTTTTGTTTTTAATAAAAAATATAATCTCTTTATTAAATATTTTTTTGTAATACAGTTTTATTATATAATTATTATTTTATATTAAATTTTTATAAAAATAAATTTAGATAATAACTACATTTAATTATAATATAAACTATAAATATTTATTGTTTTTTTAAGATTTAATGGATTTAATTTATGAGATTTAATGTTTTAACTATTGCAGGAACAGATCCAACTGGTGGAGCTGGGATTCAAGCAGATTTAAAAACATTTTCTGCATTAGGTGTATATGGAGCTAGTGTCATTACGTCAGTTATAGCGCAAAATACAAAAGGAATTCAATCAATATATAATTTACCACCAGATTTTATTTTATCTCAACTTGAGTCAGTATTAAGTGATATGCGGATTGATGCAATTAAAATTGGTATGTTATCAAATTATGAAAATATATTTGTTATCGCTGATATTTTAAAAAAATATCAAATTTCTTATATAATTCTTGATACAGTTATGTTTTCAAAAAATGGTGATTCATTATTAGATAATGATGCCGTTGAAATTCTATGTAATAAGTTATTACCACTTGTATCATTAATTACTCCAAACCTACAAGAAGCTGCAATTCTTTTAAAGAAAAATATAGCGCAGACAGAAAAACAAATGTTAATACAAGGTCGTGATTTGTTGGAAAAACATTGTAAAGCTGTTTTAATAAAAGGTGGTCATTTAAGAGGATCAGAAAGTCCAGATTGGTTAATTACCGAGAAAGGTCAATGGAGGTTCACTTCTCCCCGTATAGATACTAAAAACACACATGGTACTGGGTGTACATTATCTTCATCACTTGCAGCACTACGTCCTAGTTATAATAATTGGCAAGATACAATAATCAAAGCAAAAAAATATTTATATGGTGCTTTAAAAAAAGCTAATAATTTAGATGTAGGTAAAGGTATAGGTCCTGTTAATCATTTTCATGCTTGGGAAGATTACTTTTATTTATTTTTATAAATATACTATATTTCTGGATTATGTATGCTTGATGTATTTAAATATCATTATGAAATATATTTTTTTTATAAAATTTTAACCAATTTAAATTTTAAATGTATTATTTTTTAGATAAATTTCGAATTAATAAAGCAAAATTAATATTTATATTTTCAGGAATAGATAAATATACGATGTATCCATCACCTGGAGCAGTTTTAATATTTTCATTTTTATGATTCTTCATCTCATTTAATATAAATGTAATATTACCAGAAGTGGTCATTAATTCTAAGTTATCACCGATATTAAATTTATTTTTTACAATTACTTCTGCAAGACCATTAATAAACTTATTAGTAAATTCACCAACAAATTGCTGTGTATTAGAAACGGAATTTCCAATGTCATAAGTTTGATATAAATCGTGGGTATGACGTTGGAAAAATCCATCGGTGTACCCTCTATTAGCTAATCCGTTTAAAGATGATATTAATAAAGGTGAAAGCGGTTTTTTTGATACAGCATTAGTAATTGCTTGGCGATATATTTGTGCAGTTCGTGCGCAATAATAGAATGATTTTGTTCTCCCTTCTATTTTTAGTGAATGTACTCCTATTTTTATTAATTTTTTAATATGTTTGATTGCACATAAATCTCTGGAATTAATAATGTATGACCCATGTTTATCTTCAAGTGCAATCATATATTCTTCTTTATGCTTTTCTGGTTTAATTATAAATGTTTTGTTAGTTTGATTATTTTTAGTAATTACATTAGTTGATTTATTAATATATTCGATATTACCAGAATTATCTTCAGTAACTTCTTGAATATAGTACTTCCATCGACATACATTTGTGCATGCACCTTGATTAGGGTCACGTTTATTAATATAACTTGATAATAAACAACGTCCTGAATATGCCATACATAATGCTCCATGGATAAATACTTCTAATTCTATGTTAGGAACTTGTTCGTGAATTTCTGAAATTTCTTCTAAAGAAAGCTCTCTAGATAAAATAATTCTAGTTAATCCAATTTCTTTCCAAAATTTAACTGACGCCCAGTTCACTGTGTTTGCTTGAACAGATAAATGAATATTAATTTCCGGAAAAAGATTACGTACTGTCATAATTAATCCTGGATCAGACATAATCAATGCATCAGATTTTAAACTAACTATTGATTTTAAATCATTAATAAAAGTTTTTAACTTAGTGTTATGTGGTATAATATTAATAACTAAATAAAATTTTTTATTTAAATTATGAGCTTCTTTAATACCATTAAGTAAATTTTCGTAGTTGAATTCATTATTTCGTACACGTAAACTATAACGAGGTTGTCCTGCATAAACTGCATCAGCTCCATAAGCAAATGAATATCTCATGCTTTTTAATGTTCCAGCAGGTGATAAAAGTTCTGGTATAAACATGATATTTGTTTAAATTTTTTAAAAGAAATAATTATTAAATGTATTTTATCTATTTTAGATATCAAATTTTATTTTTTAATATAATAAAAGTATAACATATTAGTTATATTTTTTAAAAAAAAATTTTTTAATAAAAGAATTATAAATAATTTTATTAAAATTTTAGCATAATAAATATTATTAATTTTTTAAAAATATTGAAATATTATTAATATTAATTTGATATATAAAAATATTATTTTTTATGTATTAAGAAGTAATATATTATTATTTGTATTATTGGTTTAATTTAAAAAATTATATTTTAAAAATTTTTATATGTTTTTATAATATAAAATTGGATTTTTTAAGTAAACTACATAATAATATATTTATAGTTTATTTTAAATAAATGAAAGTTTTTTGATCTTATTGATATAAGATATTTTAATAGATTTTTTTTATTGAATTCTATATTTTTAAAAAATAAGTTTAATTTAATAAAAAAATAATAATTTTTAAAAATTAAATATTTTTAATAATAAACAGAAGTAAATTAATTATATATTTATATTTAATTTAGTTAATATGATTTGATATAATTTGAATGTTGTATTATTCAATTGTTATAATTTATTAATAATATTTTTATAAAATCAATTTAATATAATTAAATAATATTATATTAATATATTTTTATTGATTTACTTTATTCAAAGTAAAACTAAAAATAATAAGTAAAATGATTTATAAAAAATTATTTTTAATAATTATTAAAAATTTTATTATATTAAATTTCAGAAAAATAAATATTTAAAATGAAAAATTTTAATTTTTATATAAAATAATTTGCTATTGTTTATATACGATATTAGAATTATATTCTATTTTAAAATAGATAGATATTAAATTTGTTTTTTAATGCTTTTATTGTTTATATTATCTTTTAATACTTAAACATATACATAAAGAGAATATTTACTGATGATATTATCAAAGATTAAGCAAATAAAATATAAAGAGTATTTAACAAAATTACCTAAATTATTTCAATCAGTCAATGATATAAAAATTATTTATAAATCAAAAGATTTTAAAAAAAATATACTTAATCAAATTTCTAAAGCTCAAAATATTATATATATAACTGCGTTATATTTAGAAAATGATGACGCAGGTAAAGATATAATGCATGCATTATATGCAGCAAAACAGGCTAATGAATCATTAGATATAAAAATTTTTGTGGATTGGCATCGTGCTCAACGAGGATATATAGGTGATAATATTGATATAACAAATGCAGATTGGTATTATCAATTATCAAATTTATATCCAAAAATAAATATTTTTATTTTTGGTGTTCCAATTAATACAAGAGAAGCTTTAGGAGTTTTACATTTAAAAGGTTTTATTTTTGATGATATTTTAATATACAGCGGAGCTAGTATTAGTAATATTTATTTATATAATGACAAAAAATATCGGTATGATAGATATTTTTTAATAAAAAATAGTGAATTAACTATAATAATGAAGCAATTTATAGATGAAACTTTACTGCAATCTAAAGCAATCCAATTATTTAATACTTTATCTCTTCCTAAAACAGTAGATTTTAAACGTTTAATTAAACAATTTCGTATTAACTTAAAAAATTCATCTTATCATTTTATTGGTAACGCAAATAATGATGTTCTTTCTGTATCTCCTTTTGTTGGTTTAGGGAAAAAAAGTAAATTAAATCGTGTTATTATTAATTTAATTGGATCAACAACAGATAAATTAATTATGTGTACGCCGTACTTTAATCTTCCTGCAGTATTTGTTAGGATTATTAATAAGTTATTATATAATGGTAAAAAAATAGAAATTATTGTTGGAGATAAAACTGCAAATGATTTTTATTCTTCTCCAGAGAAGAAATTTAAAATAATTAGCATTCTTCCTTATTTATATGAAATAAATTTAAAATATTTCATGAGAAGCTTTCAATATTTTATTGATAGTAATCAACTTGTTATCCGTATTTGGAGAGATGGAAATAATACTTATCACTTAAAAGGTATATGGGTTGATAATTGTTGGCAGTTAATTACTGGAAATAATTTAAATCCTAGAGCGTTAAGATTAGATCTTGAGAACGCGATTCTTATTCATGATCCTAAAGAAGAGTTAGTTAATCAACGACGAAATGAATTGAATTATATTCGTACTTATACTAAAGTTATTAAGCATTACACTGAATTAGAAAACATTCATGAATACCCAATAAAAATTAAAAAATTAATACGTAGAATACGTCGGATTCATGTTGATAAAATTATTAATCAAATTTTATAAAATTTATAAATTTAAAAGAAATTTAATTTTTTTAAAATTAAATATTAATGTTTATATTGAATTATATTTTCAATATATAAATTAAATAAGTTTTTATTGTAAAATAATTTTAGAAAAAATTCAGATTTTTTATTTAAAAAGTTTTTCTGGTAAATTCGCAATACTATTGATAATAATATCTGCATTTGTCATTGATTCATTTGTTTTTAAATTATTACTAGTAACTAAAACATTGGTTTTTATATTAGCAGCTTTACCTGCTAATATATCGGTATATTTATCTCCAATCATAATAGAAGATGCCGCATCAATATTTAAAAATAATTGTGCGTCTAATAATAACCCAGGTTCTGGTTTACGACACTTACATTTTTGTCTGTATTTTTTATATTTAGCGTCTGGATGGTGTGGACAAAAAAAAATACCGTCAAGATTAATGCCGCAATCAGCGAGAAATTGATTCATCCATTTAGATAGTTGTAAAAATTGTTTTTCTGTATAAATCCCCAACCCAATTCCAGATTGATTTGTTACAACTACTATTGCATATCCCATTGTTTTGAATTTAAGCATTGCTTCAATAGATCCTTCAATAAATTGAAAATCGTTTATTTTATATACATGACCATAATCAATATTAATTGTTCCATCTCTATCTAGAAATATTGCTGGTGTGATTTTATTCAATATTTATTCCTTAAATTAAGTTTATTTTTATATAAAAATAAACTTAATAAATAATTTTTATTAAATAAGTTTAAAAAAATAATTTTGCATTAATTAGATTAATTTGTATTTAAAGTGTTAGATATTTATATGTTTTAATTATCTATTATTAATTAATAAAATAAATATTGTTTATTTTTTTTATTTAAAATAAAATAAAAAATTTTATGCGGAAATTTATTTTTTATATTTAATTTTATTAAATATTAGTATTTTAATAAAATATTTATATAAGGTTTATTATTTAATATATTATATATTATTTTAGTATTATCTTTAGTTTATTATTTATCCTTAAAAATATTTTTAATTTTTAATTTTTTATATAAAAAAAAATTATTTTTTAATATATAGAAATATAATACTTAAATTTTATTATAATATTTTTATAAAATATTAAATATTTAAAAATATTTTAATAAAAAATATTGTTATATAAAAATATTTATTTTAATTAGATGATTTTTTAAAATAAAGATTAATTTTAATTTTAATAATTATAAAATATTGCTGCATAATTATTGTTTTATATAAAGTGGAGTGTAATAATGCGTACTAGTAAATATTTACTATCAACTTTAAAAGAAACCCCTTTAAACGCAGAAGCTATTAGTCACAAATTAATGTTACGTGCAGGAATGATATATAATATTTCTTCTGGTATTTATAGTTGGTTGCCAACAGGGCTACGTGTTTTAAGAAAAATAGAAAATATTATTCGAAAAGAAATGGAAAAAATAGGTGCTATTGAATTATTTTTACCTGTTGTTCAACCTGTAGATTTATGGCGAAAAAGTGGACGTTTAGAGTTATATGGTTCAGAATTATTTCGTTTTGTTGATCGTAATAATAGGAATTTTATACTTGGACCTACACATGAAGAGGTTATTAGTAATTTAATTCGTGATTTAGTTATTTCATATAAGCAATTACCATTGAATTTATTTCAAATACAAACTAAATTTCGTGATGAAGTTCGTCCTCGTTATGGTGTGATGAGATCACGTGAATTTATAATGAAAGATGCGTATTCTTTTCATATTGATCATGAGTCATTGCAAAAGACTTATAATATTATGTATGATACTTATAAAAAAATTTTTTCTCGTATTGGGTTAAAATTTTATGTTGTTAAAGCAGATACAGGATCAATAGGTGGTAGTATCTCTCATGAATTTCAAGTAATTGTTAAAAATGGTGAAAATAGTATAGTTTTTTCTACTGAATCTGATTTTGTAGAAAAGATTGAATTTACAGAAGCAGTTTTACCATCTTTATCTTATAAAAAACCAGCTAAAAAAATGAGTATAATTGATACTATTAATATCAAAACAATTAATGATTTAGTAAAACAATTTAATTTTCCGATAGATAAAATAGTTAAAACATTAATTGTTCATGCAAATGAAAATTCATCTAATCATTTAATTGCGTTATTAATTCGAGGTGATCATAAACTTAATAAAATAAAAGCAGAAAAGCATCCTTTAGTTACTAGTCCATTGCAGTTTGCAACTAAAAAAGAAATAAAAGATATTATAAATGCCGATCCTGGATTTTTAGGTCCAGTAAATATATCAATACCGATTATTGCAGATCGTAGTGTTATAGTAATGAATGATTTTATTTCTGGATCAAATATTAAAGGAAAACATTATATTGGGATTAATTGGTTACGAGATTTACCTTTACCAGAAGAGTATGATTTACGTGATGTTGTTGATGGAGATATGAGCCCAGATGGTAAAGGTATATTGAAAATAAAACGTGGTATTGAAATTGGTCATATTTTTCAATTAGGTACTAAGTATTCAGAAATAATTAATGTATCAGTACAAGATAAAAAAGGTAGGAATCAAATTATAACAATGGGATGTTATGGTATAGGTATTACTAGAATTATAGCAGCTGCTATTGAACAAAATCATGATGATCGTGGAATTATTTGGTCTGATGTTATAGCTCCATTTCAAGTTGCAATATTACCAATAGATATATATCGCTCTTATCGTGTTAGAAAAGTCGCAGAAGATTTATACATAAAATTAAATAGAAGTGGAATTGACGTTATTTTAGATGATCGCAATGAGAGAGTTGGTGTTATGTTTTCTGATATGGAATTAATTGGTGTTCCTTATTTAATAATTATAGGAGAGCATAATTTAAATAAAAATAAAGTAGAGTACAGAGAACGTTGTAGTAATGACAAAAAGCTTATTGAAGTTGATAATATTATTTTTTTTTTAAAAGAAAAATTAGCACATTGTTTTGTTTAAAAAACATAATATTGATAATTTCATTATATAAATTTTATTTTATTGAATTAAAATTTAATCATTATTCATAATGATGAATAATGATTGTAATAACAATTTATTTAGATTTATTTATATAAAAATATTTTTACATATTGTAAATATGTTTTAGTAAAATTTTTATTGAGAACAAATATTGAAAAAATTAAATTTTTCCCAATTAATTGAAATACCAATATTTTCAGAATTAATTGATCCTTCTTGTGTTATAAAGTATTCAACAGCAGTTATTAATTTATTATTATAATAAATTAATGGTATTCTCTCACGCATCCATGGTGGAACGTTTTGTTCTTGCCATATTTTTTTTGCTTTTTTAGAATAACTTAAACCAACTATATTTATTTTTCCTTGTAAACCAAATCGTACAGTTATTTTTTCATTGTCTTTAGGTAGCCGTATTTTTCCATACTTTATTATTTTTAGTATACCAAGAGATTCTGGTAATTCGAATGATTCATGGTAATCCCAGTTATATTGTTTACCTAATAACTTATTAATATGTTTAACAATCGATAAGTTTCCTTTATAACGCCTGATTTCTATTTGACCGAATCGATTAATAGGATTCGCATCTTGTTTTGCTAATGCAACTTCAGACCAAATTTTTTCTATTTTATCAAAAGAAGGGACAGGTAATTGATATAATTTTACCCAACGACGAATTAAGGCGTTTCTTTTTGCTTTAGAAAATGTTTGTAGCTTATATATTGATATTTCACCATTATTGTTTAATAACTCAATTAGTCTATTTTGTAATAATTCATCTAATAAAAATTCTTGTTCTCCACATAAAAAAGCACTTCGTGCTATCATTTTAGGTAAATGAGGCCATCGTTTATACAATAAAGGCATTACATGTAAACGCAAATAATTTCTATCATAACGACTATTTCTATTGGTATCATCTTTGATGTAAATTAATTGATTTTCCGATACATATTTTTCTAGGTCACTACGTGAAGTTGTTAGTAACGGACGGATAATCCATGTTGTTTTTTTAAATGCAGTTTTTTCATACATAGAAGATAATCCAGCTGGTCCGCTGCCACGTTTTAATGATAATAAGAAAGTTTCTGATTGATCATTTAAATGATGAGCCGTAATCATTACTTCTCTTGAATTCAGTTCATCACTATATGCTTTATAACGAGCTTCTCGAGCTGTAGCTTCAATGTTATTTTTTGTTGATTCAATTAAAATGCGTCGATATATAAAACGAATTTGTAATTGTTTACAAATTTTATTACAATGGATTTCCCATTGATTTGATTTATCACTTAAACCGTGATTAACATGAATTGCTCGAATATTTAATTTAGTATTATTTAATTTTTTTATTTTAAATAAAATATGTAATAAAGCTGTAGAATCTAACCCACCGCTAAAACCAATCAATAGATTTTTAAAACAACTGATTTTGTTGTAAACACGCTGTATAATTATTTGAGATTGTGTTAACATTAAATTTTTATTAATATTAAATATTGTTTGAAATTTTAATTTTATCTATGAAAAAAAGTTTTTAGATTATTTTTTAAATTTTATGGATATTAAATTTAATAAATAAAATTAACAATATCCATATTCCATTAAACGTTGATATCTGCGTTTTTTTAATGATTTAATATCTAAATCATCTAATTCAGTTAGATCTTTTATAATTTGTTGTTTTAATGATAATGAAATTTTTGAATAATCACGATGTGCTCCTCCTAATGGTTCTATGATTATATTATCAATTAATTTTAATTCTTTCAAGCGAATAGCAGTGATACCCATTGCTTCAGCAGCTAATGATGCTTTATCTGCAGTTTTCCATAAAATAGATGCGCATCCCTCTGGAGATATAACAGAGTAAATACTGTATTGTAGCATATTTAGCTTATCACCAACACCTATAGCTAATGCTCCACCAGAACCTCCTTCTCCTATAATAATACATATTATTGGAACTGATAATCTAGACATTTCACGTAAATTATTTGCTATTGCTTCAGATTGTCCACGTTCTTCAGCACCAACACCTGGGTATGCTCCTGGTGTATCAATAAAAGTAATAATAGGTAAATGAAATCGTTCAGCTAATTTCATTAAGCGTAATGCTTTACGGTAACCTTCAGGTACTGGCATTCCAAAATTACGATTTATTTTTTCTTTTATCTCACGTCCTTTTTGATGACCTATGATCATAATAGGTCTATTGTTTATACGGGCTATGCCTGCAATAATTGCTTTATCATCAGCATAAGCTCTATCACCTGCAAGTTCTTGAAATTTTGTAAAAATATGTGAAATATAATCTAAAGTATAAGGTCTTTGTGGATGTCGCGCTAATTTTGTGATTTGCCAAGCATTAAGATTTGAAAAAATTTTTTGTGTCATATCTATACTTTTTTTACGTAAATTGATTATAACTTCATTATTTTTATCTTGATTACAAAGTGATGTTAAAGAGTTAATTTTTGCTTCTAATTCAGCAATAGGTTGTTCAAAATCAAGAAAATCTAACATAGTATTCCTGTTTAGTATAATTTTAATTATTATTAATTCTTTATTTAATAAATATTAAAAATAATTTATTATTTATATTATATAAATAAAAATATTAACGTTACAAATTTTTATTTAAAAAAATAATGAGATTTATTTAAAGTTTATTTATAAAAAAGTTTTAGTATATTTTATTTTTTAATTTCAGTTATTTTGTTAGTTATCATTTTATTATTACCATTAAAATTATCAATTGTTATCCGACCTGTAGCTATTATAATACTGTCTTTTTTAAGTAATTTAATATATGTATTGAATACATCAGGAAATAAAATAAGATCTAATCTTCCTGAATTATCATCAAGTTTACATATACAAATTTTATTTCCGTTTTTTATAGATGTAATCTTAACAAAAATAATTAAACCTGCGATTGTTACTATTTTACCGTAATGTGTTTTATTTATATTTTTTATTTTAAATCCATTAGTATAAAACTTAATTTTATTTAGATATTCTGTTATTGGGTGACCTGTTAAATAAAAACCTAGAACTTCTTTTTCTTTGTCAAGAATTATTTTATTAGATAATTTTGGGGTGTTTGTTATTTCTGTATTATATTTAGAAATTAATGTATTTATTCCAAACATATCAGATTGCATAATGGTTTGGTTATATTGTTTTTTAATTTTTAATGCATAATTAAGAGATAGTATTAATGCTGCTCTATGAATACAAAAGCTATCAAAAACCCCTGCCATAATTAATTTTTCTATAATTTTACTATTAATTTTTTTAATATCAATGCGTTTACAAAAATCAAATATTCCTTTAAAAACTCCATTTTGTTGACGATTTTTAATAATTTCATATACATGTGTTTTACCTATCCCTTTAATTGCTCCTATACCATAAATAATTTCATTATTTTTATTTACACTAAAATTATAAAATCCATTGTTTATATCTGGTGGTAATATTTTTAATCCAATTCTTAAACATTCATCGATTAAAATAATTATTTTATCAGTATTATCTATATCTGCAGTCATTAATGCTGCCATAAATTCTGCTGGATAATGAGTTTTTAACCATATAGTTTGATAAGAAATTAACGCATATGCAGCAGAATGAGATTTATTAAATCCATAACCAGCAAACTTTTCTACTAAATCGAAAAGTTTCATTGATAATTCTTCATTTATTTTGTTCTTTATTGCACCTTTTTTAAAAATATAGCGTTGTTTAGACATTTCTTCAGGTTTTTTTTTACTCATAGCACGTCGTAATATATCAGCTTCACCTGATGTGTATCCAGCTATTACTTGAGCTATTTGTATTACTTGTTCTTGATATAAGATAATACCATATGTTGACTCTAAAACTGGTTTTAATAGTTTGTGTTGCCATTTTTTATCAGGATAAAAAATTTCTTCATAACCACGTTTACGATTAATAAAATTATCTACCATTCCTGATTGTAAAGGTCCTGGACGAAAAAGTGCTACAAGTGCAATAATATCTTCAAAGCAATCTGGTTTAAGTCGTTTTATTAGATCTTTCATTCCATTTGATTCTAATTGAAATATTCCTGTTGTTTCTGAAGACCGTAACTTATTAAAACTTTTTTTATCGTTTAATGGAATTGTTTTTATATTGATAGATTTTAATTTATTTTTAATACGAGATGTATTGATCATATCTAATGCTAAATCAATAACAGTTAAAGTGCGTAACCCAAGAAAATCAAATTTTATTAATCCTACATATTCAATATCATTTTTATCAAATTGAGTTACAGGGTTGTTTCCTTTAGAGTCATAATGTAATGGAGAAAAATCTATTATTTTAGTTGGAGCAATAATAATTCCACCAGAATGTTTACCAACATTACGTATAGTTCCTTCTAATTTACGAGCCATATTAATAATTTCTTTAACTTCTTCATTATTTTTATAAATTTTTATTAATTCGAGCTTATTTTTGAAAGCTTCATCCAGTGTTATACCTGGATCAGTAGGAATTAATTTAGATATTTGATTGACAAAACCATATGGATATCCGAGTACACGTCCGACATCACGAATAGCCGCTTTTGCTGCCATTGTTCCAAATGTAATAATTTGTGAAACAGCATTACGGCCATACATGTTAGAAACATGTTCGATTACTTTATCACGTTTTTCTGTACAAAAATCAACATCAAAATCTGGCATTGAAATCCGTTCAGGATTAAGAAACCTTTCAAAGATTAAATTAAATTCTAATGGATCTAAGTCTGTAATTTTAAGTGCATAAGCTACAAGTGATCCAGCACCAGATCCACGTCCAGGACCAACTGGTATTTTATTATCTTTAGACCATTGAATGAATTCCATTACTATGAGAAAATAACCTGGAAATCCCATTTCATTAATTACTTTGAGTTCAGAATTTAAACGATTGTCATATTTAAAACGTTTTTTAACTCTAATGTTTTCATCTGGATAAATTGAACGTAGGCGATCTTCTAATCCTTTTTTTGATTGTAAAATTAAAAAAGTTTCTGTTTTTACATCACCTGTTGGAAATTGTGGTAAAAAATGTTTTCCTAAATGAATAGTGACATTACATCGTTTTGAAATTTCTACACTATTTATTAATGCTTCTGGAATATCAGAAAATAAATCACACATTTCTTTTTCTGATCGTAAATATTGATATGGACTATAATTTTTTGGACGCTTTGGATTGTTAAGAACAAATCCATCGTGGATTGCAACACGTATTTCATGTGCATCAAAATCTTCTTTATTAAAAAAACATACTTCGTTAGTAGCAACAACCGGTATTTTTTTTTTAGAGGCTAATTTTATTGCTTCATATAAATATTTTTCTTCATTATCGCGTCCTGTTCTTATTAGTTCTAAATAGTAATAATCAGGAAAATATTGTTTATAAAATTCAACGCATTTATTAGTTAAATCATAATTTTTGTGTAATAACGATTGACCAATATCTCCTTTTCGCCCTCCAGAAAGTAATATTAATCCATCTTTATGTTCTATTAGCCAATCACGTTGAATTGTAGGACCAATTGCTTTATATCCTTTTTGATATGCTTTTGAAATTAATAAATTCATATTTTTATACCCTTCATTATTGCGAGCTAGTACAGTTAAATGAGAAATACTATTGCAAAAAATATCATTTTCAACATAAAAATCAGCTCCAATAATTGGTTTAATTCCCGCTTTATGTGTTGCATCATAAAATTTAATTAATCCAAAAAAATTTGTAAAATCTGTAATTGCAATTGATGGCATTTTCATATCAGAAATTTTTTTGATTAATGTTTCTATTTTTATCAAACCATTAATCATTGAATAATCAGTGTGTACACGTAAATGAATAAAATTAGGTTGAGTCATGATAAATATAAATGTTGTTAGATTAAATTTTTATTTAAATTTGCTTTATTTCAGATATGTTATTTAATTAAATTGATTAATTAAATCAATTTAAAATAAAGTATTTAAATTATATATATAATGTAATTAAAATAGTTTTTTATAATAAATTTTATTTTTTTTATGAGTTTTAATATGATTAATTTTAATTAAAATTGTTTTAAAAATTTATATTTAACACACAATGTGTATTGTATTAAATTTTTAATTAATAATATATTATTGATATTAATTAGTTTAAATAATTTTAAAATATTAATTTATCAGTTTTTAATTAATTTTAATATTGCATTAACTGCTTTATTATCAGAATCACAACGTATTAAATTATGTAATTTTAAAAATGTTTGTTTTAATTTAAAAATATTTTTATCTTCATTAAAAAGAGGAATTAATTGTTGTGCTATTTTATCTGGTTGACATTTTTTTTGTAAAAATTCTTTTACTATCTCCTTTTGAGCTAAAATGTTAGGTAGTGAGATATATGGTGTTTTTACTAAAATTTTTGCGATCCAAAATAATTTCATTTTATAAGCCACTATCATAGGGCATTTTGTTAACATACATTCTAGAGATGCGGTTCCTGATGTTAATAAGGTTACATTTGCAGCTGTCATTGCGTCTCTAGCTTGTCCATCTAAAAATAAAATTGGTGCGTCTATTAAAATTGTTTTTTTAATATCTTCAAATTTTTGTCGACATAGTTTGTTTGCTAGTGGAACAATTATGTGTAAATCTGTAAATTGTTTTTGTAAAATTTTAGCTGTTTTTAAAAATATACCGCTCAACATTTCAATCTCAGAATATCTGCTTCCTGGTAAGATAGCTAAACATTTTACGTTTTTTGGAATGTTAAGTTTAATTCTTGCTTCATCTCTATTTGGTTTTAGTGGAATTTCATCAGCTGCACTATGACCAATAAAACAACATTTTATATTGAATTTATCATAAATTGCTTTTTCAAACGGTAAAAGTACTAAAATAAGGTTAGTTGATTTTTTTATTTTAATAATTCGTTTTTTTCTCCATGCCCAGATAGATGGGCTAACATAATGTATTGTTTTAATACCTTTTGATTTTAAATGTTTTTCAAGATTTAGATTAAAATCTGGTGCATCTATACCTATAAAAAGATCTATTTTAAATTTATTAAAATATTTAATAAGTTTTTTACGAATTAGTAAAAATTTAAATATTTTTTTTAAAATATCATTAAATCCTATTACTGCAAATTCTTCCATTTTATATAAAACCTCACATCCTTCTGTTCTCATTAACGGACCAGGTACTCCTATAAAACGAGTATTAGGTACCTTTTCTTTAAATTTGCGTATAAGATTAGCTCCGAGGATATCACCAGATATTTCTCCAGATACTATTCCAATTACAAGTGATTGTTGTTTATTATTCACAGAATTAACTCCTTTAAGTAATTCGTAATTAAGTGCTATAATTTTAACGAATAATTCCACGTTTAGATTTAGAAGAATCTTTTAAAAAATCACTGAATATTTTTACATGTGCATTTGTTTTAGCTATTTCAGAGATAGCTTCTCGTGCTTCTTTTAATGATTTCCCTGAAGAATATAATATTTTATATGCATTACGAATAGCATATAACGATTCTTTGTTAAAACCACGACGTTTTAGTCCTTCAAGATTTAACCCAAACGGAGTTGCATGATTTCCTTGTGCTATTATATAAGGCGGTATATCTTGTACTACACCTGAGCAACCTCCAACCATTACATGAGCACCAATTTTACAAAATTGATGAATAGCAGTCATACCACCTATTATTGCATAATCACCAATTGTAACGTGTCCACCTAATGTTCCATTATTTGCAATAATACAATTATTTCCAATTGTACAATCATGGGCTATATGTACATTAACCATTAATAAGTTATCGTCTCCAATTTTAGTTACACCACCACCTTGTGAAGTTCCTCTATGGATAGTTACATTTTCTCTTATACAATTTCTATTACCAATTTCAAATCGTGTTGGTTCACCGTTATATTTCAGATCTTGATTGATTTCACCAATTGATGCAAATTGAAATATAATATTATCACAACCAATTTTTGTATATCCATTAATAACAATGTGAGATTTTAATTCAGTATTATCTCCAATTTTTACGTTAGCTCCTATGTAACAAAAAGGCCCGATACGGACATTTCTTCCAACAATAGCTTTATTTTCTATGATAGATGAAGGATGTATATAAGTTGTATTATCAATCATATCAGTTCTCACGACGACGAGCACACATCATTTCTGCTTCACAGACTATTTCTCCATCAACTTTTGCAATACCTTTAAAACGAGCGACACCCCGGCGTTCTTTGATAAATTCAACCTCTAAGATCATTTGATCTCCAGGTAAAACAGGGCGTTTAAATCGCGCGTTATTAATTGCAGCAAAATAGTATAATTCATCTTGTTCGAGTTTTCCTGAACTTTTAAATGCTAGAATACCTGTTGCTTGCGCCATTGCTTCTAAAATTAATACTCCTGGAAAAATTGGTTTTCCAGGAAAGTGTCCTTGAAAAAGCATTTCATTAAACGAGATATTTTTTACTGCACGTAATGATTTTCCTTTTTTAAAATTTAATACACGATCCACTAAAAGAAATGGATAACGATGTGGAAGTAATTCTAAGATTTCTTCTATATTCAGAGTATGATTATCACTCATCGAAATAATCTTCCTGTTTATTAATATAATTTAATTAATGAATCGGCCTGCTTTATAACCATAAATTAGGTTAAATGGCAGGCCGGAAAACGTAACTCAGATGATTATTTTAGCCTGAATTACAAGGCTATTACTGTTTTTTTTGATTTTGGTTATTTAATTTACGTTCAACTGTTTTTAGTCGTTTATTAATCAAGTTGATATTTAAGATTAAAGTGGCTGTTTTACGCCAATCTTTATTGAGCTGTAAAGGAACACCAGATGAATAAACTCCAGGTTTATTTATTGATTTTATAACCATTCCCATTCCAGTTATAATTACTTCATCACAAATATCTATATGACCGTTAATAACACTTGCACCACCAATCATACAAGATTTTCCAATTCTTACACTTCCAGCCATAATAACCCCGCCAGCAATAGCTGTGTTATCTCCAATAATAACATTATGTGCTATTTGACATTGATTATCTATAATAACTCCATTACCTATTATTGTATTATCAAGTGCTCCTCGATCAATTGTAGTGTTTGCTCCGATTTTAACTTTATTTCCTATAATAACTCTTCCTAGTTGAGGAATTTTTATCCAATTACCATTATCATTAGCATACCCGAATCCGTCAGCTCCTATAACAGTATTGGATTGAATTATACATTGTTGTCCTATTTCAATATTATGATAAACACTGACATTTGCCCATAAACGAGTTTCTTTACCTATTTGTGTGTTTTTTCCAATAAAACAACCAGCACCAATTATTACGTCATTATTTATTATTACACCTGTTTCTATAATAGAGTTAGCTCCAATTGATACATTATTTCCTATCTTTGCATCATAAGATATTTGTGCAGATGGATGTATGTATTCTGCTGGTAATGGTGTATTATTAAACATTTGAGCTATATAAGCATAAGCAATATAAGGATTTTCAACAACTAATGCGGCAATTTTACAAGCATAAAGATTTTTTTCTTTTAAAACAATTGCAGCAGCATTACAGTTAGCAATATAGTTGATATATCGGTTATCAGATAAAAATGTTATTTGTTTGTTATTTGCTGAATATATAGGAGCTATGTTAGTTATGATAATATCACCATCTCCATGTAATTTAGCATTGATTTGTTTAGCAATATTAATTAATTTAATTGAAGACATTTTTATTTAACCTGTTTTTGAACCTGATTTGTAATATCTAAGCTATCTTTTGCGTAAGCAATTGATGTTGTGTCAATAATAATATCGTATCCTTTTTTATCTGCAATTATTTTAATAGCATCTTGTATACGCAATAATATCTTATTACGTTCTTCAGATTGACGACGTCTTGTGTCTTCTTCAAATTTGTGAGCTTTATCAGCAAATTGATTACGCTTAACTATTAGTTCTGATTCGAGATTTGTTCGTTCAGTTTGTTTTAAGGATGAACTGTTGCGTTGTAATTTATCTATATGTATTTGTAAATCTTTTTCTAAATTTTTTAGCTCTGTTGAGCGACTTTTAAATTCATTTTCCAGATCTTTAGTGACAGATTCTCTATCAGGCATTTTTTGAAATATTTCACCAATATTTACAATAGCTATTTTTTCAGCATAAACATATTTTGATGTTAATAATATAATACTTGTAATGATTATATGTAGTACTCTTTTCACATGAAACTCCTTAATATATTATGTATGTTAATATTTACCAAGTCTTACCAATATTAAATTGAAATTGTTCTGCATTATTATGTCCAGTATTTTTTATTGGTTGAGCATAAGAAAAGATTAATGGACCAATAGGTGAAATCCATTGTAGAGCTACACCAATGGAAGCATGAATACTTTTTGATGTGTTGTTGTTAATTATTTCTTTTCGCCAATCAGAATTAATATTATACCAGTTGGTATCCCATACAGTACCTGCGTCTATAAAAATAGAAGTTCGTATTGAATTTAAATTTTTTTCATCTATAAATGGTGTTGGTGTAATTAATTCAAACGTCATTGTATATATTGCATTTCCACCAATTGCGTCATTTGATTGATTATTTGATTCTGGTTCAATCTTTCCTGTTGTTGAATTACGTTTTAAATAAATAGCTTTAGGACCAATATTATTTAAACGGAAACCACGAATAGTGTTTGATCCACCTGCGTAAAAATTTTCAAAAAATGGCATTTGCTTATTATTAAATCCAGTGCCATAACCAGTTTGACCTCGGAATAAAAAAATCCAGGTTTTATCATTATTTAGAGGATAATATTTAGATAAATTAAACCATATTTTATAATATTTATTATCTGAACCAGGAGTTGTGACTTTACATGATATATTTGTTTTCTTACCAGAAGTTGGGAAAAAATTTTGATCTAATGAATTAAATATCCATCCTACATTTAATGTAATTTCATTTGCTTTAAATAATTCTTTATTACGACCATTTTCGTTAATTGTTGGGTATATACCCATTGAATTAAAGTAATGCCACATAGATGCTTGTGGCCGCATGTTGGATAAATTATTCTTAACATAACTTGGACCTATACGAAAATAATTATATTCGTTAAACGGAAAAATAAAAAAGTTTTCAAAACCATATATTTTATTATTAAAACTAGATAAATCAGCATTTTTTGCATTAAAATTATTATAATAGAATCTATTATTTACGCTAATACCGTTAATAGTAAAATATGGATCAGTAAAAGATAAGTCAATATTAGTTGAGTAATTGTTTTTATTTGCGTTAATAGCAACTTCGTTACCTGTTCCTAACCAATTATTTTGTATTGCTCCGATTTGAAAACTTATACCACTTTCTGTTCCAAATCCAAGACCAAGGTTTATTGAACCTATATTTCTTTCTTTAACTTTGTATATAAGATCTATCTGATCTATAATATTAGGTACAGGTTGTGTTTCAATATCAACACTTTCAAAGAAACCTGTTCGATTTAAACGTTCTTTACCTAATTCAACGAGGTTATTTTGAAGCCATGTACCTTCTATTTGCCGTATTTCTCTACGTAAAACATAGTCTTTAGTTATGTAGTTACCTCGAAAATAAATGTTTCTAACATAAAAACGTTTGCCTGGATTAATGTTTAAATATAATTTTATAGTTTTATTTTCATCATTGATTTCAGATTTTATAGTAATTTGCGGATAAGCATATCCATATTTATTTAATAATTCTTTAATTTTATTTTCTACATTTATTATTTTAGCGATGTTATACATTGAACCTTGTTTAATAGTCAAAAGTTTTTTGATATCACTCAAATACTCTAAATTATTATTGATAATTTCGATATTGGAAATATTATATTTTTTACCTTCTTTAATATTAATTGTTATATAAATATCTTTTTTATTTGAACTTAAATTTATTTGAGTAGAATTAATTTTAAAGCATGCATAACCCTGTTCAAGATAAAAATTTTTTATTCTATCTAAATCATCATTGAGTTTTTGTTTTTGATATTTTTTATTTGCAAAAATATTCCACAAAAAAATATGATCGCGTAATTGTAATTTGTTTATTAATTCTGCAGTTTTATAATACTTATTTCCAATAATATTAATTTGTTTAATTTTTGCGGTTTTACTTTCAGAAAAAATAAATTCTAAATTAACTCGATTTCTTGGTAATTTTGTGATATTTGGTTCTATTGTTGTATTAAATTTACCGATATTAATATAGAAACTTTCTAGATCTTTTTTTATATTTAAAATTTTTATATAGTTTAATGTTTCTCCTATTTTGATATTAAATTCATCTAGATTATGCTTAATAATGTCACTATTAATATATTTGTTACCTTTAAAAGAAATATTGGATATAATTGGTAGTTCTTTTAATTGAAAAAAAAGTGAATTTCCGTCACGAGATACTTTAATATCTTCGAAATTACCTGTTAAAAATAAATTACGAATTGATAAGCTTATATCGTCGTTATTTATTAAATCACCGATTTTTATCGGTATATTAAGTAATACAGTATTAATACTAATTCTTTGTAGGCCTTCAAGATGAATATCTTTTACTATAAATTTATTTGAACAGTATGCGTTAATACTAGTTATAAATAAACTTGCTATTAGGATTTTTTTTATCACCATTGTTATATACTTTGAAATTAGAACATAGAAAAATCATTAAAAATAGAAATTCCTATTAATAAAATTAATGCGATTAAGCCTATTTTAAAACTAATATTGTGTATTTGTTCGGATACAGGGCTACCTTTAATTTTTTCAATAATTAAAAAAAATAAATGACCTCCATCTAAAATAGATAATGGAAGTAAATTAATAACACCTAAATTTACGCTAATAAATGCGATAAATATTAAATAATACACAATACCTAATTTAGCCGAAACTCCTGCGCCTTTAGCAATAGATATTGGACCACCTAAATTATTGATTTTTATATCTCCAATAAATATTTTATAAACCATTTTTACTATTAAACTTATTAATTGCCATGTTTTTTCGATTGCTTTATAAAATGCTGTGAAAAATCCATATTTGTCTTTTTTTATGTATTTATCAGATAAATTTAAAATTGAAAGTTTGATTCCAGCAAATCCAATTTGTTTATTATTTTTATTTTTTTTATTATCTGGAATTAATATTAATGATATTAACTTGTTATCACGATTTACAGTTAATTTTAGTGGTACACCAG
The DNA here is from genome assembly GCA_001457715.1 of Candidatus Providencia siddallii. GTDB lineage: Bacteria > Pseudomonadota > Gammaproteobacteria > Enterobacterales > Enterobacteriaceae > Providencia_A > Providencia_A siddallii. The sequence goes on along the minus strand of CVRF01000003.1, from coordinate 46,639 downwards.
GATTATCACGAATAATATCAGTAATTAAATTAAAATTATTAAATTGTTTCCCATTTATATTTACGATTTTATCGTTAATCATTAAACCAGCACGTTCACCTGGTGTTTCTTTTTCTATTTTTTTTACAATATAATTTATTTTTGTTAATATCGGTATTATACCAATATCAAATATTGGATTTTGTTTCTCTTGATTGAATTTATGTTTTGTTAAATTAATAGTTTTAGTTATTGTTTTGTTATACCCTTTAGGTATAACTTTTATTGTAAATAAATTATTATTTGTTTTAGAAGTTAAAGCTATTTTAACAGAATTCCAATCATGCATTTCAATATCATTAATTGATATTATCTCCATTTTTGGTGTGAAATTTGCAGCTTCAGCTATTGAACCTGGTTTTATATTTTCTATTATTAATCGTGTTGTTGGAGCACCAATTAAATATACTATCCAATAGACAATAACAGCTAATAAAAAATTAGCAATAGGTCCTGCGCTAACAATTGCAGCTTTTTGACATATTGTTTTATTATTAAAAGCCATATGTCGTTTTTCATGAATTACATAGTCAATTCGTTCATCTAACATTTTTATATAACCACCAAGAGGAATGATAGCTAATATAAATTCTGTACAATTCTTATTGATTTTACTAAATAAAATTTTACCAAATCCAATAGAGAATCGTTCAATATGAACACCACATCTGCGTGCTACCAAATAATGACCAAACTCATGTACAGTTATCAATATACTTAATGTAATAATAAAAAGGGTTATATTTAAAATTAATTCCATTTATCCTCCTAAAAACCAAACCATTTAAAAATTAATAAATTTAATCCTGCAAAAACAGGAACAGCGGCTGTTAAACTATCAATTCTATCAAGAATTCCGCCATGTCCTGGTATTAAATTACTACTATCTTTGATACCAGATTGTCGTTTATACATGCTTTCAGCTAAATCACCGAAAACAGATATTACAACAACAATAATTGATGTTGATAGTAAATAATTTGGTATAATATATATTGGTGTTATTGATATAAATAATAACGAAATTATTTCTGATACAATCAATCCACCGAATAAACCTTCCCATGTTTTACCTGGGGAGATTTTTGGTGCTAATTTATTACGCCCTATAGTTCTACCAAACGCATAAGCTCCTGAGTCAGATCCCCAAACTAACAGCATTATATATAATAATAACCAAGCTCCAAAAAATGTATTATTTTGATAACTAATAGTTCTTAATATCATCATTCCGCAATAAAAAGGTATAATAGTTAATAAACAAAATAAAAGCAGTGCAACCACTGAATTACTCCAAAAAGCTGAAATAGGATAAGTGATTACTAATAAAATAGCTATAATCCACCAAATAATACCTATTAGTAAACTGTAAAATATAATTGGTTCGTTTATAAGATTTGTGATATCCTGAAAAGAAAATTGAATTACAAGTAATATTATTGCAAATATTATAGCTAATCCGATACGTTTTGTTTGTGACTGGAATCCTGCAAATTGTCCCCATTCCCATGCACTTAATGTACAAATAATAATTATTACAAATCCAAATTTAGTAGGAGAAAGTAAAAATAATGTAGTAATAACCAGTGGTATTAATACAGCTATTGTAATTAAACGGTGCTTAAGTGTATCTTCTTTTTTTTTATTAAACGAATTCATTATTTATTTTCAGTTCCTCCATAACGGCGTTTTCGTTTACTGAATGCATCCAATGCATCTTGAAAAATTATTTCATTAAAATCCGGCCATAAAACATTTGTAAAATAAAATTCTGCATATGCTATTTGCCATAATAAAAAATTACTGATTCTTTGTTCCCCACCTGTTCTAATTACTAAATCAACATTTTTTTGATCATTCATACAAATATGATTATTTATGGTTTTTTCGTTTATTTCATCAATTGGAAAATCACCGTTTTTTATTTTTTTATATATTTGTTTTACACTATTGACTATATCCCAACGCCCGCCATAGTTTGCTGCAATATTTAAGTGTAACCCGACGTTATTTTTTGTTAGGTCTTGTGCTTTAAAAATTTTGTCTTTAAGGTGTTCACTAAAAGGTGTTGTATCACCAATAATTTTTAGTATTACATTACTATTATGTAATGTTTTAACTTCAGTATCTAATGCAAAAATAAATAAATCCATTAACGAACTTATTTCTTGTTTTGGTCTCTTCCAATTTTCACTACTAAAAGCATATAGTGTAAGTGAACTAATTTTATTTGTTATTGCAAAACGTACTGAATTGCGTACTGATTTAATTCCTGCTTTATGACCTGTAATTCTGATATTTCCTTTTTCATTAGCCCATCGTCCGTTTCCATCCATAATTATAGCTACATGTTTAGGAATTATTGATTTAGATGAAATCTTAGTATTATAGTTCATTAAACATAAATCCTTAAATTACATTTAGTATTGAATATATAATCATATACTTTAATAATAATAAATATTTTTAATTTATAACTTATGTTACTATATTAAAAATTTTTATGTTCATTGGTAAAATTTTTATTATTCTAATTTAGAAATTATTTTTATAGTTTTACGACGTATAAATTTATCGATTTGTAAAACTTCTTCAATTGATTTTGGTTCAGAGAAATATTCTTTATCTAAGATGTTATGATTAATTTTTACAATATCTGTGAATCGAATTTTGCCATCAAGAAAAGCTGCAACGCTTATTTCATTTGCTGCATTTAAAGCAGTTGTTGCAGCTTGTCCTTGATGACATGCATTTATTGCTAATTTTAAACATGGATAACGTTTAAAATCTGGTTTAATAAATGTCAATGATGAGGTGTTTGTGAAATCGAGATTTTTTGTTCCTGAATTAATTCGTTTAGGATAAGCCATACTATATGCAATTGAGGTTCTCATATCAGGAATTCCTAATTGTGCTATTATACTTCCATCTATATATCGAACCATTGAGTGAATAATTGATTGAGGATGAATAATTATTTCCATTTGTTTTGAGGTGGCATTAAAAAAGTGACATGCTTCAATATATTCAAGTCCTTTATTCATCATTGTTGCTGAATCTACAGAAATTTTGCGTCCCATTGACCAATTATGATGATTACAGGCTTGATTTGGAGTTATTTTTTTAAAGTATTTTAATGGAGTTTTTATAAATGGACCACCAGAACCAGTTAAAATAATATTTAAAATACCTGATGCTGATAAGTCAGCAAAACCTAATTGTTTTTGTATGATTTTTGGTAAGCTTTGAAAAATCGCATTATGTTCGCTATCAATTGGAAATACTGTTGCATTATATTTATGAACAGCATTAAAAAATAGACGCCCACTGGTAACTAAAGCTTCTTTATTTGCCAGTAAAATTCTTTTGCCACCACGAATTGCAGACAAAGTTGGTAATAATCCAGCAACTCCAGTAATTGCTGCCATTACTTGATCTACCTCGTCCAACCCCGCAAGATCAATTGCGGATTTTTTACCAGATAATACTTCTGTTTTACAATTGTTTTCTGATAAAATATTTCGCAACGCTTTTGCTGATGTTTCATTTATCAATGATGCATATTTTGGATTAAATTCAAGACATTGTTTAGCCATGGAAGTTACATTCTTATTTGCAACTAAAGCAATAATTTGGAATTTTTCAGAATGTTGTCGAATTACAGAAAGCGTGCTTGTACCTATTGATCCTGTAGAACCTAAAATAGTAATATGTTTCATAGTGATCAATGCTCTATATTAATACTATATTGTAAATACTTAAAGCCACAAATGAATGCTTTTAAAAACATTCATTTGTGGCTTTAAGTATCAATATTGATTAAAATTTTAATAATTCAGTTTCTTTTTGTATTAAAATTTTATCAATTTTTTTTATAAAATCATCTGTTATTTTTTGAATGTAATTTTGTGAGCGTTTTTCATCATCTTCAGTAATTTCTTTATTTTTAAATAAAGATTTAATTTTATCGTTTGCGTCACGTCGAATATTACGTATAGCAATGCGATTTTGTTCTGCATCGTTTTTAATTATTTTGATAATTTTTCTTCTACGTTCTTCAGTTAAAGGAGGTATTTTAACTCGAATAATATTACCTATTAATGATGGGTTTAGATCTAAATTTGATGTTAAAATAGCTTTTTTAATAGCATTTGCTGCTTTATTATCAAAAATAGAAATTAGTAGTGTGTTTGCATTTTCTACTGTTATATTTGACAATTGACGAATAGGTACTGGCATTCCGTAATATTCTACCATAATATTATCCAATATGTTTGGAGAGGCATATCCTGTTCTTATTTTACTAATTTGGTTTTTTAATGTATCTAAGCTTTTTTTCATGCGTTCTTTAGTATTTGTATGGATTATGTTAATCACGTTTGAATCCTTAAAACTAGGTTATTTGAATGAGTTTTCTAAGTTATTTATGAGGATTAATATATTATATTTAATTATTTTATTTAGATTTAATCATTAGAAATAAGCGTTCCTTCGTTTTCACCAAGCGCAATTCGACGTAAAATATCTGGTTTGTTCATATTAAAAATACGAATAGGTAAATTATGATCGCGCGCTAATGCAAACGCTGTTAAGTCCATAATTCTTAATTCTTGTTTTAATGCTTCTTTGAAATTTAATTTTTTATACATAATTGCTTTATGATCTTTATTTGGATCTGAAGAATAAACACCATCAACATTTGTTGCTTTTAATATTATATCAGCTTTAATTTCAACACCACGTAAACATGCAGCAGAGTCTGTTGTAAAAAATGGATTTCCTATTCCTGCAGAAAAAATGATAATATTATTATCATGTAATAGTTTTAAAGCGTAATCTGAGTTATAAATATCACAAATACTATTTAATGGTATTGCTGACATTAATCTTGTTTTTACATGAATACGATTAAGAGCATCTTTTATAGCAAGTCCATTCATAATAGTAGCTAGCATACCCATTTGATCACAAACAACACGATTTATTCCTGTTTTCATTAAACCAGAACCACGAAATAGATTACCGCCACCAACGACAACACCTATTTGTATTCCTAAATTTACAAGTATTTTAATTTCTTGAGCTATAAGTGTTAAAGCGTTAAAATCTATACCAAAAGACTCTTTTCCTAGTAAAGCTTCACCACTTAGTTTAAGCAAAATACGTTGATAAATAAGTTTTGCGCTAGTTGTCATTGCGCTTCCTAAATAGGTTATTTATTTAAAATAAATATTAAATACAAACTGTATTTAAAAACTTAAATTAATGTTAGTATGATTGTATATTAAATAATATGATTGAATAACCTATTATAAAATTAAGCCGTCAAAGTTGTGACGGCTTAACAATTTTATTGTTTGCTAAGTTTAGCTACTTCTGATACGAAATCAGTTTTAATTTTTGATATACCTTCACCAACTTCGAAACGAATAAATTCAGTTATTTTTATATTTTTTTCTTTTATAAAATCACCAACAGTTTTGTTTGGGTTTATAATGAAAGATTGTCCAGTTAAAGATATTTCATTCATAAATTTATTAATACGTCCTGCAATTATTTTTTTAGATATTTCATATGATTTACCAGATTTTATTGCAATTTCTGATTGTATTTGATTTTCATGATCGATAATATTAAGTGGAATATCTTTTTGAGTTATATATTCAGGTTTACTTGCAGCGATATGCATAGCGATATGTTTTAATGATTCTTTAGATGCGTTTTCAGCAGCAACTAAAACACCAATACGCTTTCCATGTAAATAACTGCCTATTTGTAAACCATTTAAAATTGCTATTCTACGTATATTTACGTTTTCTCCTATTTTATTAATTAAAATTGCACGAGAATTTTCAAATTTAATTTTTAATTCATCAAAATTATTATTTTTGTTTGTAACTATCGTTGTTAAAATATTTTTTCCAAAAGTTAAAAAATTTTTTTCATTAGAAACAAAGTCACTTTCACAATTAAGTTCGATTATTGCACCAGATTTTTCATTATTAAAAACCTCAATCATAATTACCCCTTCTGCTGTGATGCGATTTGCTTTTTTAGCGGCAATTATTTGACCTGATTTACGTAAGTTGTCGATTGCTAAATTAATATTATTACCTGCTTCAATTAAAGCTTTTTTACACTCAACTATACCGGATCCAGTTAGTTTTCGTAGTTCTTTTATTAAAGTAGCTGTAGTTACATGCATATAATTTATTCCTCTATATATCTTATAAAAAAATTATATAGTAACAACTACTATTTATTAAATCTATTTTGAATTTAATTTTCATAATATATCTTTTGATAAATTTAAAAAATTATGTAAGTAAATTATAGTTTTATTAGATTTAAAATAGTAATTAAAATTTTAAATTTCAGTTTTTATTAAACATTCTATTTGGTTAGAAGTATCTTGTAAATTTTTTCTATTAATAGTAACTGTTATAATGTTCATATATAATCTGATTGCGCGAATAGCGTCATCATTTCCAGGAATTACGTAATCAATTCCATTAGGATTTGAGTTAGTATCAACAATAGCGAATACAGGGATACCTAAGTTATTTGCTTCTTTGATAGCAATATGTTCATAGTCTGCGTCGATAATAAACAAAGCATCAGGTAATCCACCCATATTTTTAATGCCACCTAGACTATTTTCTAGTTTTTTAAGTTCACGAGTATGTATTAATGCTTCTTTTTTTGTTAACTTATCAAAAGTTCCGTCTTGTGATTGTTTTTCTAGATCTTTTAAACGATTAATTGATTGACGTACTGTTTTCCAATTAGTTAACATACCTCCGAGCCATCTATAACTTACGAAATATTGATGACAGTCAATAGCAGTTTTTTTTATTTCCTCATGTGCAGCGCGTTTTGTACCAACAAAAAGAATTTTACCTTTATAATAAGCTATTTTAGTTAGCTCAGATAAAGCTTTTTTAAACATTGGAATAGTTTTTTCTAAATTAATAATATGAATTTTGTTGCGGGCACCATAAATAAAAGGTTTCATTTTTGGGTTCCAATAGCGAGTTTGGTGACCAAAGTGTACTCCAGCTTGCAACATATCGTGCATGGAAATGGTTTCCATTTAATACCTCATGTAAATTTAAATATTTAGTGTTATGTTTATAAATGTTAGTTTATATATATTATTTATTTTTAAGAACATATAAATATGTCTGTGAATTGATTAATGCATATTAATATGTGAATTTAGCTGAAAACAAAATATCAACCATTTTATTAGTTCATTTATATATTAATTTTATACAAAAGATGATCTAAAATAATGGAAGTGAATTATTTTATATCATAAATATATTTTATAAACCAACTTTTGTTATTTTTTATCAATAAATTTGATATAATAAAGTAAATTTATATATTTATTATTTTTTATAATTTAAAAAAATAATTAATGTTATTAACATATGATTATGTTTTTAGTTTTATTTTGCATACTGGATAATATATGTCTATTATTATAAAATCTGAAAAAGACATACAAAAAATGCGTATTGCTGGAAAGTTAGCGTCAGATGTGTTAAAAATAATTACTCCTTATATTATACCAGGAGTTAAAACTTCTAAACTTGATTATATTTGTCATAAATATATAATTGATGTACAGAAAGCAATTCCTGCGTGTTTTAATTATAAGGGTTTTCCTAAATCTGTTTGTATATCAGTAAATGATGTTATATGTCACGGTATTCCAAGTGATAGTAAAATATTAAGAGACGGTGATATAGTTAATATAGATGTTACTGTAATTAAAGATGGATTTTATGGAGATACTTCTAAAATGTTTTTTGTTGGAAATTCAACAATTCAAGGAAAAAAGCTCTGTCAAATAGCTCAAAATAGTTTGTATTTAGCGATACTGATGGTGAAACCAGGTATACGTTTATACACTATTGGAAAAGCAATTCAGGAATTTGTTGAAAAATATAATTTATCAATAGTACGTGAATATTGTGGACATGGAATTGGGAGAAATTTTCATGAAGAACCACAAGTTCTTCATTACGAATCAGAAGATAGAAATATTATTTTACAGGAAGGAATGGCTTTTACTATCGAACCTATGGTTAATTTTGGTGATTCTAATATACGAATAATGAGTGATGGTTGGACTGTAAAAACAAAAGATAGAAGCTGGTCTGCTCAATATGAGCATACTTTAGTAGTAACAAATAAAGGTTGTGAAATTCTTACGTTACGTGATGATGAACCTTTTTCTTCATCTGTACTGATTAATGAATAATTTTTAATTAGTTATTTTTTAGATATTTGTATTTATGAAAATATTGAATTTAAATTTGATAATTAATTTGCTTCATTGAATTAATTAATAATTAAATTATATAATTCTAATTTTTTAAAAAGATTTTTAAAAATTATACTTAAATTTTTTGTAATAAAATTAATTCTGATAAATTAAAAAATAAATTTTAAGTTTTATAAATATTTTAAAATATTGATTTCTTATAAATTTAATCGTTTATTTATCTTGTTTTGTTTAACTTAATAAGTTAATTATTAATTTAATAACAAATTAGTTAATTCTGGATAATTATCGAAAATATTTTTTTTAAAACTATTATTATTTGTTTTAAATTTGATTTTTAAAAAATATTTTATTGTTTAGTTAGATTATGATTTTTATTTTTTATAAAACAACATTATTTAAATAAATGTTAATCAATTATATGTATTTTATAATTATATGTTTGAAATTTTAAAAAAAATTGTTTAAGAAAAAGCTTTTTGTTAATATTATATTTATTCTATTTTATAAAAATTATATAAAATTAAAATAAGTTTATAAAAATATGTTTTTTAAATTTAAACTAAAATAGTTGCAAATTATATTTTTTTAAAGAGGATTTTAATGCATAAATTAAGAAAAATAATAGAAGATTCGTTTGATATTAAAGATAAAATTACACCGAATAGTGTTTCTTCACAATTAAAAAAATCTGTATTGGAAATTATTTATTTGTTAGATACCGGACAGTTACGTGTTGCAGAAAAAATTTCTGGTGTTTGGGTTACTAATCAATGGTTAAAAAAAGCTATATTGTTATCATTTATTATTAATGATAATAAAGTAATTGGAACTGCAGAAAATAGATATTTTGATAAAATTTCTATGAAATTTTCTGATTATAATCATGATAGGTTTAAAAAAGAATGTTTTCGTGTTGTACCACCTGCAACTGTACGAAAAGGAGTTTTTATCGGGAGAAATACTGTTTTGATGCCATCTTATATAAATATTGGAGCATATATTGATGAAGGGACAATGATTGATACTTGGTCTACGGTTGGTTCTTGTGCTCAAATAGGTAAAAATGTTCATTTATCTGGTGGTGTTGGGATAGGCGGTGTGCTTGAACCAATACAAGATAATCCTACAATTATTGAAGATAATTGTTTTATCGGTGCAAGGTCAGAGATTGCTGAAGGGGTTATTATTGAAGAAGGTTCTGTTATTTCAATGGGTGTTTTTTTGAGTAAAAGTACAAAAATTTATGATCGTGAAAACGGGAAAATTTTTTATGGTAGAATTCCCACTGGGTCTGTTGTTGTTTCTGGTAGCGTTCCATCGAAATGTGGAAATTTTAACCTTTATTGCGCTGTTATAGTAAAAAAAGTTGATGAAAAAACTAACACTAAAATTAGTATAAATAAATTTTTAAGGGATATTAAATAATTTATAGATATTTTGTAAAAATTATATTTAGTTGAAAAAAAATAATAAAAATAATTACATGTATTATTTGTTGTAATAAACTTCTTTATATATTAAAAAATAAAATATAATATTTAATAATTGTTTTATTTAAAATTAATTATAATAAAATTATGTTTATAGTAACGTATAGTTATTTAATAAAATTAAAAAAATATTAAATATAATATGTTTATTTAAAAGTATCTTAATATAATTTAAAAAAAAATAATATTTTTAATAAAAAACATTATTGAAACTAATATTTTTAAATTTAGATGTATAAAACTATGCAAGAATTTATAAAAATGTTGTTTTATAATTTTATTTAAATATTTTAATTAAGACATTGTTTAGTTTATTGTAGAATAATTTAATATTCATATTTATATGAATTATAAGAATATTAATTTTTATAAAGAATTTTTATTTTTTATAATTTAATATTTTTTTATTAAAAAATATATTTTTGAATGTTTTATTAAAGTAATTAAAAAAGTGAATATATTTTAATAATTATTTTTTTAAAAAAAAATAAACAGTCTTGTAAATAATATAAATAATAGTAATATTTGATTATTAATTATAAATATTAAATAGTATATGAATTGATTAATTTTATTAAATAAATTCAATTATTAAGATTTATTAAATTGTAAAAATTATTTTTTATATAATTTAATATTTTATAAATTACAGCTAACATAATATTTATATTTAGTAAACTGTGTTTTTTATTTTATAAGATTACTATATAATAGTATTGTATTTTTTTTGTTGTAAATTCAAGGAATTAGAAATGTCAATTAAAAATATTTTATCGTTGATTGAAAATAGTCATATTAAATTTATAGATTTACGTTTCACAGATACAAAAGGAAAAGATCAACACATTACTATTTCTACTAATCAGATAGATGAAGATCTTTTTAATAAAGGGAAAATGTTTGATGGCTCATCAATATCTGGATGGAAAAGTATTAATGAATCTGATATGGTATTACTGCCTGATCCATCAACGGTAATATTAGATCCATTTTTTGCCGATAAGACGTTAATTATTCGTTGTGATATCTTAGAGCCTTGTACAATGCAAGGTTATGATAAAGACCCAAGAACTATTTCTAAACGTGCAGAAAAATTTTTGTTAACTACTGGTATTGCTGATGTAGTTTTTTTTGGTCCAGAATTAGAGTTTTTTGTGTTTGATGATATAAGATTTGGGAATTATATGCATAGCAGTTATTATTATATTGATGATATAGAAGCTGCTTGGAATACTGGTTCAAAATATAAAGGTGGTAATAAAGGACATAGACCTGGAATTGGAAAAGGGTATTTTCCTATTCCACCAATAGATTCATCACAAAATTTACGTTCAGCGATGTGTTCTACTATGGAAACTATGGGTTTAATTGTTGAAACTCATCACCATGAAGTAGCTACAGCAGGTCAGAACGAAATATCAACTCGTTTTAATACAATGACTAAAAAAGCTGATGAAACTCAGATTTATAAATATGTAGTTCATAATGTTGCTAATTCTTATGGTAAAACTGCTACTTTTATGCCAAAACCACTTATAAATGATAACGGTTCAGGTATGCATTGTCATATGTCTTTATTAAAAAATGGAATTAATATATTTTCAGGTAATAAATATGGAGGTTTATCTGAAATATCATTATATTATATAGGAGGTATAATTAAACATGCTCGTACATTAAACGCATTTACAAATCCAACAACTAATTCTTATAAACGTCTTGTTCCTGGTTTTGAAGCACCAGTTATGTTAACTTATTCTATTCGTAATAGATCATCATCTATTCGTATTCCAGTATCTTTAAGTAAAAAATCATGTCGCATTGAAGTTAGATTTCCTGATCCATCCGCGAATCCATATTTAGCGTTTTCTGCTCAATTAATGGCTGGTATAGATGGAATAATTAATAAAATTCACCCAGGTGAGGCAATAGATAAGAATTTGTATGACTTATCATTAGAAGAAAAGGAAAAAATACCTACTGTATCAAATTCGTTAAAAGAATCATTACTTCAATTGGATAAAAATAGATCGTTTTTATCTCGTGGTGGAGTTTTTACTGATAATGCTATTGATGCATATATCAAATTATTATTTGATGATATCAAACGTATTAATCAAACTCCTAACCCACTTGAATTTGAAATGTATTACAGTGTTTAAAATTTAATTTTTTATTTTTTAATTATATAAAATAATATTTATTTTTATGTAAATAAAAATAAATATTAAAATAGTATCAGCTTGGTTTAGTGATAATTAATTTATATGAATTTAAATAAATATTTTATTTAAAGATAAATTAATTATTTTATTTTTTTTAATAAAATATTATATAGTTATGTTTTTTATAAGTAAATTATATTAATAAAAATATTATTAATATAATTTACTTATTATATTATTAATTGTATAATACTTTGTATCATTAATTATAAATTATTAGAATAATTGTATTGTTTGTTTTATATAAAATTTAAAATAAATTAACTAAATCTGTTTAAATTATGTGTAATTAAAATATATTTTTTATAAATTTATTATTTTATCATTGATTTTATTAAAAATAATTTCATGGTTTTTGTATATTAAGATTGTTCTAATAGATTACTGTTTATAATTAAATATTATATTACAAATTTAAATTTGTATTATTTATAAATTATTATTCTTAAATATAAGATGTGCAATACAAATGATGTTTTGTAAATATGTTTGTTTTTTATATATTATTAACGTAGTTAATTTATTATATATTATAAAATAAATATTCAAAATAAAATATAATATGATAAGCTGCAATGAAGAAAAATTTAATGAACTTGATATGATATTAGCTAATTTTTATTAACTAATTTATAACTATAATTAAAATATTATATATGTAATTTAGTATAAAAAAATTTAATGTAGTATTAAAATAAGTATTTTTTATATTAAAGTATAATAGTCTTTAAATGTGTTTTTGAAATAGTTAAATAATTAATATATGTGATAGTTTATTTTGCTTTTAATTTTTATTTTGTTAGTTATTTAAGTATATTTGATCGTGTAATAAAGTTTAATTAATTATTTAAATAATATAATAGTGAATTTTTAAATGAATATTTTATGTTTTGTAATTTATAATTTTTAATTTTATTAAAAATTTATATTTTTTAATATTTAAAAATATATTTAATTTTAATTATTTTTATTTTTATAAAGTAAAGGTAAAATAAGACGGATTTTATTAAGTGTTTCTTGATACTCTTTGTTAGCTATACTGTCAGCTATAATCCCCCCTCCAGACCAACAAAAAATCTGTTTTTTATATGTAATTAATGTTCGTATAGCAATATTAGTATCCATATTACCATTAAAATCAATATAACCTATTGCACCGCAATACCCATGTCTTCTATGAGGTTCAAGCTCTTCAATTATTTCTATTGCTCGAATTTTTGGTACTCCTGTGATGGATCCACCTGGAAAACAGCTCTCAAGTAAATTTATTGCATTATATTTATTTGATAAATTAGCGGTAATTGTACTAACTAAGTGATGTACTGCAGGAAATGTTTCTACTTTGAATAATTCAGGTATTTTTATTGTTCCAGGTATCGCTGTTCGTCCAATATCATTGCGTAACAAATCAACAATCATTAAATTTTCTGTACGATTTTTTATTGATTTTGATAATTTTTTTATTTGATTAATATCTTTTTGTATATTTTTTAAACGAGGCAATGTCCCTTTAATCGGTTGTGTTTGTATTTTATTATTTTGTAATAAAATAAATCGCTCAGGGGAAAAACTGATTATTGTATTTTCAGGAATACAAATATATGAAGAGAATGGAGCTATATTTATTTTAACTAATTTTAAAAAAACATTCCATTCATCTCCACAATATTCTGCTTTGAATCTTTGAGCTAAGTTGATTTGATAACAATCTCCGTTAAGCAAATATTCATGAATTTTATTAATTTTTTGTTTATATTGTTTTTTTGACATGTTTGATTTCCATGTCGTGTTTAATTTAAATTTATTTTTATGTGGTATTTTTTGAGTATGTAACCATTTTAATCGATCGTTAGCATCATCATAGCTTGTTAATATTACTATTTTATTATTATGATCTACAGTTAATGCCCATAAATAAATTCCTATTGCCATATCAGGAAATGACATATCTATTTTAGATATTTTAGGTATATTTTCAATGTGTCTTATTAAATCATAACTCCAAATTCCTAAAGCTCCCCCGTTAAATGGTATTCTGTGATCTATGATATAATTAAAATTATATTTTTTAATAAAATTATTAAGAAGTGTAAAAGGGTTTTTTTTTGAAAAAACTTTTGTTTTTTTTAAGTCGGAAATAATAGTTCCGGTTTGATATGTAAGTAATGTTGCGATTGGTTCAGCTACAATAATATCATATTTATGTAACGTGTAATTTGATTTTCCTGAATGCAATAACATTGCCCATGGTTGATTATAAATTCTTGTAAAGTATTTTATTGCTATATCTGGATGATATGGTAATTCAATTTTATTAGTAATCATTTACTGAACAATATAATATTTGTTATTAGTGTAGTTGGTTTTATTGTATGATATGCATTTATTATCTAAATTATATTTAATATATTAGTAAATTGCTATTTGAAATTTACGAAATTTAATATAATAAAAATTATTTTTAATTTTTAAATTAAAATGATTTATATTTTATTAAAATTTTTTATAAAATATTTTATTAAAATATTTTATATGATATTTAACATAATAAGTGTAAATAATCAAATTATTTAATTTAAATAAAGTATAAAAAATATATTTTATAGTAAACTTATATTTTTTTTAATAAATAAATATTTTATATATTATTTTGAATATTTTTTAGATAACTTAAATAAAATTAATTATATTAAAATGATATTTTAAATATATGTTATTTTAATTTATTAAAAATTATTTAGATATTTAATAGAAATAATTAAATTTATTATTTATAAGTATTTTTTTAATAAAAAAAATATGTTTTAATTATTATTATTTATAGTAATAAATCAATTTGATTTTTATTTGTAAATAAAAATAATTTTTATTTAATAATTTATATATAAAATATAATTATATTTTATATATAAATTATTATTTTAATAACTATTTATTTATATTTATAAGTAATATGTCTTTAAATTGATTTTATTTTATATATAATGTTAATGAAAATATAAGTAGATAATGATATAAAATTTATATGTTTATTAAATTTTTAAATCAAATATAAATAATGTATTATTATGTATAATATAATAAATGTAATATATACTATTTAAAATCTTTTGTTTGTTTACAATAGTAAAATTCTAATTTTTTGTACTTTTATAAAAAATGTTTTTTTAATTTAACTGTTTAAATAATTAATTATTTATATTGTTTTTAATAAATTTCAAGTATATAAATTATATTTAATATATAAAAAATTAAAGTAATTAAAATATTTGTTAGAATTAATTTAATACGTATAATTTTAAAAATATTTAAAAATATAATTAATTAATTTTAAAATAATATTTTTAAAATATTTATAATCAATTTGATTACTAGTATTATATTTATGTAATAAAATAAGTGTTAATTGTTAATTTAACAACAATATACTTGTTATTATAAAAGGTTGTAATAGTAATTTTTTGTTAATAAATTTTTAATTTAATCGTTATTATTAGGAAATTTTATGAAAAATCAACTAAAGTTGAATAATAAAAAAGTTATATCTTTTTTAGTAAAATCTTTTCCATATTGTTTTTTTGTTAAAGGATTAATTCGTCCGTTAAAAATAGGAATTTTTCATGATATAGCAAAACGTTTGATTGAAAAAGATTGTATAAGCAGAACTCAACTACGATCCGCATTACGTATGTATACTTCCAGTAAACGTTATTTATGTAGTATGAAAAATGGAATTAATAGAATAGATTTAGATGGTAAAGATTGTGGTGAATTAAAAAGTGAGCATATTATTTACTCTTCTCAACAATTGATTAAGTTAAAAACGCGTATTCAGTCACAATGTTTTAAACAAAAAATGTATATTACTAATATAGTAAGAAAAAAAAATATTAAAATTATTAAAAATAATAATTATAACAAAAGAATTATATCTTGTAGTTATTCTGTATCTGGAAATAAAAAAGATCAACGAAATGATTCGTTATTACAAGATAAAACATGTAGTAAAAAAGAATTTAAATCTGTTGCTAATATAAATACTATTAAGGTTGGTCAAACACTAAAAATAAAAATTGGTAGTAGTGTTGTAGATGCTTTTATACTTGAAATAACTAAAGATTTTTTTAGAGTTCAGTTGTCAAGTGGTTTAGCAATGATTGTGCGCTCAAAACACTTAACATTTTGATATAGAATAAATTATGAATAAAAATTTTATAATTATATTATTTTCTTGTATTATTATTTTTTCTAATTTTTTTGTTGAGATAAAAGCATATCAACCGATTGATATTATTCAGTTACCTATATTAAAACAGGATGATCACCATCGTATAGTAAGTCAAAGAATAATATCAAGATTAATTAAATCACATTATCATCAATTTGATTTAAATGATAAATTTTCTGAAAAAATATTTAATAGATATATTAAAATGTTGGATTTTGGACATAATGTTTTATTGAAAACTGATATTGATGAATATATAAAACATAAATTAAATATTTGTGAATTACTTAAAAAAGGTGATTTAAATATGTTTTATGATTTATATAATATTGCACAGAAAAGACGTTTTGAACAATTTAAATATGCTTCTAAACGTTTAGAGATACCTATAAATTTTAATACACATGATTTTATAGAAATCGATCGGTTTAAATCTTCTTGGCCAAAAAACAAAAACGAAATTAACGAACTATGGGATAAAAAAGTTAAATTTGATTGGTTAAATTTAAAATTAATAGGTAAAAGCGATATAGAAATTAAAGAAAAGCTTTATAAACGTTATTATTTTGCTTTAAAGTATTTAACTCAATCTAAAAGTGAAGATGTATTTCAATTGATTATTAATTCATTTACTCGTGAAATAGATCCGCATACTAGTTATCTATCTCCAAATAGTACAGAGCAGTTTAATTCTGAAATAAATTTATCTTTAGAAGGTATTGGTGTAGTTTTACAACAAGATGATGAAGATATTGTAATTAGTTCTTTAATTACAGGGAGTCCTGCTGCAAAAAGTAAAAAATTAAAAGTTGGTGATAAAATAATTGGTGTTGCTGATACTGGTAAAACAGTTGTAGACGTGATTGGTTGGCGTATTGATGATGTTATCAATTTAATTAGAGGTGCAAAAGGTAGTAAGGTTACTATGGAAATAGTTTCAGTTAATAATAAAACAAAATCTCATTTTGTATCAATAGTAAGAGAGTATGTTCGTCTTGAAGATAAGGCAGTTAAATTAATTATTAAGAAATGTAGTGCAAATAAAATAGCTATTTTAGATATTCCAAGTTTTTATATTGGCTTAACGAATGATGTAAAAAGTAAATTACAAAAGTTAGTTAATGAAGATTTATCTGCAATTATTATAGATTTAAGAGGAAATGGTGGTGGTGTTTTATCTGAAGCGGTAACATTATCTGGATTATTTATTCGTGATGGACCGATTGTTCAAGTACGTAATAATAATGGGCAAATTCATCAAGATGTTGATGATGATGGTATTATTTATTATAACGGACCATTGGTAGTATTAGTAAACCGTTTTAGTGCTTCTGCTTCTGAAATATTTGCTGCTGCAATGCAAGATTACAAAAGGGCGTTAATTGTTGGGGAACAAACTTTTGGTAAAGGTACAGTACAACAACACAAAAGTTTAAATCGTATATATGATCAAATATTAAAACCTGAATGGCCTCCTTTAGGTTCTATTCAATATACAATTCAGAAATTTTATCGTATTACAGGTGAAAGTACTCAACGTAAAGGAGTTATTCCTGATATTATTATGTTATCAAAACAATGGTCATATGAAGTTGGTGAGCGTTTTGAAGATAATTCATTACCATTGGATAAAATTTCGGAAGTAAATTTTAATAAAGTTAAAAATATTCCAGATATTCTATCAGTTATTTTAATAAATCATTTAAAACGTATAAATCAAGAGAATTGTAAATTATTTTTTATAAATAATGATTTAAAATGTTTTAAAGTTAATAAAAATAATAATAATTTTATTTCTCTTAATTATGAATTACGTAAAAAAGAAAATAGTAAAATAGAAAAAGAAAAATTAAATTATATTTATAAATATAAATTATGTAATAACAAAACTATGAATTTTTATGAAGAATATGATCCATATTTAGATGAAGCAATTAATATATCAATTGATTTGAAAAAAATATTTGTAATGTAAATATGAACTTATAAATATACAAAAATAATTTAAAAAATTAATTTATATTATATTTTAAGTATGTTTAAAAAATAAAAAAAATAAAACGATTAAAATGAATAATTTATTTTATTGATAATATATTTATCATATAATTATCTTTTTAAGATAAGATAATAATTGATGTTTATTTTGAATTGGTATTTTTTAAAATTTAATTAAAATTTAAATTTATTATATTTCTAATTTTAATTAAATTTAAAAATATAATTTTAAAAAATAATTTAACCATATATATCATATTAATTTTTGAGACTATTGGATTATATATTACTTTACTTTTTATATAAACCTATATTTGTTATTTTTATAATTTTTAAAAAAAATAATTTTAATTAAATTATATTTAAAATATATATTAAATTCAATGAATTAAGCCGCCAAAATAATGGCAGCTTAATAATTTTAATAAATTTTTAAGATTTAGTTTGATTTTGAAATATAAGTAATTAGATCTAAAATTTTATTTGAGTAACCAGTTTCGTTATCATACCAAGAAACTAATTTAACAAAATTACTATTTAATACAATACTTGCTTTTGCATCAAAGATTGAAGTTAATTTTTCACCATTAAAATCAGTTGATACAACATCATCTTCAGTGTACCCTAAAATACCTTTTTGTTCACCGTTAGCAGCTTCTTTAATAGTTTCACATATTTCTAAATATTTAGCTGGTTTTTTTAAACGTGTAGTTAAATCAACAACAGAGACGTTAGGAGTTGGAACCCTAAAAGATATTCCAGTTAGTTTCCCATCTAGTTCTGGTATAACTTTACCAACTGCTTTAGCGGCTCCTGTTGAAGAAGGAATAATATTTTGAGAAGCTCCTCGTCCATTTCGCCAATCTTTGCTAGAAATACTATCTATAGTTTTTTGAGTTACAGTTGTAGCATGAACAGTCGTCATTATTCCTTCAATAATACCAAATTTATCGTTAATAACTTTAGCTAATGGAGCTAAACAATTGGTGGTACATGAAGCGTTGGAAACAATCTTTTGACCATTATAAGATTTATTATTAACCCCCATAACAAACATTGGGGTATCGTCTTTTGGTGGAGCACTTAAAACAACTTTTTTAGCACCAGATTTTATGTGATTAAATGCCATTTCTTTAGTAAGAAATATACCAGTTGCTTCAATAACAACGTCGACATTTATATCCCCCCATTTTAAATTTGTTATATTTTTTTCAGTGCTAACTCTGATTTTTTTTTTATTTACAACAATATAATTGTTATTAATATCGATAGTTCCATTAAATCGTCCATGAGTCGAATCGTATTTTAACATATATGCTATATAATCTGGATAAAGAATATCGTTAATAGCTACGATTTTAATATCAGAGCGTTCTTGTGCAGCACGAAAAATAGTACGACCTATACGTCCAAAACCGTTAATACCTACTTTTATAGTCATAGTATATCACCAACATTATTAATGAATTAAACAAAATTTATGAAATTATTATTTTTATTTTTTTAAAAAATAAAATAGTTTTGATTATCTAATTAAATTTAAATTTAAATACAGCAATTTGTATTATCGATATTGTTTTATATATTGAAACTAATTATCAGCAATATATGTGAAATAAATCACTAATTGGATTTTAAATAAAAAAAATATGTGTTTTATGTTTTGAACATTATTATATATTGTATTAATAATTATAATTATAAGTATATAAAATTTATTTAATTTATTATTTTAAATAAATATTAGAACTAAATATTTACTGAACTATGTTATTTGTATTTTATCAACAACAATTTATATATAAAAATAAAATTAAAATAACATACATTCAATAAATAATGTCTAATATAAATATATTATCAATAACTAATTGTTGATTTGCTAGTATTAATTTTTTTATTACTTAAAAAATTACATATTGTGAAATGTTTTATGTATTTTACATTAAAATTTAATTAATATTTATACTATTTAAACAATATGCATAGCGATTTTGTTGATCATTTGTTGTTAAAAGAAAACTATTTTGTTGTAGATTATTCATTATAACTGAAGATGGTAAAAATGTTTGTAGAACGTTAAATAAAACACTTTGAGTTAATTCAATTAATAATTGATCTATAAAAGACACTTTTTGATTATCCCATTTTAGTGTAACATGATCTAAATTAGCTAATTCAATTGCTTTGTTTATAGCATCATCAAAATCACCTAACATATCGATTAAACCATTTTTTAATGCATCTTGACCAATCCAAATTTTTCCTTGAGCTATATTATTTATTTCTTCAATAGTTTTATGACGTGAATTTGCGACTAATTTAATAAATGTTTCATAACCATTATTAATTGTAATTTGCATTACATCTGAAAATTGTTGATTTATTCCTTTAGTTAGAGAAACATCTGCAAGTGGAGAAGTTGTTACTCCATCATTATAAATTCCAATTGACTTAAAAGAGTTTTCAAAAGTATTAATTATACCAAAAATTCCAATTGAACCAGTTAGAGTATTTGGACTAGCTATAATATAATTAGCTGGAGTAGATATCCAATAACCACCAGAAGCAGCTACTCCACCCATTGAAACAATAATAGGTTTTCCTGATAAACGAGCGGCTTCTAATTCATTACGAATAAGTTCTGATGCTCCCACGCTCCCACCTGGGCTGTTAACCCGTAAAATAATTGCTTTAATTTTTTCATTTAGTCGTGCATCACGAATTTGAGCAGCTATGTTATCACCTACATTGATTTTGAATGTTTGTTGGTTATCTGTAATTGATCCTTGTACAATAATAATAGCAATATTACCTTTGTTTGTATTGTCAGTATTTATTGTTTTAGAAAAATAATCGTAAATACTTATAGAGTTAAAATACTTATTTTTTTTATTTAAACCAAAACGATTGTTTAAAATATTTTCTATTTCTTTATTTGTATATATTTTATCTATTAATTTTTGATTTAATGCATATTGTGCATTATTTCCATTAACTTCTTTTAATTTATATAAAATAGTGTTTATATCTGGAAATATTTGTTTTTTTGTAGTTTTTCTATTAGAAGATATATCATTTAAATAGTTATTCCATGATATATTTAACCATCTTTTGGTTATTTTACGAACATTTTTAGACATATTGTTGCGTATTAATGGTTCAACAGCAGATTTATATGCTCCAACACGGAATATATGGCTATTAATTTTTAATTTTTCTAAAAATGATTTATAATAAATAGTATTATTAGAAAAACCATGTAAAGAAACACTACCGTATGGAGATAAATAAATATCATTAGCAAAACTTGCTAAATAATATTGTGATTGATTGTAACTATTACCAATAGCATAAATTGGTTTATTAGTTGCTTTAAATTCTTTAATAGCTTTTCCAATATAAGCAAGGGATGGTTGGTCTCCACCTATAAAGTTGTCTAAATGTAAAATCATACCTGTAATTCGTTTATCAGTTGATGCTAAACGTATTGCTTTTACGATATTAAATAATGAGTTTTCTTGTATACGATTTTTTGTGTTGCTAATTATTTCATGACTTATATGATTAAGTGAAAATGGAGTTGAAATTTTATCAACTACGATTCCTTGTAAATCAACATATAAAGCTCCAAAATATTTTTTTTCTGGTTTATGATCAAAATTATATAAATAAATTATACCTATAATTATAATTAATATTACTATAAAAATAGTATTAAGGAAGAGCTCTCTTATGAATTTTAATATCTTGCAACTAGTTTTTAATATCATTGAAATCATATTGCATATTTGACGCATGCTTTCTCCAAAAATTTTTTTTGCAATATAAAATATTTTAACTACTGATTATTTAGTAGTATAGTATGTTTTTTTTAAAAAAATATATATTATTAATTTAAAATTTAATTAATACTTTTTATCGCATGAAAAATTTTAAGTATTTTAATTTTATAAAATATAAAATACGGATTAAACAGTTTTTAAATTAAATATTTGATAAAAGAATTATTAAATATTGATTAAAATAATAAATTGTTAACTAATGCAATATTAGTAATATTATAATAATAAAATGTATATTTATATTAAAAATTTTATGTCATATTAAAAATTAATATATAATTAATTTTAATATTACAGTTGTTTACTTAAATATATTTAAATAATACTACATTATTATATTTTAATATTTTTATTTTAATATATTTTTAAAAATTATTAAGTAATTTTATAATATAAAGTTTTAAATAAAATATTTTTATATTATTTAGTGATTAAATTAAAATTTTAAAATTTTTTTATAAAAATTTTTATTTATTATTTAAATGAATGTAGAGTTATAATTATTAGATAAATTTGTATAAATAATTAAATTAATATTTATTTAAAGGTTAATATGTTTTTAAATAAAAATCTTTTTATATAATAAAATCTATTAATTATAATTTTTATATAAAATAAATTCGGGTAATTTAAAATTAATTATCTTAATAACTAATTAGTTATTACTAAATGATTTAAAAAAATCAATATTTAGTTTAAATAATTTAAAATATTAATATATTAAATATTACAATATATCTTAAATCTTTATATAAATATATTATATATAATAATATAAATAATATATTTTATTTTTAATAAAATATATTATTTGTTTAAAACAAGTAATATATAAATAAATTTATTTATATATTTTAAATAATTAATTTAACATTAATTTGTTTTAAATAATAATTAATTATATAGAATTATAAATTAATAATAATTATATATTTTAACTATTTATTTTTTTTAAAATTAAAATTTTAGTTAATACATAAATAATAATTATATAAATTGTGTAATTAATTGTTTTTGTAAATTAATAATATGAAATTATGTTAAAAAAATATAAAAATATATTTTAATATAAATTATATCTATTTTACAATTTAAATAGATTAAATTTATTAATTTAGTTAATTTTAAATAATTTTATTTTCTTATCATAAAATGTTAAATAAAGAAAGCTTTTAAAGAAAATATTAATTATATATTTTAATTATTTAATAATATGTAATGAAATTTAAATTTATTTGTTAAAATTATAAATTTTATGTAAAAAATAATAAATTTTTATATATTATTATATGTATTTTATTATATATCAAGTATGCGAAAAGGAGTATGTAATTATTTATGGCAAAAGCATATGTGTTTATAAGTTGGATTTTTTTTTTCTTTTATTGGTTATTTATTACAGGTATCACTATTCGTGTTTTAATTAAAAAAAAACCTGTTACTTCAGCTATGGTTTGGTTATTAGTTATTTATATTATTCCTCTAATCGGTGTTATTGCTTATATAGCTTTTGGTGAATTACATCTTGGTAAACGTAGAATTAAAAAAATATATAATATGTCACCTTCAGTTTTAATGTGGTTAGAAAATTTACGTAATTTTAAACATATATTTGCAACTAAAAATAGTCAGGTTGCTCAACCATTGTTTCAATTGTGTGAGAAAAGACAAGGTATTGCTGGTGTAAAAGGTAATCAAATTAAACTTCTAACTACATGTAAAGATTCATTTGAATCACTTTTAAAAGACATTAATAATGCTAAAATTTCTATTGAAATGGTTTTTTATATTTGGCAACCTGGTGGTTTAGTAAATAATGTTATTGATGCGTCAATAAATGCAGCAAAACGTGGAGTAAAATGTCGAATTATGGTTGATTCTGCTGGTAGTTGGTATTTTTTTCGCGGTAAGTATCCTGATAAAATGCGTGCTGCTGGTATTGAGTTTGTTGAATCTTTAAAGATTAATCTAATGCGTTTTTTTTTACGACGTATGGATTTACGTCAACATCGTAAGATTGTGATAATTGATAATTATATTTCTTATACTGGGAGTATGAATATGATTGATACTAATAATTTAAAATATAATTCTAATATTGGTGAATTGATTGATATTTTAGTTCGAATGGAAGGCCCGGTTAGTACCACTCTAGGTATAGTTTATGCTTTTGATTGGGAAATGGAGACAGGTAATTGTGTTTTACCTCCAACATATGATGTTAATATCATGCCTTTAAAACATAATAATAACCATATAGCTCAAATTATTGCATCTGGTCCAGGTTTTCCAAATCAATTAATTCAGCAGTCATTAATGACTGCTATATTTTCTGCTCGTAAAAAATTAGTTATGACTACTCCATATTTTGTTCCAAGTGATGTGCTTCTTCACGCGATTTGTACTGTTGCAATGCGTGGAGTTGATGTAAGTATTATCATACCTCGCAAAAATGACTCATTTCTTGTTCGCTGGGCGAGTCGTGCTTTTTACAGTGAATTATTAGAAGCTGGTGTAAAGATTTATCACTTTGAAAACGGATTATTGCATACTAAAAGTGTTTTAGTTGATGATGAATTAAGCTTAATTGGATCAGTGAATCTTGATATGCGAAGTTTATGGTTGAATTTTGAAATTACAATAGTAATTGATGATAAAAATTTTGGTAATGATTTAACGTTGATTCAATGTGATTATATGTTACGTTCAACACAACTTGATATTATAGATTGGAATAAACGATCGTTTTGGCATCGTGTTATTGAACGTTTTTGTTATTTTTTTAGTCCATTATTATAAAATTTATTTGCGATATAACAATGTAACTAAATATATTTTATTTATAGAATATTTTTATTTTTTATTAAAAATATTTTTGTTTCTATGTTTATATAAAATATTTAATTAAATTAATTTTATATTAACAATTATATTGTCTAATAAGTGAAATATATTAAATTATGGAATTTTTACATATAAAATTTAATTTAGATAAAATTAAATTTTATTATATATATTTCATATGAATTTTAAATAAAATATTATTAATATGTAATTATTGTTTTATAAATTATAGTTTTTATCGTTTTTAATATTTTTTAATAAATTAATTATAAAAATATTTAATTTTAGTATTTTATGTAATAAATTATATTATTTGTGGTTAAATCTTTAATAAAATAAATGGTTTTTAACTATTTATAATAATAAAAACAATACTCTTTTAAGAAAATATAATATAAATTTAATAAATTAATTATTATTGTATAATGTATATTAATTAAAATTTTTATTTGTTTAATATTTTATTTAAATTAACAATTTTTAAATTTTATATAAATAAAATTTTGATTAGTGATTATAATTTGTTAAAATTGAAATAATACTTTATAAAAAATATAAATATTAAAATAATTCATAATTAATTTTATTATTGTTTAATAAAACTATAACTGTTTTTATATAAAAAATTTTATTTAATTTGTTGCAAAAACTGTTTTTAAATTCATTAAATTTACAATTTATTAATCGAAAATTAAAAATTTATAACTTAATTATTATTATTAAATTTTATTTTTAATTTTATTTTTAATACTAAACTGATAATATTTTATAAATATAAATAAATTATTTTGTTTATTATTTAGTGTTGTAAATTTATTTTTTTAACTGTTGTTTTAATTTATATAAATTATTTATTAACAATATGTGTTTATATAATTTAAAATTATATTTTATATATTAAAATATTTTTTATTAAATTAATATAATTAAAAAATATTTTTATGTTTAAAAGATTTTTAATTTTTATAATTTTAATTAATTTAATTTTATTTTATTTTTTAGTTATTTATAAATAATAAAAGTTTATATTTATTTTGTAAAAAAATTGCATTCGTTAAAATTTACTTTTAAACTAGTAATGTAATTCATATATTTCATTTTCTTTTACCATATAATCTATCAACAAATAATTGAGATAAAAAAATGAGCGAATCATTGAAGGCGTTAAATAATATACGTACTCTTCGTGCTCAAGCGCGTGAAGTTACATTAGAATCTTTAGAAGAAATGTTAGAAAAATTAACTGTAGTTGTTGAAGAACGACGATATGAAGAAAATCAAGCTCGTGCAGAATTAGAAGAACGTAATCGTAAATTAGAAAAAGTTCGTGAAATGATTTTAGAACAAGGAATAGATTTAAATGATCTTTTACAAACTATAGACTCTGGAAATAACATAGGTATTAATGTTAGTACAAAAAATAAACGTATTGCACGTCCTGCTAAATATAGATATATTGATGAGAATGGAGAAAGTAAAACATGGACTGGGCAAGGTCGCACTCCAGCAATAATAAAAGTAGCGATTGAAGGTGAAGGTAAAACTTTAGATGATTTTTTAATTTAAAACTCAAATTGATAGACACTCTTATGAAAGAGTGTCTATTGTAATTTTACTTATAGTTATTATAACTATAATTAGTTATTTTAGCATTAAATTTTAATTTAAAAATATATTTTTTGTGATAAATTTTTTAATAAAAATTTTTATAATTAAATTATTTATTATGAGTATAATATATCTTATATTTATAATAAATACAATATAATTACGAATAATTTATTTAAGTTTTATATTTAAAATATAGTATATGCGATAGCATATATTACAAATAGTAATTTGTATCATAAAAAAATGATTAGTTTTTATTAAGGTTTTTAAAAATGAAATTTATTTCTTTTAATATTAACGGATTAAGAGCTCATTTACATCAGTTAAAAGCTATTATAGAAAAACATAAACCAGAAATAATAGGTTTACAAGAAATAAAAGTTAATAATGATATGTTTCCTTTTGATGAAATAAATAAATTAGGTTATTATGCTTTCTGTAATGGACAGAAAGCATATTATGGTGTTGCAATTTTAAGTAAAAAAAAACCATTTAAAATAATAAAAGGTTTACCTTATGATGAAATAAATGCTCAGTCTCGTGTTATTACGTTAAATATTTATAATAATAAGTGTCCTTTAGTAATTGTTAATGCTTATTTTCCTCAAGGTGATAACCGTTCTAATCAAAAAAAGTTTTTTTTAAAAAAAGTTTTTTATCAAGATTTACTTAATTATGTTATTCATATACAAAAGACAAAAGCACAATTGATTGTTATGGGTGATATGAATATAAGTCCTAATGATTTAGATATTGGTATTGGTGATATCAAGCGTAATCTTTGGTTAAAAAAAGGTAAATGTTCATTTTTACCTGAGGAACGTGAATGGTTATCAAATTTACTTAACAGTGGTAACTTGATTGATACTTACCGTGCAAAAAACCCTGATGAAAATAGTTTTTTTTCATGGTTTGATTATCGTTTTAAAAGATTTAATGATAATTGTGGTTTACGTATTGATTTAATATTAGTTTGTAAAAACCTTATAAAATATTGTATTGCGTCTGGTATAGATTATGAAATACGAGGAATGATAAAACCATCTGATCATGCACCTGTATGGTCAGAATTTGATATAAAAAATTTTAGATTTTAAAGATTTTTTTTTAAAAAATAATATTTTTATAATGTAAAATTATATTTGCATATAATATTTATTAATTTATTTTTATGTAATTGAACGCTAAGTTTTTTTCTATAAAACTAAATAATGATTTAGTTTTATAGAAATTTTATATTTTTTATTTTAAAATTTTTTTGATATCAACGCTTTAATTCGTAAATTTAATGGTGGGTGCGATAAAAATAAATAATTTAATCCCTTAGTTTTACCATTAATATAAAATGTTTTTAATATATTTTCTTCATAAGGTTCACAATTAGTTTTTAATTTTTTTAGTGCAGTAATCATTTTTTTATATCCGACTAATTTTGCTGAATTAGCGTCTGCATGGTATTCACGATATCGTGAATACCACATTGTAATAATAGTTGCAATTACACCAAAAATAATTTCTAATATTATAGTAATTATATTGTAAATAATTTGATTATTATTATGGTTTTCATTTTCATCATTATTATTTGTAATAATTTTAGAAATAAATTGCGAAAAAAATTTAGAAATAAAAATTACAAATGTATTTATAACTCCTTGTAACATAGTCATCGTAATCATATCGCCATTTGATATATGACTAATTTCATGAGCAATAACTGCTTCTGCTTCATCTTTAGTCATATTTTTTAATAATCCACTGCTTATTGCTATTAAAGATGAGTTACGATGAGTACCTGTTGCAAATGCGTTAATATCAAGTGATGAGTAAATAGATATTTGTGGTGTTTTAATATTTACTTTTTTTGCTTGATTCACAATTGTATCAGTTAACCATTCTTCTGTTTTATTATGTGGTGTTTTAATGATTTTTCCGTTAACAGTTTTTAAAGATATCCGTTTTGATAAAATCAACGAAACTAATGATCCACAAAAACCAAATAAACAAGATATAATCATTAAAGCCTGAATATTATTTTTATCAATGTTAATTAAGTTTAATACTATACCAAACACAAATATAACGCTTAAGTTTGTAAGTAAAAATAAAATAATTCTCATCATTTTAATCCCTTAAGAACAAATAATTATATGTATTTATATTTTTTAAAAAAAATAGAAATAATATATTAATTAATTTATTTTGTATATTTTTTATTATTTATTAACATATATATATTTTATTTTAAAAATATGTTTATAGACTTTATAAGATCTAATTATTATTAGATATAATATAATTATTATTTATTATTCTTAGTTTTTATTTTTTTATTATTTTATTGGTTTATTATTATTTTTATTTATAAAATTTAAGTAGAAATTTTCTATTTAAATATTAAAAATATTATTTTGTATAATTTTAAAAAATAAAAATATTAAAATTAAAATATAAAAAACTCTATGAATAAAAATTAAATTTTTCATAGAGTTCTTTTATATTTTAATTTTTTAAATTTTTGTACTTTATAGTAGATAGTTTTTTTAAATCATTATCTATTAAAAATAATCCATTCTCTGATTCGCTTATCATATTTAATTTTTCTAAAATTGATTTAAATAAATTCTCTTCTTCATGCTGTTCTGTTATGTACCATTGTAAAAATGTAAATGTTGCATAATCTTTACTTGTTAAAGATAAATTTATAAGATTATTAACATTTTGAGTAATTAATTTTTCATGATTGCAAGTTTGTGTGAATATATCTAAAATTGATTTAAAATCAATTGGTGGAGTTGCAATTAATCCTACTATAGGTAACTCTCCAGAGTCTATCAAATAATTAAATAGACGATACATATGCTCTGTTTCTTCTTTAGAATGATTCTTTAATAAAGAAGCCGCTCCTTCGTAAGCTTTATAGCTGCACCATGCACTCATTTGTAAGTATAAATTTGAAGAATAAAACTCTAAATTTAATTGTTTATTTAACTGCTTTGTTATTTCTATGTTAATCATAATAAATACCTTATTGAAATATCAAACCTTACATAATACAATAAAAAAAGAATATTAAAAAATTTTTAAATAAGTTATAATCTTTTTTTTATTGAAGTTATAATGTAATATTATATTAAATAATTTTTAATTATTTGTGATTTTTAAAAATTAAATAATAAATAATTATTACAAATATGTTATATAATAATTAATATAAAATTAATAATCAATTAAATTTATGAAATAAAAATTTTAATATTTATAACATATATTAAATTATATTATATACTTAAATTTTTATATTATTTAATAAATAAAAAATATTGTATATTTATAATTATGCTTAAAGTCTAATTCATATAAAAATTTTATAATAAGATATATATTAATATTAATTTAATTTATTTTTAGCAATTTTTTTTAAAAAAATAAATTAAATAATTTACAGGTGCGTATATTTTTTAACACACCTGTTTTATATATACTATATATGTATCTTAATAAAAGATAAATCAACGACTACGAAAAATAATCCGACCTTTACTTAAATCATAAGGTGTTAATTCTACTATAACTTTATCACCTGTTAGTATGCGTATATAATTTTTACGCATTTTTCCAGAAATATGTGCAGTAACCACATGACCATTATCTAATTCAACACGGAACATTGTGTTTGGTAATGTACTTAAGATTGTTCCTTGCATTTCAATGTTGTCTTCTTTGACCATTTAATCCTCTAAAATTTATAAAGCATATTTTAATATAATAATGCCTAAAAAATTTTATTAAGTAAATACTTGTTATTGTTTAAAATAATTTTTATTTTAAAAAAATATATTTTAATAATTTCAGTTACTTAAAATTAAATATTTTTTTAAAAAAAAAATGAGATTTATTAAAATATAAAAATATATTTTTAATAAAATTAAAACAAAGATATAAATAATATTTATTTGTTATAACTATCGAAAATATTTTATAAAAAATATATTTAAATATTTTTAATATAAATATTATTTTTAGTAGTAGATATTAAAAATATTGTAATCTAATATAAATAACTATAAATTTTATATAAAATTTATAGTAATATTTTTATGTTTAAATTATTTTATTTATTAATTAAATTAATAATATTTTATCATTATATAAAATTAAGTGTTTTATTTTACATTTCTTGTAATTTAATTAATTTATTATTTTTTTATAAATTTTATTTTTTTGATTCATTGATATTTTTACATAATTTAATTAATTATTTATATTAAATAAATAATTATTTTTATATAATATTATGTATTGTATATAAAATATTACTTTTATCTTTTAAATAATAAAATTTTTATATCGTTTAATTTTAATTACGTTTTTATGAATAATGTTATGAATTTACAATTAATAAAATATTTGTTATATATCTATATATCATTTTATAGTATATAAATAAATATATTATATATTGTATATATTTATTTAAAAGTAAACTAACTAAACATATATATTCAGAATTATCTATTATAGATATGTATATGTATTTAGGGTTAAAAAAATTATTTAACTAATAAAACACATAAAACAAATGTATAAATTAAATTTAATATTAACAATGTTAGTATTAATTATTTGTTCAATTGCTTGCTTTTTTATAATTTCTTTATTAAGTTTTAGCGATTTAGATCCATGTTGGTCGCAATCCACTAGTGATTTTTTTATTTATAATTTATTTGGAATTTCTGGTGCTTGGGTATCGGATATTCTTTTATCTGCTTTTGGTATTACAGCATTTATTATTCCTATGTTGCTATTCTTTGGATCATATTTAATTTATAAACAAAAAAAAAATCTGGTTTTATTGATTTTTTTATTTATCAAGGTTATTAATTGGTATATTTTTTTTTATAATTATATTTTGTATATTAATTGCAGTTAATTTCAATGATTTACTAAATTTATCTTCTGGTGGTATAGTTGGTAATATATTTAGTAATATATTATTATTTTGGTTTAATTCGCATGAACTGACAATTATTTTATTGTTTTTTTTTACAATCAGCATAGAATTAATTAAAAATTTAGCTTTATTTTCTATTTTTAGAATAACTATAAATATAGTTTTATTACCAATTATTTTAATAATAAATCGTATAAAGAAATATAAATCTTAAATTTTAAAAATAAAATAGTTTTTATTTTTTGTAGATAATATTGAATTAAATCTATGGATTTAATATAAAAAAATAATGAAATAAAAATTTAAATAAATTATTATTAATAATAATTTATTACATAATCATGTTATGTAATAAAAATATTAGTTAATTTTATAATTATATAAATTTAAATATTTAAAACTATAATAATAGTAATAAATAATTTATTATATCTATTTAATATTTTTGATAAACTATAAAAAATATTAAAATTATTATAATTTATATAAAATTTTAATTTAAAAACATATTTGATTTTATAAAAATCGTTTAATATATAAAAGGTTTGATTAAATGAAGAAAATAATATTGTATTATATACTATATTTTTGTTTATTTGATAATATAGTGTTATCAGATGTTAATCGTGATCTTCAAAAACGTTTAAGTAAACTAAATTCTTTTCAAGCTGATTTTTCGCAAAAAGCAGTAGGTCACGATGGGGAATTAATACAAGAAGGAATTGGTTATTTATGACTTAAAAGACCTAATTTATTTAAATGGAAGACTATTTCTCCAGATGAAAATCTTTTAATTTCTGATGGGAAATATTTATGGTTTTATAACCCGCTTATTGAACAAGTTACAGTAACAAATTTATCTGATGAAATTAATAATACACCATTTTTATTAATTATAAATAATAATACAAAAAACTGGGATGATTATTTTATAGTTAAACATGGTAATACTTTTGATTTAAAATCAAAGAATATTAATAAAACATCAAGGAATTTTTCAATTACTATTTCCTCAAAAGGTATAATTCATGATTTTTCTGTTTTTGAAGAAGATGGTCAAAGTAATATTTATACATTAAAAAATCAAATAAACACTAGAATTGATAAAAATAAATTTAAGTTTTTAATACCTAAAAATGTTTTTATAGATGACCAGCGTTCTGAATTTAAATACTAATTACATTATATAAATTAACTTTTAGTTTTTTTATTTGTTTTTTTAATAAAAATTATTTTTATATAAATAAAATAATTTTTAAAAGAAATATAAAAATAATTTTATAAATATATAAAAATGCATTTAAGTTAAATTTAATTTTTAAAGTTTTGATACTAAAATATTTAAATTTATATTAAATTATTAATTTTATTTATAAAAATTATTGTTTAGAATTAATCATTCATTATTATAAAACAATATAAGTAATTAATATGAAAATTGAATTTATTTATTAAAATCTGTAGGATAAAAAATATGCTCAATCCAGGTTTATTACGTAAAGAGTTAAATATAGTTGCTAAAAAATTAGCTAGAAGAGGTTTTGTTTTTGATTTGGAAAAATTTCGTGAATTAGAAAAACAGAGAAAAATTTTTCAGGTTAATACAGAAAATATGCAAGCTAAATGTAATTTAATATCAAAAATAATTAGTAATAAAAAGGATTGTGAGAAAAGTATTGATTCTTTAAAATTAGAATCTAATAAATTATATGAAAAATTAAAAGTTAACAAAATAAAATTATATGAGATACAAAAAGAAATTAATAATATTTTATATAATATTCCAAATATTCCAGATGATTTAATTCCTGATGGTAAAAATGCTTCTGAAAATGTTGAAATTTTACAATACGGAAAACCACGCTCATATGATTTTAAAATAAAAGATCATGTTAACCTTGGTGAAATCACCGGAGGATTAGATTTTAACGCTGGAGTAAAAATAACAGGTGCGCGTTTTGTAGTAATGAAAAATAAAATAGCTTTTTTGCATCGAGCGTTAATTCAATTTATGTTAGATCTTCATACTGAAGAACATGGTTATCAAGAAATATATGTACCGTATTTAGTTAACCAGAATACTTTATTTGGTACCGGTCAATCATCAAAATTTAAAGACGATTTATTTTATACAAAATCAATTGAAAAAATAAATATTAATGCTTATGCGTTAATACCAACTGCAGAGGTACCACTAACAAATTTAGTTCGTGGTGAAATTTTAGATGAACGAGATCTTCCGTTAAAAATGGTAGCTCATACACCTTGTTTTCGTTCAGAAGCTGGTTCTTATGGTCGTGACACTCGTGGAATTATACGTTTACACCAGTTTGATAAAATTGAGCTTGTGCAAATAGTTCATCCTGAAAATTCAATGATAGCTCTTGAAGAGTTAACAAAAAATGCAGAAAAAGTTCTTCAATTATTAAAGTTGCCATATCGTAAAATAATATTGTGTGCAGGTGATATTGGTTTTTGTTCATGTAAAACATATGACTTAGAGGTTTGGTTACCTTCTCAAAATACATATAGAGAGATATCTTCTTGTTCTAATATGTGGGATTTTCAAGCTAGACGTATGCAATCAAAATTTCGAAGTAAGAAGCATAAAAAACCTCAATTAGTTCATACTATTAATGGTTCTGGTTTAGCAGTAGGTCGTACGTTAGTTGCAGTAATGGAGAATTATCAATTAATTGACGGCCGTATTAAAATACCAAAAATATTACGTTCTTATATGAAGGGTTTAGAATATATTGATTAAATTTTTAATTTAAAATTATTTATAATGATTTTAAACATAAATATATTAGGATATTATTATTGAATAATTAACTAGAAATTAATCTAATAATATAAATTTTATATTATTAACACAAATTTATTTTAAATTTAAACTAAATTCAAATTTTTTCCATTTAGTTATAAAATTAATAATTCAGTGGTTTTTCTAATTGCATTTCTTTTGAAATTTGCTCTATCCAAACGTCAATGCGATTTTCTGTTAATTCTGGTTGACGATCTTCATCAATAGCGAGTCCAATAAAATAATTGTCATCAATCATACTTTTTGATGTTTCAAAATTATATCCTTTTGTTGGCCAATTACCTATAATCATTGCCCCACGTGGTTCAATGATATCTCGTATAATACTCATTGCATCACAGAAATATTCTGCATAATCTTCCTGATCACCGCAACCAAATAAAGCTACAGTTTTACCATCGAAATTAATTTGTTCCAGTGTAGGTAAAAAATCATCCCAATCACATTGGGCTTCGCCGTAATACCACGTTGGGATTCCAAAAATCAAAATATTAAAAGCTTCTATATCTTTTTTATTACTTTTAGATATATTGTGAACTTCTGCTATATCTTTACCTAATCTTTCTTGTATTAAATTAGCGACATTTTCTGTATTACCTGTATCGCTTCCAAAGAAAATACCTATCATTGGCATAATAAAATTATAACCTCTTGTAAGTTTTTATATATATTATTAAACAATGTTTTTTAAATTTATAATTAAATGCATTCAAATTACAGTTAATTAATATTTTATTACAATATTAATATTATATCACATATTTTATTTTAAAAAAAGATTTTATCTTTTGTGTATATTTGTTGTAAAATGAATATGAAAAATAAATGATATAATTTTATATAGTTAGATTTATATCTAAATATTGGAATATATGAAAATATAGTTATTCATAAATAATAATAGTAATTATTTTAATTGTTATTAAATGTTAATTTTATAAAAAATTAAAAAATTGTAAACTATTTTTATAAAAATAGTTATAAATAAATATTTAGTAGATTTTAATAAAATTAATTTTGTAATAAACAATTATATCTATATATGTTTTATATGTATAAAAAATCGTATTTTATATGTTTATACGATTAGTTCGTAAAGTATATATTAAATTAAGATATTTTTAGATTTTTTTAAAAAAAAATTATATACAATATTTATTGATAAAATATTTATTTTTTAATATAATAAAAATAAATTTTCTATACTTATGTTTTTATATACTTCTAAATGGTTAAAAAAAATGAAATCAGTTGCTGTTATTTTAAGTGGTTGTGGATATCTTGATGGAAGTGAAGTCCATGAATCCGTTTTAACTATATTAGCTTTAAGCGTAAATAATGCTAAAGTATGTTTTTTTGCTCCAAACGTATTCCAAACTGTTGTTATTAATCATATAGATAATAAATTAAAAAAAGAATATCGTAACCAAATAGAAGAATCAGCTCGTATTTCACGTGGTAATATATTGCCTATATCTGAAGCAAATGCAGATAACTTGGACGCACTTATAATTCCAGGAGGCTTTGGTGTTGTTAAAAATTTATGTAATTTTGAAGAAAAAGGAATTAGTTGTAAAATTAATAAAAATTTATTAAATTTAATTCAAGAAATGTATAAACAAAAAAAACCATTGGGTTTTATATGTATTGCACCAGTAATGCTTCCAAAAATATTAAAAACCAAAATTAAATTAACTATTGGTGATAATAATGAAATAATCTCAAAAATAGAAAAGATGGGAGCATTACATGTTAAATGTAATGCTGATGATATAATTGTAGATGAGAAAAATTTAATTGTAACTACACCAGCTTATATGGTATCACAATCTATTTTTGACATAAATAAAGGAATTAATAAATTAGTTAAAAAAATATTAGATATGTCATAATATTGTGCAATAATATTGTAAATATTATATTTATAAAATATTAATTAATAATTTAAGTAGTTGAAAACTGTTGTAACTCGACGAACATCTTTTATTGAACTTGCTATTTTAGCAACATCTTCAGCTTCTTGTTTTGTTACAACACCTAATAAAAATACTTCACCATTTTCAGTAATTACTTTTACGTTTCCTAATTTTATTTTATCACTAGCTAAAATTTTAGATTTTACGATTGCTGTAATCCAAGCGTCTTTTGACGCTATTCCTAAATCAACTGGAAATTCACTTCTAATTTCATTATAGACTACTGAAGCACCCTTAGTACTTGTTGCTATTTGTTTTGCTCGTTCACTTAGAAATAAATATGGACTTTGTCCTGTTAACAATACAATTCCTTTATATGCTGTAACAATAATGCGAGTTTTTTTTATAATATCTTTATTTTTATTAAGTTTCCCGTTAATACGAGCTTCTAATACATTATCATCAACTTGTTGAATAATAGTACGAGAATCTGTAGCGCTTCTTGTAGCTACGGCAGCTGATCCAATTACAGTAGCACTGATACAACCTTGAGATAGAATAACTAGTAACATTACATTAAAAATAGCAATAAATTTCATTTATTTTCCCCATTTTTATGGTAATAAAAATATTTTTAATGTAATAAAATTATTTTTTATATTTTTTTAAAAATATAAATATGATTTTTCTTATTATAGTAACTTTATTTTAGTTATATGTCTATTTAATGTTTTATGATTATTAAATATTTTTTTAAATATATTTATATATAACAAATAATTTATTTAAAATATATAAATTTTTATTTTAAATTTATTTAAAAAACAATTGTATTGTTAAAAATACAATTATTTTTTTTAAAAATAAAACTAATTGTAATATTAATTATTAATATGATAACTAATTACATGTATTTTAAAATATTTAAAATTGTTTATATTTATTTATTTGTCCTTGTTGAAATTGCAGCCATTGTAATTGACGAAATATAGTACAATTATTAATTTTACTTAATAAACCAGATGCTCCATTAATACAAAATTTATTATTTGATTTAAGTTTAGTATAATTGTTAGCTAATGCCCATGCATCTACTCCCATAGCATAAAGGCGAATTAAAGAATAATCACTTTTTAGTTTTTGTAATGCTTGTTTATATATATCATTTGTTGAATTAGCAAGTAACGGGATTTCACTGAATTGTAACCCTTCCATTTCAAAATTATAGTCTATATTTAAATAAGCTTTATTACTGCGAGAACTAGCATATAATGCAGGATGTGTTGCTGAATTTAATGTCATTTCAATCATAGGGCGAATAAGAGTTAATTCATCACTTGTTGCAATGATATATACTGCATCTATTTGTTTATTTAGAATATTATTTTGAATTGCGTGTATTTTTTTATTTGAATTTACTGGTATACCTGTTAATTTGATCCCAAAGCCTTTATTTATTAATTGTTTTAATGATAAAACTGAACCAAAAGTTTGTGTAAAAACAGTTGATCCTCCGATACTTTGCCATTTTTTATTAAAAGCTTTTACTATTCTTTTCCCTAATTCACTTTCTGGAATTAAGATTAGTGGTGTATTTTTTCCATCTGCTTTTATATGTATAGCAGCGTTTTGCGCTTCATTTTCTGGAGATAAAGAAAAATAACAAATATTCGAACGATCTGGTAATGATTTATCATTAAGCTCATTAAGCGCAAGTATTTTTATATTAGAGTTCATTTGAGTAATATTTTGAACATCTTTTTTAAATAAAGGACCAACAATAACATCAAAATCCTCTTTTTCTGCTTGTTCTAATAATTTTGGAAGTTTTTCACTAGTTGTATCAAATATTTTTATCTTTTGATTATTAATTTGTTTAATATTTGTGTTTAATATTGATTCATTTGAATTTATATTTAAAGTAGAATATATCATTGGTTTTTTAGCAAAAATATTAGAAAAAATCTCATCTAAAATAATATCGTTTTGGTGTTGTTTTGTATTTAAACATGTATGATTTGAATATATTTGAGTAATTCCTTTTTGCGCATCTATAAATCCTTTAATTATAGCTTTACTATATATTTCACCAGGTCCATTCATTGGAAGAAATAATGCAATTTTAATGCTATTTTTAGATTTAGATGTCATAGCTTTAATTAATTGATTTGGTGGTGTTTTTGCGCTAGGATTATTTGAATATTTTTTTTTCCAATTCTCAAAATTTATACGTAATGTTTTGTAATTATATTGATAATTTTGATATATATCTAAAAGATCAACCCAACCTCTAAGGATGTTTTCATTTTTATTAATATAATTTATTTCATCACGTTTTATTGTTGTCAACATTTTCCATAAACCATTAATATTTTCTTGATGTTTTTTATGTGTAGTTAATAAAGGCTCTTGACTTATGTAAGCACGTATTGCTTTCATTGATGGTTTATTTTTAGCAGCATTAATTATTGTTTGATAATAAAAAGAAGATGTTTTTTTATCTGTAAATAAATAATTTGATGTTATTTGACAACCTGATAAGATAAAAACAAATAGCATTGTTTTATAAATTAATTTATTTCTTGTAGATAAAATAAGTATAATATTCATTTTTTATTTTTTTAATTAAAAATCAATCATTTCAATAAAATTAATTAATCATGTCAAATGAAATTATGATTATGGAATCAACACTATATCTAGTTCCTACACCAATAGGTAATATTAGAGATATTACGCAACGTGCATTAGATATTCTTAAACATGTAAGTTTTATTGCATCAGAGGATACTAGACGAACAGGTATCTTATTGCAACAATTTACAATTAAAAAACAATTATACTCTTTACATGAATTTAATGAACGCAAAAAAACTGATCAATTAATTGAAAAACTTAAACAAGGAAATAGTATCGCATTGGTTTCTGATGCAGGTACACCTTTAATTAGTGATCCTGGTTATCATTTAGTTCATAGTTGTCATAAAGCAAAAATTAGAGTTATACCATTACCTGGTGCTTGTGCAATTATTACTGCACTTATAGCTTCTGGTTTACCTGTAAATCGTTTTTGTTATGAAGGGTTTCTACCTATAAAACCAAAAAATCGTAAAAAAATTTTAGAATCGCTTAAAAAAGAAAAACGCACATTAATTTTCTATGAGTCTACACATCGTGTTTTAGATAGTATATCAGATATAATAAATATTTTTGGCGCAAAACGTTATGTTGTTTTAGCTCGTGAATTAACTAAAATATGGGAAACAATTAATGGAATGACAGCTGAAGATTTATTTTTATGGATAAAAGAGGATGAAACGCGTAAACGTGGAGAGATTGTTTTAATCATTGAAGGTTATAAAGAATTGCGAAATGATTCACATATATCAATTAATATTATTAATACATTAAATTTATTACAAAAAGATTTGACTTTGCAAAAAGCTTTGTTAATAACTGCAAAGATTTATGGAATAAAAAAAAATATTTTGTATAATTTTATTATTAATAATAATAAAATTATAAAATAATATATACAAATAATTTAAAATCTACTATAATTAAAGTAGAGTTAACCAGGCAACCACTGTTTTATTTTTTAAAATAGAGGAAAGTCCGGGCTCCATAGGGCAGGGTGCCAGATAACTTCTGGGAAGCGTGAGCTTACGACCAGTGCTACAGAAAATAAACCGCCTATGGCTTTTTTTAAAAAAGATCAGGTAAGGTTGAAATGGTGTGGTAAAAGCACACCGCACAACTGGTAACAGTTTGTGGCAAAGTAAACTCCACTTGGAGCAAGATCAAACAAGGTAATATATGTTGCCCGCATTTACACCTGGGTAGATCGCTTGAGCTAGCGCGTAAGCGCTATGCCTAGATGAATGGTTGTCTATAACAGAACCCGGCTTATCGGTTAACTCAAATAAGTTTGAAAAAATATAATCAAAAAAAATAAAAGTTTAATAAAAATTTTAATTTATAAAAAAAATAATTTTTAAAAATATTTAAAATAAAATTAGTATAATTTTATTTCTTTCTATACTTTAAACACATAAAGTGTATTTTAATTATTATTTTTTATAATATTTTTTTATAATAAACACAATACTACCAAGTAAACCTATAATTAATAATCCTATTGGAGCAAGTATCATTATATTCATAATATGGTGTTCATATTGTTGAAATATTGTGCTTTTACAAAAGAAGTTACCTATATTAATTAGGCTTAATACCCATAATAAACCGCTTAACCAATTAAATAGTTGAAATCTTTTATTTTTTAAACCAGCAAAACCAGCTATTATTGGTAGTAATGTTCTAATAAAAGGTAAAAATCTTCCAATAAGAAGAGATGATAATCCATGACGATAAAATAAATTATATGCTCTTTGATGGTAACGTTCTGGTAAATGCAAAAGCCATCTTTTAATATTCTTTGAATTACTAAGCAATCTTCCTTGTATATACCCTAACCAACATCCTAAACTAGCTCCAGAGGTCAATAT
Source organism: Candidatus Providencia siddallii (assembly GCA_001457715.1). Classification (GTDB taxonomy): domain Bacteria; phylum Pseudomonadota; class Gammaproteobacteria; order Enterobacterales; family Enterobacteriaceae; genus Providencia_A; species Providencia_A siddallii. Next base: position 5,855 of record CVRF01000003.1, on the reverse strand, counting down.
TATTATTGTTAATGTATAATTTAATAGATTTTTATTAATAAGAACACCAACTAGAATCAATAAACTATCTCCTGGTAAGAATGCAGCAGGTAAAACACCATTTTCTATAAATAATATAATAAATAAGATTAAATAAATAGACCATATAAAAGATGAATTAGATAAAATGTTATAGTCTTGATACCAAAGAGTAATAAAAAGCTCTTTAAATAATTCCATTAATATTTCCTAAATAATACATATAAAAAATATGTAAAATATTTTAAAAAAAACTTTTTATATTTTAAATAGTTAAATTATACAAAATAATTTATCATGTTTTTTTAAAAAAAAACAAATTAAATATTATTTTAATGTACATCAAAACAAATAATTTTACTTTAAATAAATCTATTTTTAAATTTATCATAGTATTATAAATTAGTTAATTTTAATTTTTAATTATATTGATTTAATTGAATTTATTAAATATATAACATTTAATTATTTGTTATAAAAAATAATTTTTAGTATTAAAAAAAATAAAATGCATATAATATTATTTTATTCTGATAGAATGTTATTCTTTTAGATTTAAAATTATTTATATGTTTAAATAAATTATATTAAACATATTTTAAAAATCAAATTTTTGTGGTTTATTATATGTTTATGCAATTTATTTAATAAATATAAATAAAAATTTAAAAATATTTTAATTATATAAATATATTTTTTAAAAAAATATCTATAAAAATTTTAAAAAAATATTAGTTATATACTATAAAAATATTTTATATTAAAAACATACGATTATAATTATTTTATATATAATTGTTTATAAATTCAGCATTTAGTTTTTATTAACTAGATTTAACAGTAAAATAATAATATAATAAAAATTATATGGCCCTTTAGCTCAGTTGGTTAGAGCACTCGACTCATAATCGATAGGTAACTGGTTCAAATCCAGTAAGGGCCATGTTAATAATATTTTAATAAATAATTTTAAATAAATTATTTTTATAAAAAAACTAAAAAATAATTTTTTATTAAAAATTAGCATATAAATTAATTTATTAATTGTTTTTTTATAAATTGTACTATATTAGTATAGTTAATTTATTAGAATTTTAAAATTTAATCTTCATTTTAAAATGAATAAAAAAATAATATTTTCAATAAATATATATTTTAATATGATATATAAAAATTTTTTATAATTATATTAATAATAATTATAAATTATTATATAATATATTATATTTATTTTAATAAAACTATATTGATTATTATATATTTTATAATTATATTAATTCAATTAATATTTTTTATTTTTTAAAGACATTTTTTAAAAAATTAATAATTATAAATTATTTATATTACAGAAATAATTTATTAAATTAATTTATATAAATATAATTTATAAAAATTATATTTAATATTATTAATTATTAAATTTTTATAAATTTTAAAATAAATTATTATGGTTTATTATTTTTTTTAAAAAAAAAATACAGAATATCTTCATAACTATATTAATAGTTTGTTTAAATTGATATTAATTTTACTTACAATTTGAATATTATTTGATAAATAAAATTATTTTTTTTTGTTTATTTAATACGATATATAAATTTCTCTTATAAAGAATATATATATTTAAAATAATAAAAGGTAATAATATGTCTTTGCAACCTGTTGATATTCAAATATTTGGTCGTTTAATACGAATAAAATGTCCAAATGAGCAAAAAGAGGATTTAATTAAATCTGCTAAAGAACTTGAACATCGTTTACATCTTTTAAAAGATAAAAGCGGTGTAACTAATATAGAACAACTTATTTTTACTGTTGCATTAAATATTTGTTATGAATTAGCAGAAGAAAAAACAAAAACTAGAATTTATGCTAATAATATGGAAGAAAAAATAAAAATTTTACAAAATACTATAGAACAAGCATTGCAAATTCAAGTAAAAATTACTGATAGTAGATTTTTGCTTTAAGTTTTTATTAATTATTTTATAATATAAAATAATTAAAAATTTATTAAATTTTATTTTAAACTTATTTATTTATTTTAAATAATATATATAATATAAAAAATTACTTTTAAAATAAATTTTACAAAAAATATTTATTATTTTTTATTTTAAAATTTAATTTTTTGTTAATAATATTTATATAATTTTATATTTTTTATATTATGAAAGTTTTTCAAAAAAAAATAATTAGAAAATTTTTTCGATCTTTAAGACGTCAATTAAGCGTAAATGAAAAAAAATATTCAGCACAAATGATTGTTAATAGAATTTTATCTAACAAAAATATAATAAACTCTATAAATATTGGTTTATTTTTATCTTTTGATGGTGAAATTAATACTGTACCATTAATTAATGCATTATGGAAGCTTAATAAAAATATATTTTTACCTTGTATACATCCTTTTATTCCACAGAATTTAATATTCTTATATTATGATTCTAAAACAATTTTAATAAAAAATAATTACTGTATTAATGAACCAAAATTTAATATATATAAAATTTTTTCAATAGAAAATCTTGATGTTATTATAGTTCCATTAGTCGCTTTTGATAATCAACGTAATCGTTTAGGAATGGGTGGTGGTTTTTATGATAAAATTTTGGAGAATTGGGAACAAAAAAAATTTTATCCAATTGGAATTGCTTATGATTGTCAAAAAATAGAAGATCTTTGTATAGATAATTGGGATGTGCAATTACCAGAAATAATAACTCCTCAAAAAATATGGTAAAATACTTTATTTATTTTATATTTTTATTTTAAAAAATACGATTTATGTTTTATTTTTATGCCTTTTTGTGTTCCTATTATAGCTATGTCTGCACTTCGATTAGCAAATAAACCAACAGTTACAACACCAGCAATTTTATTTATCGAATTTTCTAATTCTACTGGGTTTGTAATGGATAAATTATGAACATCTAAAATTATATTACCATTATCAGTAATAAGATTTTTACGATGTTTAGGTATACCACCGAGTTTAATTAATTCACGAGCAACATAATTGCTTGCCATTGGAATAACTTCTACTGGTAATGGGAATTTACCTAAAACTTTAACAAATTTTGATTGATCAACAATACAAATAAATGTTTCTGCAATACAAGAAATAATTTTTTCTTGCGTTAATGCTCCTCCACCACCTTTAATCATATTCATATATTTATCTATTTCATCCGCACTATCAACATAAATATCTAATGAGTCTATTTCATTGCAATAAATTACAGAAATATTTAGTGATTTTAATTTTTCACTCGATCTATTTGAGCTTGATACAGTTCCTTTGATTCTGTTTTTTATTGTTGCTAAAGCATCAATAAAATATGAAATAGTTGAACCAGTTCCTATACCAACAATACTACCAGGTTTAATATATTTCAATGCAGCCCACCCTACGTCTTTTTTTAATTCATCCTGAGTCATATTAATTCCTTTATTTAATTAAGTTAGTAATGATTGTATATAGATATATTAAATAGATAAAAATTATTTCATGAAATTTGTTATATTTATTATATATTTAAATTTTATTAATTATATATAATACTAAATTATAATTTGATATTAATATTTAAATAAATTTTATTTAAATAGATAATAAAAAAATAGATTTTATTTCCGATAAATTATTAAATAATTTATAAAGTATTATTTTTAAATAAGTAATAATTTTTAATTATATCAGAGATATAAATATTTATTTTTTAATGGTGATTAATATTTTATAATATTTGTATTTTATATATATTAATTTTAATTATTTTATAAAAAATAATAAATTCTGTAAATTCAATTTTATTTTTTTTATTTAAAATATAATTTTTACTAATTTTATAAAATTATATTATTAAAATTTTATTTATATATTAAATTTAATTTTTTATAATTATATAATTACTGTGTATTCATTTGAAAAATTAAGATTTTTATAAAAAAAATACTTTTTAAAAAAATAATATAAATATAAAATTAATTTAAACTATTTATTAAAGACTATTAATAATAAATATTAAATTTATAAAAATTATTAATTGTTATTTTAATATTTTTATTATTTAAAATATTATATTAATAATATCTAATTATATATTTATATATTTTAATATATTAAAATATATATAAGTTATATATAATTATATAATTAAATTAAATTTAATGGATATTATTAAAAATAAAAAAATAAAATATATAACAATTAATATATTTAAATATAATTTGTTAAAATTTAAATTAAATATTTTAAATAACTTATTTATTAGCCTTAATTAATTAAGTTGCAAAATATTATTTATTAAAGTATGCATTTTAATTATATTTTTTATTATAAAAATAAACATCTATTTATTTGGATTGAATAGTAACTCCGTAAATATCTAACGCATATTTAAAATGTTCTAACAAATCCCAATATACTGGTAACGAGTTGTTATTTGTTGTCCAAAATCGCACTAAATAGTCCAATGATGATTGTGATATATTATTTAAACGAATAATCACATCTTTATTGTGTTGAATACGTTTATCAGCATTAATAATTTCTGATAAAATTTTTTTTATAGTAAAATTATCAGAATAATAACTTACGCTAATAATAATATCCTGTCGTTTATTTGGTTCTCGTGTAATATTTATAATATTATTATTTATAATTTTATTGTTTGGAATAAAAATGATACGATCATTATCTGTTTTTAATGTTGTTGAAAAAATTTGTATATTTTGTACAATTCCTTCAGCACCATTAATAATTACATATTCTCCTATTTTTAAAGGTTTAAAAATTATTAATAAAATACCTGCAGCAATATTGCTTAATGAATTTTGTAATGCCAAACATATTGCTAAGCTAGCAGCTCCTATTATAGCAACAATAGATGTTGTTTGTATACCAAAATTATTCAAGAATGTAATTAAAAAAAACGTTATTATGGCATAACGTATAAAAGATGATAAAAAATAATTAATAGTAGAATCAATTTTTTTTATTGTTAAAATACGATTTATATTGTGCTCTATAAATTTTGCAAAAAATATACCTGTAAAAATTATAACTATGCCTAATATAATTTTAATTATATATTTTATGAATAAATCTTGATTTATTAAAATCCAACTTGTTATGTTATATACAGTATTTATAATGTTATTCATAATTTATTTTAATTTTTTTATTAATTTTGATAAAAATAGTAATTAATTGGATTAATTTTTATTAAAAAATAAAAAGTAAAGTTGTAAAATAAATTTTAAAAAAAATAATTGATTTTATTTTTGTTTATTCATTATAATTATAAAAAATATTTATATATATTCAATAAATATTTTTTAAAATATTAATGTATAAATAATGATATATTTTTAATAAAATTAATGATATTTATAATTAGTATTATGTATATATTGTTTAATATAAAATTATTTTTTGTTTTATCATCTATTTTTTAATTTGTTTTATATATCAATATAAATCTATTTTAATAAAATAGATTTTAAATAATATATATATATTATTTAAAATAATTAAATTTATTAATATATTACAAATATAATAAAATATTAATTTTGTATTTAAAATACTTTACATTTAATTTTATTAAAACAACTAAAAATTTTTATATGTTTTGTGTTATTTTTATTATTTTGATTATAAATTATAAATATTTTTAAAGCATGTATATTTTTAATAAACTAAAGCTACAGATAATTTTGTTGTAAAAATATATATTTTATATAAACAATTATGAAATTATATGTTGATATTAAAACAATATTCGCATTGTTTTTTTAAACACAATTACATAAAAAAATATAATAAT
>CVRF01000002.1 GCA_001457715.1 Candidatus Providencia siddallii | reverse complement strand
ATTAATCAATAATAATTAATCTCATTATTACATAGTTAATAATTTCATACAATTTTAAAAAAAAAATAAATTGTACAAATAATTATATTTTAATTTTATACATTATTATTTTTTAACATTAAAAATAATAATATATAGAAAATATAACAAATAATTTCAATTAAAATTATTTATACTATCTTACTAATCTATTAACAAATAATTTTTACAAAAATAAAAATAGTCAAAAAAAAAACAAAAACAAAAAAAATACAAAATATTCATAAAATTAACTAATTTGCATAATATAAAATAAACTATGTAAATTTTAACCAAGTAATAAAAATATTATTAACATAATCAATAATGCAACATAATTAAATCAAATACACCAAATACAAAAACATACTTATCTATACAATTAAATCAAAAATTATATTTTATAAAAAATACTTGTGTTAACTATTTGTTAATTTAAACATAACTAATTATAATTTTTATTTTTTAATACTTTAATTCAAATAGAATCATATATTTTATATAAAATCACAATAATTGTTATACAATATATTTTTAATATAAAAAGAATTTATATAAAAACAATACACCGTAAAATTTTATTTATATTTAAATACACAACTCAAATTTTTTAAGAGTAATTATATGTATAAAACTATTTTAGTTCCAATTGATATATTTGAAGACACACTAACAGATAAAGCTTTAAAACATGCTGTTTATTTGGCTAAAACATCTGATGCCACTATTCATCTTTTTCATTTAATACCTGATGTATCAAAATTTTCAATGATTTATAGTTATTATTATGATTTACTTTCTTCTTCAACTAAAGAAGCTACAGAAAGATCTGAAAAAAAATTACATCAACTTATAAAAAAAATTAATTATCCATTAAATAAAATATTTTTTAAAGTAGATATTGGCTCTCCAAAAGAAAAAGTTTTATCACAAGCTGAACAAATTAATGCAGATTTAATTATTATTGGATCGCATAACCCCAGTGTTTTAACTCATTTACTAGGTTCCAATGCTTTATGTATTGTTTCTTATACAAAAAGATCTGTGTTAGTTATAAGATAAATAATATACTTTAAATATAAAATATTATTAGATTATTAACCAAATTTATGATTATAAAAAATAAATTCCAATTGTTTATTATCACAATATTTGTATACATTATATATTTTTTTAAACTATAATATTTTTTTTTAAAAAAATATTAAAACTATTAATTTTAGTGTAAAATTAATTATTAGTTATATTATAAAAAATAAAAAATAATAATTTAAAATTATAAATTTAAAGTAATTGTTACAATTTATAAAATATATTTTTAAATAACGGAGGGAGAGAGATTCGAACTCTCGGATAGTTTCCCACCGACGGTTTTCAAGACCGCTGCCTTAAACCTCTCGGCCATCCCTCCACATCCGCTAGCGGTAAATAATATTTACATTTTTATATAAATAAAAAATTTAATATTTTGTTATTTATAGCAAAAAATTAAATTTTAACTTGATTATTATTTAATAATTGATATTATAACAAACCATTTCATATAAAGAAAATTTTATGCCACTACTTAATAGTAAAGAAATATTAACAGATAGTCAAGGATATTTAATTAATAGTAAACATTGGAATGAAGAAATTATTTATATACTCGCAGAATATGAAAATATTAAACTTACAAATGAACATCTAGAAATAATTAAGTTTATTCGTATTTTTTATACAGAATTTAATATACCCCCAAGTATTAGAATACTCGTTAAAACTGCAAAGAAAAAATTCGGGAAGAAAAAAGGTAACAGTTCTTATTTATATAAATTATTTCCAAAGGGACCAGCAATACAAGCAATAAAACTAGCTGGACTTCCTAAACAAATTAAATGTATATAACACATATACAAAAAAAATATAAATATAAATATTAAACTGTTAATATTTATATTTATAAAATAATCTTAACTAAAATAAATAAACTAATAAACAATTATTACAAACAATCTGAAATTAAAAATATAATTTATATATAAATTATTATAATTTTATTATAAACTTCATAGTTTTAATAATTAATCAAATATATAATATAAAGCAGTTAATTATATCTTATAATAATAAAAATATAAAAATATAATAATTATTTTTTATAAAACTTAAAATTAATTAAAATTAAATTTTAATTTTAAAATTTTATATCAAAATAAATATAATTTTATTTAATAAAAAATATTGTTTAAATCAATAATTTTTATATAAAATATATGTTTTTAATTTTAACTTAAAATTAATTAAAATTAATTTTTAATTTTAAAATTAAAAATACAAGTAATGATAATATTTAACAATTTTTAAAAACAATTAAATTACTGATTGTATTTTAAATAACATACATGCTATAAAAACAAAATTTTAACTAAAATTTAAACCAATTATATATTTAATTTTTTGAGTTATTAATAATATAATTTAGTAATTAATTAAAAATGATAATTTTTAATTAAAAATTAATAATACTTTAAATAAATTAGTTATAATATTAATTATAATAAAACAAAAACAATTGCTTTAAAAAATTAAGAATAAACTAAAAATATAAAATTATATTATCCAATATAAACTTTATATGCAATAAAAGGCATCTAAAAAATGATTTATAAACGAAATTATTATACAAAAAAAGACTTAATCGACTCAGGGAAAGGTAAACTTTTCATAGGCAATGGGCCTCCATTACCATCAGGTTATATGTTAATGATAGATAGAATCACAAACGTTACTAAAAATGGAGGAGCATTTAATAAAGGTTATATTGAAGCGGAATTAGATATTAATCCTAATCTATGGTTTTTTGATTGTCATTTTATAAATGACCCTGTTATGCCAGGATGTTTAGGTTTAGATGCAATGTGGCAATTAGTTGGATTTTATCTTGGTTGGATTGGTGGGGAAGGTAAAGGTCGTGCTCTTGGAGTTGGTGAAGTTAAATTCACAGGACAAGTTTTACAAACAGCAAAAAAAATAATTTATTGTGTTAATTTTAAACGCGTAATTAAGCGTAAGCTAATTATGGGGTTAGCTGACGGTGAAGTTTTTGTTGATGGTAAAATTATTTATACTGCAAAAGATTTAAGAGTTGGTTTATTTAAAATAAATAATATATTTTAAATATAAATTTAATAAAAATAATATTTCAATTATTTATAAAAATTATTTTAAATAACAATCACATATCATGTAAATTTTAAATTTTAAAAAAATATTTTTATAAATTTAAATTTATAAAACACAATAAATTTAAACAAATATTTTTTTATTATTAATATCAATTAAATAAATAATATGTTAATAGTTTAAACTGTTTTTTTTTGAAATATAATAATAAAATCTATAAAAATAAATTTTTATACTATTTTAAGATAGATAAATTTATAAAAAATTAAATATAATTTACAATATCTTTAATTAATTTTGGTCCACGATAAATTAAACCAGAATAAATTTGAATTAATGATGCTCCAGCTTCTATTTTTTCACGAGCAGATATTAACGAATCTATACCACCTACACCAATAATTGGTATTTTACCTCTTATTTCTCTAGAAATAATTTCAATTACTTTTGTGCTTTTGCACTGTACTGGTCGACCACTTAAGCCGCCATCTTCATTACAATAAGATAATCCTTGTACTAAAGAATGATCCAAAGTAGTATTTGTCGCGATTACTCCATCAATATTTTGTCTTAATAAACTATCAGAAAATTGAACAATTTCATTCTCTGTTAAATCAGGTGCAATTTTAATTAAAACTGGTACATTTTTTTTATATTGCAATCGTAGCTTTAATTGCTCTGATTTTATTTTAATTAATAAATCATCTAAAAATACATCATACTGCAATTCACGTAATCTATGTGTATTTGGTGATGATATATTGATAACAATGTAACCTGCATGATTATATACTTTATTCATACAAAACAAATAATCATTTTTACTTTCTTCAATCAAAGTATCATTATTTTTTCCAATATTAACACCAATTATACCATTATAAGAAGATTTTTTAATGTTTTCAACAAGATTATCGACACCTTTATTATTAAATCCCATTCTATTAATTAAAGCATCTGCCTTTACTATTCGAAATAATCTAGGTTTATTATTCCCAAACTGAGGTTTAGGAGTAACTGTTCCAACTTCGATAAAACCGAAACCCATTGAACCGAATGCATCAATACATTCACCATCTTTATCTAATCCAGCAGCTAACCCTAATGGATTTTTAAAAAATAAACCCATACATTGAACTGGTTTTATAGCAACTGATTGATTTATTAAAAAACTAAAAAAAGAATTATTTAATTTATTAAGATTTCGAAAAAATAATTCATGTACTTTCTCAGGATCAAAATGAAACATTAATTTTTTAAAAATATGATATAACATATAATTTATAACCGATATAAATACATTAAAAACATAAAAGTAAAAAAAATATATAAGATTTTATTTAAAAAATATTTTTATCAAAAATTTAATTAATAAACATATTCAATTATTTGTATAAATATCTATTATAAGTAGTACTAATTAATTTTTAATAAATTTAAACTTTAAATTATTTATAGAATTATTAAGTAACATAACTTTTATTTTACTAATTTACAAGATATAATCTATTAATATCACTTTAGATTATACAAAAAACAAATTTATTTTAATTACAGAAAATTAATTGTAACAAATTAATTTTAAATTTTAAATGTTTAGTTACATAAAATACTAATATATATTATATAAAATATATGAATATAAATTCATAACTCGTTTATTACCTATTTCATTAAAAAACACAATTACTATTATGATTTTAGTTATATAGAAACAATTTAATAAATAATTTATTTATATGTTTTTTTTTATAAAAAAATGTTATATTTTAATCATAATTTAATAATAAATTTTAATTTTTATATTATAAATATATAATTATTGATACTAAAACATAAATATTTTTATTTATTATATTTATATTAATAATGATAAAATATATACAGTATTTAATTTTAAAAATAAAATCTAAAAAACACAATTTTCACAAATTTGTCTCAATAATTCTTTTTTTGCAAAATTATTTAATGATAACTCACTCAAACTAGGACTAATAAGCATTATATTGATATTTTTAATATCTATATTGCTACCTAACACCCAACAAGGTATTTTTATTGGTTTCTGTATAAATTTTATTTGTTCTGATTTAATATAAATCACATTTGAATAACAAATATTTAATAATAAAAATACATCTTTTAGTAATTCAATAAAAAAATTAATATTTTCGTTAGTAATAACTATAAGCTTAGTGGTATTTGAAATATTTATAATAAACTCACCAAACAGCGTTGTAAAATCCCTCACAACCCATTGAGTTATTCCAAGTTTATTCAAAAACACATCACGTTGATCATATATCATTCTTTTTTATACATAAAATATAAAATAGTGGATTTTATTTTTTATCATGTTTCAATATATATCTAAATTTATTAAAATTTTAATTTAATATATTTATCTTTAACATATATTAATATCAATAATATTTAAATATTTGTAAAAAATAATATTATTTTTACTAAAACATATATTACAAATTTACAATAATGATAAAAATTTAATTACTAAAAAGATACAATCTTTAATAAATAAAAAATATAATCTTTGAAATTATTTGATATAAAGTATTTATTTAATTAAATACAATTTAATTTCTTTTTTTTAACAAAAAATACAAATAAAAAAATAATCTTTCAGATTTATAATTTTAAATTAGTTATTACAATTAAGTTTTTCATATATAATAATAATACATATTGTAATGCTTAAATAAATAAATTATAATACGCTTTTAATTATAAGAATTAAATACTAATATCAATTTATTTTATTAAATATTTCAAACTAAATAAAAAATATTTTTTTAAAAATATCTTATTACAATTTTATATTGTTGTATTTAAAATCGAGATAATAAAATTATTTTTAAGTAATATTAATAAACAAATATTAAATTAATACAAAATACACTTTAAAAAACTTATTTTACTAATAATATATTTCCAAAAATAAAAATTTAACTAAATTGTCACAATTAACCGATTTTAAAAATAAATTAACTATTTTATTGATAAATATACTTTTAAAAACACAATATTTTAAGAAATAAAATCTTTTTTTTACAAATATTATTTTTATATCTCAATTATTAAATAATTTTTTATTAAATACCAAGTTTTAATAAAAACAATCTAAAATTTATTAATTAATTAAAAATTTAAGTCATAATTAAATAATAACTGCAAACATACTGCTTGCTAAAAAAATAAATATAAAAATTTTTTAATAATTTATTATTTAATTACTTTTTATTAAAATTTATATTGTTTTATAAAAAAACATAATTTTATTTTTTAAATATTTTTGTTATAAAAATTAAATTCTATTTTTTTTTAAAAAAAATAACTATACTATATAAAAACAACACGAATATACAATGTTTTTTTTTAAAAAAAGTTAAAATATTAAATATGTATATTTATATCTCATTTTTATTATTTAATAATATCATTATAATTTTAAAAAAATATATCTATAACATAGATATTCCATACTCCATAGGAGATAAACTAAAATATTCCGCGATTGTTTGTCCTATATCTGCAAAAGTTTTGCGATAACCTAAATTTTTTGGAATAATATCAGGACCATAAATTAACACTGGAATATATTCACGAGTATGCTCTGTACCATACCAAGTAGGATCACAACCATGATCAGATGTTAATATAAGTATATCACCACTTTTTACTAACCCTAAAATTTCAGGTAATCTATAATCAAATAATTCCAAAGCTTTAGCATAACCTGCAGCATCACGACGATGACCATAAAGAGAATCAAAATCAACGAAATTACTAAAAACAATAGTATTGTTACTTGCATTTTTTATTTCTTTCACTGTTTCATCAAATAAAGAATTAATTCCAGTTGCTTTAATTGTTTTTGTAATACCAATATTAGCATATATATCAGATATTTTTCCAATAGAAATAACTTTTCCGTTCTTTTCATCAATTATTTTTTTAAGTACAGTTCTACCTGGAGGAGGCATAGCTAAATCGTATCGATTACCTGTACGAATAAAATTTTTTGCATTATTACCAATAAACGGTCTAGCAATAACTCTACATATATTATAATTACCTTCAGTTAATTCATTACGAACAATCTTACATAATTCATAAAGTTTATTTAAACCATATATATCTTCATGACAAGCTATTTGAAACACAGAGTCTGCAGAAGTATAAAAAATCGGTTTACATGTTTTTATATGTTCTTCACCTAATTTACTAAGAATTACTGTTCCAGATGAATGACAATTACCTAAAAAACCAAATAAATTTGCTTTTTTAATTAAAATATCTAATAATTTTTTTGGAAAACTATTTTTTTTATCTAGAAAATACCCCCAATTAAATAAAACCGGAACACCAGCAAGCTCCCAATGCCCTGACGGAGTATCCTTTCCAGATGAAACAGCACTAGCATAAGCATATGCACCAATAATCTTAGTTTTATAATCAAGCCCTAATGGGAATGATCCACTTGCTTCTTCTGCCGCTTTACCTAAACCAAGTTTAGTTAAATTAGGAATATATAAATATTTACTATGATCACTAATATCTCCAAAAAAACATGATTCAGCGATATGCCCTAAAGTATTTGATCCATTATCACCAAATTTATATGAATCCTCAGATGAACCTATTCCAAGTGAGTCCAATACTATAATAAATAAACGTCTCATTATAAATTATCCTATAAATTAGATTAAACCATAGTATTCAATTAGAATTTTATTAAATTTTAAATTTATATTAACCTTATATAATGCTTATATTGAATTTTTAAAAATAAATATTTTATTTATATTATAATAATTATATTTAAGCATTTATTAATATATAAAAATAACAAATAAAGATATATTCATTATAAATGATAATATAAATTATATATTTTATATTAATAAAAATAAAAATTTTTATATAAAATAATATATAATTATTATTATAATGAAAGTTAACTACAAATTATATTTTATAAATATTTATAATATTATATATAAATGCTTTGAATTAAAATAATTATATTTATAATCACTTTTATGATATATTTATTAAATAATTAATTAATAAGAATTTTAAAAATATTTAAAAAATAAATAATCATTATTAAAACTAATTTAATTATTATATTAATAAAACTATAATTCATAAACATAATATAACGTAATATTTATATAAATTATATATAATATATATTATATTAATATTTAATTTTATTAAATAATTTTAAAATATTCTATAGAATAGAACAAAGTAAATTTTAATTATACAAACTAATTATATAATTATTTATTTTAATATTTTTACAACTAATTACAATATTAAAAATATATATTTAAAATAAAATTTATTTTAAAATATATTAATATATAATAAATTATTATAATAAATAATATCTTAATAAATTCAAATATAAAAAATATTTATAATTTTTTTAAAAAAATATTAATTTTTTACCACATTTTTATATTTTATAACTAAAATGTTAATATAAAAACTATAAAATTTAAAAAATAATTTCAGTTATTAAAACATATAAAAATAAATTAATTATATCACTAATTAAAATTTTACAAAAAATAAATATATAAAAATACAACAAATACTAACTAAAACTGTTATAATTAATGTTTTATATTTTTATTTTTTTCTATAGCTAATCGTAGTTTTTTCATCGCATTTTTCTCAAGCTGACGAACTCGTTCAGCAGAAATATCGTATTTATTAGCTAATTCTTGTAATGTTTTTTTATTGTCATCATCTAACCAACGTGAACGTATTATATCTTGACTGCGTTTATCTAATAAAATAATAGCGTTAACTAAAGATTCAGTTGTATGAATTTTCCAATTACTATTTTCAATAGTATTAGCGAAATCAGATGACTTATCTTGTAAATAAAGCATAGGTAATAGCGGAGTATTAAAATAGTTTATTTCATCATCTTCCTGAATATCAAAAGACATATCTTGAGCTGTCATTCTTGATTCCATTTCCAAAACATCCTTAGCACTCACACCTAATTCTTGAGCTACTATATCAACTTCTTCTAAACTAAACCAACCAATACGTTTTTTATTTTTTCTTAAATTAAAAAATAATTTACGCTGAGATTTAGTTGTCGCTACTTTAACAATACGCCAATTACGTAAAACATATTCATGTATTTCAGCTTTAATCCAATTAACTGCAAAAGATACAAGTCTAACACCAATTTCAGGATTAAAACGACGCACAGCTTTCATTAAACCAATATTTCCTTCTTGAATTAAATCGGCTTGAGGTAATCCATATCCTGAATAACTCCGCGCAATATGAATAACAAAACGTAAATGAGACATTATCAATTGTTTAGCAGCTTTTAAATCACCATAATAATATAATCTTTCAGCAAACACTTTTTCTTCATCAACAGTAAGTATTGGATAAGTATTAGCAACTCTTACATAACTTTCAATTGAACATTGAGATACAAACGACAACGAGTTCATATTTTTACTCATTTAGTCCTCTATTTTTTAATAAAAAACTTAGTTAATATAACTTCATACTACAATTTTAAAAAAATATGATTTTATCGATTAAACCAATGATTATTTATTATAAATATCATTAAATTTTAAATTTATTTAAACATTTATTAGTTTCTAACATAGCTGCAATCCATCCAATTATTAGTGATAAAATTATAATAAACAAAAACTCTTCTAATAAAAAATTCTTTATATAAAATTTCGTATTAAACAAACCAGTGAATTTTATAAAAATATTTGATAATTTAGAAATAGTTACATAAGTTGTAATTAACGAAATTAATACACCAATTAAACAATTAGTAATATTTTTTTTTAAAAATGATTGTATAATAAACCAATCTGTAGCACCTATTAATTTCATTATTTTAATAATATCATAACTAGAAGATATTTTAAATTTTATATTATAACTAATAATTAAAAATAAAGGTAAAAACATTAAAAAACTAATTATTATCATAGCTTTAGTAACTAAACCTTTTATTAAATATAAATGAGAACTTAAACTTTCATTAATTATTACTTTTTTAACTCCTTTTACTTTAATAATCTTATCATTTAATACATCACTAAGATTTTTAAAATCAATTTTTGATGAAAAATTAAAGGTAGATATACTTATTTTTTTTTTATTTTTATTAAAAATTCCACTTAACTTAAAACAGTTTGGTTGTTTCTTTACATTTTGTTCATGATAAAGACGATTCATGTAAATAATATTCTCAAAAATTTGTAATTGTGTTATTATATTACATAAATTATATTCATCTAATGAATTATCAAAAAAAATTGTAATCTGCGGTGACTCGTCTGAGTCTAAAGCAATTTTAGTTATATTTTTCCAAATAATATAACTAAAATTCACCGGCAAAAATAATATTGCAATCACTACCTGAATTAAAATATTTGTAAATAAATTCTTAATCATAACTACAATTATATTTTACATTGATATAAAAACTATAAAAATTTACAAATTTAATCTTCAATTACACAACCTTTATTTAAAGTAACAACACGAAAATTACCAAACTTGATTAAGGAATTATCATAACTAGTAAACAACACACTTATACCTTCTTTACTAAATTCTTCAAATAAATGAATAACGCTTTTAGAACATTCATAACTTAAATAACATGTAGGTTCATCAGCTAATAATAATAATGGTTTACTTACTATAGCACGAGCTATACATACATACTGTTTCTCGCAAATAGATAATTCTGACGGATATTTTTTTACCTTATTAAGCATACCAACTTTGTCTAAAGCTGATAAGACACAATGTCTAACATTTTTATTGCTTAACCCTAAAATCAACTTAGGAATAGCTACGTTATCATATACTGTCATATTCAACAATAAACCGTTGTCATGAAAAATACTTCCTATTTGTCTACGCAAAAAGGGTATTTCATGTTTTTTTAAACAACTAATATCATAACCATTAAATAAAATAGAACCGCTACTTAATAATTCTATTCCGAGTATAAGTTTAAGAAATGTACTTTTACCTGCACCAGAATGCCCACTGATAAATACTAATTCTCCTGGAAACAAACAAAAATCTATATTTTGTAATGCTTTATATCCATTAGAATATATTTTACTAACGTTATTAAAATAAATCATTTATCTTTATTCTCATTAATCGAATAAAGCATTAATAAATTCTTTCGCTTCAAATAGACATAAGTCATCAATACCTTCACCAACTCCAATATAACAAATAGGTATATGTAATTGTTCTAAAATTGAAAAAACCACTCCGGCTTTTGCAGTACCATCAAACTTAGTTAATACAATACCTGTTAAATTAACAGCATTATTAAAAATACTTACTTGATTTACAGCATTTTGTCCTGTACTAGAATCTAATGTTAATAATACTTCATGAGGAGCTTCTTTATCATATTTTTTAATAACACGAATGATTTTTTTTAATTCATCCATTAAATACATTTTATTTTGTAAACGACCTGCAGTATCAGCAATAAGTACATCAATATTTTTTGACTTAGCCGATTGAATAGCATCAAAAATCACAGAAGCAGAATCAGCACCAATATGTTGAGATATAACAGGTATTTTATTAAAATCACCAAAAATTTGTAACTGTTCAACAGCAGCAGCGCGAAATGTATCACCAGCTGCTAACATAACAGATTTCTTTTTTAAATGATACATATGAGCTAATTTACCTATAGTTGTAGTTTTCCCGCTTCCATTAACTCCAACAAATAAAATAACGTGTGGTTTTTTAGTTTCTGATAGAGATTGATTATAAGGAATTATTAAAACATTTAATAATTCGCTACGTAATTTATTATATAATATTTTAATATCATTTAATTCATTTCTATCAGCTTGCGCAATTAAATTTTTAATAATTTTATGTGTAGTATTAACACCAAAATCAGCAATCAATAACTGTTCTTCTAATTTATCAAATAAATTATCATTAATTTTTTTTTCTAAAAACAAACTAAGTAAACTACAACTTAAATTTTGACGAGTTTTTGATAAACTTTTTTTTAGTTTACTTATAAAATTTACTTTTTCTAATGCTTTTTGTTTTTTTTTAAAAACATCTTTATGTTTATCTAATAAATGTAATTTATTCATTTTTTTTAAAAAACTATTTTATTATTTTATAATTACTTATTTTTGAATTAACAGTGTATTGTATCTATTAATTTTTTTTATTTTAATTTTTTTAAAAAAAAATACACGATATAAATATCTATAATATTAAATTATATACTATTTAAATTATTTTTTTTATAACTCAATATATATATTTAAATTTCATGTTAAAATAACCAAACAAAGTTATAATATAATCACAATAAATAAAATAAAAATTAATCATATAATATTATGAGAGATAAATTAAAAACAAAACAACTATTACAAATCCGTGTTATAAGCGGAAAATGGAGAGGACGAAAAATAATTCTTAAAAATGAAAATAATTTACGCCCAACAACTAATAAAACTAAAGAAACATTATTTAATTGGTTAACACCTGTTATTCAAAATGCTAATTGCTTAGATTGTTATGCAGGAAGTGGATCTTTAGGATTCGAAGCACTTTCTCGCTTTGCAAAACAAACAACGTTTATTGAATTAAATAAAAATAATGTACAATATTTAATTAAAAATAAAATACAACTGCAAGCAAATAATGCGACTGTTATTAAAGGTAGCATATTTACAGTATTAAATAAAATAAATGATATTTTTAATGTAGTTTTTATTGATCCACCATTTTATAAAAATCTTCTTTATAAGAGTATACAATTTTTAGAAAAAAAACAATGTTTATCCGACAAAAGCTTTATATATATTGAATCAGAAATTGATTTAATATTAAAAAATATTCCTATAAATTGGCATTTATATCGTGAAAGAGTAACAGGAAGAGTTGTTTTCCGTCTTTTTATTAGATATCAAACATAAATATAAAAACTTCAATAAATCATTAATAAAACTAATTATACAAAAATACTTTTACTTAAATCAAAAACATATAAATTTTTGAACAAAATAAATAAAAAAACAATAAAATTGTCATAATAATTTAAATTAATTTTTTAAATAATAAAAATTTAAAAGATCATAAATTTTACAGAATCATCTAAAATAACAAATTATTCTGTAAATTATCATAATTAGTCACTACAACATAAATCTTGAAATTTTTTATTTCATCAATTTTATATAAATTTAATATATATTATATTTGAAATATATTTTATTTAAACAAAACATAAATTAATTTAACAGAGGTATTAACAAATTATATTTATAAAAACAATTTTAATTAATTAATTCATTACGAATGATACGAATAAAATCAATAATTTCATGAGCTATTAATCCAATAGGACCTATTCCTGATGCTACAGATTTATCAGCAGCAGCACCATGAAGCCAAACACCACCACAAACAGCTTCCTGAATTGGTAACTGTTGTGCTAATAAACCACCAATTATACCTGATAATACATCACCAGTACCAGATGTAGCTAAACAAACGTTACCACTATAATTACACCATGTTTCTCCATTAGGAGACGCAATAAGAGTACGGTAACCTTTTAAAACAACCCAGCATGAATATTTTTCAGATAACATTAATACAGCTTTTTTACGATCAAATTGTATTTTAGATACTGTAGTTTTCAATAAACGAGCAGCTTCTTTTGGATGAGGGGTTATTATAAAATTTTTTTTCAAAACTACATCTTTTGTTAAAGATAAAATATTAAGAGCATCTGCATCTAAAATAATAATTTTTTTTGTAAAAGAAAATATTGTTTTAGGTAATAAAAAACTTGTATTTTTATTACCTAAACCTGGGCCAATTACTAATACTGTAATAAATAAATCATCTATTAAATCATCAATTTTTTTAAATATTAATTCCGGAATACTTTCAATAAAAACCAATGGTATTGTTGACTGATTAAAACCTAAAATAACTTTACCACAACCAACTTTTAAAGCAGCACTACCAGAAAGTACAATAGCACCACTCATTCCATATGATCCGCCAATTATACCTAATGTACCGAACACTCCTTTATGAGCATCTACAGGTCGTTTTTTATTTAAAACAGGATATTGTGTTTTAATTATATAACCATTTATAGATTTCATTTTATTACCTTTTTTTTTAAAAAAACAAAATTATAAAGAAAAAAAATAAATTAATTAATTTAAAATTAATAATTCATAATTAATCAATTAACTATATGTTTACATATTAATACTTTTTAAATTTTAATAATAATTTGATTAATTTTTATATAAAAAAATAAATCAACTATTCTATGAATTATATTTATTCACTATAATAGTATTAATACTAAACAATATAAAAAATATAATAAATTATCATTAACATTTAGCTAAGTAATTAATAAACTAGAACCATAATTTTTTCTTAATTCAATTATTGTATGAATTTTTTGTGCATCTTTAAGAGGTAAAATTTGTGATTTTCTAGCTTTTATATCAAATATTCCATTTAATATCATATTAAATAATATTTTACTTGCTTTGTTTAATTCTTCTCGATTTGTTATATAACTATTAATAGAGGGTCTAGTAACATACAAAGACCCGTTTTTATTTAAAATATCTAAATTTACATTAACAATAGGACCCGATGAGTTGCCAAAACTAACCATTAAACCTTTTCTTTTAAGCGAACTTAATGAATTTAACCATGTTTCTTGCCCAACAGAATCATACACAACGTTAACTTTTTCTCCATTAGTAAGTTCATTTACACGATTTACGATATTTTCAGTTTTATAATTAATAACTTCCCAAGCTCCTCTTTCTTTTGCTAAAGAAGCCTTATATTCTGAACTAACAATACCAATTAATTTCGCACCAAGATATTTAGCCCACTGGCAAGCAATAATACCTACGCCACCAGCTGCTGCATAAAATAAAAACATCTCATTACGTTTAATCTTATAAGTTTGATTAAACAAATAATAAACTGTTAATCCCTTTAAAAAACATGATGCAGCTTCTATAAAAGATATACAATCTGGTAAAAGAACAACTAAATTTTCTGAAACATTATGAATTTCACTATAAGCACCTAATGTGGATTGAGCATAAACTACACGATCCCCTGGTTTAAAATTAATTACATTAGAACCAGTTTTTACAACAATACCAGCAGCCTCTATACCAAGACTACTCGGTAAACAATCAACTGGATATAAACCAGAACGAACATAAATATCAATAAAATTTACACCAATAGCATGATTTTCTATTTGAATCTCATTTTTTTTTGGATTAGAAGGAAAATAATTTACAACATTTAAAACATCAGGACCACCATATCGCTCAAATTCAATTCGTATTGCCATAATAATCTCCAATTAAAATAAAATTATCATAAATATTAATTATAATATAAAATACATCTAAATTTAAATAATCATCGATTTATTAACTATTATATATAATAAATCACAAAAAAAATTAAAAAATAATACATACTAATATAAAATACACTATAAACAGTTTCTTCTTAACTGTTAATTGGAATAAATATGTCTAAAAAAACAATATTAAACGATAAATTAAATTATTTACAAGATTCTAAAATAGAAAAATTAAAACTTCCTCCACATTCTATAGAAGCAGAGCAATCTGTCTTAGGTGGAGTTATGTTAGATAATGAAAAATGGGACACGGTTTCTGAACTAATAACTCAATCAGATTTTTTTAGTCGATCCCATCGAATTATTTTTTCTCGAATGAATTTTTTAATAGAACAAGGAAAACCAATAGATTTAATTACATTATCTGAATCTTTAGAACAACAAGGAAAACTAGATAATATTGGTGGTTTTGCGTATTTAGCAGAACTTTCAAAAAACACACCGAGCGCAGCAAACATTAACGCTTATGCTGATATCGTACGTGAACGTGCAATTGTTCGAAATATGATTTCAGTTGCTAATGAAATTTCAAATTCTGGTTATGACCCAAAAGGACGTACAAGTGAGGACTTATTAGATCTTGCAGAATCTAAAATATTTCAAATCGCTGAATCAAAAACAAATAAAAGTAAAGGTCCAAAAGAAGTGGAAAATATTTTATCAGAAACTATAGGAAAAATTGAAAAACTTTACCAACAACCGTATAAAGGTATCACTGGGATTTCTACAGGTTACCATGATCTTGACAATAAAACATCAGGGTTACAAAATTCTGATTTTATTATTATTGCAGCACGACCTTCTATGGGAAAAACTACTTTTGCTATGAATCTATGCGAAAATATAGCTATGACAGAAAAAAAACCCGTACTTATTTTTAGTTTAGAAATGCCAGGAAACCAAATAATGATGCGAATGTTAGCATCACTATCTCGTGTTGAACAAACACGAATTCGAACAGGACAACTAACAGATGAGGATTGGGCTCGTATTTCAAGTACAATGAGTATCTTAATGGAAAAATGTAATATGTATATAGACGATTCTTCAGGTTTAACACCAATGGATGTTCGATCTCGTGCGAGACGTATTTACCGTGATAATGACGGCTTAAGTCTTGTTATGATTGATTATTTACAATTAATGAGAGTGCCTGCATTAATTGATAATCGCACTTTAGAAATAGCTGAAATTTCCCGTTCTTTGAAATCACTAGCTAAAGAACTAAATATTCCAATTATTGCTTTATCACAATTAAATAGAAGTCTCGAACAACGTGCTGACAAACGTCCAGTTAATTCTGATTTAAGGGAATCAGGATCTATAGAACAAGACGCTGATTTAATCATGTTTATTTACCGTGATGAAATCTATAATGATAGCAGCGAGTTAAAAGGAATAGCAGAAATTATTATCGGTAAACATAGAAATGGACCTGTAGGTACTATTAAATTAACATTTAATGGACAATGGTCAAGATTTGATAATTATGCAGCTCAAACATATAAATTTTAATTTATTATTTTTATAAAAATTTTATATACATTGAATACAATAAACACAAACGAATACTATAAAAAATGAAAATAGCAACAGCATTAATAAATCGTACAGCTTTATTAAATAATTTAAAACTTATTAAAAAAATAGCGGCGAATAGCCGTATTCTAGCAATTGTTAAATCAAATGCATATGGACATGGATTAATAGAAGTTTCAAAAATTATTCAAAAATCAGTGGAAGCTTTTGGTGTTGCAAGACTTAATGAAGCGTTATTAATTAGAAATTCCGGAATTATAAAACCAATTATTTTACTTGAAGGATTTTTTAAAAAAGATGATTTATCAATAATAATTGAAAATAAAATAGATATAATAGTTCATTGTATTGAACAATTAGAAATATTAGAAAATTTTGAGTTTTCGAAACCTTTAAAAGTATGGATGAAATTAGATATTGGTATGCATCGAATTGGTGTTCAACCAAAAGATGCAGAACAGTTTTATCTACGATTACAAAAATGTAAAAATATTTTATTACCTATTAATATTATTAGCCATTTCTCTATATCAAATATACCTCATTTACATGTAACTAAAAAACAAATAAATATATATAAAAATTTTATTTCAAACAAAATAGGAGAAAAATCAATTTCAGCTTCCGCAGGAATTTTATTTTGGCCAGAAGCACATTACGATTGGATTCGACCAGGTATTATAATGTATGGCGTATCACCTCAAAACAATAAAAAAGGATCAGATTTCAATCTGCAACCTGTTATGACTTTTAAAACAATATTAATAGCAATAAGAAAACATTTTGCTAATGAATATGCGGGTTATGGTAAATTTTGGAAAAGTAATAAAAATACATATTTAGGTGTTATAGCAGTAGGATATGGAGATGGTTATCTTAGTAATATTCCAATAAAAACCCCAGTATTGATTAACGGAAGAAGAGTCCCAATTGTTGGAAAAATTTCAATGGATATGACCATTATTGATTTAGGAATAAACTCTTATGATAAAGTTGGAGATGAAGTAACTTTATGGGGGGAAAATTTTCCTATTGAAGAAGTTGCTTCATTATCTAATATCAGTAGTTACGAGTTATTAACAAAATTAACATCACGTGTTACAATAGAATATGTTAATTAAATATTAAAACTAAGAATAATCAATCAAATTATTTTAATTTTAATATTAATTAAACTATATAAAGAATAAATTAAATTTTGATAACAATTAAATACAAACTATATATTTATATACAAACATTTATTATTAATAAATATTAAACTATTAATATGATTAATAAATCAACTGATTTTTAAATAAATAAAAAATTTTTAAATTATTTTTATACAATTAAAACAATAAAAAAATAAAATATTTTACAAATAAATTAATTTAAATTAGTTATAAAATAACTTAACATCCTTATCAATTTTAAATAAACATTAAATTATATAATTTATTATATCTTAAGATCAAAAATATAAAATTTAAATATTTTAATTTATTATATTAATAATTAAAATAATTCTAAGTATTATTTTATAAATAAAACTTAAAAATATTTTTTACTACATAAATTATTATGTATAATATACATATTATATTTAATAATATAAAATCTACATTTCTTTAAAAAATATCATAATATCTAGTTATTTATTTTTAATAAATATAATTAAATATATAGTAAATAGTTTTTATAAAAATTATTTACTAAAAACAAACTATAATATATTTATACTTAAATATAATTTAAATTATCTTAAAATAATTAAAATATATTTAATTACCTTAAATTAATTATATATAAATATTAATTTAAATAATAAATAATACAAATATTATATAATTTAAAATTCATAATTAACTATAAAAAAACAATTTTTAAAAAATTTAAAACAGTAAAATCTTTATAAAAATACAAATAAACTAGGAATAATACTATGTCAAATAGAGGGGTTAATAAAGTAATTCTTATTGGTTACTTAGGACAAAATCCAGAAATACGTTATATGCCTAATGGCGGAGCTGTGGTAAATCTATCTTTAGCGACTTCTGATAACTGGCGTGATAAACAAACAGGGGAGCAACGTGAAAAAACAGAATGGCATAGAATAGTTGTATTTGGTAAATTAGCAGAAATTGCAGGAGAATATTTAAAAAAAGGTTCACAAGTTTATATAGAAGGGTCTTTACAAACACGAAAATGGCAAAGCCAAAATGGCCAAGATCGGTATACAACAGAAATTATTGTTAATATAGGAGGAACAATACAAATATTAGGTAATCGTGTTGATAATGCCTCATCACGAAAACATGATAATCAAGACAATTGGGATAAAGACAAACAGAGAGAACAAATTAAAGAAATTACCAACGATGATTTTATAACTAATTCTAAATTTTCACTAGAAAGTAATAAAACTCCGATTGACTATGATGATGAAATTCCATTTTAATGAATTTATATTTAATAAAACCCTTATTTTTTAAGGGTTTTATTTTTTTATATATTAGTATATATTAATATAATTAATAAAAATTATAATTTTATTAAATAAACCTAAAATAATTTATCTTTTAAAATTAATTAGTTATATATTAATAAAAACTTAAGTCAAATAATAATATATTTAATAATAAAATATTTTAAAATACACACATAAATTTAACTTTATTAATAAATAACTAAAATAAGCATTTATTTTATAAATCTTGTTTTTTAAAAATTTCTTGACCAACCCCATGAATCAATAAGTTGAGTCAATGCAATTTTCCTCCAAGAAGAAAATTGTACGTTTTTTATATTTTTATAAAACATTTTAGATACTTTAAGATAAAAACAACGTCTAATAAACTCAAGACGAGTTAACTCATTTGTTTCATAAAGATATCTAGTTACACGATCAAGCATTAGACAATAAGAGTCAAGACCATAACATATAATTTTTCCAGTATGTAAATATTTTTTAAACTCTATTGCTAATAAATTATTTTTTTTATAATATCTTAAATAAGATTCAAATAATATTTTTTTTAAAATTATTTTATATTTACAATCATTACTTTTGTTTAATTGATGCAAATTATGACTAAAAAAATTAAAATATGATAAATAATATAAACCACCAAAATCTAACCACTCATTAGGATTTAATATTCTTTTATTATAAAGCATAATTACATATTCATCATAATAAGGTTCTTCTTCAACTGGAACCATATTCCATAATAATCGTTTTCCAGCAATACGAACGGATGTTCGATAAAATTCATCTAACAAAAAAACACGCTGAACTAAACCATAATTTTCTTTACTAAAATCATTTTTATAACAACGAAAACTATTTTCATCAATTAAAAAAATAGTTGTTTTAACAAACATCGATGCTGCCCATTGCTCAATTAATATACATTTCTTTTTTAAAATTACTTTTTCTTCATTAGAAAGAAATGTTGAACAACAAACCCATATATCAATATCAGAACTCTGATTCTGTCCAAGAGAAGATGTACTTCCCATTGAATAAATAGCAGCAATTGGCATTGTATAACTAGTTATAGACCTAAAAGGTAAAAAACAATCTAACTTAGATAGCCATCTAAGTTGTCCTATATCTGGTGAAAAAAAACAAATACCATGTGGTACATTACCTTCAACAAAACCAGGAATCATCTGATGATGATAATGAAATAAAATAGGAAGTAAACTGTACACTTTTATAAAGTTTTTATTTACAGAATCTACAGCTCGTCTTAATCTAAGTTGGTTTATTTTATCAACTCGTTTTTTTAAAGCTTCAATATTAAAATAAAAATTCATAAACAACCAAATACAAAATATTAATTTTAAAATTAAACAATTTAATTAATCTTTTCAATCAATCTAGTTTATTAACAATAAACATTATATAAAATTAATTTAATATTTATAACATAATAATAACTTTTAATCGGCGAGAGAGGATTTGAACCTCCGACCCACTGGTCCCAAACCAGTTGCGCTACCAAACTGCGCTACTCGCCGATATAAAATTAGCATATATATAATTTTATTTTCAATTAGAAAGGGTGACTAATGGGATTCGAACCCACGACATCTGGAATCACAATCCAGAGCTCTACCATCTGAGCTATAGCCACCATAAATAATATAAAGATATATAATCTTAGCGCGCCTGACAGGATTTGAACCCGTAATGTCTACCTCCGGAGGGCAGCGCTTTATCCAGTTAAGCTACAAGCGCTTAATTCCCAATTTTATAATTTTACTAATTTATATATCAAATGTCTACTAGTATTTTAGCAAAATACTAGTAGACATTTGATATACCATTATCAACGATTGAATATACGAACAAAAAAATAAAGCACTGATACAATCAACAAAAATATAGCGCCTACAACTAAAGATAATCTAGTATCTGGATTAATAGTCATTCCAATTAAAACACAAGATAAAAAAACTAATGTTGCATAATTTACCCATGGAAATAAAATAGATTTAAATTGATGATTAATAAGTTTTTCTTTATTTAGTTTACGAAAACGTATTTGACTAATTAAAAGCACTAACCAAGGCACCATACCAGGTAATATGCTTGCGCTATATATATATACAAATACTTTTTCTGAATTAGGGATAATATAATTTAAACTAGATCCTATTATCAAACATAAAATAGTAAAACCAATACTACGAGCTGGAACTCCGTTATTAGTTAATTTTAAAAGCCAACTAGGAAGCTGTTTATTTTGAGCTAAAGCATATAACATACGACCACCGCTATACATACCACTATTACAACCAGACAAGGCTGCTGTTAATACTACGAAATTAATTACTGCTGCTGCTGAAGCGATTCCAACCTTAGCAAAAACAAATACAAAAGGACTACCTTCTTGACCTATGTTTGTCCATGGAAATAACATAACAACAATAAATGTTGCTCCAACATAAAAAATTAAAATACGCCACAAAATATTACTAATTGCTTTCTTTAATGTTACTTGCGGATTTTTTGCTTCTCCTGCTGTGATTCCAACTAATTCTACTCCTTGATAAGAAGCGACAACAATACATAATGCAAACAAAAATCCTTTCCATCCACCTGCAAAAAAAACTCCATGTTTAGTTAAATTTACAAATCCAATCGGTTCAAAATTATTACCTATACCAAAAAAAATAAGACCTAATCCAATTAAAATCATTACTATGATTGTAGTAACTTTAATCATTGCAAACCAAAATTCTAATTCACCATACAATCTTACAGCAGCTAGGTTAGCAATAGCAACTAGTGTAACTGCGATCAACGCAAACACCCACTGAGGAATATCAGAAAACCAATACTCAACATAAACACCAATTGCAGTAATCTCAGATATACCAACCGAAACCCACATAAACCAATAACCCCAAGCTGTTAAACATCCAAAAAAAGGACTAAGATATTTATAAGCAAATGAAGCAAATGAACCAGTTACAGGCTCAAGAAATAACATCTCCCCCATAGAACGCATAATAAAAAAAACAAAAATACCAGCAATAATATAAGCTAATAATACCGATGGACCAGCCCATTTTAACGTACTAGCTGACCCCATAAATAAACCAACTCCAATCGTCCCACCAAGCGCAATTAATTCAATATGGCGAGCTTCTAACCCTCGTTGAAGTCCTTGTTGTTGATCTCCCATAAACACCTCTATCGTAAATAAATATTATTAGATTACATTATTCAAAATAATCTCTACTATTAAACAACAAAACATTAATCAAAAATATAACAAAAGAATAAAATTAAAACAAAAATCATAACATACCACAATAGTAATACCCTAAAAATTTAATCAATTTTAATTGTCTTTTTATACGTGTAAATTGTGACAACAAACGATATAACCACTCTAATTCAAATTTTTGCCATATTTTTGGCGCACGTTTCACATAACCAGTAAATACATCATAAGCACCCCCAACTCCCATATAAATAGCATCAGAATGCACAATTCTGCAATCATACATAAAAATTTCTTGTTTAGGGGACCCCATAGCAACAGTAACAATTTTTGCACCGCTATCTCTAATATGTTCAAATAAAACTCCTCTTTCTTCTTTATGAAAATAACCGTTTTGTGAACCTACAATATTTACATTCCATTTAGAACGCAACTTAGCTTCTGTTTCTTTAAGAATTTTAGATTTACCTCCAACTAAAAATATTGGCATTCCATTTTTTCCAATTAACTCCATTAAATTCATCCACAAATCAACCCCAGCAACACGAGATACCTGTGCTTTTGGATATTTACGACGTATAGCACGTACTATACTAATTCCATCTGCATACAAATATTCCGATTGCTTAAGTAAATCACTTAAAATCATATTTTTTTCAGCAATTAAAACTTTTTCTGCATTAAGTGCTATAAGCATACAGCTCTTATTTATACCACCAGAAAATAAATAATCTATAAAATGAGACATATCTTTAAAACCACAAACACTATAACCACGAATATTGTATTGTGGTATTAAATCTGGTAAAAGTGATTGTCCTTGTTTTAATAGCAATTTCATATTATTTCCTTTAGTTAAATAACTTAATTTCATTAATTTTTTAAATTAGAAACAGTTTTTATACAAATAAAACCTGTATTTTCAAAAAACCAATATAATAATTTAGACAAAATTAAACAAAACCAAAAAATTATACAAAAAAAGAAAAATCTCGAAACAAATGAATCAATACCCTCACGGATCAATATAATTATATTAAAAATAGAACCAAAACAAAACGATTGTAAAATAGCTGATTTATACCTGTTAAGTTCTTTTAGACTTTTATAATAAATAAAATCAAACCATTTTATAATCAAACCTACAACAATCGCCCCAAACGGAATTGATAAAAATCCACCCATAATAATTAAAGAACCAATTAATGTTGGTGAAATTGATAATCCTGAATAATTATTTAATATTTTTCTAGTAAAATAATTCGTTGAATTCAAAATAACATCAGGTCTATCAGGCCATATCCATGATGGAATAAAAACATAAAAATCATGTATAATCGGAGATATACCTTGAAAATCTATTTTATTATAATAACTTAATATTAAAGCTAAATTTTCCCATGGAGAAAATGTATCCCTTGTTAAATATAATAATGTATAAAATATTTTTTTGTCACCAATATCAATTCCATATCTTTTTAAAGCCAACCAAAACATTCCTGAAACACAAACTACAAGTGCTATGATAAGTGTCCATAATTTTATCCATCCACGAATAACTCCTATAAACAAAAATAAAGCAAACGAGATAATAATATTAGCTCTTGTACCTCCAACTATTACATAGCTTAAAAACCCAAATACAATAGTACTAATAAGAAAAAAAAACCATCGTTTTTTAGTGGCTTGTAAAAAATAAACAATTAACATGGCAGGAATAAAAAAATAAAAAAATCGTTTTAATCCAACGTATGACACTTGATTAGAAAAAATTAAACTATATTTTTCAAGTTTAAATAATAAAAACCCGTTTTTAATAAAAAAAACAATTATAGTAAAAAAAGCTACAATTATTAATAACATACATGTTAAATAAGTTTCTGTTTTATTCATATTAAATAACACATTTTTTTTATTATAAATAAAACTCAAAAAACTTGTTTTATAAACTATATAATATATAATATAAAATACGATAGCAGCTAATTGTGCATATAATAAATAATCTACAGCTATAACAACTGTATCGAACTTAAGCATTAAAATACATGTTAATGGAAAACCTAAATAAAATGTTAATAAATACAATAATGAAAAAAGCATATTAAAATTTAAACGTACACGAAAAAAATCTCTATAAAATAAAAAAGTAATAAAAATTATTGATATAAAACAAACTAGTGATAAACAAATTAATTCCACTAGAGTCATATCAACTCCTTTGCGAAAATAAGTAATTTCTTCCAACTATAAATTAAATTAGAAGACAAAAAATCAATTTTTTTCTTATCTAATAGATACATTTGTTTTTTAGCTTCATTTAATAAATCAATGGTTAAATTATCTTTATAAAAAAAAACCGGAATATTTTGTAACTTTAAATCTCTTAAAAAAGTGTTTTTACTACTAATTACAAACGGAATACAAAATTGTATCAATAAACAAATAGTACCAATTCCTTGTTGACGATTAAAAATTAAATAACTTAAATCACACGATTTAATTAAATCTATATAATTATCAAAATCAATATATTCTTTAAGAATTTTAATTTGTTTTTCACTAAACTCTTGAGTTGCGAAATTTTTTATTCGCTCAATATAAGATTGATTATTTGAAGGATAACCCATAGGGATAATAATTTTTACTTTATTACCAAATTGTTTTTTAATTAATTTTATTGCATATTCATGCCGATTAGATGGATCAGCCGAATTTCCTAATAAAATCGTAATTTTTTCTTTTTTAGAAATTTTAAAATTAATAATTTTTGATTCAAAATCAATTTTTGTAGGAAAATATAATATAGATCCAGGAATTTTAGGATTTAATTTATGAAAATGATATAAATCACCATATGTAGCACATATATAACCAATTTTTTTTTGTGCTAAACGCCTAAAAACATAAAATATCTTAAATTTTATTTTATTAGATTCCTCATATAAATCAGCACCCCAAACATGCCACCAAAACTGACGTGATTTTATTAAACCAAATAACAACGCTAACCAAATATATACATTAAATTGTCCATGAAATAAAAAACGATTGGAGATATCATCTCTAGCAATATTAACTACAATTTTTGCTATTGATAATTTACTCTTAAAAACTTTTATTTTTAATTTTGGATAATCATCTGAAATATGCATATCATTATTTACAATTAAAAAATTTTTTTTTTCTGAACACAAATCTTCCTTATAAAGAGTTTCATTAAAAAATTTTAATAATGTACGATTATGATGTGGAATATTAGACCCTAATACATGTATTAAAGTAATCATATTTTTCTACGATAAATAAAAAAACACAACAACAAAACACAAAATATATAATATACGTTATTACATAAGCTTGCATAGCACCTAATAAACCATGAATATTAATAAGATAACGTGAAAAACTAGTAAGCAAAATAAATTGACTTAATTCAGTTGCAAAATAAAAAAATAATGCTGCTTTTGCGATAATAAGATAACCAAATACATACGATCCAATTTTTAGGATATCACCTACTAATTGCAAAGCAAACAAATCTCTCATTTTAATAAATTTTTCAGAAAACAATAATAAAATAATAAAATCACGAAATAACC
This sequence comes from Candidatus Providencia siddallii, assembly GCA_001457715.1. Taxonomy (GTDB): domain Bacteria; phylum Pseudomonadota; class Gammaproteobacteria; order Enterobacterales; family Enterobacteriaceae; genus Providencia_A; species Providencia_A siddallii. The sequence goes on along the minus strand of CVRF01000002.1, from coordinate 134,065 downwards.
AAATTATAAACCCAATTGCAGCAACAATCGGTAATACATACTTTAATGTTTTAATTATCTCTTTTGATATTTCATTTTTATATTTCAAACGTGAAAATGTTGATAATAAGTAAACAGAGAATGATGTAGTAACAAACTGTAAATAAACATCAGAAATCGAATTAATAGCAGACCATAAACCTGCTTCATTCCATCCATAACATTCAGCAAGCAAATTTCTAATCATAATATATGCTACAGGTAGAGTAACCGAAGTTAAAATAGACATCACAGTGAATTTAGATAAATCAATCACAACTTGCTTATTCCAAGATAACTTAAATGCTGATAATTCAAAATATTTACGACGAATAATTATTAATATTGCTGGTAAAACAACTAATGAAGGAATAAATGTTAAACCAGTTAATAACCATTTATAATTACATAATTTATAAAATAAATAATAAATAGTAATTCCTAATAAACTACTTATAATAACTGATTGAGTATTACCAGAAATATCTCTATAACCTTTAAGTATAGCTAAAAAAAAATTCGAATAAGCTATTCCTATTTGGATAACAGCAACAATACATATAACTGAAGAATAATCTTCATTATTAAATATCAATATACTAATAAAATTATTAATCAATAAAAAAATAATGGCTAAAAATATTGAAAATATAAAAACTATAGATGAAGCAGTTCCTAATACAGCGTACAATTTTATTTTATCTTTAGAATATTCTGCTACATATTTTGTAACACCATTAAAAATACCACCACCAGATAATACTCCTAAAATAGTAAGTAATTGTCGTAAATTACCAGCTAAACCAACACCACTAGGACCAAAAGCAATAGCTAATAATTTTATTATTATAAATCCTACTATAATTTTAACAAAAGTAGATAGAGCTGAACAAACCAATACTTTAATTAATGACATTAGCGAAAAACACTTTAACATTGTCAATAACAGTTTCTTGCTCATTGTCTGTCATATTATAAAATATAGGCAACCGTACTAAACATTCACTTTCAAACGTAGTATTTTCATCTTTTCCATGAAAACGTCCAAACTGCATCCCTGCATAACTTGTATGCAAAGCTACATAATGAAACGCTGTTAAAATACCATTAGATTTCATATAATAAGCAAATTCCGTACGTTTTTTTATTTCTTTGAATTTAATATAAAATATATGTGCATTGCTTTTTAAGTCCTTAGGTATTTTTCCTAAAACTATACAACCAGCATCAACTAATGGTTGCAACTTATTGTAATATTGCTTCCATAAAAATAAACGACGATTATTAATTTTATTAGCTTGTTTAAGCTGTGCCCATAAATAAGCAGCTTGAATATCAGATAACAAATAACTTGAACCTATATCACACCAAGTGTACTTATCTATTTGTCCATGTAAAAATTTTGTACGATTAGTACCTTTTTCACAAATTATTTCAGAACGATTAATTAAACTTACATCGTTAATTAATATAGCGCCACCTTCACCTCCTGAAGAGTAATTTTTAGTTTCATGAAAACTATAGCAACCTATATGACCAATAGTACCAAGAAATTTACCTTTATATGTAGACATTATACTCTGAGCTGCATCTTCTATCACAAAAAGATTATATCTTTTTGCAATTTCCATAATTATATCCATTTCACATGAAACTCCAGCGTAATGCATAGGAACAATAGCACGAGTAAATTTAGTGATTGCTGGCTCAATTTTAGTTTCATCAATATTCATAGTATCTTTACGAATATCAACAAAAACTATTCTTGCACCACGTAAAACAAATGCATTTGATGTAGAGACAAAAGTAAAACTTGGCATAATCACTTCATCTCCATGAGTGATTTTAATTAAAATAGCAGCCATTTCTAAAGAAGCTGTACATGATGGAGTTAATTGAACTTTTTGACAATTAAATTTTTTTTCCATCCATTTCTCACAAAGTTTACTGAAACTATTATTACCACACAAGTTGCAACTTTCTATTGATTGCTTTATGAATTTTAATTCAGTACCTACAACTGTTGGTTTATTAAATGGAATCATTATATCCTCTATATAACCAATATTCTGTACTTGTTATAAATGCACCACTACGTAAATAAAGATTCATTGCTGCGATATTACTTACTTGAGTTACAATATTTAAATATTTTTTTTTATGTTGTAAACACCAATAAAAAGCAGCTGACATTAATTTTCTACCAATATTTTCTGAATACATTCCTGGTATTTTTGCTAAAACACCAATACGCGCTGTATTTATATCTATATCACGTAAACTAACAAAACCTAAAATTACACCAACTGAATTCTTTATAAGCAAACAAATATCATCAAATTCACCTAACACTGCTTTTTTTATCCATAAAGCATAAAATCTTCCACTATCTTTTTTAGAATACCATGGTTCACAAAAACGACTTTTATTAAAAACAACTTCTGCAGCTTTGCAAAGTAAATCTATATCACTGTGTTTAGCTATATCAATATTATCTGTTTTAAACAACGTATTATTAAAAAAAATATTTCCTGAACCAATTTTCAATAAAAAATTGATTTCACCATCAACAAAAAAAAAACCAATTTTTTCTAATTTATTTATCATCACCTTTTTACATGAATCAATTTTTACTTGTACAATATCAAATTGATTAAGTTGATAAATTGAAATTATTTTTGCATTATCTATAAAATCTAATTTTGCAATTAAACGTTTAAAAAATTCAGACTCCCATTTTAAAATATTAATATTGGCACGAACGAACACGGAGAAGATCCTCTAAATATCGCCCATAATCTGTTTTTTTTAGTCTCTTTGCTGAAGAATATACCTGTTTATCAGTCAACCAACCATTTCGCCATGCTATTTCTTCTAAACATGCGATATTAAACCCTTGACGTTTTTCAATATTTTGTACAAAAACACCAGCTTCAATTAAACTATCGTGAGTACCGGTATCAAGCCAAGCAAAACCTCGTCCAAGTAATTCTATATTAAGTTCATTTCGTTCCAAATACATTTTATTAACAGAAGTAATTTCTAATTCACCACGTTCTGATGGTTTAACTTGTTTTGCTAATTCAACTACTTGTGAGTCATAAAAATATAAACCTGTTACAGCCCAATTACATTTTGGATTTTTCGGTTTTTCTTCAATAGATAAAACCTTAAATGTATCAGAAAATTCAGCTACGGCAAAACGACCAGGATCCATAACTTGATAACCAAAAATAGTTGCACCTTTACTTCTACTAGCAACAAATTTTAATTTTGGGCTAAATGAATGACCAAAAAAAATATTATCACCAAGTGCTAAACAAGAAGAATCTCCGTTAATAAATTCTTCAGCAATAATAAAAGATTGAGCTAACCCATCAGGAGAATCTTGTCTAGCATATCTCAAGTTAATACCAAATTCATCACCATTACCCAACAAACGTTTGAACATTGGCAAATCATTAGGAGTAGAAATGATAAGAATATCCCTAATTTCAGCCAGCATTAAAACTGAAAGAGGATAATAAATCATTGGTTTATTATAAACAGGCAACAACTGTTTTGAAACCCCTTTAGTTATTGGGTATAATCTAGTTCCAAATCCACCTGCTAATAAAATACCTTTCATAATTTTTTATCAACTATTACATACAACATTAATTATTAATATGTTTTATTAGAAAATTTATATCGATTAATATACCATATTACTGTTTTACGAATACCAGAATCAAATGTTTCTATTGGTCTCCAATTTAATTCATTAATTATTTTTGCTGCATTAATACCATAATGCTTATCATGACCAGGTCTATCCTTTACATATGATATTAAATCACTATAATTATTAATCCAAAACGGTTTTTTAGGACAAAGTTCTTCTAATAACTCACAAATAGCTTTAACAACATCAATATTACGACGTTCATTATTTCCACCAATATTATATACAACTCCAGGTTTAGCTGTAGTAGCAACTAAATATAGTGCACGAGCATGATCTTCAACAAACAACCAATCACGTATTTGATCACCTTTACCATACACCGGTAAAGACTTACCATGTAATGCATTTAAAATAACTAAAGGAATTAATTTATCAACAGAATGATATGGACCATAATTATTTGAACAATTAGTAATTATTATTGGCAGCCCATAAGTACGATACCACGCGTACACTAAATGATTACTAGAAGCTTTAGAAGCAGAATATGGATTACTTGGAATATATCTAGAATTCTCGGTAAATAACGATTCCGAAAAATTCAAATCACCATACACTTCATCAGTTGAAACATGATGAAAACGAAAATTAGATTTTTTATTATTATTTAATGATAACCAAAAACAACGAGTAGCTTCTAAAAGAACATGTGTTCCTATAATATTAGTTTGAACAAATAACTCAGAATCTTTAATTGATCGATCTACATGAGTTTCTGCTGCTAAATGTAATACTATATTCGGTTGATGCTTTATAAAAATTTTATCTAAAGCGAATCTATCACAAATATTTACATGCTCAAAAATATAACGACTACTATTATTAATTTCATTAAGAGATTCTAAATCAGAAGCATAAGTTAAGCAATCAAGGACTACAACTTTATCTTTTGTATTTTTAATTATATAACGAGCCAAAGCAGAACCAATAAAACCCGCTCCTCCTGTAATTAAAATAGATCTCAACACCAAACTCCTCTTGTATCTATTACAATTTTTTTTGAAACCACTAAATTATTAATATTTTTAAAAATATCATGATCAACAAGCATTAAAATTATATCAGATATATCAATAGCTTTCTCGATAGAAATTAATTCAGAAATATCTAATAACGATGATGGTAATTTACGAATATGAGGCTCAACAACATAAGTTTTACCTTGATTCCAATTAGCTATTTTTTTAACAATATGTATTGCTGGGCTTTCTCGCAAATCATCAATATTTGCCTTAAAAGATAAACCAAAACACGAAATTTTAATTTCATTAATTTTTTTTTCTTTTTCATTTAAAAAATTTTTAACGATTGATTTTACTTGATTAAAAACCCAAATAGGTTTATAGTCATTAACTAAACGTGCTGTACGAATAAGACGTGAGTGTTGTGAATTTTGAGCCACAATAAACCACGGATCAACAGCAATACAATGTCCACCAACGCCTGGACCTGGTTGTAAAATATTTACGCGAGGATGACAATTGGCAATTTTAATTAATTCCCATACATTAATTTTTTGTTTATCACAAAGTAATGAAAGTTCATTTGCAAAAGCGATATTAACATCACGAAAACTATTTTCCGTTAATTTACACATTTCTGCTGTTCTTGCATTAGTAATAAAACATTTCCCTTCCAAGAAGATACTATATAATTCTTTTGCACGCAAAGATGATTTGCGTGTTATTCCACCAATAACCCTATCATTTTTAATTAATTCGCTCATAATTTGTCCAGGCATTACCCTTTCTGGACAATAAGCAACATCAATATCACTGTCACTAGACATTTGATTTGGAAAAGTTAAATCTACACGAATATTAGCCATCCATCTCGTCAATTGTTCTGTAGTTCCTATTGGAGAAGTGGATTCTAAAACTACTAAATCTCCTTTTTTCAATACTAATGCAATAGATTCTGCAGCAGCACGAACATAAGTTAAATCTGGCTTTTTATTGTCTTTTAATGGTGTTGGAACAGCAATAATATACGCATCAGCATTTTGTGGTTTTGTAAAAACCTTTAAATAACCTTCTTCAACAGCTTTTTTGACAATTATATCTAATTCTGGTTCAACTATATGTATTCTTCCTTGATTAATTACATCAACTATATACTGATTAACATCTATACCAACAACTTGCTTTTTATAAGAAGCAAAAACAGCAGCTATAGGTAAACCAATATAACCAAATCCAATAACAGAGATAATTTCAAAACTCATGATTTCACCTGATTTATTTTTTTTAAAACTTTAAGGATACGCTGACAAGCATGACCATCACCATAAGGATTATGGATTTTACTCATATTATAATATTCAGCTTTATTTGTTAGTAATCTGCTAACTTCTTTCACAATTTTTTGTGTATCTGTACCAACAAATCGAACTGTACCTGCATCCATAGCTTCAGGACGCTCTGTTTTATCTCTCATAACAAGCACAGGTTTACCAAGCGATGGCGCTTCTTCTTGAATACCACCAGAATCTGTTAAAATTAGATAAGCTCGATTCATCAAATAAATGAACGGTAAATAGTCTTGAGGATTAATTAAAATAATATTTTTAATACCACACAATATACGTTTTACTGGTTCAGTAACATTTGGATTCAAATGCACTGGATAAATAATTTGCACCTCTGAATTATTTTTAACTATTTCTGATAATGCAGAACAAATTTTTTCAAAACCTATACCAAAATTCTCTCTACGATGACTAGTTACTAAAATTATTTTCTTATTTTGATCTATAAACGAATAATCATCAGATAATTTTTCTAGTATATTTTTATCATTCATAACTTTATTTCGAACCCATAATAATGCATCTATAACTGTATTTCCTGTTACAAAAATATGACTATTAGGAATAGATTCTTTCAAAAGATTTATTCGTGACCTTTGTGTTGGGGCAAAATGATACATTGCTAAATGTCCAGTGATTTTACGATTAGCCTCTTCTGGCCATGGAGAATACAAATTTCCAGTACGTAATCCAGCCTCAACATGTCCAACTGGAATATGATGATAAAAAGCAGATATACTTGTTGCCATTGTAGTTACTGTATCACCATGCACTAAAACAATATCAGGTTGAAAATCTGTAAATACATTTTTCAAACCTTTAAGTATACAACAAGTTATATCAGTTAAATCTTGCGATGGTTTCATGATATTAAGATCATAATCTGGAGTAATTCTAAACAGATTTAAAACTTGATCTAACATTTCACGATGCTGAGCTGTAACACAAATTTTTGATTCAAACTCTTTATCATTTGCAATTAAACGAAGAAGTGGAGCCATTTTTATAGCTTCTGGTCTAGTACCAAATACAGTTAGCAATTTCACCATAATTCTCTTATATTTCAAATATCTCTTATTACATAAATTTAAAATTTTATCAAAATAATCAATATGGTGTACGGCGAAACATAATAACTCCTACAGTTATTAATAACCCAATCGTCCCCCATAAAACCATCATAAAAACCCTTCTAGGACTCTCACGTTCAATAGGATCTTCTGGAGTTTTCAAATAACGAAAAGACTTAAAATTTTCTTTAATAAAAAAACCTTCATTTAATTTTGATAAAATAATAACTTTATTATCATAATTAGCATTGTGATTCGAGCTAATATTTATTAACGATTCTACTTGTGATTTAAAAAATGGCATATCCAACATGAATACACCAGAGTTTAAACTATTATGAAGTGGAATGATTTTATCATTACGAATGATATTCTTTCTTTCTATAATTTTTAACGATTTTTTAATTAAATTCAAATTTTTTTTATAAAGATCCTTAAAAATAACATCTTCATACTTAATTAAAAAATTAACATATTGTGTTTCAGCTTTCCATATACTTTTAATCTCATTGTTTAAATTATTTATTGCACGTTTATTAACAAATTCTATATAATCACGCAATAATCGATTAGAATCCTCCGATGTATCAGCAGTTAACTTAATACTATCAGTGGTATTTCTTAGTTCATCTGCTGGAATAAATTCAATATTATTTATAAGATCATCTAAAAGTATAGATGCTTTTTTATAATTTCCTGGCAAACGATTTTTATAATAATTATTATTTAACCAAAATTGACGTCGAGTATCATAAGAGCCTAATTGTTTTATAAACTCTTGATAAACTTCTTTTGTTATTGTTAATGTTTTTTCATCTTGAGTAATTTTATTTATAAATAAATCTAAATTATATAAAAATCTTTTATTAAAATAATAAGATCCAAGATTATTAACCGTTGGCGCACATGTAATAGCAGTAGCAGTCCATTTTGGTTGTATAAAATATGAAACTACAAGCGCAATTAATGAAGAAATAAAAGCAAATGTAATAATCAAAATCTTTTTTTTACATAAAAATCTACACAAATTACGAATATCTAAATCATATTCTGTTGAATATTGATTTTGATTATTACTTGTGTTATCCACAGATATTAAACCTCTTTATATTTTTTATTATTTTTTTAAAATCTTAACGTATACGACGTTTTAGTCGTTTTATAAAACGAGAAACCTTCCAAACTCTTTTTATTAAATATCCATACATCATAAATAAAAATAAAAAAAACCATAACATCACCCATTCAAATATTAAAAACTCACCGATAATACCAATACAAGCTAATAAAATTCCTAATAATGTAATTAAAATAAATGTACCTTTCGCACTAAATCCAGAACGCATAATTAAATGATGAATATGCTGACGATCCGGTGAAAATGGACTCATTCCTTTTCTAATTCTACGATACATAATGGCAATCATATCAATTAAAGGGATAGCTATTAACCATAAACCTGTGACTGGATTAATTGCATGATATTTTCCCTGAGTTGACGATATTAAAATCCAGATAATAGTAAAACCAATTAATGTGCTACCAGCATCACCCATAAATATTTTAAAACGTAACCCAAGTCCACCTAAATTAAGAAAAATATAAGGAATAATTGCTACAATAAATGCGAAACACCAAAAAGCAATTGCGTAATTACAATTTCTATATTGCAAAAAACCCAATGAAACAAAAAAAACTAATGATAAACTACCAAGTAATCCATCAATACCATCTATCATATTAAAAGCGTTAATTGTAGCCCAAACTGCAAATAATGTTATTATGTAATCAAACGGACCAAATATTAAATTTAAAGTACTAAAAACATAACCAAATGATTCTATTTTAAGATTTGCAGTAGTCATCATAATAATAGCTATAAATGCTTGAATTCCAGCTCTAAATTTAACGCTAATATCAAATTTATCGTCTAATACGCCAACAAAAACCAATAATCCAGAACAAAAAATATATGAAAATTTATGTGGAATTTGCTCATCAGTAATAAAAAAAGCAAAACAAATTCCAAAAAATAAAGATATTCCTCCAATGATAGGAATGACTCCAATATGTTTTTTCCTAAAATTAGGTTTGTCAACCAACCCATTCTTAATTGCAATAACTCGAGCGGTAAAAATAAATACCAATGTAAACAAAAAAACATAGAAGAGATTTAATGCAAAGTGTGTAATATCCACTGTTAACTCTCTTATCTTTCCATTTATGACTACTGGTGATATAGAAAACACACCATAGCTAACGCATTGTTATTTTAATAAGAGTTTTTAATGAAAACATTATTTATATAATGTATTATTGTCGAAATAACACTAACAGAAAAATCATTTATAATTAGTCATATAAGATACATTTTAGATAATAAAATAAAATATATAAATTCTCATCAAAACACTTTTATGATGTTTCATATATATTAAAATTTTAAAAATAAATTTAACAAAAAACAATTTTAATAAAGTTATTCATTAATTAAATCATCTCACAAAAAACTATAAATATTATCTAGTTTACGATCTTTTCATAAAATCAAAAAACTCTTCATTAGTTTTAGTCATCGCTAATTTACTAATAAGAAACTCCATAGCATCAATTTCACACATTGGATGAATAATTTTACGCAAAATCCACATTTTTTGTAATTCATCTTGTGATGTTAACAATTCCTCTTTACGTGTCCCTGAACGATTATAATCAATCGCAGGAAAAACACGTTTTTCTGCAATTTTACGAGACAAATGTAATTCCATATTACCAGTCCCTTTAAACTCTTCATAAATAACTTCATCCATCTTAGATCCGGTGTCTATTAAAGCAGTAGCAATAATAGTTAAACTACCACCTTCTTCAACGTTTCTAGCGGCACCAAAAAAACGTTTTGGCCGATGTAAAGCATTAGAATCAACTCCACCAGTTAATACTCTTCCAGAAGATGGAACAACAATATTATACGCGCGAGCAAGACGAGTAATAGAATCTAATAATATAACTACATCTTTTTTATGTTCAACTAAACGTTTTGCTTTTTCAATCACCATTTCTGCTACTTGAACATGACGTGTAGCTGGTTCATCAAACGTAGATGCAACAACCTCACCTTTTACTAACCGTTGCATTTCAGTTACTTCTTCAGGGCGTTCATCAATTAGCAAAACCATTAATACACAATCTTGATAATTATTCGCAATATTTGATGCAATATTTTGCAATAACATTGTTTTACCTGCTTTCGGTGGAGCAACAATTAATCCGCGTTGACCACGACCAATTGGTGCAGATAAATCTAATACACGAGCAGTTAAATCTTCTGTTGAACCATTACCTCGCTCCATACGAAGACGGTTATTTGCATGAAGAGGTGTGAGATTTTCAAATAATATTTTGCTACGAGAATTTTCTGGTTTATTAAAATTAATTTCATTAACTTTAAGTAAAGCAAAATAACGCTCACCTTCTTTAGGCGGACGGATTTTACCTGAAATAGTATCACCAGTACGCAAGTTAAAACGACGAATTTGACTAGGTGATACATAGATATCATCAGGACCAGCAAGATATGAACTATCTGCAGAACGTAAAAAACCAAATCCATCTTGTAATATTTCTAACACACCATCACCAAAAACGTCTTCTCCACTTTTAGAATGTTGTTTTAAAATAGAAAAAATAATGTCTTGTTTTCTCATACGGGCTAAATTTTCTAACCCCATACTTTCGCCTAAAATAATTAATTCTGATACTTGGGTATTTTTAAATTCGGTAAGATTCATAATGAGGGGTCATTTAACTATGATGTGATTATAAGACTATAAATATGAAGGTGTTTCGCATTTAATAACACAATAATAAAACCTAATAAAGCTTGAATTTATAAACTATAAAATATAATAAAAAATATACAATCTTTAAATTCATTATTACTAAATCATATTATTTAACTAATAAACATTAAATAATAGTTTTCATTCAACTTTTTATAGAATTAAATAAAAAAAATAATTTCTGTTATATTAACACCAGTTTAATTAAATAATTTAAATGTTTAATTTTATAATTTAAAATTTCAAATTTAAAAAAATTAATTAATTTTAAAAAAATAATAAAAAACAAAAACAAACTTAAATGTATATGTTCATAAAATTTATAAAGTTTATCATATCATAATAGGATTGTCTAATTTATCTATATAAAATTTCTAATTTATAATCACAATCTCAATAATATTATTTTTTATAAAATAACTTTAAAGATATATTTAAATAAAATCAAAAAAAAAACAGTTTAAATTAAATTTAGTTAAAAATATTTATAAATATATAATATTATAAGAATTTAAATATAAATTTTAAAAAATTTCAAATCAGTTCACTTTTAATAAAACAAAATCTTATTTGTAGTTTACTAGTAACGATAAAGATAATAAAATAAAAAACTTATAAATAAATTGATCAAAATTTTTTTAAATAAATAGATATAACCTATTATTTAAAAATAATTTTACATTTAAAAATATAATTAAAATCTATATTTTTTAAATATTTATATTATTAACAGAATATTATTAATAATAAGATATCTTCAAAAATATCAAAACCACAATTATTATTAATTTATATATATTCATATAAAATAACATTATTTTGAATACAAAGATTATTAAATTATTTATTAACTAATACAATAATTATTGAAATTATATCGATTAAAATTTTTAAGAAATTTTTAACTAAATTAATATTTTATATACTATATATTGGTAATATAATCAAATCTCAAAAATTAAAATTTATATTTTATATTATTTTTTTAAAAAATGATTTATGTTTAAATAATTTATATAATTTAAAATTATATTATTATTAAATAATATTTTGATATTAAATTAATAAATATCACTATTCTAACAAAACATAAATTTTATATTTAAGAATTTCTATTCAATAAAAAATTTCTATTATATTTTATTATTATTAATTTAAATTTAATACTGTGATTAAAATTATAATAAATAACTCTTATTATTTTAATTAAAACAACATTAAATTCAAATAATATTGGATTATATTTATTTAAACATAAATTTTGAATCCATATATAATATCAAGTATCTAAATTTAGACATATAAAATATAAATAAAATTAAAAAAATAATATGTTGATAATTTATTAAAAATAAATTAAGATAATTAATATAAATTAAAAAATATTTAATTATAATTAATAATATATTAAAAAATATTTTTACTTTTATAAAGAAGTATATTAAACAAATTGTATTACAAACTTTTTTAATAAAAGATATAATGTTTATTAAATATAATTAAATACGTAAAACCAATATAGGTTACGTTAATGAATATTAAAAATAAAAAACAAATTTATTGGGCTTGCAGAAGAGGTATTCGCGAGTTAGAAATATTAATAACAACATTTTTTGAAAATAAATATGATAATCTTACAAATAATGATAAGTATGCATTTATAAGATTTTTAAATTATGACGATCGTTCTATGATTAATTTGTTAATTAATACTAATTTAATTGATAAAAAAAAATTACGAACTATATAATATAATTAAACTTATTAACAAAAGTTTAATATCACGAAAATTACTAATAACTAAATTTTAAATTTAAAATATTATTACTTTATATATTATTTAAAGTTTTAACTATAAATTTTAACATTTTTATTATTTAATAATAACTTTATTAATAAATTTCAAAGTTAACAAAACTAATAATTAAAATATAATTTTTTATCATAAAAATACTATTTATTTTAAAAAAAATTATCAAATATCAACTTAATTAATAGTAACATATATGTTACTATACAAAAATAAAATCTATAATAAATAAAATTACTTTTTATAATTGAAATATGATTATTTTTAATTAAATTAATTTATTTTTTACCTTAAATACTAAAAAAATACTTTTAGTTATTATTAAACATTAAATATAATTAAAAAAATATTTATTATCATTTAAAATAATTTAATATATATACTAAAGTCACAAAACTTAATTTAGCTATATTATAAATAATAAATTTTTATGAAGTTAAAAACTTAATATAAATTTTATAAATAACATAAAAAAATACATTTAATCAACTATAAAGACATAAAAATGATTTTTGAAATCAACCAAACAAAAAGTAAAATTCAAGATTTATTTAAACAAATAACACTTTTAAAAATTTTTTTTGATTACGATGAAAAAAAAGAACTATTAAAAAAAATTAATAAAAAACTTGAACAACCAAATATCTGGAATAAACATAAACAAGTACAAACTTTAAGAAAAGAGCAATCATCTATTCAAACAATAATTAATATTATAAATCAATTAAATCAACGTGTTAAAGATGTTAAAGATTTTTTAGAACTTGCTATTGAAGTTAATGATAATGATATTTTTAATGAATCCATAATTGAAATTAATCAACTACAAAACAAATTAAAGCAACTTGAATTTCGTCGTATGTTTTTTAGAAAAAATGATTATGCAAATTGTTATATTGATTTACAAGCTGGGTCTGGAGGCATTGAATCTCAAAATTGGACAAGCATGTTACTTCGTATGTACTTACGTTGGTCTGAATCAAAAAATTTTAAAAGTAAAATTATTGAAGAATCAGAAGGTGATATAGATGGATTAAAATCAGCAACAATTAAAATTACAGGTAATTATGCTTACGGATGGCTAAGAACAGAAACTGGTGTGCATCGCTTAGTTCGTAAAAGCCCATTTGATTCATGTGGTAAAAGGCATACATCATTCAGTTCTGTTTTTATTTATCCAGAAATTAATAATAATATTAAAATTGAAATCAAAAATACAGATTTACGTATTGACGTATATAGGTCTTCTGGGGCAGGAGGGCAACATGTTAATAAAACAGAATCAGCAGTACGAATAACACATATTCCAACAAATATTGTTACACAATGTCAAAATGATCGCTCCCAACATAAAAATAAAGACCAAGCAATGAACCAATTAAAAGCAAAACTTTATAAGTTAGAAATTCAAAAAAAAAATGCAACTAAACAAGCTATTGAAGAAAATAAATTAGATATAAGATGGGGGAATCAAATACGATCTTATATTCTTGACAACGCAAGAATAAAAGATTTACGCACTGGTGTAGAAACACATAACATACAAGAAGTATTAGACGGTAATTTAGATCAATTTATTGAAGCTAGCCTTAAAGCAGGATTATAAAAATGCCGCAAAACAAAAAATTTAATAATTTAAATGACGAAATTTTAATTCGTAAAAAAAAACTAGATAACATACGAAAAAAAGGAATTCCATTCCCGAATAATTTTCGAAAAAAAAATATTTCTAATGAACTTCATATTAAATATTGTGATAAATCAATCGAAGAACTTAAGAAATTATATATCAATGTCTCTATTGCTGGACGTATTGTTGCTAAACGTGTTATAGGTAAAGCATCATTCGCAGTATTACAAGACTCTGGTGGACGTATCCAAATTTATGTTTCATATAATTCTTTAAAAAAAGATCTATATGAAAAAGAATTTAAAACGTTTGACTTAAGTGATATTTTAGGTGTTAATGGTATTCTTTTTAAAACAAAAACCGGTGAACTCACAGTTCATTGTTATGAAATATATCTATTAACAAAAGCACTTCGACCTTTACCAAATAAATTTCACGGATTAACTAATCAAGAAACTCGTTATCGACAACGATACCTTGATTTAATTTCAAATGATTCATCTCGTAATACATTTATTATTAGATCTAAAATATTTACTGAAATACGTAAATTTATGTCAAAGCAAAACTTTATAGAAGTTGAAACTCCATTAATGCAAACAATACCTGGTGGAGCCACAGCACGTCCATTTGTTACACACCATAATGCGTTAAATATTGATTTGTATTTACGTATTGCTCCTGAATTATATCTAAAAAGATTAATAATTGGTGGATTCGAGCGAATATTTGAAATAAATCGTAGCTTCAGAAATGAAAACCTATCAACACATCATAATCCTGAATTTACAATGATGGAGCTGTATATTGCATACAGCGATTATCATGAACTTATGGAACTAATAGAAGATTTATTCAATATTTTATCACAAACAATACTTGGTAGCTCAATTGTTTGTTACGGTAAACAAAAATTTGATTTTAGCAAACCATTTGATAAAATGACAATGAAAGAAGCAATTTGTAAATATTATCCAGAAATTAAAATTAATGATCTTGACTGTATAAATAAAATATCAGTAATTGCTAAATCAATTGATATAAAAATTGATAATAACTGTGGATTAGGGTATATTCAATGCGAAATTTTTGAAAAAATTGTAGAAAAAAAATTAATTCAACCTGTATTTATTACAGAATACCCAACAGAAGTTTCACCTTTAGCACGTCATAAAGACGATAACCCATTTGTAACAGAACGTTTTGAATTTTTTATAAACGGACATGAAATTGCTAATGGATTTTCAGAATTAAATGATTCAGAAGAACAAGCTAAGCGTTTCGCTGTACAATCTATAAAAAAAGGAAACGACGAAATAACATTTTCTGATAAAGACTATATCACAGCATTAGAATATGGGCTTCCACCAACAGCTGGATTAGGAATTGGCATTGATAGATTAATAATGTTATTAACTAATAATCACACAATTCGTGACGTAATTTTATTTCCAATACTACGTTCTCAATAAAAATGTATTTAATTAAAACATATTACATTAAAAATAAATAAAATTTTAATAATTTAAACTTTAAATACATAATCATATTATATAATAATTATTATATAATATTTTTAAATAAAAACTAATTTATTACTTTATATAAATAATTTTTATAGCTTTTAAAGATATTTGAATATTAAAATTTAATAAACAATCTTATATAAATAATTGATATGTATTAATGATATCCATTTTATATTAAAAATATATATTTAAAAAATAGTTTTTTAATACATAAATTTTTCATTGTAAAAATTATAAGATTTCAATAATTAAATAAGAATATTTACATATATTTTTAATATTTTAAACAACTCATGAATAAAAATAAACTTAAAAAACATTACTTTTTAAAAATAAAAAAAACTAAAATTGAAATTATTCAAAAAAGTATTTTATTGAGCCTGATTATTAATATATTTTTGTCTATTTGGCAAATTATTATTGGTATTCTTTCACATTCTTCAGGTTTAATTGCTGATAGTATTCATACTATAT
Organism: Candidatus Providencia siddallii; assembly: GCA_001457715.1. Taxonomy (GTDB): domain Bacteria; phylum Pseudomonadota; class Gammaproteobacteria; order Enterobacterales; family Enterobacteriaceae; genus Providencia_A; species Providencia_A siddallii. Next base: position 117,660 of record CVRF01000002.1, on the reverse strand, counting down.
CAGACTTAATTATTGATTTTATTGTACTTATTTCTAATAAAAAAAGCCATAAAAAACCAGATATTGAACATCCATATGGTCATTTTCGTTATGAAAATAGAGCTTCATTAATTTTAGGAATTATTTTAATAACTGTTGGAATTTATATAGAATGGTCAGCTATAGAAAAAATACTAAACCCAAATTTTATTTCTGAAGTTCATATAATAGCATTAATTGCAATTTTAATATCAATTCTTATAAAAGAAGGATTATTTCATTACACGATTCATATAGCAAATAAAATTAGTTCAAATATGCTGACAGCAAATGCATGGCATGCACGACTAGACGCAGCTTCTTCATTTATTGTAGCAATTGGAATTATCGGTAACCTATTTGGAATACGTTTTTTTGATATTATAGCCGCTTCAATAGTTGGTTTTTTTATCTTTCGAATTGGATTAAAATTTACTAATCAATCTATGCAAGATCTAATAGATAAAGGTGCAGATAACGAAACTTTACAAAAAATCTGTAATATTCTTGATAATATTAAAGATATAAGAGGTTACCACGATTTAAAAACACGTAAATCAGGTGATTTTTATTTAATTGATATACATCTAGAATTAGATGGTTACCTTACAATAACTCAAGGACATAAAATCGCCATTAACGTAAAAAAAAAGCTTATGGAAAATCCAATAATTTTAAATGTAATGACGCATATAGATCCATTTTAACTAATATCTAATTAAACAAAATCATATATAATATCATTTATATAAAATACATTTCAATTAAAAATTTCCAGCTCAATATAAAATTATAACACAAATCAATATAAGAAAAATACAAGTTATACATCATTAGGAATGATCTTATTATCTAATAAATTTTAAAAAATAAATATTCATAAAAAATTTAAACCAGATACTTATACTATTAATTTTTTAAAAATTTAAATACTTAACTATTTTTTTAAATTTATATAAATAGATTATTTATATCAAATTTTTACAGTTAAAGAATAAAATGATACTGTTAATCAATAAATAAATTGATGCAGTTAACACTAATTTTAGTAATATCAAACATAACTTATAACTATTGATTATTATTTTAATAATAAATAAATGGAGCTGGCGGGAATTGAACCCGCGTCCGAAATTACTACATCTTTGGTACTACATGCTTAGTCTATTTTAAATTTCATTTATTTGTTACAAATAGACTCATAACTAATAAATTATTCAGATTAAATTTAACGTACTACCCTCTGAAAAAGATATATACGCGATCTTTTAATTAATTCTCTTTTTATTTATCTTAAAAAGCAAAAAGATAAGTAGAGAGCGTTAATACAGTATATTAAGCTGCTAACGCGTAGTTTTTATCATTTGCGACTATTTATTGCGATTTTTAACGAGACCAATCGCTACTCGACATGCACCTCTAGTTTTCGTAAACCCCGTCGAAACCTAATCAGCCCCAAGGTATTCATATAGAATACCACATAAAACAATTAATTCAAGAAATTATTATTTATGTTTTTTAATTATACGTTCTTTGGTTAATTTCCATTCACGATCTTTAATATGTATACGCTTATCATATTCTTTTTTTCCTTTAGCAACACCAATTTCTATTTTACAAAATGAATATTTCCAATACATAGAAATAACAACAACAGTGTATCCTTTTTGATGAACTTTACTATAAATAAAATCTAATTCTCGTTGATTTAATAATAATTTTCTATTACGTATTGGATCAGGAAAAACATAAGATGAAGTAATTCCTAATGATTTAAAATTAGCTCCAAACAAATACGCCTCATTATTTTTAAATAGAACATAGCTATTATTTATAATAACATTACCAGCTCTTAAAGCTTTAACTTCCCATCCTTGTAAAGATAATCCAGCCTCAAATTTATCTTCAATAAAATATTTATAATAAATATTTTTATTTATAGCGATAAATGGTATTATTTTTTTATTCATAAAATATTTATTTTTTTGTTGAATTATATATTTTATCTTTTTTAATTTTTATTAAAATTTAAAATTTTATATAAGTATACATAAAAAATATTTTTAGTTTTTATTAATTTATAGTTACTACATAACTTATATCATAATATATTAATCTTAAAAAATTATTTCTATAATTATTATTAACTTATTATTTTCAATATTTTAATAAAGTAATAATTATTTTTATAATATCTAAAAAGATTTAATTAAAAAATAAAAAAAATATTATATATGTTTAATATTAAAATAGCTTACGCTATACCTGAAAAACAATTTTTGTTAACTATAAATACCGCAGAAGGGTCAACTGTGAAAGAAGCTATTATTGCATCCGGGATTCTTTTATTAAGAAACGAAATAAATTTAAATATAAACAAAGTTGGAATTTATAATCGTTTAGCTAAATTAACAGATATTTTACAAGATGGAGATCGTGTTGAAATTTACCGTAAATTATTATTTACTCCAAAAGATTTTTTTTTAAAAAATTTAAAAAAAATAAAAACAATGAAATAATTTTTTGTTTACAACAAAACAAATTATCTAATAATTCATCTAATTTAAAAACAAAATTATTCATTTATTATGAAAAATATTTTTAAATTTTATATCAATTAAAATCCCATTATCATTAAATAATAAAATTAATGTTTTTTGTTTAATTGTATTATAACCAATTTTTTGTCGAAACACATAAAACCAAGTTTGCGTACCAAACGGATAAGATAATATTGGTGTACCCAAAATATAAACTACTTCTTCTTTTGTCATTCCTTTTACGATAAGATCGATATCTTTTTTTACTAAATAATTACCTTGATTAATATTTTGATGATAAATAAAATATTCTGCGAATATACATCCATTAAGCGTTAACAAAATAATTAATGATATAATTAATAACTTATAACGAATAAATTGTTTTTTCATTATAAAACATATATAAAGTCTGCATACATAAACTTATTTAAATTTCATTATCATAAATATCTTTAATTAATTAAATTTATTACTTAGTTTATAAAAAATTAAATTAATTTATTAATTTCAAATAAGCACCTATCATATCAATTTACTTAACTAATTAATTAATATTACTTATAATAAAATTTATTTTTTTAAATTTTATTTTTATGTAATAAGATTTAAATTAAAATATTAAATTTTTTAATAAATTTATTTTTAATACATAATATTTAATTATCAAATTATTTTTCATAAAATATATTTTTAAATCTTAAAACGTTTTTTTCGACCAATTTAACTTTGTATTTAACCTATTAAAATAATCATACTCTTTTGGATGAATTAGATTAATGTTTTTATTACTACGCTTTACTATAACTTCCTCCCCGTATCGTATAGTCAATATTATTTGACTATCACAACTTATTTTATAATTAATATTATCTTGTAAAAATCGCAATTTTACTTTACTATTACTATTAATAATTAAAGGGCGAGAAGAAAGAGTATGAGGAAACATAGGAATTAATACTATTGCTTCTAAATTTGGGCTTAATATAGGTCCACCTGCAGATAATGAATAAGCAGTAGAACCAGTTGGTGTAGCAATAATTAAACCATCAGCTCTCTGAGAAAAAGCGAATTTTTCATCAATATAAACATCAAATTCAATCATATGCGCAACTTTACCAGAATATAAAACAATTTCATTAACTACATTATTTTTACGTATTTTTTTGTTTAATTTTAAGATCTGAACTTCAAGTAAAAAACGTTTTTCTTCAAAAAAAATACCGTTTAAAATACAAGAAAGTTGATGTAAAAACTTATCTGGATCAAGATCTGTTAAAAAACCTAAACTTCCTCTATTTACACCAATTATTTTAATATTATATTTTGAAAAAATCCTTGCAAAACTAATCAGACTTCCATCACCTCCAACTACAATGACTAAATCAGATAGCTTACCGATCTCTATTAACGTTCCTGTTATCACGTTTTTTAACTTTAAATCATTTGCTATATACCTGTCAATAATAGCGTTATATTTGTTTAAAATTAACCAATTATAAATAAGTTTATAAATTTCTGATGATTTAGAATCACCTTGACGTCCAACAATCCCAATTGTTTTAAATTTTATTTTTAATTTTTTATTATTTTTTTGCATACACAGGTTTTTTAATATCCAATTATACATAACTTCTCTTGAATATATATTTTATATCCCCATATTACCCAAGTATATGTGGTTAGTGTCAAAATACACGGAGACATTCATGAGCAGTAAAGACAAAAACTTACATGATGAACAAAATTCTGATCAAATAGAAATACAAGATATAGAATTAGAAAAAGATAAATCTAATCAGTGTAAAATTGAATTAGCATCTCGTATTGCAGAATTAGAACAAAATTTAGAAGAATCAAAAAAAATAGAACGTGATATATTATTACGTACTCAAGCCGAAATTGAAAATATTAGGCGACGAACTGAGCAATATATAGAAAAAGCTCATAAATTTGCATTAGAAAAATTTTTAAATGAATTACTACCAATAATAGATAACTTAGAAAGAGCTATAGAATCAACTAATAAAAACGACGAAAAAACAAAAACAATAGAAGGTTTAAACTTAACATTAAAAACTTTTTTAGATATCATATCTAAATTTGGTATTGAAGTTATAAGTAAAGAAAATATTCCGTTTGACCCTGAAATACATCAAGCTATATCTATAATTGACTCAACAGAGCATAAATCAGGAAACGTGATTAATATAATGCAAAAAGGATATACATTAAATAAACGTCTCTTAAGACCAGCAATAGTTACAGTTTCTAAATAATTTTATAAATGGGTGCTTCGCACCCAATTTATTTTTTTTAATATTTATCACAAATTCCAATTAATTTGTGTTTTACCTTGTTTCTCTAAAATAAAATTAGTTTGTGAAAAATGTTTACAACCAAAAAAACCACAATGCGCAGAAAGTGGTGAAGGATGCGAAGCTTTCAAAATAAAATGCTTTTTAGAATCAATAATCTCACTTTTTTTCTTAGCATAAGAACCCCATAAAAGAAATACAACTCCATACGTATTATCATTAATGATTTTAAGTATTTTATCAGTAAAAATATTCCAACCAATATTAGAATGAGAATTAGCAATTCCATGCTCAACTGTTAATATAATATTTAACAAAAAAACACCTTGAAGAGCCCATTTAAATAAATATCCATGATTAGGAAATTGAAAATCTTTAATATCCTTTTCTAATTCTTTATATATATTAACTAAAGATGGAGGTATTTTAATTCCAGGACGAACAGAAAATGAAAAACCATGAGCTTGTTTAAATCCATAATAAGGATCCTGACCTAAAATAACTACTTTTATATTTTTTAACTCAGTATAAACAAATGCATTAAATACATCGTTTTGCATAGGATATATAATTTTACCTTTTTTACGTTCATTAAAAATATAAGTTAGAATTTTTTTAAAATATAATTTTTTTTTTTCATTTTCAATGACATCACGCCAAATAATATCTGTAAACATATAATATTCCATTCTTAATTTTAACAAATTAAATATTTTCAATAAATATAAATATCATATTTTTATACGATATAATTATATAAACTATCAAAAAAAATACTTTCAAAATAATTTATTTATAAATAATATAATTATTCTTTTTCAAAAAAAACTTATGTTACACCGATAGACTTATTTTTTATTTTTTTTAAAATAAATATTAAGTATTATGTTTTTAAAAACAAATTCTGTAATTATAATATTGTTTTACGGAACCAAAATAGTAGGACCAGAATTTTTTATTTTTTTTGGATAATTCAGAATATAATGAGTTCCACGACTTTCTTTACGAGCTAAAGCGCAACGTACCATTAATTCAGATACTTGTACAAGATTTCTTAATTCTAATAAATCATTAGATATATAAAATTTAGTATAATAAAAAACATTTTGTTGTAATAAACTAATATAATATAATGCTTTTTCAAGACACTCAGTTGTTCTAACAATACCCATATAATTCCACATAGACAATCTCAACTCACGAAAATAATGTTGTATAACAATATGTTCATTAAAAACATCTATTTTCTTACAAAAATCAGGAAGTACTGGAACATTAACAATATCTTTAATAGTTTTTATAATATTTCTGGATGAAGACCAAGCATAAACTAAGCATTCTAACAAAGAATTAGATGCCATGCGATTTGCACCATGAAAACCAGTATAACTTACCTCCCCGATAGCATATAAATTTTTAATATCAGTCATTCCTGTATGATCAACAACAACACCTCCACATGTATAATGTGCTGCAGGAACAATTGGAATATAATCTTTAGTAAGATCTAATCCTAACTTTATTAACTTTCTATAAATATTTGGAAAATGTTCTTTGATAAAAACAGCAGGCTTATGAGTTATATCTAAATATAAACAATCAAGATCAAAAAATTTCATTTCTTTATTAATAGCTAAAGTAACAATATCTCTTGGTGCTAATTCACAACGATAATCATAATCTATCATAAAACGAGTTCCATCATATCGTTTTAAATAAGCCCCTTCACCACGTAAAGCCTCTGTTAATAAAAAATTTCTTGATTGTGAATGATATAAACAAGTTGGATGAAATTGATTAAATTCAAGATTCGCAACACGACAACCAGCACGCCACGCCATAGCAATACCATCTCCAGATGAAATATCTGGGTTTGTAGTATACTTATAAACTTTAGCAGCACCACCTGTTGCAAGTATAATAGCTTTTGCTTTTATAGTTTCTATTTGCTTATGTTTTTTATTAAATACATAAGCACCTACAACACGAGTTGAATTCGATAAGCCAATCTCATTTAAAATAATAAAATCAATAGCTACACAAAACTCTTTAACCAAAACATTTGTATGATTTAAAACAAGATTAATTAATTTTGTTTCAATTTCCTTACCTGTAGCATCAGCGTGATGTAATATTCTACGATAACTATGTCCGCCTTCACGAGTTAAATGATATTTAACTATACCCGTTTTTGTAACTTCTTTATCAAATACAATTCCTTGATCAACTAACCATTCAATACATTTTTTTGCATTTGATATAACAAATTCAACTGTGTTTTTTTCACAAATACCAGCTCCAACAACCAATGTATCTTCAATATGAGAATCAATACTATCATTTTCATCAAAAACAGCTGCTATACCACCTTGCGCATAATAAGATGCCCCTTTATTAAGAATATCTTTACTAATTAAAATAACTCTATAAAAAGGTGCTAACCTTAATGCAGCTGAAAGCCCTGAAATTCCGCTGCCAATAATTAAAATATCAGTACAATATGTAGTTAAACCATTCATAATCACATATCCTTATATATTCACAAAACTTAATTTATCAAATAAATTTAATTTATTTAAAACACCACAACTATGAATATATATAGAATTATATTTAAATTATATGTAAATATAATTTAAATTAATTCTATATTATATGTGATTTTTATTATAAAATAATAAAAACAAATATAAAGAATCTTATAATTTTTTTAAAATAATTTTATTAAAAACATAAAATAAAATATTTTAATATTAAATTTTTAAAATAAATCAAATTATATAACTATATAAAAATATAATATATTAATATAAAATAATTGTATTTATTAATAATTTTGTTTAAATAAAGTTACAGTTAATTAAATAGAAACAAATTACTTTAAAAAGTATATTTTATAAATTTTAAATTTATTCACATAATTAATTTTATATTATTTTAAAATAAATAATAAAACTATTATATATATTATATGTTATATATTATTATAAAAAAATTTATAATTTAAATAACAAATAGAAGTCACATATTAAATAATCTTTATAATTAAAAGAAAATATATCTTGAACATTAACAATATAAGAAACTTTTCTATCATTGCTCATATCGACCATGGAAAAACAACTCTATCAGATCGTATAATTCAAATTTGTGGTGGTATAACAAATCGTGAAATAACAACACAAATATTAGATTCTATGGATTTAGAACGTGAACGAGGCATTACAATTAAAGCTCATAGTGTAACACTAATCTATAAATCGTTAAATTGTGAAAATTATAAATTAAATTTTATTGATACTCCTGGCCATGTAGATTTTTCATATGAAGTATCACGTTCACTATCAGCATGCGAAGGAGCGCTTTTAGTTGTTGACGCAACACAAGGAGTAGAAGCACAAACAATCGCTAATTGTTATGCTGCAATAGATATGAATCTAAAAGTAATACCAGTACTTAATAAAGTTGATTTGTCATCAGCAAACCCTAAACGTGTTATAGAAGAAATTGAAAATATTATAGGACTTGATGCACAAGATGCTATTTTATGTTCAGCAAAAACAGGATTTGGTATTCAAGAAATTATAGAACAATTAATAAAAAAAATACCACCACCAGTTGGTGATAATAATGCACCATTACAAGCATTAATAATCGATTCATGGTTTGACAACTATTTAGGTATAGTATCACTTGTTCGAATAAAAAATGGATCATTAAAAAAAGGTGATAAAATCAAAGTAATGAGTACAAATCAAATCTACAATATAGATTGTCTAGGTATTTTTACACCAAAACAAATTAATTGTGACACACTAAAATGTGGAGAAGTTGGTTGGTTAGTTTGCGGAATTAAAAATATAACTAGAGTACCTGTAGGAGATACATTAACAGGAGCTTATCAACCAGCTAAAGAAGCATTAATTGGATTTAAAAAAATTAAACCTCAAGTTTATGCTGGAATATTTTCAATTGATTCCAACAAATATAAAACTTTATTAAATGCATTAAATAAATTAAGCTTAAATGATTCTTCTTTATTTTATGAAAAAGAATTTTCAAATTCTTTAGGGTTTGGGTTTCGTTGTGGTTTTTTAGGGTTATTACATATGGAAATCATTCAAGAACGCTTAGAACGTGAATATAATCTAAATATCATAACAACTGCTCCAACTGTGGTTTATGAAATCAAACAAAAAAATAACAATATTATTTATATAGATAACCCATCTAAACTACAACTTAATAGTATTCAAGAAATTAGAGAACCAATTGCAGAATGCCATATTTTTATACCTAAGAAATACCTAGGCAATATTATTACGCTTTGCGTAGAAAAACGAGGGGTTCAAATAGATATAATTTATTATGGAAATCAAGTTTCATTAACTTATGAAATTCCAATGATTGAAGTTATATTAGATCTTTTTGATAAATTAAAATCTACATCACGTGGTTACGCTTCTTTGGATTATTCATTTAAACGTTTTCAACCTTCTGATATGGTACGTGTTGATATTCTTGTTAACTCTGAATGTGTTGACACATTATCATTAATTACTCATCGTATAGATTCACAATATAAAGGACGTGAATTAGTAAAAAAAATAAAAGAGTTAATACCTCCACAACAGTTCGAGATTTCAATTCAAGCTGCAATTGACAATCATATCATCGCTCGTTCGACTGTAAAACAATTACGTAAAAATGTTATTGCAAAATGTTATGGTGGTGATGTTAGCCGTAAAAAGAAACTACTAGAAAAACAAAAAAAAGGAAAAAAACGCATGAAACAAATAGGTAATGTTAAATTACCACAAGAAGCATTCCTTTCTATATTACAAATTAATAAAAACAACTAATAAACTAGGAGTTTAAATGAGTAATATTTTTTCATTAATCCTAGCATTAGCAACATTAATAACAGGATTTATTTGGTTTTTAAATAAAATTAAATTTAAATACATTTATAAAAACAAACTAAAAGAAAAACAAGAAAAAAACAATAATTTAAAAAACAATTATTCTAATTTAATAAAAGAAACATTGATATCAATATTTCCTGTATTAGGAATAGTGTTTATTATTCGTTCATTTATTTATGAGCCATATCAAATTCCTTCAGGATCAATGATGCCAACATTATTAACTGGAGATTTTATACTAGTTGAAAAATTTGCGTATGGAATTAAAAACCCATTTACACAAACAACACTAATAAAAACAAATAAACCTAAACGTGGAGATATTGCTGTATTTAAATACCCAAAAAATACAAATATTAATTTTGTAAAACGAATAATAGGTCTCCCAAATGATAAAATCATTTATAATTCAACAACTAAAGAATTAACAATTTATAAAAATTATATTAACAGTAAAACTACAGAAGAACTACCTATTAAATATACTCCATTATCATTAAGTAAATGGGCTATATTTTTTGATATTAATTCTCTAGTTAACAATAAAAAAGGTAATTACAAAATTAATATCAATCAAACACTCCCAGCAAACGCGATTAGACAATATGAACAAACTGAAATATTAGATGATATAAAACATCAAAATCTTATCATTAATCAAGCTTATACAGCAGCAAATTATTTTCAAACAGGAATGGCAGAAAATGAATGGATTGTTCCTGAGAATCATTTTTTTATGATGGGTGATAATAGAGATAATAGTTCAGATAGTCGTATGTGGGGTTTTGTTCATGAAAAAAATTTAATCGGCAAAGTTGTATTTATCTGGTTAAGCCTTGAAAAACAACAAAACGAATGGCCAACTGGGATAAACTTTCACCGTATTAGTCCAACATAATTTACTAACTACCAAAACACTTAGAAATCACTGCGCACACGACAAAATTATATTTTTTACAATTCTATTGCGTTTGATTTTTATTAAATATTATGTGTACGCATGAATCTTTCTTTATTAAAACGATTACAACAAAAACTTGGTTATCAATTTAAACAAAATGAATTATTAATTCAAGCATTAACACACAGAAGCGCTAGTAATAAACATAATGAACGATTAGAGTTTTTAGGTGATTCTATTTTAAGTTTTATCATAGCTAATGTTTTATACCGCCGTTTCCCAAAAATAGATGAAGGAGATATGAGCAGAATGCGAGCAACACTTGTACGAGGTAACACATTAGCTGAAATGGCACGTGAATTTGAATTAGGTAAATGTTTACGTCTAGGACCAGGAGAATTTAAAAGCGGCGGATTTCGTCGTGAATCTATTCTTGCTGACACAACTGAAGCTTTAATTGGAAGTATTTTTATTGATAGTGATCTTAAAACAATCGAAAAAATTGTATTAGACTGGTACAAAATACGTCTTAATAAAATTATTCCAGGTGATAAACAAAAGGATCCAAAAACTAGATTACAAGAATACTTACAAGGACGACATCTACCATTACCTAACTATTTAGTTATTCAAGTTAAAGGTGAGGCTCATGATCAAGAATTTATTATTAATTGTCAAGTTAACGGAATTAACCAAAAAATTAATGGTGTCGGTTCTAGTCGTAGGAAAGCAGAACAAAATGCTGCAGATCAAATCTTAAAAATTCTGGAACTTAAATGAATAAAACTAAACAATACTGTGGATTTGTTGCTATTATAGGAAGACCTAACGTTGGTAAATCAACACTTTTAAATAAATTATTAAAAAAAAAGATCTCTATAACATCAAAAAAACCACAAACAACACGCCAAAATATTACTGGTATATATACATCAAATAAATATCAAATTATTTATACAGATACACCAGGTATTTGTTTTAACAGAAAAAAAAACATAGATTGTTTAATTGAATATAGCTATATAGAACAAGTCAATTATGTTGAATTAATTATTTTTATTGTAGATGGAATTAAATTTACAGAAAATGATTCAAAAATAATTTCAAAATTAATTATTTTAAATCGCCCTGTAATTTTAGTAATTAATAAAATTGATAATATCACTAATAAAAATAAAATATTACCATATATAGATTTAATCAGAAAAAAAATGAATTTTCTAAGTATAATACCAATTAGCGCAAAAAAAGAAATAGGCATTAATTCCTTATTAATAACTATTAAAAAACATATTCCAGAATCTATTTTTTTTTTTCCAAAAAATTATATTACTGATAAATCAGATGCATTTATGGCATCAGAAATTGTACGAGAAAAATTAATACGTTTTTTAGGAGACGAATTACCATACTCTGTAAATGTTAAAATCGAAGATTTTAACATTAATAAAAATAATATTTTATATATCAATGGATCAATTTTAATAAAACACATAAATCAAAAAAAAATAATTATTGGCAAAAATGGAAATAAAATAAAAAAAATTGGTATTGAATCGCGTATTGCTATGGAAAAAATATTCAAACATAAAATTCAATTAAAACTTTGGGTTAAAAGTTTATCTTAAAAACATGTATTAAAATTTTATAAAATTATTTTGTTTAACATTTTGTTTTAAAAAAAATATATATAATGTAATTAATTATTGATTTTTATTATTAAATAACTAAAATATAATTTAATTAAATATATAAAAACATTAAAAAATAACTAAGTTTATTTATTTTTTAATGTTTAACAAATAACACTTAATTTAAAAACATATTTTTAATATTATTAAATATATATCTATATAAGGTTAAAATTTAATAAAATTAACATAAAATCATTACACTATTACATTTTTATAAAAATTTAAAATTCAGTTAAAAACTGTACAAATTGAGTATTAAAAAATGAATAAACTATTTTTAGGTGTAAATATTGACCATATCGCAACATTAAGAAATGCTAGAGGAACTAAATACCCTGATCCAATACAGGCTGCTTTTATTGTTGAACAAGCAGGAGCTGATGGAATCACAATTCATTTACGCGAAGACCGACGTCATATTACAGACAGAGATTTAGAATATTTAAATAAAACTATTACAACAAAAATAAATCTAGAGATGGCCGTAACAAACGAAATGATTAATATTGCATGTCGCATAAAACCAACTTTTTGTTGTTTGGTTCCAGAAAAAAGAGAAGAAGTTACTACTGAAGGTGGTTTATCTGTAACAAAACAAAAAGAAGCAATTACCTATGCATTAAAACAACTAAACAAAGCTGGGATTTTAGTTTCTCTATTTATTGATCCTGATCACGAACAAGTAGATGCAGCTGAGGAAGTTGGTGTATCATTTATAGAAATACATACAGGATCATTTGCTAACGCAAAAACATTACAAGAACAAGATATAGAATTTTATCGTATTCGTGACATAATATCATATGCATCAAATAAAGGAATTAAAGTTAACGCAGGACACGGATTGAATTATCATAACGTTTATAGAATAGCACAATTACCAGAAATTTATGAATTAAATATAGGGCATGCAATAATTAGCCGCGCTTTATTTAGTGGCTTAATGCAAGCCATATATGATATGAAAAAAATTCTTATAGAAGCACGTAAATAATGACTATCCTTGGATTAGGTGTAGACCTTGTAGAGATTTCACGAATTGAATCTGTGATCAAAAAATCACAAAACTCTCTTGCAAAACGAATATTAACTAATACTGAATTTTTACAATACCAAAAACAATTAAAACCAGCACGTTTTCTTGCAAAAAAATTTGCTGCAAAAGAAGCAGCATCAAAGGCACTAGGAACAGGAATCAGAAATATTATATCTTTAAATCAATTTGAAATAACAAACAACAAAATGGGAAAACCTTTACTAAAACTAAACGGAGAGGCCTTAAAATTAGCTAATAGTTTAAAAGTCAATAAATTATACATCTCAATTACAGACGAACGAAATTATGCTTTAGCAATAGTAATTATCGAAAATTTACCATAATAAAAATTTAATTTTAATTATTAAAATTTTTGATATTTTTTAAAAACTAATTTAAATTCTAATTATCACATTATTAATAGGGCATACAAATTGACAATTTGGTTTATCGTAATAACCAACACATTCTGTACATAATTTTTGATCTATTGCGTAATTTTCTTCTAAAGAATAAATTGCATTATTTGGGCATTCAAGTTCACATATCCCACAGTTAACACAATTATTAGAAATAAATAAAGACATATTTTATTATATAACTTAATTTAGATTAAAATCTATTTAACAAAAAATAAAAAAAACATATTAATTAAATTAATTATACCATTTATTTTAAAATAAATATCATTTTACATAATAGTTTTATTAATTTTATTATAAATATAATTTACCAGTTATTATATAACTATTAAAGTAGTAAACAACAAATAAATTTATTTTTAATATAAATAATTAAACAAGTTTTTTTAAAATATTAAAACTATAATTAATTTTTTATAAATTTTAATAAAATATATGTATACAATTTTAAAATCAATCTAATTTAAAATTATTATATTTATATTTTATAGAAATAGTTTTTATTTTTTTTGTTTAAAATATTTATGTTTTTTCACGTTTTATTTGCATAAAACAAAAATCAGAACGATGTTCACACCATATCTGATTGCATCTATTTTGAGCTAATAAACACGCATGTGACCACGCTTTTGCAGCATCAAAATATTTTCCATCTTTTTCAAGACGCACGGCATTACTAGCAGTTTTTATATATAATAAACTATCATTGTTTTTAATTATCATTAATACTCCTTTTAACCGTTTTCTATTTTAATTAATTTATAAAATATCTTTTATTATTTTTTTTAAAAACGTTTTATCTACTTAAAGTATAATAAATTTATAAATAAATAGTTAAAAATTTTAAATTTTTAACTAAAAACAATTTATATAAATAATTAAAATAATTATTATAAAAACCAATATTATATAAAACCTGTAAAATATATTAATATTAATTCTAAATTATATAAAAAACTATGTTTTATACTTTATATACACATAATTTTAAAAAATATTAATTAAATTATATTAATTTATTATAAATAATTTATTTTATTATATCACTATACTTATAGTTTTCATAAAGTTAATTTAATAAAAATTTATTTTTTTTAAAAAAAACCAAACAAAAATAAATATAACAAATCCTAATAATAATATATATTATTATATAACATAATATGCAATTTAAATTGCATAAAAATAACAAACACTATATAAACACACTTATTTTAAAAAAACAAATTTTAAAATATTATTTTATCTATATAAATTTAAAATTAATTTTTATAATTAATAAAAATTAATTAATATATTAAATTATATTTAAAATAATCGTTTATTATCTTTTAAAAATTTAATAATTACAATATAACTAAAAATAATATATTTATTTAATACTGTGTATATTCAAAATATTGTGTTTAAAACACTATTTATTGATAATAACTAAATTGTTTACAAAATAATATTATATTAAATATTATAATTTATTACATTTTATATAACTTATATATATTTTATCTAATTAATAAATTACTAGTAATTTATATTTAAAATTAACATAATTTATTAAAATTATAAACATAAATAATATTATTTAATAAATACAAAATCTATTAAATAATCACATTATTAACAATTATTTTATATACAATTTAATCTATAAACAAAATCATAAATAAATCATTTAAAATAATAAATATAATTTGTATTTAAAATATAAAAATTAACATTTTTATTTTTTTTTAAAAATTATTAAAAATATTTTTATTTTTTATCAAAAACACAATTTATATTGTGTAAAATAATTTATTAATTATTTAAATTTTATTTTATATAATTAATCATTAATAATGAATTAATAATTCATACTTTTCAAGTCAAAACTAATTACTAATTAATTATAAAATAATTAAATTTTTATAAAAAAATTTCAATATATTTATATTGTTTTACAAACAAAAACACAGTTTTTTTAAAAAAACACTATATATAAAATTATATATTTAAACAATTAATAATTTAAACTAAATAAAATAATAGTATCTTAATACTAAAAATTTTTATGATTAAAATTTATTAAAATATTAATTAACAATAAAATTTATATGTTTTTATTATAACTAAATAATTTATATATAAAATATTATAGCTATATAATATAAATTACTAATATTTTAATCACAAACATTTTAAATGTATAATAAAAAATTACATTAAACAAAGAAGCGAAACAATAAATTACAAAATAATTTTTACTTTAAATAATTTAACACGTTTTAAAAACAGTTAACACAATTAAAAATGTAATTTTAATCTAAATTAAAAATTTTTACATTTAAAAACAAAATATATATAAAATATTCAAATAAATTAAAGATTATTTAATAACAGAAGCAGACCAACTTAATTTTTCACCTGCTAAAAAGGGAATCAATTTATCATTACAACAAAAAATAGAGTCACAAACAATATTTTCCTTTTTTGTTAACATTATAAAATTTTTATTTACTGGTAAATTATAAAATTTAGGACCATTAAATGAACAAAAAGCTTCAAAATATTTTAACATGTCAAATTTTTCAAATACAGTAGCATATAACGCCAATGCTATTGGTGAGCTAAAAACTCCTGCACAGCCACATGAAGATTCTTTATATATTTTTAAATGTGGTGCTGTGTCTGTACCAAGAAAAAAACGATCACAACCTGTTTTTATAGCATCAAGCAATGCTTTTTGATGTACGATGCTTTTTAATAAAGGTAAACAATAAAAATGTGGCTTAATACCACCAATAAACATTTTATTACGATTAAACATTAAATGTTGAGGAGTAATAGTAGCGGCAACAAATTCATCACTATCTAAAACATATCTTGCTGCTTCTTTAGTTGTAATATGTTCAAAAACAATTTTTAGTTTAGGAAACTGCAGCCTTAATGGAATCATTACATACTTAATAAACTCAGATTCATAATCAAACACGTCAACATATTTTTCATATATTTCACCATGAACCAATAATGGTATACCTAAATCTTCAATTACAGATAAAACATTATAAATTTTTTTTATATCAGTAACACCATAATATGGATTAGCAACTTTATTTATAGGATAAAGCTTACAAGCTGTTAACAAACCATTTTCAAAACCACAAACTAATTCATGCAAAATAATATTATCTGTTAACTGAAAAACCATCAATGGAGAAAACTGATGTTCGCTATTAACTGCATCAATTATTCGTTTACGATAAAGCTTTGCAATTCTATTATTAATTACAGGTTGAGTTAAATTTGGCATAACAACAGCTCTACCAAAAAACTTACTTGTAAAAGGAACAACAGTTTTTAAAATATCTCCATCACGAAAATGAACATGCCAATCATCAGGACGACTTATTATTATACTTTTTACAGTCATTGGATTATGCATAAAAAATATTAGTGTATAATAAAATACACATTTTAAATATTTTAAAAATAAATTGGCTCCCCCAGCTGGATTTGAACCAGCGACATACGGATTAACAGTCCGCCGTTCTACCGAACTGAACTATGGAGGAACAATATACATCTAATATCAATTAATATTACCAAAATCACTTTAAACTGTCAATAATAAATTAGATTTATTAATAAATAAGCATCTTAAAAACAAAATTTATAAAATTTAATTTAATAAATAATTAAATAAAAAATATTTTTATATCTTAAAATCAAATTTTATATAAATTAGTAGAAAAAATTTTATTGTAAAACAAATTAAAATACAGTATAAATAAAATTAATTTTTTTAAAAATTAATTTTTTATTAAAATTATTTACAAACTATATTAGTTTAAACTTTTATACGTAAAATAATTAATATTATATTTTACTCATAAATTAATAAGTTCAACTTATTAATGTTTAATAATTGTATTTTAAAATAACTATTAAATAAGTGTAATAAAAAAGTTATAGAATATTTACTTTAAAATTTTATGCTTAATCCTAGTAGTTCTTAACTAAATAGTTTATTCTGAGCATATATGCTAAAAGACAAGTTTTTTGATGTTATATAGGAAAAGTCAAATGTCCGAAAAAATGAAAGGTCAAGTTAAGTGGTTCAATGAGTCTAAAGGTTTTGGTTTTATAACACCATCTGATGGGAGCAAAGACGTTTTTGTTCATTTTTCTGCTATTCAAGGAGCTGGTTTTAAAACTCTTACAGAAGGACAGCAAGTTGAATTTACAATTGAAGACGGAGCTAAAGGACCTGCTGCTGCTAATGTAATTACTATTTAAGTTATTTTAAACTTAAATACTTATCTTAACCTTCTAAAGCCCGTTATTATTAAAATACGGGCTTTTTAAATTTTTTAACATTTATTTTTAGTAGCAATTTTAAACTAATTTTTACTCAAATTTTTATAATAATTAAAATAATAATTAAATAAATAGAATCTTTTTCATTACAGTGATTTAATGTATGATATTATTTTTAATATATATTAACCTTGCATTTATTTTATTTAAAATTATTTATACATTATTTAGTAATATACAAAAATTAAAAATACATTGTTAATTTTAATGATTTTACTTTTTTAAAATAACTACATTATTTAATAAACATAACATTCAGATGTCATATTATGAACCTGAATATGTATTATATATTGTACTTAGTTATAATTAATAAAACTTACATAAGTTTTATTAATTATATATCTCATTTTATAAAACTTACTATCATTTATTTTATTAATCATAATTTGATATTTAAAAAATATCAGTTATATATAATAGTTTTCTACATAAATTCAATTCATTGTTAAATAATTATTTTATTAGATTTAATTATTAAAGATAAATAATACTAAAAATATTTGCGATAAATTTTTATATAAAATATACAGCTAATTTAATCTACTAAAATTATATTTTAGTATTTAAAATATGCATTCGATATATAAAAATTAATAAAATAAGCATTATTAAATAGAACCGTAATATTTATACAACTTATATCACGGAAAATACAGAACTAACTAATTGTTAATTTTAATCTATATTTTAAAATTAGCATTTAAAATATTTAATACTGAGAATAAGTTATGACTGAAATAAATAATCAGAACAAAAACGTTAGAACGAAAAATCGTTCAAACTATACCATAAGTGAAAAATCAAACAAACCTATTAAGCAAATAATAAAAGAATACAAAACAGACTTATTAGGATTAACTGAAAATGAAGCATCAATACGTTTAGTCAATAAAGGAAAAAACGAAGTTTCTTATGAAAAGGCTCCTCCTGGCTGGAAACAGCTTTTAATTTCCTTTAAAAATCCATTTATTTTTGTTTTAATAATACTAGCAATAGTTAATTTTTTTACTGACTATTTTATTCCAGAAAACCAACACAGACAAACTGATTTAACAGGAGTTATTATTATTGCAACAATGATAATTGTTAGCGGATTACTTCGTTTTTGGCAAGAATATCGAACCAATAAAGCAGCTGAATCATTAAAATTATTAGTTCGTACAACAACTACTGTATTTCGTAAAAACGAAAAAACAGGTCAATCTTTTTATAAAGAAATTCCTATTAAACATATAGTTCCTGGAGATATTGTTTTATTATCTGCAGGCGATATGGTTCCTGCAGATATTATCTTGATCGAATCAAAAAATTTATTTATTAGTCAAGCTATATTAACAGGAGAATCAATCTCAGTTGAAAAATATATATCTTCAGAAAATATACATATAAAAAACAATATTAACACCTCCAAAATAAAAACTAAATTATTTGAAATCCCAAATAGCTGTTTTATGGGTACAAGTGTTACAAGTGGTACAGCAAAAGGAATTGTAATTGCAACAGGAACTGATACTTATCTTGGTACAATCGCTAAAACTACTACAGGAAGTAGAGCAGAAACAGCTTTTGATCGAGGAGTAAACAGCGTAAGTTGGTTATTAATTAGGTTTATGTTAATAATGGTTCCTGTTGTATTATTAATTAACGGTTTTACTAAAGGTGATTGGTTTGAAGCAACTTTATTTTCTTTAGCAATTGCTGTTGGATTAACTCCTGAAATGTTACCTATGATTGTTAGTTCAAATCTTGCTAAAGGAGCAATAGCAATGTCTAAACATAAAGTAATTGTTAAAAGATTAAATGCTATTCAAAACTTCGGAGCAATGGATATCTTATGTACAGATAAAACAGGAACCCTAACAGAAGATAATATTATTTTAAACCATTATCTAGACAACGACGAAAAAGAAAACTATAAAGTACTACAATTAGCTTGGTTAAATAGCTGCTATCAAAGTGGAACAAAAAACTTAATGGATAAAGCAATTATTCATCGAGGAAGTAATGATATTAACACTAAAAAGCTAATAGCTTATCAAAAAATTGATGAAATACCTTTTGATTTCGTTAGAAGAAAAATATCTGTAACTGTAAAAACTCCAAAAAAAAGAATTTTATTAATTTGTAAAGGAGCAGCTGAAGAGATGTTATCGGTCTGTAATAATTACAGATTAAATAAAAAAACATTAAGTTTAGATGAAAACATGAAAATTAAAATAACAAAAATAGTAAATAATTTTAATAAACAAGGGCTTAGAGTTTTATTGTTAGCTACTCGTCAATTAAATAAATCCGAAACAAACTCACCTTTATCATGTAAATCTGAACAACAATTAGAACTTCAAGGTATGTTAACTTTTTTAGATCCAGCTAAAGATAGTGCTATACATGCTATCTCAGCATTAAATGAAAACGGAATCACAGTAAAAGTTTTAACAGGTGATAACGAAATAGTAACAAAAAAAATTTGCGCAGATGTTGGTTTAAATGTTAACAAAATTATAAATGGTTTTGAAATTGAATGTATGTCAGATTTAGAGCTTAGCCAGAAAGTTGAAAACTTATCAGCATTTTGTAAATTAACTCCGTTACAAAAATCTCGTATCCTTCAATTACTACAAAACAACGGACATACAGTTGGTTTTTTAGGTGATGGTATTAACGACGCACTAGCATTACAAAACGCTGACGTAGGTATATCTGTTGATACTGGAACAGATATAGCAAAAGAATCAGCTGATATTATTTTGCTTGAAAAAGATTTAATGGTATTAGAGCAAGGCGTCATTAAAGGACGAGAAACATTTGGTAACATTATTAAATATCTAAATATAACTGCAAGCTCCAACTTCGGAAATGTACTCTCAGTTTTAATAGCAAGTGCATTTATACCGTTTATGCCAATGCTAGCAATACAGCTTCTTGTTCAAAATTTATTATATGATATTTCTCAATTAGCATTACCTTGGGATACAATCGATGAAGAATTTTTAAAATCTCCAAGAAAATGGGATTCTAAAAATATTAGTCGTTTTATGATTTGGATTGGACCTATATCATCTATTTTTGATATTACAACTTTTGCGCTTATGTGGTATATTTTTCAAGCAAACAATATAAATTGTTCATCGTTGTTTCAATCTGGTTGGTTTATTGAAGGTTTATTATCACAAACACTAGTTGTGCATATGCTTAGAACACAAAAAATACCTTTTATACAGAGCACTGCAGCAATACCTGTAATGTTAACAACAGTAGCTGTTATAGCATTAGGTTTATATATTCCATTCTCTGATTTTGGAAAAATAATTGGATTACAACCATTACCTATTACCTATTTTCCTTGGTTAATATTAACATTAATAAGCTATTGTATAATAATACAATTAATAAAACAATTCTATACCAAACGATTTGGAACTTGGTTATAAAAATCAATTTAAATAAATTAAGTTATTTATTAAAATACTAGCAATTTAATAAATAAAATTAAATTTTATTTATTAAATTGCTAGTATTTTTAAAATAGTACTATTCTGATAAAAAATTATAAATATTTTATCAATTGATTATTAATGATAAATAAATTAATATTGTTATAATTTATAATTTTTTTAAAAAAAAATAATTTTTATTATTAAAAACATCATTTATCAAATAATTAATAATTATAAAATTAAAAATTAATCAACTATTTTATTAATACAAAAAGAAAATCAAATTTTGACATAATTTATTATATCACATAATATTTTTATCATTTTTATTGATTCAATATAAACTGTAGTATTTATATATCTTATTAAATCTTTAATTTGAAAAAAATAATTAATTTTATAATTTAAAGGAATTATATAAGCACAAATAATTAAAATGATAAAAATAAACCGCTCTTTATGCTTATTAGTTTTACCATAAAAGATTGATAAACAAAAATGTTTTTGTAACGGCCAAAAAAATTGAACTCCACGTGGAGTTAACATATCTGCAATTTCATGACTAATATAACCTAACAAAAAAGACTGCAATAAATCCATATCTATATTAACATCAAAGTATAATAGATTATAACAAAAAACAGTTAGTATTATCCACGCTAAAAAACTATGAGTAAAACCACGGTGTCTAAAAACTTTTGATATTAAAAACGATAAAAAAAATAATAATCTGCCTATAACAGAAGAAGTATGATCAATATCAGGTAATAAGGATCCAAATAAAACCGCTAATATCATATACGTTAAATTACCATGAACAATATAAGTAGTTAATTCTAATTTTTTAGCTAAAATTAGTGATGCTATTGAAAAAAGCATATGTCCTTCTGCTGTCATAATTAATTATATACCACCTGTGTATTATAATAAAATTTATATTTTTAAAATAAAATTAATCTACTTATATTTAAGTTATTATTAATAAATTTATATAACTAAACAACAATAATATGTAATATATATATTTAAATATAATTTTAAAAAATAATTTAAATATAAAATAAATTATAATTATTAAAAATTAAATTTTTAATAATTTTTTAAAAAAAATACCAATACAAAAATATTTTTATATATTATAGATGTATCATATGCTAAATAAACTTATGTGCAGATATATACATCTGTGTATATAAATTATTTCAATATGATAAAACTAAATAAAAATGATATTTAAAATCCACTTTAATTGATAAAAAACTAAACTTTATTTTTTTTAAAAAAATATTGTAATTATTAGGAAATTAAATTAGCATTATTTAAATAACGTATATATTATTTAATTAATATAATATATTTTTGTATAATATTTTATAAATATATAAGAATCAAAAATTCTATTTTAATACAAAAAAAATAAAATAATTTTATTTAATATAAAATATCATAAATGATAAAATATCAAGATATTTAAAAAATAAAATATAGTATTATATATCTTATAATATACTTTATTAAATTAAGAAATAATTTTATATATAAATCATTACTATATTATAAGGATCTTTAATGCCAGTTGTCACTCTTATTGATGGAAGTCAACGTCGATATAATGATTTAATTTCTATTATTGATGTTGCAAATGATATTTCTTTTGATTTAGCTAAGTATTGTATTGCTGGATATATAGATAACTGTCTGGTTGACGCATGCGATTTAATTAAACACGATTCAAAAATCACTTTTATTACAAATAAAAATAAAATAGGAATAGAAATAATTCGTCATTCTTGTTCTCACTTATTAGGGCGTGCTATTAAACAGCTTTGGCCAGAAACTAAAATGGTAATTGGTATTAGCACAGATAATGGGTTTTATTATGATATAGATTCAGATTATTTATTAACACAAAAAGATTTAGAACAATTAGAAAAACATATGCTTAAACTTGCTAAATCAAACTATAACATAATTAAAAAACAAGTTACATTGATAGAAGCTCGTGAAATCTTCATAACACGTAAAGAAGATTATAAAATCGAAATTTTAGATCAAAACATTGAACAACATAAACATATTACACTATTCTTCCACGAAGAATATGTTGATATATGCAAAGGACCTCATGTACCAAATATACGATTTTGCAATAACTTTAAACTACAAAAAATATCAAAAAAAAATTTAAAAAGAAACAATCACAATAAAATATTACAGCGCATTTATGGTACAGCATGGGCAAATAAAAAACAATTAACAACTTATATTCTTTCTTTAAAAGAAAAAAACAAACACGATCACCGTTTAATTAATAAACAATTAAATTTATATCATATACAAGAAGAAGCACCTGGAATGGTATTTTGGCATCAAAATGGTCTAATTATATTTCATGAATTAAAAAAATTTATACGAGATAAACTAAAAAAATATAATTATCAAGAAGTTAAAACTCCTTTTATGATAGATAAAATTTTATGGGAAAACACTGGACATTGGGATAACTATAAAAATGCAATGTTTACTACATCATCTGAAAACAGAGAATATTGTATAAAACCAATGAACTGCCCAGGACATGTACAGATTTTTAAGCAAGGACTAAAATCATATCGTGATTTACCGTTACGTATATCAGAGTTTGGTGTATGTCATCGTAACGAACCATCTGGTGCATTACACGGTTTAATGCGTGTACGCTGTGTTACACAAGACGATGCACATATCTTTTGTACGAAAGATCAAATATTAAATGAAGTTACAAACTGTATCGAAATAATTTATGATATTTATACAACATTAGGATTTAAAAAAATTACCGTTAAACTTTCCACTCGACCTAATAAAAGAATCGGAAATGATGATTTATGGGATAAAGCGGAAGAAAGTTTAATTAACGCATTAAATTTTAAAAAAATTAAATTCGAATGTCAACCAGGAGAAGGTGCATTTTATGGACCAAAAATTGAATTTACATTATTTGATTGTTTTGACCGTGCATGGCAGTGTGGTACTATACAATTAGATTTCTTTTTAGCAAAACGTTTATCTGCGTTTTATATAAACAAAAATAATGAACATATAACTCCTGTTATAATACACCGAGCAATGTTAGGTTCAATTGAGCGTTTTATTGGTATTCTAATAGAAGAGTA
The DNA here is from genome assembly GCA_001457715.1 of Candidatus Providencia siddallii. Lineage (GTDB taxonomy): Bacteria > Pseudomonadota > Gammaproteobacteria > Enterobacterales > Enterobacteriaceae > Providencia_A > Providencia_A siddallii. The sequence goes on along the minus strand of CVRF01000002.1, from coordinate 92,852 downwards.
TGCAGGATTCTTCCCAACATGGTTAGCTCCGCAACAAGTAGTAGCAATGAATGTTACTGATAATCATATAAAATACGTCCAAGAAATAGTAATGAAACAACAAAACAATGGTATCAGAATAAAAGCGGATTTACGTAACAAAAAAATAAGCTTTAAAATAAGAGAACATACATTAAATCGCATTCCATATATGTTCATTTGTGGTGATGAAGAAGTTAAATCTGGTAAAATATCCATTCGTACTTATCGTGGTAAAAATCTAGGTGAATCTGATATTAATAAGTTTAGTATTAAACTTATAGAAGAAATTCAAAACAGAAAACTTAATTTAATGGAGGAATAGAATATTAAAAACGGAAAAAAACTCCCAACATCAAGGCTAAACCGAATAAATAAAGAAATACACGCAAACATAATACGTGTTATTGGTACAAACGGTGAGTCAGTTGGTATAATGAATACACGTGAAGCATTATCTAAAGCAAAAGAAATTGGAGTAGATTTAGTTGAAATAACCCCAAACGCAGAACCACCTGTTTGCCGTTTTATGAATTACGGTAAATATCTTTATGAGAAAAATAAATCACAAAAAGAACAGAAAAAAAAACAAAAAATTATTCAAATAAAAGAAATTAAATTTCGTCCAGGAACAGATGAAGCAGATTACCAAGTTAAAATACGTAGTTTAATCAGATTTTTAGAATCTGGTGATAAAATTAAAGTTACTTTACGCTTTCGTGGTCGTGAAATAACACACCAGCAAATTGGAATTAATGTTTTAACTCGTATTAAAAATGATCTTTCTGAATTAGCTTTAGTAGAATCATTACCTATTAAAATAGAAGGAAGACAAATGATTATGATATTATCGCCAAAAAAAAAATTTCCAATCCAAATCTTAATTTCATATAATTTAATTAATTTAATAACCGCTTAATATTTAAGCGGTTATTAAATGTATAATTATAAAATATCAAAAATAGAATTATTAATAGTCAAAACAACACATTTTTAAAAAAATATAAAAAATAAACAAACAAATACAACAAAATTATTCATATTAATATAATTAATATAAAATTAAATTATTAACAAATCACGTTTAATGTTATATTAAACAATAATATATTTAAAGGTTTACTGTTTAAGTAGATAAAATTAATTTATTTATAATAGAAATTAAACTTGAATAATTTTCATATAAAATAACAATAAAATTTTTTACGTATTGATATTAATCATAAATCAATCTAAAGTTATATAAAATGCTTTGTTAAATATCAATTTTAATTTTTGTATCTACTAAAAATAAACATTTTATATAAATTTTAATTCCAAATCAATTTTACAATATTAAAAATATAAAGTATTTTACTGTAGAATATTATAAGATTAAATATATAAATATTAAAAATATTAAACTTATAAAGATTATAAATAATAACTTTATTCTAAAAAATCTATTTAATAAAAAATATAATTTTTTATAAAAAATATTTTACAAAAATAATCAATCATTAATATTTTAAATTAGTTTTAAATAAACATACGATAAAATCGTATAAAAAATTCAAATTTTAAAACTATATATTTATTAAAAAAACTAAAATATCTATTTTTAATAATATATATTAATTTATATAATTACAATTAAAGCTTTAGGTAAAAAAATGCCAAAAATTAAAACAATTCGCGGAGCTTCGAAACGATTTAAAAAAACTGCAGGAGGTAACTTTAAACATAAACACGCAAACCTTCGCCATATTTTAACTAAAAAATCTAGTAAACGTAAACGTAATTTACGTGCAAAAGGGTTAGTTTCTAAAAGCGATATCGGATTAGTAACAGCATGCCTTAACGCATGGTAAATAATTAATTTATTTGATTAATTTTAAAATTAAGGAGTATACTAACTTGTATGTCACGCATAAAACGTGGTGTAATATCACATGCCCGTCATAAAAAAATTTTAAAACAAGCAAAAGGATACTATGGTTCAAGTTCACGCGTTTATCGTGTTGCATTTCAAGCAGTAATTAAGGCAGCTCAATACGCTTACAGAGATCGTAGACAACGTAAACGTAAATTTCGTCAATTATGGATTACACGAATTAACGCTATGGCTCGAAAAAATGGTTTATCTTACAATTCATTTATTAATGGATTAAAACAAACTTCAATTAAAATAGATCGTAAAATATTAGCAGAGATTGCAATTTTCGACAAACCTACATTTGTTACTTTAATTGAAAAAGCAAAAAAAGCCATAATTTAAGTTATTCTTTAAACGAGGAAGATATTTCCTCGTTAATTTTAAAATATAAATAAAATAAAAAAAATAGTATAACACTATATTATCTTAGTATAATAGTAATATATAAAATATATATAATAAAAAATAATAATGGAGAAATAATGTTGCAACTTGATGAATTAGTTTTAGAAGCTAAAACATCCATTGAGCAAGCTAAAAATATTTCTAATTTAGAATCAATACGTGTTAAGCTTTTTGGAAAACGTGGTTTTTTTTCATCAAAAATAAAATCATTACGTGAAAAACCAATTAGTGAACAACAAAAACTTTTACCATTAATTGACAAATCAAAAAAACAACTTCAAAATATGCTTAATTCACGAAAATCAACAATAGAAACAGAGGAGCTTAATAAACGATTAGAATTAGAAAAAATAGATGTTTCATTACCAGGACGTTGTGCTGAAAACGGAAGCCTACACCCAATAACAATTTCAATTCAAAGAATTGAAAAAATATTTACTACACTAGGTTTTTCTATTGAATCAGGACCAGAAATAGAAGATAGTTATCATAATTTTGATGCTTTAAATATTTCTGAATATCATCCAGCACGTACTAATCAAGATACTTTTTGGATTACTTCTAAACATTTATTACGTACACAAACTTCTAGCGTTCAAATTCGTATAATGAATATACAACAACCGCCTATTCGTGTTATATCATCAGGTCGTGTTTATCGTAAAGACTACGATCAAAAACACACCCCTATGTTTCATCAAACTGAAGGTTTTATAGTAGATAAAAATATTACTTTTGCTAATCTTAAATGGATACTTAACGACTTTTTAAATAATTTTTTTGAAAAAAATATTCAAATTCGTTTCCGTCCATCTTACTTCCCATTTACTAAACTTTCAGCAGAAGCTGATATAATCGATAAAAACGGTAAATGGCTAGAAATATTAGGTTGTGGCATGATTGATCCAAATGTGTTACACAACGTAAATATTGATTCAAAAAAATATTCTGGTTTTGCATTTGGTATAGGAGTAGAACGGTTAACCATGCTGCGTTACTGTATTTCAGATATACGTACATTTTTCGAAAACGATATTCGTTTTTTAAATCAATTTTAATAAAGGCATGATTTTATCTCATGAAATTTAGTGAATTGTGGTTAAGAGAATGGTGTAATACATCTATGAGTAGTGAAATGTTATTTAATAACATAACAATGCTTGGTTTGGAAGTTAGTGAGATAACAACTATTTCTAAAAAATTTAACGGTATTATTGTTGGTGAGATAATAGAATGTACAAAATACAAAAAACTAAACAATTTAGTAAAAACAAAAATAAATATTGGTAATAAAAAATTTTTAAATATTTTTTGCAGAGCTACAAATTGCAGAAAAGGATTAAAAACAGCTGTAGCAAAAATTGAACATAACTTATCAAAAAATTTAAAAATAAAAAAAAATAAAATACACGAAGAATATTCTGATGGAATATTATGTTCAAATTACGATTTAGGTATTTCTGAAAACCAAAAAAAAATTATTGAATTATCACAAGATGCAATAATTGGAGCTAATATAGAAGATTATCTTAAACTTTATGATAATATAATAGAAATTAATATAACACCAAATCGCGCTGATTGCTTAAGCATTCTTGGTATCGCACGTGATTTAGCTGCTATTAATAAATTAAAATTAAACAAACCATTAATACATATTATTAATCCAACTATAAAAAATACCTTCCCTATTAAAATTGAAAATCCTGAAGCATGTCCACGATTTTTAAGTCGTATAATCAGAAATATTAATTGCTTAGCAAAAACACCAATATGGATAAAAGAAAAACTACAAGGATGTGGTATACAAACAAAATCTACAATTACAGACATAATTAATTATGTACTAATAGAGCTTGGTCAACCACAAAACGTTTATGATTTAGATAAATTAGATACCACTATATTTGTACGAATGGCCGGTAACGAAGAAAAGATAACATTAGAAAACAATACAATAATAAAATTAAAACCAAATACATTAGTAATTGCAGATAAATCAAAAATATTAGGGATAGCAGGTGTTATATCTAGTACAGAAGCACTAATCAGCACAAAAACAAAAAACATTTTATTAGAATGCTCATTCTTTAATCCAAAAGTTATTATAAAACATACACAAAATTATGAAATTAAAACAGATATTTCATATCGTTTTGAACGCGGTGTTGATTATAAATTACAATGTAAAACAATTGAACGCACAAGTGCATTAATTTTAAAAATATGTGGCGGAAATGCTAGTAATATAATTGATATAACCAATAAACATTTTTTACCAAAAACATTGAGTTTAACATTAACAAGAAATAAACTAAATCGTATAATAGGTTACTTTATTTCTAATAATTTAGTCATCGATATTTTAACACGTATAGGATGTAAGGTATCAGTCTCAACAAATTCTTGGAACATAACAGTACCAAGCTGGAGATTTGATATACAAACTGAAGAGAATTTAGCTGAAGAAATAGCTAGAATTTACGGATATAACAATATCAAAAGCATTCCTCTACATATTGCTTTTACCAATAATCAGCACAAAAAAACTTCTGTTTCTCTAAATCGTATCAAAACTTTACTAGTTGATCGCGGTTTTAATGAAGCAATTACATATAGTTTTGTAAATCCAGAAATTCATACATTATTACATACAAATCAAAATGCATTAACACTATTAAACCCAATTTCTCATAATATGTCAATAATGCGTTTATCATTATGGACTGGTTTATTAAATGCAGTTATATATAATCAAAAACGACAACAAAATAGAATTAAATTATTTGAATCTGGAGTCTGTTTTATTCCTGATACAAAATCAGAATACGGAGTACGTCAAGAACTAATGCTTGCGTGTATAGTTACAGGAAATAAATTCAAAGAACACTGGTCATTAGAAAAACAACAAGTAGATTTTTTCGATTTAAAAGGCGATATTGAAGCAATTCTTGATTTAATAAATAAATCAGATAAAATTACCTTTAATCAAGAAAAACATACTGCGCTTCATCCAGGAGAAAGTGCTGGTATTTATTTAAAAAATAAACACATCGGGTTTATTGGTCTTATTCATCCGTTCATAGAACAGAAACTTAACTTACGTAATCGTTGTATAATGTTCGAAATTTATATTAATTTAATAGAACAAAATATTATTCAAAAAGTTAAAACAATTTCACAATATCCAATAAATCGCCGAGATATTTCTATTGTAATACCTAAAGATATCACTGCTGGTGAAGTTTTAGAAGAATGTAAAAAAATTAATAAAAACAATATAGTTACTATAAATTTATTTGATGTATATTCTGGTAAAGGAATAGAAGAAGGACATAAAAGTTTTGCTATTAGTCTTATCTTTCAAAATTTTCAACGAACAATGGAAGAAAAAGATATTACTAATATAGTTAATCTATACATTGCTACATTAAAAAAACGATTTAACGCGTATTTGAGGAAGTAATTCATGACGCTTACAAAAAACGAAATATCAAAATATTTATTTAAAAAATTAGGAGTTAAAAAATGCGATGCTAAAAATCTTATAGAAATGTTTTTTGAAGAAATTTGTATTTCATTAGAAAATAATATACAAGTAAAATTATCTGGATTTGGAAATTTTATATTACATAATAAAAAACAACGTCCTGGACGTAATCCTAAAAACGGAAAGACTATTTTAATTACCTCCCGTAGAGTCGTTACATTTCGATCAGGACAAAAACTAAAAAATCAATTAAAAAATCAATTATTAAAAAATAATAATGTTAAATATACAAGACAAAAAATTGGTTAATTAATCTTTTATGTTGTATATTATTACAACTTTATTAATAATACTAAATTAATTTTTTATATTAATCATTATAAGTATTTATATACAATTTTAATTGTATTTTTCTTTATTAAAAAACATTAAATCATTTAAAAACTAAATTTTTTTATATTTATACAATAAAAAAATTATATAAAAATCTATATTTAGATAATATAATTAATAAATAAAAAATTAATATTTTAATATAAATTAATTACAAGACATTTAAAAAATAAATTATATATAATATTTTATTATATGATAATATACATTTAAATATATCTTTTACAATAGATAATTTTTATTTTAAATTAAAATAGAATTAATAACTAACATTATGTTAAAGCAATTGATATTTAAATTTTAAGATAATAAAAAATATATTTTTTATAAATCAAACATAAACTATCTTTAGTTTACTCAATTAATTTAAAAATAACTAAATTTTACATAAATAAATATAACATTTTTCATTTTAAAAATTTATTTATTTTATTTATAAAAAATCTTTTAAAATTTTTTAATTAAATTTTTTTAATTATATCTCTGCATTATCTGTAAAATTTACAAAAATTAATATTTTCAATTATAAAAATTATTTTTTATATTTTTTTTGTTTTAATAAAGGAAAATTAAACCGTTTTTTAAAACGATCAATGCGACCACCAGTAAGCATATCTCTCTGTTTACCTATATAAAATGGATGACAATTACTGCACACATCTAAATTTAAAGTATTACAAAGTGTTGACTTAATACTCATTATATTACCACAAGAACAAATAACACTTATTTTATTATATTTCGGGTGAATTCCTTTTTTCATAAAAACCTCTATTTAATTAAATACTATTCAAGTATGTTATAATACAAACTGTAACATTAACAAATAAAAAAAAATATAAATAAAAATAAATTAAAAACTATTTTTATATAAAAATAGTTTTTTTAATCAAGCAATTAATTCAATGTAAATACTAAATTATGTTTATTATCCAAGTAGCTTTACAAACCCCTTTAAATCATACTTTCGATTATTTGCTTCCTGCAAATATCAATACTCCTATGATAGGAAGCCGTGTAATAGTACAGTTTGGTAAAAAAAAAGTTGGTATAGTAGTTGATTATAATACTAAAAGTAAAATCTTAAAAAACAAATTAAAAGACATCGAACAGATTATCGATACTGAATCAGTTTTTACAGATGATGTTTGGAAATTACTTTTATGGTCTTCACAATACTATCATTATCCAATCGGAAAAGTTTTATTTTTTGCTTTACCAAAATTATTACGTCAAGGTAAAAAAATTAATTCTTCTAAAATACAACAATGGAAAGTAACTAAACAAGGACAAAATATTAATCTAAATGAATTAAAAGATTTTCCAAAACAACAAAAAACATTATCTTTACTTCGATTTAAACCTATTTATCATTATCAAATCAATGATTTTAATATAACTCAAATTACATTAACAGAACTTAAGAAAAAAAAATATATTGAACTTTTAGAAATAAAATTAATTAATAATAAATTAGATTTTTTTTTAAAAAAAAATAATAAAAAAAACATTTTAAACAACGAACAAAAAACAGCGATTGAAATTATTAAAACTAATGAAAACAAATTTTCTCCATGGCTGTTAACTGGAGTAACAGGATCTAAAAAAATAGAAATATATATTAATATATTAGAAAATATATTAACACAAGGAAAACAAGCTCTTATTCTTACTCCAGAAATTGGATTAGCACCACAAACTGTTAAATGTTTACAAAAACATTTTAACACCACTATAGATAAATTACATTCAAAAATTAATGATATTGAACGTTTAAATATATGGTTGCGATCAAAATTAGGCCAAAATACAATTATTATAGGAACACGATCTGCATTATTTACACCATTCGCTAAATTAGGAATCATAATAATAGACGAAGAACATGATGATTCTTATAAGCAAAAAAATGGGTGGAGTTATCATGCACGTGATTTAGCTATTTTCCGCGCAAAAATAAATAATATCCCGATTATAATGGGAACAACAACACCATCTTTTGAAACATTATTTAATGTACAGAAAAAAAAATATAATCAATTAAACATAACAATTAATACAAATAACTCACGTGTTATTTTTCAGCACTTAATTGATTTAAAAAAACAACACGTAAAATTTGGTCTTTCACAACTATTAATTGAAAATTTAAAAAAACATCTAGAACAAGATAATCAAGTAATTTTATTTTTAAATCAACGAGGTTATTCACAAACATTAATATGTTATAAATGTAAATGGATACCTAAATGTCAACGTTGCAATCAATTTTATACTTTTCATAAACAAAATCACCAAATACTTTGTCATAATTGTAATAGCTATAAAACTATTCCACAATACTGCGGTATTTGTAATTCAAATCACCTAACTCCAATCGGTTTAGGAACAGAGCAATTAGAAGAAGGAGCTTCCAAAATATTTCCTAATATACCTATAACTCGTATAGATAAAGATACAACTAACAATAAAAATCAATTTAAACAAATTTTAAGCGAAATAAATTCAAAGGGAGCTCGTATACTGATTGGTACACAAATGCTTTCAAAATGTTATGATTTTCCAGAAGTAACATTAATTGCTTTATTAAATATTGATAAAATACTATTTTCTAACGATTTCAGAGCAACTGAACGTTTTTCTCAGTTTTATATTAAAATGTCTGATCGTGCTGGAAGAAAAAAAAAGCAAAACGAAATTTTTTTACAAACACATTACCCTGAACATCAACTGTTATTAACACTATTAAAAAAAGGATATAACGCATTTATACGTGATGCAATGGAAGAAAGACGCATCGCTATGTTACCTCCTTATAGCAATCACATCTTAATACGATCAGAAGATTACAATAATAAAGACGCACAAGATTTTTTATATAACATAAAAGAACAAATCATCCGACAAATTATATATAATGAAAAATTATTGATTTTTGGACCTTCACCTTCTATTAAAACAAAACAAAATGGTCGTTTTATTTGGAATCTAATTCTACAACATAAATCTAAATTTTATTTACAACAAATTATAACACAATTATTACATAATGTTTTAAAACAACCAAAAATTCATAAAATAAAATGGAATATCGATGTTGATCCAATCAATATATAATTTATTATACATAATAAATAAAATATACAAAAAGTCTAACAACACATAATATAAACGTACATCAAACGATAATATATATTATAATAATTATAAATTATTTTGATATAAAATATAAATGATATATAAAAATTAACTTTAATTAATATTTTTAATATCTAATTCTAAATTATGATATAATTGTAATAATTAACAAACAATTTAAAAAACAATTAAACAATTTCTACACATAATAATTTATTTTTATAACTTAAAATTAACTAATTATATTTAAAAATAACATTTATTAATAAATAAATATTATGATAAAAAAAATCAATAACTATCGTGCATTCATTATATGATAAAAAAATAAAATCAAAAAAAATAAAAATACGATTGATTATAAAATCAATAATTATCAATTCTATAATAGTTATATCTATATTAAGTTTATTGTATTTAAATCAATCTCAAAAAAAAATACCACAATCTAAAAAAAATCCAACTACTACAAAAACTTTTAACAAAATACCACCTAAACCAAAAACAAAATGGCATTATATAGAAGAGTTAAAAAACAATAATATTAATTATATAATTACACAACTATCAAACAATAACGTAAATATAAAAAATAAAAACTAGCAATAAAACATTATAAGTTACTAAATGAGATTAATCTTAATATACAAAAATATAGCATTTTATAAATATATTTTATTTTTTTTTAAAAAATAATATAAACTCTAAAAATATAAAATATATATAAACATAACTTATTTTTTTAACTACACTCTTTATTTACTCAGGCTTGAAAATTATTTCTTTTACCCCATTTACAAACCTAATATACTAATAAAGAATATTTTATTTTAAATAAATATAATTGATATTAATCCTGTGTTTTTATTATAAAAAATAAGAGGTTAATTTATGACAACAATCATAAGTATTCGCCGCAATAACCTAGTTATAATTGGAGGTGATGGACAAGCAACTATAGGGAATACAATTATGAAAGGTAATGTCCGTAAAATTCGGCGGTTATACAATGATAAAGTCATCGCAGGATTCGCAGGTAGCACAGCAGATGCATTTACGCTTTTTGAGTTATTTGAACGTAAACTTGATTTACATCAAGGTCATTTAACTAAAGCTGCTGTTGAATTAACTAAAGATTGGCGCACAGATCGTATGCTACATAGATTAGAAGCCTTACTTGCAGTTGCAGACAAAAACACATCATTGGTTATCACAGGTAATGGTGATGTTATTCAACCAGAAAACGATTTAATAGCAATAGGCTCAGGAGGTCAATATGCGCATGCTGCTGCACGTGCGCTTATTGAAAATACAAATTTAACAGCAAGAGAAATTGCCGAAAAAGCACTTTTTATTGCAGGAGATATTTGTATTTATACCAATCATAATGTTAATTTCGAAGAAATATCTTCAAAATAATAAGGATATCTAGAATGCATGAAATGACACCACAGGAAATCGTCACAGAACTCAACACTCATATTATAGGTCAAAATAAAGCAAAACGTTCAGTAGCTATAGCTCTACGTAATCGTTGGCGACGAATGCAATTAAATGAAACACTTCGACACGAAGTAACACCTAAAAATATTTTAATGATAGGTCCTACTGGAGTTGGTAAAACTGAAATTGCACGAAGATTAGCTAAACTAGCTAACGCTCCTTTTATAAAAGTTGAAGCAACAAAATTCACAGAAGTAGGATATGTTGGTAAAGAAGTAGATTCCATTATTCGTGATTTAACAGATGTTGCTGTAAAAATGATACGTTTACAATCTATTGAAAAAAACAGATACCGCGCTAAAAAAATGGCAGAGGAACGAATTTTAGATATTTTAATTCCTACAATAAAAAAAAACGTAGGAAAAACAGAAATAGTAGATGAAAATACAAATACACGACAATCATTTCGTAAAAAATTACGAGAAGGTCAATTAGATAATAAAGAAATAGAAATTGAATTAAGTGCTGTCACTCAAATGGGTATTGAAATTATGGCTCCTCCAGGTATGGAAGAAATGACTAACCAATTACAGTCGCTATTTCAAAATCTAGCAGGTCAAAAACAAAAAACCCGTAAAATAAAAATTAAAGAAGCTTTTAAATTAGTAATAGAAGAAGAAGCTACAAAATTAGTTAATCTAGAAGAAATAAAAGAACAAGCTATTGAAGCAGTTGAACAAAATGGTATTGTCTTTATTGATGAATTTGATAAAATTTGCAAACGAGGTTCTAGTTCATCAGGCCCAGATGTATCACGTGAAGGTGTTCAACGTGATCTTCTTCCATTAATAGAAGGTTGTACTATCTCAACTAAACATGGTATGGTAAAAACAGATCATATCTTATTTATAGCATCCGGTGCATTTCAAATTTCAAACCCATCAGACTTAATTCCTGAATTACAAGGTAGATTACCAATTCGTGTTGAACTGCAAGCACTTACTACAGAAGATTTCGTTCGTATATTAACCGAACCAAATGCATCTCTGACTGAACAGTATAAAGCATTAATGGCTACAGAAGGTGTAATTATTGAATTTACAGATGACGGTATACGTAAAATCGCAGAATCTGCATGGCAAGTTAACGAATCTACAGAAAATATAGGAGCACGAAGACTACATACTGTATTAGAAATACTAATGGAGGATATTGCTTTTCTCGCAAGTGATTGTAACGGACAAACTATTAAAATTAACGCAGAATATGTAAAAAAACATTTAATTGAATTAGTTTCTGAAGAAGATTTAAGTAAATTTATTTTATAATATAAATTTTATTAAGATTATTAATTAAATATATTATAAAGTTAAGTGTTCAAAATGAAAAATAAATATAAACAAGCTTGGATTGAAAGTATAAGGTTTGAAACCTTACAAATAAGTATTTTTTCAATAATAACAGGATCTGTATTAGCAGCTCATGATGGAAAATTTAAATTAAACATAACCATACTAGCTATCATTACTGCTGCTTTACTACAAATATTATCTAATCTTGCAAACGATTATGGAGATTATATCAATAAATGCGATACAAATGAAAGAATTGGACCTTTACGTGGAATGCAAAAAGGTATAATTACTAAATCATGTATGAAAAAAACATTAAAAATAAATATTTTTGCAATTTGTCTATCTGGATTAATATTAATAATTGTTTCTTTAAAAAAAATAGAAGAAATTACTGTATTTTTTATACTTGGTGTTATATCAATAATCTCCGCTATAAAATACACAATTGGGAAAAAACCTTATGGGTATTTAGGATTCGGTGATATTTTTGTATTAATATTTTTTGGATGGGTAAGCGTTATAGGGACTTACTATTTACAAACAAATACTTTTAATATTATTAACATTTTACCTGCAACTGCATTTGGTTTATTATCTGTTACACCATTAAATATCAACAATATGAGAGATATTGAAAATGATGCAAAAGTTAAAAAAAAAACTTTAGCGGTACGTTTAGGTATAAAAGGTGCAAAAATATATCATTTTATTATTATAATAATCTCAATTTTATGTTTAATTTGTTTCAATTTATTGTTAATGCATGATTATAAATCATGGTTATTTTTAATAACCATACCAATGTATATAAAACATATTTATAATATCTTCAAAAACTCTATACCAAAATTAATGCATCAATTTTTATCAAAAATTATAAAAATTTCTTTATTAACAAATATATTATTTTTACTCGGGATGCTAATAAGCAATTAATTCCATTAATTCAAAAATATTTTTTTAATATTAAAATACATAATTAATATATATAATAATTGTAAATATTTAATATAAAAATTATTTTTAAACAGTAAAAATAATTTTTATAAACTTAATATAACTAATGATATTTAATATCATATAATATATAAACCCTCATATTAAAAATTTATTATAATTAAATTTTAAATATAAATTCATATGACTATTCTTTATATTTTTACTAAAATACTATTTAAATTTAATTTAAATAGTATTTTTTAAAAAAAATAATTTATATAGTCATTTATATTATTTTTTTGACAAAAAATATTTTATTTTTGTGAGAATTATAACCTAATTTTAATATAAAATAAATTATGTATATAATTATCTATATAAATATAATTTTTTAAATTTAAAAAGCACATAATCGATAAAAAATTATAAAAATATATTTTATTATAAAATTTTGTATTTTATATAATATTAAAGGTAAAACTATGTCTAAATGGGTAACTGGGAAAATTATTAAAAATAAATTTTGGACTAATTCATTGTTTAGCCTTATAATAAAAGCGCCTATAAAAACATTTATTGCTGGACAATACGCAAAATTATCACTAAAAATCAACGGAGAACGTATCCAACGAGCTTATTCATACGTTAATCCACCAAGTAGCAATAATTTAGAATTTTATTTTGTTATAATACCAAACGGTAAATTAAGCTCTAATCTTGCTAAACTACAATATGGAGATAGATTACAAATAACATACGAAGCTAATGGTTCTTTTATTTTAAAAGAAATCCCTAAATGTCAAAACTTATGGATGTTATCTACAGGAACTGCTATAGGTCCATTTTTATCTATTTTACAAGATGGAAACGATCTTGTTCGTTTTAAAAATATTATTCTTCTACATGCAGTTAGACATCAAAAAGACCTTGTCTTTCTTCCATTAATGAATAAGTTAAAACAAAATTTAGAAGGAAAATTACATATAGTCACTGTAGTTAGTCGTGAAGTTTGTAAAAATTCATTACATGGACGAATACCTTCACTAATTAAAAATAGTGAATTAGAAAACACAGTTGGAATTCAATTGTCTTCGAAAACATGCCATGTTATGTTATGTGGAAATCCAGAAATGGTTAAAAATACACGCGAATTACTAGAAAATAATTATAATATGAAAAAACATTTTCGAGGAAACCAAGGAAACATTTCTAATGAACAATATTGGTAATATCTTTTAAAAATAAAATATTAAAAATATAATATATGTAATTACTTTTAAAGTAAAACTTTATAAATTATATTTAGAACTAATATAGTTCAATATTATATATTATAATTAAAAAAATAGTTTCAATCTCACAATATCTTATATATTATAGAGTGTTTTATACTGTTATATATAATTATTTACAATTAAAATTTAATTATTTTATATATAAACTAATTATTTTATTAAACTTTAAAAATAAAATAATTAATAAAATATTATTAAATATAAATAAAATAATTAATAAAATATTATTTTTAATTAAATAAAAAAAATAAAAATCAACATTGAATTGTGACATAAACAATTATATAAATAATTAAATGAAATCATAATTTATAATAAGTTTAAAAAATATTTTTAACTAGAAACAAAAAATAATGTATCAAAATTTAATTCGAAACGAATTAAAAGAAGCTGCTAGTGTATTAGCAAATTTTTTAAAAAATAACACAAATATAGAATCTATTCAAAAAGCGGCAATATTATTAGCTAATACCTTCAAAAAAGGTGGAAAAGTTTTATCTTGTGGTAATGGAGGCTCTAATTGTGACGCAATGCATTTTGCAGAAGAGTTAACCGGACGATATAGAAAAAATAGACCTGCTTACCCTGCTATTGCTATCTCTGATGTAAGTCATATCACTTGCGTAAGTAATGACTTTGGATATGAATACATTTTTTCTCGTTTCATAGAAGCTATAGGGAATAAAGAAGATGTATTACTTGGAATTTCATCATCTGGTAATTCAAAAAATATTCTTAATGCAATTAATACAGCAAAAAATAAAGGTATGAAAACCATTATGCTTACAGGTAAAAATAATAATATATTATCAAGTAAAGCTGATATTAAAATTAATATACAACATTTTGGTTACTCAGACCGAATTCAGGAAATTCATATTAAAATAATACATATATTAATTCAGTTAATTGAAAAAGAAATGACAAAATATTAAACTATTTCATTAAAAATGATTTATATTTAATTTTATTTTAAGTCAAAACTAATTTAATAAAAAGTTTTTATATTAAAAAATAAATTATAACTATATTAGTTTATATATTTATAAACAATTATTTGTGATAAATTATAATGTATTTTTTTTAAAACATTATTTATATTTTATAATAATTCTAAAAATATAAAAAAAACTTTAATTTAAATCTAAAATAAATATGATAAAATACTTTAAATAACAATCATTTTTATTGATATTAGTACATAATAATATAAAGAACAATAATAAGTTATTTAATTAAAATTAATAAAAAAATTCTCTGGTATATAAATATTAAATAAAATTTAAATTTATTTAATTAGAAATTATTTAACTTATTATTTTAATAAAATTTAATTTAATAAAACAAAAAATCCTATTTTATGATTAAAATAAAAAAAGGACTCAACCTACCAATAGCAGGTGAGCCGATACAAAAAATAGAAAAAAAAAGACAAAAAATACACCATGTAGCATTATTAGGTGAAGAATATATTGGTATGTATCCTATCATGCTAGTAAAAGTAGGAGATAACGTAATAAAAGGACAAACTATTTTTGAAGATAAAAAAAACCCTGGTGTTCTATTTACTAGTCCTGCTTGTGGTATAATTATTGCTATAAATCGTAGTGAAAATAAAATTTTACAATCAGTTGTAATTAAAATTAATGGTAATAAAGAAAAATTATTTTCTTCATACAAAAGAGATAATTTAAAAACACTAACAAAAAATCAAGTTATAGAAAACCTTATTAATTCAGGCATGTGGACTTCTTTTAGAACACGACCATTTAGTCGATCACCACAAATATCCTCGTCTCCTATCGCTATTTTTGTTACTGCCATTGATACAAATCCACTTTCAGCAAACCCAGCAATTATTATTTATGAAAATGAACAATCATTTAATGATGGTTTAATAGTTCTAACTCATTTAACAAGTGGTAAAATACATGTTTGTTATGGCATAGATAAAATTTCAAAAATAACTAATAATGATCAAATAATTTATACTCAATTTATAGGTCCACACCCTGCAGGCTTAGTTGGTACTCATATACATTTAATAAAACCGGTAAATATAAAAAAAAATGTATGGACTATTAATTATCAAGATGTAATTGCTATTGGAAAACTATTTATTACAGGATTTCTTTACACTAATAAAATTATTTCATTTGCTGGCCCACAAGTTAAAAAACCACGATTACTGCGTACATGTATAGGAGCTAATCTTTATGAGATAACTAAAGGAGAACTAAAAAAAGGAGAAAATAGAATTATTTCTGGTTCTGTTCTTTGTGGAGTTGCTTGTGATGATACACATCACTATCTTGGTAGATTTCATAATCAAATATCAGTTTTAGCTGAAGATCGCGAAAAAAAAATATTTGGATGGATTAAATCTGGTACAAACGAATTCAGCATCACACGAACAACAATAGGACATTTTTTGAAAAAAAAACGATTTAACTTCACTACTGCAATTAACGGTAGTAATCGTCCTATAATTCCTATAGGAAATTATGAACATGTTATGCCTCTTGATATAATGATTACCAATTTACTTCGTGAACTAATTGTCATGGACACAGAAGCATCACAAAATTTAGGTTGTTTAGAATTAGACGAAGAAGATCTTGGATTATGTACATACGTTTGTTTATCTAAACATGAATATGGTTCAATACTTCGTAAAGTCCTAACCAAGATTGAATTAGAAGGATAATCTTATGGGTTTAAAAACATTTTTTGAAAAATACGAATATAATTTCAAACCTGGCGGTAAACTAGAAAAATACTATGTAATATATGATGCTATTTCAACAATTTTCTATAGCACAGGAACAGTAACTAAAGGTTGTTCTCATATACGAGATGCTGCCAACATTAAACGAATAATGTTTTTAGTATATATTGCTATTTTCCCAGCTATGTTTTGGGGAATATATAATATAGGAAACCAAACTATTTTAGCACTTAACTATTTATATGATAGTACCGAACTACATCATATAATAAATACAAATTGGCATTACCGTTTCGCAAGATTTTTAGGAGTATCTTTTTTAAAAGACACGGAATATAAAAGCAAAATATTACTTGGAGCAATTTATTTTTTTTCTATTTATTTTATTGTTTTTATTACTGGTGGATTTTGGGAAATTTTATTTGCTTTAATTCGCAAACATGAAATAAATGAAGGATTTTTTATTACTTCTATTTTATTTGCTTTAGTTTTACCACCAACAATACCATTGTGGCAAGCAGCCGTAGGAATAACATTTGGTGTTGTAATAGCAAAAGAAGTTTTTGGAGGAACAGGTTATAATTTTTTAAATCCAGCATTAGCTGGTAGAGCTTTTTTATTTTTTGCGTATCCATCCCAGATTTCTGGTGATTTTGTTTGGACCGCTGTTGATGGATTTTCCAGCGCAACTCCACTTTCACAATGGGCATCTGGTGGTTCAAAATATCTTATAAACACAATAACTGGAGAACCGATTACTTGGATACAGGCTTTTCTTGGAAAAATACCAGGTTCAATAGGAGAGGTTTCAACATTAATGTTATTTATAGGTGGAATATTTATTATATTCTTCCGTATTGCTTCATGGCGTATAGTTACAGGAGTAATGATCGGAATGATTACTACATCTTACTTATTCAATATAATTGGTTCAGATAAAAATTATCTTTTTGCGATGCCATGGTGGTGGCATATGGTTTTAGGTGGATTCGCACTTGGAATATTTTTTATGGCAACTGATCCAGTATCAGCGTCATTTACTAATAAAAGCAAATGGTTATACGGTATATTAATTGGTATAATGTGTATTATTATTAGAGTTATTAACCCCGCATATCCTGAAGGAATGATGCTTGCGATTTTATTTGCTAATTTATTTGCTCCTTTGTTTGATTATTTAGTAATTCAAGCTAATATAAAAAAGAGAAAAAATCGTGTTTAATATAAAAAAACAAAATAATAACACAATGAGAATATTATTAATTGTATTTCTTGTTTGTTTAATATGCTCTGCAATGGTTGCAAGTGTTGCTATTGGATTAAAATCTAAACAAAATGAACAAATTAAATTAGATACTCAACGTAACATTTTAATTGTTGCAGGATTATCACAATCTAAAATAACATCAAATAAAATTCAAGAATTATATAATAAATATATAGAAAAAAGGATCTTAAATTTAAAAACAAATAAATTATATAATAACATATCAGAAAATTATGATATGAAAAATAAGATAAATAAAAACGAAACAGATACATCATTATCTTCAGAAGAAGATTATGCTAAAATTTATAATAGACCAAATAACATTGAAATTTATTTAGTAAAAAATAATTTTGGAAAAATTTCTCAAATTATTTTACCAATATATGGATCAGGTTTATGGTCGATAATGTATGCGTTTATTTCTATTGATAGAGATGCTATAACATCTCGAGGTATTACTTTTTATTCACATGGGGAAACTCCTGGTCTTGGTGGTGAAATTGATAACACAAACTGGAAAAAACAATGGGCTGGAAAAAAACTTTTCAATGAAAAAGGTGATATTATAATAAAAATAACCAATCGAGGTATAATTAATTCAGATCATAATGTTGATGGTTTATCTGGAGCAACATTAACATCAAATGGAATTCAAAACATGTTTAATTTTTGGTTAGGAGATAAAGGATTCGGTCCATTTTTAAAAAAAATACGTGAGGAGCATTTAAATAATGATCAACTTAAAAGAAATAAAATCAATAATAACTGATTCACTATTTAATAATAATCCAATAACTTTTCAAGTTTTAGGCGTATGTTCTGCTTTAGCTGTAACAACTAAACTTGAAAACGCTATAATAATGACATTAGCTGTTACCTCGGTAACAACTTTTTCTAGTTTTTTTATATCACTAATCAGGAATTATATTCCAAATAGTGTTCGTATTATAATTCAAATAATAATTATTGCTTCATTAGTTATTGTTGTCGATCAAATTTTACGTGCATATTTTTATGAATCCGCTAAACAACTTTCTGTATTTGTTGGATTAATTATTACAAACTGTATTGTAATGGGAAGAACTGAAGGATACGCAATAAAAATGTCACCTTTTAAAAGTGCTATAGATGGAACTTGTAATGGACTTGGTTATGGTATGATAATAATCATTATTAGTTTCTTACGAGAATTATTTGGTTCAGGTAAATTATTTGGTATTACTGTATTTAAATTACTTCAAAATGGAGGATGGTATTTACCAAATGGGTTATTTCTACTTGCACCAAGTGCATTCTTTATTATTGGTATAATTATTTGGGGACTCCGTATTCTAAAATATAATTAAATAACTTAAGGGTTAATAAATGAATCATTTAATAAATTTATTTATTAAAACAATTTTTATAGAAAATATGGCTTTAACGTTTTTTTTAGGAATGTGTACTTTTCTTGCTATATCAAAAAATGTAAAAACTGCTTTTGGACTTGGTATTGCTGTAACCGCAGTATTAGGAATTTCTATTCCTGTTAATAATCTATTATATAACTTATTATTACGAGATAGCGTAATAATTAAAAATATAGATCTATCTTTTCTTAATTTTATTACTTTTATAGGTGTAATTGCATCGTTAGTCCAAATTCTTGAGATACTTTTAGAAAATTATTTCTCATCACTATATAAAACGTTAGGTATATTTTTACCATTAATTACAGTTAACTGTGCTGTTTTCGGTGGAGTTTGTTTAATGGTTCAGCGTGAATATAATTTTACTGAATCAGTTGTATATGGTATTGGTTCAGGTATTGGATGGATGTTAGCAATAGTATTACTCGCTGCTATACGTGAAAAATTAAAATATTCTAATATTCCAAAAAATTTAAAAGGTTTAGGTATTACATTTATAATCACAGGCTTAATGGCTTTAAGCTTCATGTCTTTTTCTGGTATACAGTTATAAAAGGCAAAATCTATGGAAATTATTTTCTTGAGCATTATAATATTTCCTTCAATTATTCTAATATTAACATGCTTAATTTTATTTACAAAATATAAATTAATTAATACAGAAAATATAAAAATTGAAATAAATAATGACCCTAATAAAACATTTAAAACATCATCAGGAAACAAATTGTTAAATATTTTATCAAATCAAGGTATTTTTATATCCTCAGCTTGCGGTGGTAGTGGTACTTGTGGTCAATGTAGAATAAAAATTAAAGAAAACATTGGAGATATTTTATCAACTGAGCTCTCTCATATTAATAAATTAGAAGCAAAAAAAGGATATCGTTTAGCATGCCAAGTCAACGTAAAACATAATTTAAAAATTGAATTACCTGAAGAAATCTTTGATGTTAATAAATTGGAATGTGAAGTTATCTCTAATAAAAATAAAACAGCTTTTATAAAAGAAGTAATATTAAAAATCCCTGAAAAAAAAATATTTAAATTTCGCGCTGGTAGTTATATTCAAATTGAATGCGCTCCTCATACAATAAAATATATAGATTTTGATATTCCTAAAAAATTTTACGAAGATTGGAATAAATTTAATTTATTCAAATTAGTTTCCGATGTAAAAAAACCAACTGTACGAGCATATTCAATGGCTAATTATCCTGAAGAAAATGATATTATAATGCTAAACGTACGCATAGCCACACCACCCACTAATATTCCAAATATTTCAACAGGAATTATGTCATCTTATATTTGGTCATTAAAACCAGGTAATAAAGTAATTATTTCTGGTCCATTTGGTAATTTTTTTGCAAAAAACACTAACTCTGAAATGATTTTTATAGGTGGTGGAGCCGGTATGGCTCCAATGCGCTCTCATATTTTTGACCAACTAAAACGTTTAAATACAAAACGAAAAATAAGCTTTTGGTATGGAGCACGATCTAAACGCGATACATTTTATGTTAATGACTTTAATATGCTTGCTTTAAAACATAAAAACTTTAAATGGCATATTGCTCTTTCTGATCCATTACAAGAAGATAATTGGGATGGTTATACAGGATTTATACATAAAATTTTATATAATAATTATCTCAAAAAACATTTATCACCAGAAAATTGTGAATTTTATATGTGTGGACCTCCACTAATGAATACATCAGTTACAAAAATGCTAAAACAACTTGGTGTTAAAAACGAAAATATTTTGCTAGATGATTTTGGCTGTTAATATCTTAGATAGTTAACATGTAATTACTTTAGCTATAGATATGATATAAAACCAAAAGGTAAAATAATGATAATTAATAAAAATTATATTAAAACACTAATAATTACACTAAGTTTATTTACAATATCATGTAATTACAAAATTCAAAAGAATATTAGCGGACAAACTATGGGTACGTTTTATAATATAAAATATATTACTAATAAAAAAAATATAAATCCACAAAAAATTCAAACCAATATAAAAAACCGTTTAGAAAAAATTAATAATCAAATGTCTACTTATCAATCAGATTCAGAAATAACTAGATTTAATAAATTTAAAAAAATCAATACTCCTTTTATAATATCAGATGACACAGCAACAGTCATAAAAAAATCAATTGAAATAAATAAAATTACTAATGGATCTTTAGATATTACAATTGGACCATTAGTCAATTTATGAGGTTTTGGTCCAGAAAAAAGAATTATAAAAATACCAACTAATGAAGAAATACAGATCCGCCGTGCATGGGTCGGCATAGAAAAATTATCAATAAAACATAATACTATAATTAAAAAAATACCTGAATTATATATCGATCTTTCATCAATAGCAAAAGGATATAGTGTTGATGTAATAAAAAAATATTTAGAGTCTATTGGTATAGACAATTATATGATTAATATTGGCGGTGAATTATCTACTAAAGGAAAAAATATTAAAAATAAACCTTGGAAAATCGCAATTGAAAAACCTTTCATAGAAAGATTTAATAAAACTAAAGAAATACAAAAAATCATAGAACCAGGTAAATTATCTGTAGCTACTTCAGGAGATTATCATAATTACTTTAAATATAATGGAACTCGTTTTTCACATACAATTTCACCAAAAACAGGTAAACCTATTGATCATAATTTAGTTTCTGTTACTGTTATATCAGAAAACTGCATAACAGCAGATGCATTATCAACAGGATTAAATGTTTTAGGACCAGAAAAAGGATTTGCTTTAGCTGAAAAAATGAAAATACCTGTTTTTATGATAATTAAAACAAACACAGGTTTTAAAGAGCTTTACACTAAACAATTTAAATTGTTTTTAAAAAACAACAAATAATAAGGAATAAAAAATGTTAAAAACATTTTTTGCAACATTTATTATATTTTTAATTACTTTTTTAGAAATATCGATTGGATATATTTTAAAACGAAAAAAAATTCAAAAAAACTGTGTGGAATTAAATAACATAAATATAAAAAAAAGTTGTAATTGTCAAAAATAATCTCAAGATATTTATAAAAATAAATTAAATTAATAAAAGATATTTTTTCTTCAAAAGAATATATGAAGCACAATTTCATATTAAAATTTTTTAATACTAATAAATAATACAAAAACTAAAATAATATAAACTTAAAATAATAAAAAATTTATTTTATAAAAAATATTTATACAAAATCTAATATAAGCAAAAAATTTTATTTATTTTAAATAGTCAATCACATTCGATTCGTTAAAAAATAATTGTATTTGATTTAAATAATAAAATTATTAAATCAAATACAATTAAATTAATAATTAATTGATAACAAACTATTTATTTATATAATTAAATATTAATTTTTACTTAAATCCTTAACATTTACCTATAATTTCGAATATAATTACTATTATCACTATTTAATATAACTAAAAATAATTTATAATTTTACGGTATATTTATCAGTAAATATATTTTTATTTATTTAAAACAATATATATTTTATTAATTCTAACGGTAGTTTTATGGAAAACAAACAAACATTAGTAATTAAACTTGGAACTAGTTTATTAACAGGAGGATCAAAACATATAAAACAATCTCAGATTGTAGAATTAGTTAAGCAGTGCGCCAAACAATACAAAAAAGGTCATCGTATTATTATCGTTTCATCTGGAGCCATTGCGTCTGGTCGTGAACATCTAAATTATCCAAAATTACAAAATACTATTGTATCTAATCAATTATTAGCAGCAGTAGGTCAAAGCAAACTTATACAATTATGGGAAAAATTATTTTCAGTTTATGGTATTCACATTGGACAAATATTACTTACAAGAAGCGATCTTAAAAATCGCAAACGTTTCTTAAATGCAAGAAACGTGCTTATAGCCTTACTGAATAAAGGTATTATTCCTATAATTAACGAAAACGACGCTGTTGCAACTGATGAAATAAAAGTAGGTGATAATGATAATTTATCAGCATTTACAGCAATTTTAAGCAATGCAGATAATCTATTATTACTTACTGACATCGAAGGATTATATGATTCTAATCCACATCAAAATCCAAACGCAAAATTAATATCAGAAGTACATAATATTGATAACAAACTTCGTAGCAAGGCTGGAAAAAGTATAAGTGGTTTAGGAACAGGTGGGATGACAACTAAATTACAAGCAGCTGATATTGCAATACAAGCTGGTATTAATGTAACAATTACATCTGGTTATAAACCAAATGTAATTGATTCAGTAATTAAAAATATCCATGTTGGAACACGTTTTTATGGAAAAAAAAAACCGAATGAAACTCGTAATCGTTGGATATTTATAGCAATTGCAAAAGGAGATGTATATATAGATAATGGCGCACAAATAGCAATTTTAAAAAAAAAATGTTCTTTGCTACCAAAGGGTATTAAAAAAATTAAAGGAGAATTTTCTCGTGGCTCTGTTATACATATTCGCAACATGAATGGAAAAATAATTGCTCGTGGTATTAGTAGATACAACAGTGATGCAATAAAAAATATCGCAGGGTGTCATTCAAAACAAATCAACCAAATACTTGGATATCAACACGGACCTGTTGTCGTTCATCGCAATCATATGATAGTGAGTTAATTATGTTAAATAATATAGGTAAAACCGCAAAAATTACATCACAAATACTAGCAAAACTTACTACAGATCAAAAGAATCAAATTCTTGAAAAAATTGCTATAGCTTTAAAACAAGAAAAAACAAATATTTTATTATCTAATAAAAAAGATATGAAATTAGCAAAAATAAATGGATTAAATGAATCATTACAAGATCGTTTGTTATTAACAACTTCTAGACTAAAAAATATAATTGATGATATTATATGTATAAGTAGATTAGAAGATCCGATAGGACAGATAATTGACGGTAAACAAACTAGTGATGGATTAACCTTATATCGCTATAGAACCCCAATTGGAGTAATATGTGTAATTTATGAATCTCGCCCAAACATTACAATTGATATTGCCACTTTATGTTTAAAAACTGGAAATGCTGCAATTTTACGTAGTGGAAAAGAAACAGATAACACAAATACAACAATAGTTAATATTATTCAAAAAACTTTAAAAAACGCTAAATTACCATCAAACGCTATACAAATAATAAAAAATTATGATCGCGAATTAATTATTAAATTGCTTAAATTAAACAAATATATTGATATGATAATTCCACGCGGCGGAAAAGAATTACATAAAATATGTTATAAAGAATCAATAATTCCAATTTTATCTGGTGGAATTGGAATATGTCATATATTTGTTGATGAATTTGTTGATTTTAACAATGCTATTGAAGTTATTATTAATGCTAAAAGTCAACGACCAAGCGCGTGTAACTCACTAGAAACATTACTAGTTCATAAAAACATCGCATCTAAATTTTTACCAATGCTTAATAAAAGAACAGATAAAGAACAAATAATACTACATGCTAGTAAAAAAGCATTACATTATTTAGAAGAAGGACAAGCTAAAGTTGTTGAATTAAAATTAGAAAACCTTAATAACGAATGGTTATCTTTAGATCTTAATATTGAAATTGTTGATAACATTGATGCTGCGATTAAACATATACAAATTTATGGTTCTTCACATTCTGATGCTATCTTAACAGATTCAATTAAACAAGCAAACTATTTTATTCAATGTGTTGATTCTGCAACAGTTTATGTAAATGCAAGTACTAGATTTACAGATGGAGGACAGTTTGGACTTGGATCAGAGGTTGCTGTAAGCACACAAAAATTACATGCTCGTGGACCAGTTGGATTAAATGAACTAACAACATATAAATGGGTCGGTTATGGAAATTATCTAATTCGAACTTGATTTTATTATTAAATATTTAATTAAATTTTAAACATATACATAATATTTTATGTATAAAAACCACAAAAATTTATCTATATAAAAAATATAGTAAACTATATAAAAATTTTATACTAAATACCTAAAAAACTTTTTAATAAAAAAACAATTTAATTTTTATAAAAACTTTAAATAATTAATTTAATTAATCTTAAAAAATTAGAATTATAAATTAATATATAATAAAATTAAGTAATAATTTTATTATTCATAACATTTTTATATACTAAATATTTAATAAATATTTAAAATTACATTTAAACAAATAATAGTAACTACTATTATTAGTAATATATAAACCTATTGTTCTATTTTATTAGAAATAATTCACATACATTTATTATTAAATTTTTATATTTGAATTATATTAGTAATAAACTTAAAAGTTTAATCTATATACTTATTATGTTATAATATATATAAAATACTTTTGGATAGTAAAAAAAATATCTAAATAACAAATATAACTATAATAAAATCCACACGAAATAATATTTTTTTTATAATTTATACATATTATCTTTTAATAATAAAATTATTAATAACTATTACAACATTATATATTCATAACATAGTTAATAAAACAAAATATTAATAATATTATAAATAAAAAATAAATTTAAATCTTTTAACTAATTATATAAATTTAGTTAAAAAAAAATAAAAAACAATTTCAATTGTAAAAACTTTACAAAAATAAAATTATAAATTTTTTAACTTTCAAATTTTCAAAATTCAAACTTTATTATTTAACATAATTTTATACATAAAATAATATAAAAATAAAGCAAAAAAACATACAATTTTTAAAAATATTTTAATAACATAACAAAAAAAATACATTTAAAATTCTTAAAATAATAAAATTTTTAATATAAATTACAATTTTTATAAGCAATATTTATAACAAAATAACTAATTATATAATTAAATATATTATTCAATTAATCAATTTTATAAAAATAGGAATACAACATCATCAAATTACACATTTAAAATACTTTTAATATAAACATAATATTAATCGTTATATACAAATATTTGATTTTAAAAATAAACCTCGATTAAATTAATTATTTAAATCTTTTTTTTAATATGTTTTATAAACACTAAAGCTTTTTTCATATATAAATTA
Organism: Candidatus Providencia siddallii; assembly: GCA_001457715.1. Taxonomy (GTDB): domain Bacteria; phylum Pseudomonadota; class Gammaproteobacteria; order Enterobacterales; family Enterobacteriaceae; genus Providencia_A; species Providencia_A siddallii. Next base: position 65,955 of record CVRF01000002.1, on the reverse strand, counting down.
ATACATACAAAAATTATATTTAATGTTTTATAAAAAAAACTTACAATAACAAATTATATAAATAATTAATTTTAAATTTAAATATCAGATCAAAATCAACTAATAGAAATACTTTAAGATATTGATTAAAAGATCACAGTATAATATTATAAAATATTTAATATCATAATAAAATCTAATAATTAATAAATTTATTTAAATATAAAACAGTTAAATAATAAAATTTTACTAATAAAAAATATTTAATTTTTTAAAAAAAAAATCATAAATGTAATTTTAAAACAAAATAAAACTAAATATAATTTTGTTCAACTAGTTCTATCTATTGCAAAAATAGCTTTAGCTAAACATCAGGATAAACATGATTAAAAGTACAGATGAAATTCGTCAAACATTTCTTGAATTTTTTCATAAAAAAAATCATAGTATAATAGATGGAAGTTCACTAATACCAAACAATGACCTAACATTATTATTTACAAATGCAGGAATGAACCAGTTTAAAAACATATTTCTTGGCACAGAAAAAAAAGAATATTCCAGAGCGGCAACTGTGCAACACTGTGTACGAGCAGGTGGTAAACATAATGATTTAGAAAATGTAGGTTATACAAATCGTCATCATACATTTTTTGAAATGTTAGGTAATTTTAGCTTTGGTGATTACTTTAAAAAGGATGCTATCTATTTTGCTTGGGAATTATTAACAAATAAAAAATGGTTTAATTTACCAAAAGAAAAATTATTAATCACAGTATACGATACTGATGAAGAATCTTACGATATTTTAAATAAAAATATTAACATTCCTAAAAATAAAATAATACGAATTGGAGATAATAAAGGTAAACCTTATGCATCAGACAATTTTTGGCAAATGAGTAACACTGGACCGTGTGGACCGTGCATAGAGATATTTTACGATTACGGTAAACATATTTCTGGATGTATTCCTGGAAGCAATGAACATAATGGAGATCGATATATTGAAATTTGGAACCTTGTATTTATGCAATTCAATCGACAATCAAATGGTTCATTGATTCACTTACCACAATTATCTGTTGATACTGGAATGGGGCTTGAGCGTATTTCAGCTGTGTTACAAAATGTTAATTCAACATATGATATAGATATATTTCGCAATCTTATCACAACTACAGCAAGTATTATAAATACAACCGATTTAAAAAATAAATCACTTCGAGTTGTTACAGATCATATTCGTTCTTCTGCATATTTAATAAGTAATGGCGTATATCCTTCAAATGAAGGAAGAGGCTATGTTTTACGTAGAATTATTCGCCGAGCAATACGACATGGTTATAAACTTGGAACAAAAAATATTTTCTTTTATAAATTAATTAATCCATTAATAAAAATCATGGGTATAACAGCTAAAAAAATTCAACAACAACAAATAATTATTGAAAAAATTCTAAAAATGGAAGAAGAACAATTTACACATACACTAAATCGTGGCCTACAGCTTTTAGATAAAGAAATAGCAGTATTAAAATCAAACATTATTGATGGTGATATTGTATTCAGATTATATGATACATACGGATTTCCACTTGATTTAACAATAGATATATGTCGTGAACATAATATTAATATCGATATTGAAGGATTTGAGATTGCAATGAAAAAACAACGCCAACGCTCAAAAAAAATCAATGTCATCATCTCAGATAAACAATTAATATTTAAAAACAATTTGAATTGTGAATTTTCAGGTTATCAACACAACAAAGAAAATACATTTATTAAAGCAATATATAAAAACAATTTATTAGTTGATTCATTATATGCAAATGAAAACGGATTAATTATTTTAGATAAAACACCATTCTTTTCAGAATCTGGTGGACAAATTAGCGACACTGGGATTATATATAATAATTATGGTAAATTTATAGTAACTGATACTTTTACAAAAAATCAAACAATTATACATTTTGGAAAAATTGATTCTGGTTTATTATCAGTTAAAGAATTTGTTTCTGCTGAAATCAATAATAAAAGACGTATTAATATTTCTATAAATCATTCTGCAACTCATTTATTACACACGGTATTACGTATAATTTTAGGAAAACATGTTTTTCAAAAAGGATCATTAATAAATGATAAAATTTTAAGATTTGATTTCTCACATTTTAAAGCTTTAACGCAAGAACAATTGCAACAAATAGAAATTATTATCAACGAACAAATACGTAATAATTTAAAAATTAAAACTGAATTAATGAGTTTAAAGGAAGCAAAAACTAAAGATATCATATCTTTATTAAATAATAAATATGAAAAATATGTACGTGTTATTAATATAGATAATTTTTCTATGGAATTATGTTGCGGAACTCATGTAGATTATACTGGTAATATCGGTTTATTTCATATTTTAAATGAATATAGTATTTCTGCTGGAATACGACGTATAGAAGCAATAACAGGTGAAGAAGCTATTAAAAATATACATAATCTATCAAAACAATTTTTAATAATTAAAAACATATTAAAAATAGATACAAATAATATTGTTGAAAAAGTAAAATTTTTATTAAAAAAATCATTTCAACTAGAAAAAACAATTTTACAATTAAAAGAAAAAGAATCATTTCAAAAATGCATTTTATTAAGTAATGAAGCAAAAAATATAAAAAATGTTAAATTACTAGTTACACAATTAAATTGTGTAAGTCATGATTTATTAAAATCGATGGTTATAAGAATAAAAAATCAATTAAAATCAGCAATTGTTGTTCTTTCTACAATAAATAATGATAAAATTAATATAATTGTCGGTATTACTAATGAATTAACAAATAAAATAAAAGCAGATGATTTAATTTCTTATATAGCTAAACAAATAGATGGTAAAGGTGGTGGACGAAATGATATAGCTCAAGGTGGAGGAACAAACATCGAAGCATTACCAAATGCATTAGAGAGCGTTGAAGAATGGGTTAATTTACAATTATAACAAACACTATGCTTACACATACATAAAACTTTATCCTTGACAGAGTCAAATCACTAAGTAAAACGTTATGGGTTTATGTTTTTACGAGATAATATCTGGAATATCTAGAAAATCGCATCTTTAAATATTTCAAGGAGCAAAGAATGCTTATTCTAACTCGTCGAGTTGGTGAAACTCTTATGATAGGTAATAATGTAGCAGTTACTGTTTTAGGGATAAAGGGAAATCAAGTGCGTATTGGAGTTAACGCACCAAAAGAAGTTTCTGTTCATCGTGAAGAGATTTATCAACGAATTCAATCTGAAAAAGATCAAACAAATACTTAAATATAACTAAGCGTCCATTTAAAATTTTGGACGCTTATTCTAAACTTTTATATTTAAAATATTATTCAGTAAAATTATTTTAATGCTTTTATTACATAAATTTTTAAAAAAGTATTTGACTTATACTTTTAAAAAAGTTATATACAAATAAATTTTTATTAGAATAAAATTTTCAATTGTTTTATTGATAAACCTACCACTAGGTGAGGTGGCCGAGTGGGTTTAAGGCGCTCCCCTGCTAAGAGAGTATGCGATTAAAACGCATCGAGGGTTCGAATCCCTCCCTCGCCGTTATTTATCAAATTTAATGCATCCGTAGCTCAGATGGATAGAGTACTCGGCTACGAACCGAGCGGTCGGAGGTTCGAATCCTCCTGGATGCGCCATAAAATAATTAATTATAAAATTTAAACTATTATTAAATAAGCCATTAATAACTTTACATAACAGTGAGATGGCAAATATGTTTCCTAATATATCAAAAGAACTTTTATGGTTAGAATCTCGCCCTGAGATATTAAATGGTATTCAACGTGGTATTGAACGCGAAGCTTTACGAATTACTAAATCAGGATTTATTTCAGATACACCGCATACAGAAGAATTAGGAAAAGCGCTAACACATAAATGGATAACAACAGACTTTACAGAATCTTTATTAGAATTTATCACTCCTGCTGATAATAGTATTAAAAATACTTTATCTTTTCTTAGAGATCTTCATCGTCATGCAAGTATTTGCTTAAAAAATGACAGAATATGGCCACTTAGCATACCATGTTTTATTGAAAATGAAGATAAAATTATCATCGCTCAATATGGAACTTCAAATCTAGGCCGCTTTAAATCCATATATCGCGAAGGTCTTAAAAATCGATATGGTGCACTTATGCAAACAATAGCAGGAGTCCATTATAATTTTTCACTACCTATTGAATTTTGGAATTCAAAAGCGTCTATCGATAATATAAAAAGCGGAAAAGAACAAATTTCTGAAGGTTATTTACATTTAATTAGAAATTATTACAGATTTGGTTGGATAATTTCATATTTATTTGGAGCATCACCAGTAATATGGAAATCTTTTATTAAAAACAAAAATCCTATGATTTTTTTAAATCATAAGGAATGCTATCTTCCTTATGCTACTTCGTTACGTATCAGTGATTTCGGTTATACAAATAAATCTCAAAATAATTTAAATATTACTTTTAATAACTTAGATAGTTATATACTTAGTGTAAAAAAAGCTCTTTCTAAATCATCATCTAAATTTAAAAAATTAGGAATAAAACGCAATGGCAAATATATACAATTAAATACAAACATACTTCAAATCGAAAACGAACTATATACACCAATTCGTCCTAAAAGAGTATTAAAAAATAATGATTTTATGTTAGAAGCGTTTTTAAACAAAGGTATCGAATATGTTGAAGTTCGTTCTCTTGATGTTAACCCATTTAGTGCAATTGGTATTAATGAAACACAGGCTAGTTTTATAGAAATATTTTTGATATGGTGTGCTATTGCGAAAACTCCAAAAATTAGCAATAAAGAATTTAACAGATGTAAACAAAATTGGAATTTTATAACAACTAAAGGTCGTAAACCAGATCAAACAATTAATTATAAAAATAAAAATAAATCGATAACTAATATTGGAAAGCAATTATTTGATGATCTAGCACGTATTGCAAAAGTATTAGATATATGTTATAAAACAAATTTATATCAAAATACATGTCATAAACTTAATTTAATGATTGAAAATCCTTCGTTAACATACTCATCATTAGTATTAAATGAAATATTAGAAAAAGGAATTAATAATTATGGATTAGAATTATCTAAAAAATATTTTAATCAATTAATTAATGAAAAATACGAAATAATTACAAAAGAACAATTTGAGAAAGCTAAATTGGATTCAATAAAAAAACAAAATATAATGGAACAAAATGAAAAAAAAAGTTTTGAAGAATATTTACGCACATATACATCACGTTTAACATAAAAACACAAATATTAAAATAAATATTTAATTTTAAAAATTATTATTAACTTTAATACTTTAATAAATTATTTTTATATGATGATATTAAACAGTTTTACTATTGATCACACACGTATAACAGCTCCTAGTATCCGTGTAGCAAAAACAATTCAAACACATAATAATGATATTATAAGTGTATTCGATTTACGGTTTACAACACCAAATAAAGAAATAATGCCTGAATCTGGAATGCATACAATTGAACATTTTTTCGTTAACTATATGTATAATCATATAAATACAGATACAATAAAAATTATTGATATATCACCAATGGGATGTAGAACAGGTTTCTATATGAGTTTAATAGGAAAATTAGATAAAAAAAATATAATTTATACATGGATATCAGCAATGCAAAATATTTTAACAATTCAAGATCAAAATAAAATACCTGGATTAAACATTTATCAATGTGGAAATTATAAAATGCATTCCTTAAAAGAAGCAAAACAAATTGCTTACAAAATTATTAATTCAAAAATTAAAATAATTAAAAATTATGAACTAAAGTTTTCATTAGATAAATGTAAAAATATAAACAAAGATATTCAAAAAATTTAATATTTTATTATAAACAAAAAAGATTTTTTTTGACAAGAATTATATGTTTTAAAATTTAAAAATATTTAATATAAAAATTAAATATTAATTTAATTTATAAATTTGTTATTTAAATCTAATTTTAAAACTTATATATAAATACACATAATTATTTTATAAATATATTTATAAAATTAAATAGAATTATAATCATATATAATATATAGATATTATAAAATAAAATTTAAGTTTCATACAAATTATAATTAATATATATAATGTTATTATATTAATATTCCTACATCCATATAAAAAACAATCTATAATCAACAATTATAGATAACTAATTATACTTAATAAACAAAATTCAAATAAAATATATGTTCGATGAATTAACCAAAAAATTATCATTAATTTTACGCAATATTAGTGGACGCGGACGTTTAACTGAAAACAATATCAAAGACGTATTACGTGAAGTCCGTGTTGCTCTTTTAGAAGCAGATGTTTCATTACAAGTGATATCAGAATTTATCCAAAAAATAAAAAAAAACGCAATAGGTCAAAATATAAATAAAAGTTTAACACCAGGTCAAAAATTTATTAAAATTGTTCGTGATGAATTAACAAAAACATTAGGAGAAAAAAATAATCAACTAAATTTATCTACTAAACCACCTGCTATTATATTAATAACAGGTTTACCTGGAACAGGTAAAACAACTACTATTATAAAACTAGGTAAAATATTAAAAGAAAAACAAAAGAAAAAAATATTAATAGTTTCAATAGATATTTATCGCCCTGCAGCAATCAAACAATTAGAAATTTTAGCAAAAAACATCGAAATTAACATTTTTTCATCAAATAAACAAGAAAAACCAATTGATATAATACAAAAAGCAATAAAATATGCACAAATTCAATTTTATGACGTACTACTTGTGGATACGGCTGGTTGTTTACATACAAATAAACCAATAATGGAAGAAATAAAAAAAATTCACAATATCATAAAACCAATAGAAACTCTACTTGTTATTGATGCTATGACTGGACAAGATTCTGCTAATATAGCAAAAACTTTTAATGAAGTATTTACGTTAACTGGAATTATTTTAACAAAAATTGATAGCGACGCACGAGGCGGAGCTGCTTTATCTATTCGTGCTATAACTAATAAACCAATCAAATTCTTAGGTACCGGTGAAAAAATCGATGATTTAGAACCGTTCTACCCAGATCGCATTGCTTCACGAATCCTAGGAATGGGAGATTTTATTTCTTTAATAGAAGAAATTGAAAATAAAACTTTTAATATTGAAAATAAAAAACTAACTAAAAAAATAAACAATGGAGCCAATTTTAATTTAAATGATTTTTTAATACAATTAAAACAAATGCAAAATTTAGGTGGAATAAATAATATTATAAATAAGATTCCAAAAATACAACAATTATCTAATACTACAGTGTCACAGTTAAATGATAAATCAATAACAAGTATGAAAGCAATAATTAACTCCATGACACATAAAGAACGTGAACAACCTGAAATTATTAATGGATCTCGTAAGCGTCGTATCGCAACGGGATCAGGCACAACAGTGCAAGAAGTTAATAACTTATTAAAACAATTTAATATTTTACAACGCATGATAAAAAAAATAAAAAAAACAGGATTAAACAAAATGATATTTAACATAAAAAAAATAATGCGTCCTGGTTTTTAACCTACCAAAATTAATAAAAATTCAAATAAAATTCTTTTTGATTAATTTTTATGTTAAGATCAATAAATTTTTTTATATTAAACTTAACAAAATTTATAACCTAAAATGAGGTTAATCATGGTGACAATACGTTTATCTCGTAGCGGAAATAAAAAATGTCCGTTTTATCAAATAATTGTAACAGACAATCGTTGTCCACGCGATGGACGTTTTATAGAACGTATTGGTTTTTTTAATCCTACTTCTATATCTAAAGAAAAAGAACTTCGTTTAGATTTAAATCGCATCAAACACTGGATTAGTACAGGTGCTACCGTTTCCAATCGTGTAACACAATTGATTAAACAAGCTGAAAAATCAAATTAATATATATGAAATGAACAAGCTAAAAAAAATAATATCACCTATTAACCCAATTATTTTAGGTAAGCTTGGAGCTGCATATAGCACTCGTGGTTGGATTAAAATTTTTTCATTCACAAAAATCCCTGAAGATATTTTTTGTTATAAACCTTGGTTTATTAAACGAATAAATATATGGGAAATTATTAAAATTGAAAATTGGAAAAACAATAATAAATGTATTATTACAAAATTTAGTGAAATTAATAATAAAAATTCTGCGGATTTATTAACTAATCTTGAAATCAATATTGATTCTAATGTTCTTCCAAATCTAAAAGAAGAATACTATTGAAAAGATATAATTGGTTGTCAAGTTTTAACATTAAACGGATACAATCTCGGTATTGTTAATAGTATAATAGAAACAAATTCAAACGATGTGTTAGTTATTAAAACAAATCTAAAAGATTACTTTAATATTAAAGAAAGATTAATTCCATTTCTCAATAAATCAATTATTAAAGAAGTTAACCTAAACACAAAAATCATAATAGTAGATTGGGATCCTAATTTTTAATTATTTCGTTTAAAAATAAATTATGTTTATTGATATAATCAGTTTATTTCCAGAAATGTTTCGTGCAATAACAAACTATGGTATAACCGGTAAAGCAGTAAAAAATAAATTACTTGTTATAAAACATTGGAATCCGCGAAATTTTGCTAAAAATAAATATAAAAATGTTGATGCTCGTCCATACGGCGGAGGACCTGGGATGCTAATGATGGGTCAACCATTAAAAAACGCAATAAATTCCGCAAAAACTAATTTAGGTATAAAAACAAAAGTTGTTTATCTTTCACCTCAAGGAAAAAAACTAAACCAAAATGGAGTTCATGAACTAGTAAAAAATAAAAAAATTATTCTTGTTTGTGGTAGATATAAAGGTATTGACGATCGATTTATTCAAACTGAAATTGATGAAGAGTGGTCAATAGGCGATTACATACTTAGTGGAGGAGAGTTAGCAGCTATGGTATTAATAGATGCTATTTCTAGATTTATTCCTGGAACACTAAATCATAAACATTCAGCGAAAAAAGATTCTTTTTCTAATGGTTTATTAGATTGCCCTCATTACACTCGCCCAAAAATACTAAATGGAATAGCAGTACCTTTTGTTATTCTATCTGGAAATCATCTTAAAATAAATATTTGGAGAATGAAACAATCTCTTGGCAGAACTTGGCTCAAAAGACCTGAACTTTTAAAAAAGTTATGTTTAACAAATAATCAAAAAAAATTACTATCTGAATTTCAACAAGAATACTATGAACACCAAAAAAAATAAACGATTATTGATTTTATATTAAAACATATAAAGTGGTTAATTATGAATAATTTTATTGAACAAATTGAACAAAAACAAATAAAAAAAGAAATACCTAAATTCCGCCAAGGTGATACTGTAGAAATTAAAATATGGGTTGTGGAGGGATCAAAAAAACGAATACAATCATTTGAAGGAATAGTAATCGCAATTCGTAATCGTGGTTTGCAATCTGCGTTTACAGTTCGTAAAGTTTCTAATGGAGAAGGTGTTGAACGTGTATTTCAAACTCACTCACCAATAATAGATAGTATCACTATTATTCGTTACGGTCTAGTTCGAAGATCAAAATTATATTATTTACGTAAACTTTCTGGTAAAGCAGCGCGTATTAAAGAACGTTTGAATTATAAATAATAAACTAAAAAAATACAATTTTATATTTTGTTGATATTAAATATTTTTTTAAAACAAATAATTTATTAATTAATATAAACATATATAAAATTAACTTATTAATAATTATCATTTTATTATTAAACAAATACTTATTTTTTTTAACAAATTAAGATTTTAATATAACTAAATATTTTATATTTAGTTATATTTAGTATAAATAATTAAAAATAAATTCCAATAACTTATACCTTTTTAATAAAAAATATAAAATAATAATACAAATATAAAATATGAAAACAATTTGTATCAAAAATAATAAATATGCCATATAAAAATATAGTATTACTTAAAATAATAAATAAAATTCTTTATTTTTATTTATTAAACATAATAATATTATTAACTTTATTTGCTTCTTCATTCAAACCGAGCTTTTCGTATGCTGTTCTCATGTATTTCAATGAATTAAACGTGGCTTCTGCATATGGATGATCTTGTAACATTTGATTAACACGATTAATTATTGCTACATAAGCCTCTATTTCATTATAATACTTTATTACTGAAAAATCGAAATTTGCTAAACGATTTTTTAAATAAATTAATCTTTTACCAGCATCAGCAACATACAAACTATTAGGATAATAAAAAACTAATTGACGAAAATATTTGAATGCAGTACTCACATACTGAGTATTCCTGTTATAATTCTTAAGACCAAAAAAACTATGCAAAAAATCGTCATCTAAATCCATAGCTATAAGCCCACGCATATAAATTACGTAATCTAGATTTGTATGAACTGGATTTAAACTAATAAAACGATCAATAATATTTATTGCTGATAATAATTCATATGATTTATAATAAGCATAAATTAAATTCAACTGAACTTGATCAGCATACAAACTAAATGGGTAATCATTATTTAATATCTCAAATTGTTTTATTGCGTCTCTAAACTCACCATTATGTAATTTTTGTTGTCCAAAATTATAAATTTTAATTATAGAATCATCAGAATTAGATTCATGATTATTACTACATCCAGCAGTAATAATATTTAGTAAAAAAATTATTAAAATGTATTTTATATTTATCATAATATAACATTGATTAAACATCTTAATGTTCTCTAAAATAAATAAAAACAATAATACTATACACTATAAATAACTATATGCCATTAACCATAAATATAATATGATTAAAAAACACATAAAAATTAACCTAATTACTACAAAATCACAAATCGGAATGCGTTTAGATAATGCATTAGTAAATTTATTACCAAATTTTACAAGATCTAAAATAAAAGAAATGATTTTGCATAATAATGTAAATGTTAACAATAAAAATATAAACAAACCAAAAACAAAAATTTTCGGTAAAGAACATATTTCGATAAATTTTATCACTAAAAACAATGATATTTGCCATAAACCACAAAATATACCACTTAACATTATTTTTGAAGATGAACATATACTTGTTATTAACAAACCTTGTAATTTAGTTGTTCATCCAGGTGTAAATAATACAGATGGAACAATCCTTAATGCATTATTATATCTATATCCTGAAATAAATAACATCCCAAGAGCAGGAATTATTCATCGTTTAGATAAAAATACAACTGGATTAATGATAATTGCAAAAAACAATTTAGCTCATATGTATTTAATAAAATCTTTACAATTAAGGCAAATCACTAGAGAATATGATGCGATAGTAATAGGAAAAATGACTAGTGGAGGTGTTATAAATAAACCGATTTCCAGACATCCAATAAAAAGAACTAAAATGTCTGTTAATATAAAAGGCAGGCCTGCAATTACTTACTACCGTATAACTAAGCATTTTAGAGCTCATACACAATTACTTATTAGATTAGAAACAGGAAGAACTCATCAAATTCTTGTTCATATGTCCTATATTAAACATCCTTTATTAGGTAATTCATTATATGGAGGGGCTTATCGACATATAAACGAAATAACTAAAAAAAACTTTGAAATAATAAGTGCATTTAATAGACAAGCTTTACATGCAAGCATGTTGAGATTTTATCATCCTTTTACAAAAAAACAAATTGAACTTCATGCACCATTACCAAATGATATGGTTAAACTTATTAAATCATTAAAAAATGATACTAAATTTTACAAAAAAAATATACAATAAAATTGTATTAAGTATTTTTAATTATTATATAATATATATCATTATATTATATTAATTTACAAATAACCTTAAACATGGTACAGAAAGTGCTAAATTTTAATTTTGAAAATAAAAATCAATTTATCGAACCAATATATTTATTAAATTCTTTATCAAAACAAAAAATAATACAATTAATTATTTATTAAAAATATTAAAAATAAATATAATATAATTTAAACAAAAAATTCAAAATAAATTGTGTGTTCTACCACAAACTTAATAATATATAAAATACAATTATCTAGCTACTTAATATATCATTTTAATTTTGTAAAAATTTATCACAAAAAAAGAGATACATTTATTTTTTCAGAGTTAATTTTTCTTGCAATTCTTGAATAAACACAACATATATCAAATATACTTAAAAAATTAAGTATTAATAAAAAACAATTTAATAAATGTAATAAAATATATTCGTGATGGAGAAAAAATGAATAATGAAAATGCTGAAGATCTACAGCAAACATTAAAAAATTTTACTATCGACTTAACAGAATTAGCAGAACAAGGAAAATTAGATCCTGTCATAGGACGTGACGAAGAAATTCGTCGTACAATACAAGTACTACAACGACGAACTAAAAATAACCCAGTATTAATCGGAGAACCAGGGGTAGGTAAAACAGCTATAGTAGAAGGATTAGCACAAAGAATTATAAATAATGAAATTCCTGAAGGTTTAAAAAATAAACGAATATTATCACTAGATATCGGATCATTAATTGCTGGAGCAAAATATCGTGGCGAACTTGAAGAGCGCTTAAAAAAAATTCTAAAAAACATTTCCAAACAATCAGGTAACATTATTTTATTTATCGATGAAATACATACAATAGTAGGAACTGGAAAAACCACTGATAATACATTAGACATAAGTAATATGTTAAAACCAGCCTTAGCACGTGGTGAACTACATTGTGTTGGAGCTACTACATCAGACGAATACCGTCAAAATATTGAAAAAAATCCAGCCTTAGAACGCCGCTTTCAAAAAGTATACATAATAGAACCTTCTATTGAAGATACAATTGCAATCTTACGTGGTTTAAAAGAACGTTATGAGCTACATCATCATGTGCAAATTACAGATCCAGCAATTGTTGCAGCTTCTACATTATCACATCGATATATAACTGATCGCATGTTACCAGATAAAGCAATAGACTTAATAGATGAAGCTGGAGCTAGCTTACGTATGCAAATAGACTCTAAACCAGAGTGTTTAGATAGATTAGAACGTAAAATCATTCAATTAAAATTAGAGCAACAAGCTTTAAAAAAAGAATTAGATGATATAAGTAAAAAAAGACTTAAAACATTAGAAACAGAATTACTAGAAAAAGAATATGAATATTCTTTATTAAATAAAAAATGGAAAACAGAAAAAGATTCATTAACTGATACGCAGCGAATTAAAACTAAATTAGACAATGCCCGTATTAGTATTGAAAAAGCAAGAAGGCTAGGTGATTTAGAAAAAATGTCTGAATTACAATATGGTATTATTCCGGATTTAGAAAAACAACTTAATACAGCAAATAAAATTGAATATAAAAATATAAAACTTTTAAGAAATAAAGTTACTGATGTTGAGATAACTGAAATTTTATCACGTTGGACTGGAATTCCTATTTCATCAATGTTAGAAAATGAAATTAAAAAATTAATACGTATAGAACAAGAATTACATAAACGTATAGTTGGTCAAGATGAAGCTATCTCAGCAGTTTCAAATGCAATTAGACGTAACCGTGTTGGATTATCCGATCCAAATCGACCAATTGGATCTTTTATGTTTCTAGGTCCAACCGGAGTTGGTAAAACTGAATTATGTAAAGCTTTAGCAAATTTTATGTTTAACAGTGATGATGCAATAGTGCGAATAGACATGTCAGAATTTATGGAAAAACATTCAGTATCTCGTTTAATTGGAGCTCCTCCAGGATATATAGGATATGAGGATAGTGGTTACTTAACTGAATCAATAAAACGTCGTCCATATTCAATTGTATTGTTAGATGAAATTGAAAAAGCACACCATGATATTTTTAATATTTTACTACAAGTACTAGATGACGGTCGTTTAACTAATGGACACGGGAAAACTATTGATTTTCGAAACACAATAATTATTATGACTTCTAATTTAGGTTCTAAATTAATTCAAGAACAATTTAATATAAATACTTATATAAAAATTAAAAATATAATAATGAATATTGTTTCAGAAAATTTTAAACCTGAATTTATTAATCGTATTGATGAGATTGTTGTATTTCATCAATTAAATAAAAATCATATCTCTATTATAGCAAATATTCAACTAACTCGTTTATACAAACGCTTAGAAGAACACGGTTATAAAGTAAAAACAACATTAACAGCATTAGAAAAAATTAGTAAAGATGGGTTTAATCCAATTTTTGGAGCTAGACCATTAAAACGTGAAATTCAACAAAAAATTGAAAATATGTTAGCAAAAAAAATTATATCTGGTCATTTATTGATTGGAAAACCAATTATTTTAGATGTTGAGAATAATGAATTTACTATAAAACAATAAATATAAAATATATTTATTTTAAAATAAATATATTTTGATATGTTATTTAAATACATAATAAAAAGTTGACTATTTATATAAAATAAATTATCATATTTTTTTTTAAAAATCTTTAAAAAACAGATTTAAATTATAAAAAATATTTTTATATTCAATCTTCATAAATTTAAAAACACATTAATCAAAATATTAATTAATAGCAGTTCAGTTAAAATAAATAATTTCAAATATAATTTAATAGGCTTGTAGCTCAGTTGGTTAGAGCACACCCCTGATAAGGGTGAGGTCGGTGGTTCAAGTCCACTCAAGCCTACCAGTTTCGTTTTAAATATTTTTAATATTGATTTTATATGTATTTAATTTATTTCCATAAAAAATTAAATTTTTACATATGATAAATTATTATATATTAAATAATACGTAAAATAGCATCAAGACCATTTTTAAAGTCACCAAACAAAATTTGTGTATTTTCTTTAAAAAATAATGGATTTTGTATATTAATACAACAAGTATTCATTGACTGTTTAAATAAAATTACATTATTAGCTTTCCAAACCTCTAACATCGGCATACTAACTATATAGCTATTTTTATTATCTTGAGAATCAGGATCAATTTCATCATTATCCAATATAACCAAAACTGTATCAGTAGATGAAAAATCATAATTTATCTCATCTAAACTAAATACAATATCATAAGGAATTTTTGCTTCTGCCAATAACACATTCATATGTCCCGGCATCTTCCCTGTAGTTGAATTAATAGCAAAACCAACTTTAATCCCATATTCTAATAATTTTTTTGTTATACCAAAAATAGACTTCTGTGCTTGTGAAGCAATTAAACCATATCCAATAGTTATAATAACAGACTCAGAACTTTTAAGAATTTCTACGACTTTTTCTACTGTTGTTTCAGTAAGTTCAGCAAAATTTTTTTTTCTATCTAATAAACAATTATCTTTTCTAAATCTACCTGTAATAACACTAATAAAAGACCGGTTCATTGATTTACACATAATATATGATAATATTGCTCCAGAAGAGCAAACAAGTGCTCCAATTATAATCAATAAATTATTATATAATATAAAACCCACCAAAGCTGCAGACAAGCCTGAATAAAAATTAAGAATTGATATAACAATAGGAATATCTGAACCTCTAATTGATATAACAAAACGCCAACCAATTACTAATGATATTATTGTAGAAATTAATAATGTAAAAAGCTGCAATATAAAACTATCTGTTTTAACAAAAATAAACAATAAAAGCACTGTTGCTGCTATCGCAGATAAATTTAATTTATTTAGATTTTCAAGAACTATCGATTTAGAAGATATTTTACCTAACAATTTATTATATGCTACAATAGAACCTGTAAACGTCAAAGAACCAATAAAAACACCAAAAAAAACCACAATTAAATGTATTCGATTTATAATCGAATCATCATATATATTTATTTCAATAAAACTATTAAAACTAATAATTATAGCTGATAAACCAACAAAACTATATAAAATAACTATCATTTCAGGTAAATTAATAATTTTTACTTTTTTTGCCAAACGAATACCAATAACAGCACCTATAACAATAGCAATAATTATCCATTTAATATTTGTATTATACATAGTAACAATAGTTGAAACTAATGCTATTGTCATTCCAATTATAGCATATTTTTTCCCTCTTTGTGAAGTTTCATAGTTAGATAAACATGATAAACTAAATATAAATAAAATAGCAGCAACGATATAAGATGCTGTCAAAATTCCATTAGACAACATAATAACACCTTTATTTTTTATGAAACATTTTTAATATTCGATGAGTTATTACAAAACCACCAAAAATATTAATACTAGTTATTAGTATCGCAATAAAAGATAAAAAACCAACAAAACCACCGTTATTAATTTGCATTAATGCACCAAGAATCAAAATTCCGGAAATTGCGTTTGTAACAAACATTAATGGTGTGTGTAAAATATAAGCAACATTCCGAACAGCATAATTCCCAACTATACATGATAAAAGAAAAATAGTGAAGTGAGATAAAAATTCATTTGGCAAAGAATCAATTAACCATCCAAATAACCCAATAGTAAAAACAAATAGACTATATTTTATTATTAATAATTTATTTTTCTTTTTTGGTTTTTTATTTTCTTTAACTATATGTTCATTTACTTCTAATCTACAATTCTTTTCAATTATCGGAGGAACCCAGGTAATTTTACTTTGTTTAACTATAGTCACACAACGAATAATTGAATCATTAAAATCAATGTCTATTTGACCATTTTTATCTTTACACAAGAATTTTATTAAATTCAAAATATTAATTGAATATAATTGTGAAGATTGAGGAGACAAGCGACTTGGGAAATCAGTATAACCAATAATCTTTATACCATTATCAGTAGTAATTAATTTATCAGATTGTGTTAATTCACAATTACCTCCATATAAAACAGCTAAATCAACAATAATACCTCCTGGCTTCATTAAATTAATCATTTCTTTTGTAAGAAATTTTGGTGCAATATTTCTATTAATTACAACCGACGTTATTATAATATCAATATTTTTAATTTGATGAGTAAATAATTTAATCTCTTTATCCAAAAAATTTCTTGAAATTATTTTTGTATAACTATCAGAAATATCAATTTTATCATAAAAATCTAACAATATAAATTCAACCCCTAAACTTTTAACTTGTTCTTCTAATTCTTTACGTGTATCAAACACACGAACAAAAGCTCCAAGATTTTTAGCTGTCCGAATTGCTGAAAATCCAGCAACATCAGCACCAATAACCATAACTTTTGCAGGATATATTTTTCCTGATGCAGTAACCTGACCAGTAAAACATTTTCCAAATTCATGAGCAGCTTCTATAACAGCCTTATAACCAGTAATATTAGCCATAGATCTTAAAGCATCAATAGATTGAGCTCGTGAAATATGAGGAGCAGCATCCATCGCTATCACATTTATATTGCGATTTTTTAAAGATTCTATTAAAATAGAATTTTGCTCTGGATAAATAAAACTAATTAATGTGCTATCGTGTTTAAATAAATCAACTTCATCAAACAATGGAGCATTAACTTTTAAAATAATATCAGAAGCAAATACAGTATCACGATCGACGATTTTAGCATTTACTTTTTCATAGTCTAAATTATTAAAATTTGCCAACACTCCAGCATTACTCTCTACACAAACAGAAAAACCTAATTTTAACAATTCGTTAACCGTAAAAGGGGTAGCGGCAACTCGTGCCTCATTAGAAAATCGTTCTTTCGGTATACCAATAATCATAATTTCCTCATGTAAAATTTAATTTTACTATTACTTATAATATACACTTTAAACTTTACTAAAACACTAAAAATTATTTAAACAATCTTAATATATATCTTATTTCTGAATTTAAAAATATAGATTGATAATCTGTATTATATTATATATTTTAATTTAAAAATTATATTTAAATTATTTTAATAATAGTATATTCTCCGTTATTTTTTATAAAAAAAATTGGTTTAACATTGAAAAACACTTTAACTCTTACCGCTTTAACAGCACTTGTATTAAGTTCAATGGTCGGGGCTGGTATATTCAGCTTACCGCAAAATATGGCAGCTGCAGCTAGTCCTGTTGCTTTAATTATAGGTTGGAGTATAACAGGTATAGGTATTTTATTTTTAGCCTTAGCTTTATTATTTTTATCTAGAATTCGCCCTGATTTAGACGGAGGAATATTTACTTATGCAAAAGAAGGGTTTGGTGAACTTATTGGTTTTTGTTCAGCCTGGGGATACTGGTTATGCGCAGTTATAGCTAATGTTTCATATTTAGTAATAGTTTTTGCTACTATTAGTTTTTTTACTGATATCAATCATAATATTATTTTCGGTGATGGAAATACTTGGAAAGCATTAATTGGTGAATCAATATTATTATGGTTTGTACATTACCTTGTATTACAAGGTGTACAAACCGCTTCTCTTGTTAACAAAATTACAACTATAGCTAAATTAATTCCATTAGGGTTATTTATAATTCTAGGAATTTTTTCTTTTAAAATTAAGATTTTTAATTCTGATTTCACAGGTATTGAACTAGGAATTCCTATATGGGAACAAGTAAAACGAGCAATGCTAATAACATTGTGGGTGTTTATAGGAATTGAAGGAGCTGTTGTTGTCTCTGAAAAAGCTAAAAACCGTCATGATGTTGGCTTAGCAACAATATTTGCTGTTAGTTGCGCATTAATAGTTTATATGCTAGTTACATTATTATCATTAGGAATTTTACCTCGAGAGGAGTTAGCAGGAATCAAAAATCCATCAATGGCAGGTTTAATGGTTGAATTAATTGGTCCCACAGGTAATATCGTTATTGCTTCAGGATTGATCATTTCTGTTTGTGGCGCTTATTTAAGCTGGATTATTATGGCAACCGAAGTTCCATATATCGCATCAAAACACAAATCGTTTCCTAATATTTTTAGTAAATTAAATTCTAATAATACACCATATTCATCTTTATGGTTAACTAATATTGCTATACAAATTTCATTGATACTAATATGGATTAGTGGTAGCAACTATAATACACTATTATTAATTTCATCAGAAATGATATTAATTCCATATTTTTTAGTAGGTGCTTTTTTAACAAAAACAGCTTTTAAAACAAAAAACAAAAAATTATTAGGAATTGGTTTTGCTGCTAGCTTATATGGATTATGGTTAATATATGCATCTGGTATAATGAATTTACTTTTTTCTCTTATATTATATGCACCAGGAATTTTAATTTTTCTATACACACGTTCACAGTTTTCAATAAAAACACCTTTAAAATTTTTTGAAAAAATGATATCAATATTGATAATTATCACTGCAATCCCAACTACTATTTATTTAATAAATCAATAAACTTTATATAAAGTAAAAACATAAATTTAATACAATTTTAATTATGTAATTTAAATTAATTTCAAAGTATTTTACTTAAATTATTTACAATTTATTTTTTTTATTGTTTTCATAATTCTTTTATCTGATATACTATACTTAGTACCTAATTTCTGAGCAAAAATACTAATTCTAAACTCTTCAATCATCCAACGGATTTCTTGTAAATCAAAAAATAATTCTTGCGATTCCTTGCATCCATCAATCAACTTCTGCCACATATTTTGTACTTGCAATATTTTATCTAATTGTATTTTATCGTTATTTAAATTTAAAAATAATTTTTCCAATCTTATTTTTATTCCATTCAAATATCTAATGATATCAAATAACCTTTTACTTCCATGCTTAGCTATAAACCCTTTAAATAATAAATAAGATATCTGTGTTTTTAAATCTGACAAAGCATATATCATTGAAACATCAATACATTTTTTTAATTCTTTATTAATTACAAAAGCAATCATTAAAATTTTTTCAACATTAAAATTTATATTTAGAACAATTTCATCTAATTCTTCTATTACATATTTTTGTAATTTCTTAAATTCTTTTTCAGTCCAAACTAAACCACCGAATTTTTCGATTAATTCATTAATACCACATAAGATACAATCATTAATTAATTCTGATGTACTATCATAGTAATTGTTATACATTTCTAACTTATATTTATATAAAGGTTTTTTATGTATTTTTTTTACTAAAATTGGAATACTCAATAATAATAATCTACGTATTCCTTTTAACATTGATTGTTTTTGTTCAAATTCTGTGCAAAATATACAAATTCCAACACTAAATTTTTCATCAATTAATGCTGGATAAATTTTAATTAATAAATCATTATATTTTTCTTCATAACATTTTTGTAAATCACCAAAATTCCATGTAGATAAACCTGTTTTAATAAAATTACATTTAATAGTTTTAAAAATAATTTCTTTAAATTTTTCTTTTAAAGAATCTTTTAATATTGTAAGATCTTTACCTTCAATAATTTTTTTATTCTCACAATCTATAATACAAAATGTAATTTTTAAATGCATAGGCAACTTATCTAATCTCCAATTTTTTCTATTTATTTTTATACCAGTCATTTGATAGAACTCAAATTCTAATTTATCTAAAACTTTACCTTCTATAGAGGAATATTTTTCAATAAAAACAGAAGCATACTTTGATACTTGACTAAAATGACAGCGAGCATATTTTGGTAATAATTTTATTAAAGTAACAATAAGTTCATATCTTAAACAAGGAACTAACCAATCAAAACCAATATTTTTAACTTGATTTAAAATAATTAATGGAATGTGTACACTTATTCCATCACAAATATCACCAGGCTTAAATTTATAAGTAATCTTGAAAATTAAATTCTCCTGTTGCCAATAATTAGGGTAATTTATCGTTGATAAATTAATTATTCCTTTTTTTATAAGCATATTTTTTTTAAAATTCAATAAATCTGGATTTTTTTCTGATATTATTTTCCACCATTGATCAAAATCAAATAATGAAATAATATTTTTAGGAATATTCTGATCATAAAAATTAAATAAATCTTTATCGCTAATCAAAATATTTTTACTTCGTAATTTATTTTCTAATTCCTTAACTTCAGATATTAATTCTAAATTTTTTTTTAAAAAAACATAATCAAAATCAAATTCAGCATAAATTAAAGCATGTTTAATAAATAATTCACGACATAATATTGGTTCTATATTACTATAATCAACTAATCTTGATTCTATAATATCTAAACCATATAAAGAAACCTTCTCCAAGGCAACCACAGTTTTTTTTAATTTAGACCAGTGTGGATTACTATAAGATTTTTTAATTAAATGTTTAGCTAACGGTTCAATCCATTCTGGTTGTATTAATGCAGCGAATTTTCCCCACAACCTTGATGTTTTAAAAATTTCAGATACAACAATCCACTTCGGTGATTTTTTAGATAAAACAGAACCAGGAAAAATTATAAAGCGTATATTCCTTATCCCAATAAATTCAAATTTATTAATATTTTTTTTAGCAATACACGAAAGAAAACCAACTAATAATGATATATGAATATCATGATAACTAGCTTGTATATTATTAACCTTAATTCCTTGTTCTTCTATAATTTGCTTTAATTTTAAATATAAATTTTGCCACTCACAAATTAACAGATAATTTAAAAAATTTTTTTTACATAACTCTTTAAATTCTATATTTGATAAATTATCTTGATTTTCTTTTAAAAAATTCCAAAGATTTAAAAATGATAAAAAATCAGATTTTTTATCATGAAAACGCCTGTGTTTTTCATATGAAATCTTTTGTTTATATAATATACTTTCTCTTGGATCTTTAATTGAAAGCGCAGAAACAATAATAATTATTTCATGCAATGCATTGTATTTTTTTGCTTCTATTATAATACGAGCAAATCTAGGTTCAATAGGAAATTCAACTAACGCCTCTCCAATACTGGTTAATTGATAACCATTATTTATATTTTGTTTAGATTTAATAGCATTTAATTCTTCTAAATGTTTTATACCATCTTGTATTGCTTTTTTATCAGGAGCTTCAATAAATGGAAATTTTGTAATATCATTAAAACCTATATAAATTATCTGTAAAATTACTGACGCTAAATTAGTTCTTAAATATTCTGGATCAGTAAATTTAGAACGAGAAAAAAAATCTTTTTCTGAATATAAACGAATGCATATTCCATTAGATAACCGACCACATCTTCCTTTTCTTTGATTTGCAGATGCTTGAGAAATAGTCTCAATTTCTAATTTATTTATTTTAGTACGAGAAATATAACGATTAATACGTGCGTAACCTGTGTCAATAACATGTTTAATACCAGGTATTGTTATTGATGTTTCAGCAATATTAGTTGATAATATTATCTTTCTTTTAAAATTTTGTAAAAAAATTTTATTTTGTTCATAATTTGAAAGAGATGAAAATAAAGGTAAAATCTCCGTATTATATAATTGTAACTTAGATAACATATTAAAAGCTACAAAAATTTCACGCTCACCACTCATAAAAACTAGAATATTCCCACTATCTTCAATAGTTAACTCATTTATAGCATTAATAATAGCATTAACCTGATTAAATAGTTTTTTAGTTTTATTATTAATAATTGCAC
Organism: Candidatus Providencia siddallii; assembly: GCA_001457715.1. Taxonomy (GTDB): domain Bacteria; phylum Pseudomonadota; class Gammaproteobacteria; order Enterobacterales; family Enterobacteriaceae; genus Providencia_A; species Providencia_A siddallii. The sequence continues at coordinate 43,261 of CVRF01000002.1, read as the reverse complement.
GATATCGTGTTTCAATATGATAAACCCTATTAGAAACATCAATAATCGGAGCATTAAAAAAATGATGAGAAAAACTTTCTGGATCAATTGTTGCTGAGGTTATTATTACTTTTAAATCATGTCGTTTTAATAAAATTTGACGCAAATATCCTAAAATAAAATCAATATTTAAACTTCTTTCATGAGCTTCATCTATTATAATCGTATCATACTTCAACAATAATTTATCTTTTTTTAACTCAGACAATAAGATACCATCTGTCATAAGTTTTATTTGAGTATTTTCACTTGTTTTATCGTCAAAACGAATTTTATATCCAACATTTGTACCTAATTTACAATTTAATTTTTTAGCTAGATATTCCGCAACAGAACAAGTAGCTAAACGTCTAGGTTGAGTATGACCAATTATACCATTTACACCTCTACCTATTTCTAAACAAAACCTAGGTATTTGAGTTGTCTTACCTGAACCTGTATCACCTGTAATAATAACCACTTGATTATTTTTAATTAAATCTATGATTATTTTTTTTTTCTGATCAATAGGTAAAACACTTTGACATAATTTTTTTTTAAAATTTAAATTTTTTTCAGAAACTATTTGTTTATCTAACTTAATATTTATTTTATTTTTTTAACCTCTTAAATCACAATACTTTTTAAAAATACTTAAATTAGATTTTATTTTTAATCAAACAATAATACATGAAATTTAAATATAACTAATTTTATATTTTATATATGATTTATATCATAACATAAATTTATTGATTTTCAATTAAATTAAATTTAATTGAAAATTTTTATATTTAAATTTATTTAAAACTTGATATTACATAACTATTTTTTTTTAAAAGAAAAAATACTAATTTATCTTTTTTATTTTTATATATAATTATATAATATATATAAAATATTTTATATATTATATTAAAATAATTCAAAAATTAAATAATATTATTATCTAAATCAAAATTTATTAATAAAATAATAAGTTAATATTTTCACTTTAAAGTACTATGACATCATTTTGTGTTTTGCTATCTATTAAAAATTTTATAAACAACGCTATTAATACTAAATTAAATTATAAAATATAATTACTTAATTAAAATAAAAATTTAAATTTTAAAATACTTAATTATAGTAAATATTAAAATTATAAATTATTTAAAATAATATCAGACATTATGCAAACACTTAATGCGAAATAATATGAATTATTCCAATTCATAATTGAATAAAAATTTTTTGTAACCAAATATATTTTTTTCTCTAAATCATTTACAATCACAATCCATGTTTTTAAATTTGAAGGTAATTTTATAAATAAAGGGATTTTAACGCCTAATTGCTTCCATTCATTAACTGTTTTTCCTTTCTTTAAATCTTCAGATTTTAAATTAAAAGACGGTGATACTGAAACTTGACACCCCCAAGAAAATTGAGAATCCCAACCTTTAATTGCTAAATAATTAGCAATAGAAGAAAAAATATCAGATTTATTATTCCATATATCTATTTTACCATCACCATCACCATCTACTGCATAAAATAAATAAGAAGTTGGCATAAACTGTACTTGTCCCATTGCTCCAGCCCAAGATCCGTTTAATTTAAAATCTTTTGAAACATACTCTTTATCTATTATTTCAAGAGCGGAAAATAATTGTTTAACAAAAAAAGATTCACGGCGACCTTCAAATGAAAGTGTTATTAAAGCAGAAATTACATCCTCTTCCCCTTGATATCGTCCAAAATCACTTTCTAACCCCCATAAAGATAAAATATACTGTTGTGGAACACCATACATTTTACTAATAGAATCAATTATATATTTATTTTCTAAATATTTCTTAATAGCAAATCTAATACGTGATTCAGATAAAACTTTTTTTAAATAATCTGTTAAAGTTCCTGATTTTTTTTTTTCATATTGTCCTTTATCACTTTTTACCGTACTTTCAATATATTTAACATTAGTAAAACTCCGATCAATTGTTGATTGTGAAATTCCTTTAGATATCGCAAGTTCTTTTAAAAAATCTACATATAAATAATATTGAGAATAACTTCTTTCGTTATACGGAAAAACTTTATCTAATTTCATTGAATTTTTTATATTTAATATTTTGTTATTATCTATTTTTTTCGTTGTACAACCTAAAAGCATTAAATTAATAATAATTACATATATATTAAATTTCATTTTTTTATTCCTTAAATAACTATATATTTTAATATATATAAATTTTATTTTATATAAAAATAAAATTTATTTTTATAAATACTAAACAATAAAATTAATATTTAAATATTTATATATTATATAAATATTTACTTTATATATATTAAATATAATTATTTAATTATATCGTAATATATTATGTCTATTAGAATTCAGTTTAAATATTAATTTAAATAAATCACTATTTTATATATATTAAAATAATTAATATATTATATGTGTTTATAAATTAAATTTAATATATTATTTTATCTTTATTAAGAATTCATCTATTAAACCAATAAACAAATAATCTTTAAAAGATTTAACAAATAAAATTTTATTTACAATAATTATATATTAATTATTATATATTATATATAATTAACTAGAATATAATATAAAATTATAAACATAATAAAAATTAAATTTATACTTATAAATATTTTTTATACAAAATTACATATAAAAAATATATTTTCATTTAGATTAATCTAATAATTTTTATATAATTTCATAAAAACTCATATGTAAAAAATATATTATATAAAATAACGACAAATATCCGTTTAAATATTTTTTATAAATAAACAATTGAATTTTTTAAATAAAATACTAAATAAAAATTATTAACAGTATTAATAACACATAATATTTTAATTATATTATATTACATAAATAAGTTGCTTTTGCATTTTCAATCTTTATAATTTTACCTTGAGACCATAAATTATTTGCAATTGGTAACATATCTTGTGCATTTGATAATATAATTTTACTATTTTTAATAAATGGATTATTTTTAAAAAATTTTTGATAAGTAAGCCAGCAATTCCCGGCATAACTCCATAAACCACTTAAAGAAATAAGTTTTATTTTAACACACTCTTCAGTAAGTAAAACTTCTGTTTCTTCACCTAACCATATTCCATTCTTATCACGTTCATACTGTGCATAATAAACTTTAGACGCACTAGCATTAATTATTGTTAAAATTTTCGATTGACCAGTAACACGATAAGCACCTTCAGCAAGCGTCATCAACGATGAAACACCAATTAAAGGTAAATTAGCTCCAAGTGCAAGTCCTTGTGATACACCTATACCAACACGAACACCAGTGAAACTTCCAGGACCTTTGTTAAAAATTAACGCATCTAATTGAGATAAAGTTATTTTTACTTGAGATAAAACTTCCTCAACCATTGGTAAAATTTTTTGTTCATGTTTACGAAAAGAGATAGCAAATCTTGAAATAATTCTATTATTATCTATTAAGGCTACTGAACAAGCATCTGTGGAAGTATCGATAGAAAGAAATCGTTTTGACATACTATAACCATAATTTAATATAAAACAAAAATTATATTTTATTATATTATAAAATATAATTTTTAATTATGATAATTATAAATTATTAATTCTTAATTAAAATTAAAAATATTTTTATAAAAAAATCAGAATTTTATTAATAAAAAACAGATTTTTCTCATAATTAAACATTGATAATGTTATTATTAATGTTTAAAGTTATTGTTTTTTTTTCAAAAAATATTATATCATAAAAACTTAATATTTATTTTTAATAAAAAATTATTTTTAAATAAATTAATTTTTTTTATTTATTATACAAAAATATATTCTATATAAAATATATTTTTATCAAAAAATTTTTTATATTTCATATTTATTTTTTTTAAAATTTTAAAAAATATAAATTTTATATGTAATACAAAATATATTTAATAATACTATAATAAATTATATATGAATATTTCACCACTAACTATTTATTAAGCAATTTTTAAACATACTAAAGAATTAAAATCAAAAAATATATTTATATTCATATAAAAGTAATATTCTTAAGGAATAATATATGTTAAAAAGATTCAGAAGAACAAAAATTATTACAACTCTTGGGCCTGCCACTGATAGTAATCACAACATAGAAAAAATTATTAATAACGGTGCTAACGTTATTAGACTTAATTTTTCTCATGGTGCTTCATCTGATCATATTGAACGTGCAAATAAAGCACGTAAAATAGCGGCGGATTTAAAAAAACATATCGCTATAATAGGTGATTTACAAGGACCAAAAATAAGAATTTCTACATTTGAAAAAGGTAAAATTTTTCTCAAAATTAATGATGAATTTATTTTAGACACTAAAACAAAAGAAGTTGGCAATCAAAAAAGAATAGGAGTTAACTACATAAATCTAACTTCTGATATTTTTCCAAATGATATTTTATTACTTGATGATGGTCGTATACAATTAAAAGTACGTGAAATACATGATTTTCAAATTTTAACTAACGTTATAGTTGGTGGAGAATTATCCAATAATAAAGGAATTAATAAATTTGGTGGAGGTTTATCTGCTAATTTATTAACAAATAAAGATATAGAAGATATAAAAATAGCAGCAAAAATTGATGTTGATTACTTAGCTGTATCTTTTCCTCGTTCTGCAGAAGATCTATATTATACTCGAAATTTAGCATATAAATCTGGTTGTAAATGTCAAATTATAGCAAAAATTGAAAGAGCAGAAGCAGTAGCAAACGATAAAATAATAGATGAAGTAATTTTAGCCTCTGACGCTATAATGATAGCACGCGGAGATTTAGGTATTGAAATAGGAGACGCTGAATTAATTGCTATGCAAAAAAAAATAATTCGCCGGGCACGTCAATTAAACCGTGTTGTTATAACTGCAACTCAAATGATGGAATCAATGACAACAAATCCAATGCCGACTAGAGCTGAAGTTATGGATGTTGCTAATGCTGTACTTGATGGTACAGATGCTGTTATGTTATCAGCAGAAACTGCAACTGGTCAATATCCATCTGAAACAGTAAAAGCGATGTCTAAAGTATGTTTTGGTGCAGAAAAAATACCAGATTTAACTGAAAAACATAGTTTAGATTATCTATTTAAAAGCACTGAAGAAGCTATTGCAATGGCAACAATGTATACAGCCAATCATCTCAAGAATATTAAAGCTATCATAGCAATGACAGAATCAGGACGTACAGTTAGAATGATGTCTCGCATTAGCTCTGAATTACCTATATTTGCAATTTCACGTCATAATAAAACATTAAATCAATGTGCTCTATATCGAGGTGTTACTCCTATACATTGTAACATTCGTAATGATGGTATCACAGCTGCTAATGAAGCAATAACTAAATTACGTAATAGCGGTTATTTAATAACAAATGATTTAGTATTAGTTACTCAGGGGGATCTAATGGGAACAATAGGTAGTACTAATACATGTCGTATATTAGAAGTGAAATAATTTATTTATAAAATAAATAATATATATTTATCTATTTATCGTTTTTAACAAAATATTTAAAAAAATAATTTATTCAAATTTAAAATTATTTTTTAATAATTTATATTAACTTATAGTTAATATACAAACTTAATTTATTAATTTTTAAATACAAAAAAAATAACTTTAAATTTATAAATTATTCTAATTATATAAAAATTTTTATTTGTATTTTTCAATAAAAAAACGAATACTAGTTATAGTTATATTAATTTTAATAAAAATTAAGTATAATTTTTTATAAGAGAATTTATTTTTTTAAAACTAAAAATTCATTCACATTAATATTAAATTATTTTTTATAAAAATAATTTAAATTATATTTTTTATAAATAAAAATAAAATCGACTGTTAAATTATAACAGTCGTAATTAATCATATAAATAAATTATTAATAATTTTTAAATTCTCTATTATATTCAATTTAAACAACTAGCATACTGTTCTGATAATTTTACCAAAAATTTCATATAACTATCTTGTCTTATTTCTATTCCAACACCAAGTGGATCTAATGTACCAAAATTAACTTTTGTATTACGAGATATAGTATTAATAACATTAGGTTTGAATTGAGGCTCTAAAAATATGCATTTCACTTTATTTTTTATAAGTTGAGTTTTTATTTCATATAATTTTTTAGCTCCTGGTTGTATTTCAGGATTTATTGTAAAATAACCTAATGGAGATAACATATAGTATTTTTCAAAATAATTATAAGCATCGTGAAAAACATAATAACCTTTATTTTTTGATGATTTTAAAATATTTGTAATTTTCTTATCGTTTTGTGTTATATTTTTTTTAAAATTATAAAGATTTAAAATTAATTTTTGTTTTTGTTTTGGATAAATTTTTATCAGACGATTATAAATATTATGTGCTGCAATATTTGCTATTTTTGGAGAAAGCCATATATGCATATTATATTCAGAATGATGATGTTTGTAATGATTTTCGTTACTATAATCACTAATATGATTAAACTCAGGTTTTTTACTAAAACTAGATAATAATAATCGTTTAATATTAATTTCTTCTGATAAAACTAATTGTTTTTTTGCTGGTAATAATTTATTAATATTTTTTAAAAAAAATTCCATATCAGGTCCGATAAATACTACTAAATCTGCTTGTTTAATTTTTTTAAAATCACTTAGTTTAAGCGAATAATCATGCGGTGATGAACCATCTGGAATTAAAATCTGAATATTAGAGACACCATCAGCTACTCCAGCAATAATAAAAGCTAACGGTCGAATCGACGTTACTATATCAGCTTGTGCAATAAACAAAATTGTTGAATTTATTATAGAAGATATAATAGAATAAAAAAAAAGTTTACAAATAAAACATCTAAATTTATATATCATATTAGTTTCCTTATAATATTAATTATATTATTACAGTATCATTATACAATGTACTTTATATGAATACATTAGTTACATTAAATAAAATTTCTGTATCTTTCGGGAAAAAAGAGGTTCTTAAAGATATCACATTTAATTTAAACAAAGGAGAAATTATTACACTTTTAGGACCAAATGGTGCTGGTAAAACAACTATTATTCGTATTATTTTAGGGTTTCTAAAACCAACCTCAGGTTTAATAAATAAAAAATATAACATAGTTATAGGTTATGTTCCACAAAAAATACAAATAAATAAAACAATACCTTTAACAGTTAAACGTTTTATAATGTTAAAACCAAAGGTACATTACGATATTATATTATTTGCACTTAAACAAGTAGATGCTGTACATTTAATCAATCAACAAATGCAAAAACTATCAAACGGAGAAATGCAACGGGTGTTATTAGCACGTGCAATATTAAACAAACCGGATCTGATATTACTTGATGAACCTGCTCAAGGAGTTGATATTATAGGACAAATTGCTTTATATGAATTAATTTATAAATTAAAAACTAAATTTATTTGTTCTATTTTAATGATTTCGCATGATCTACACCTTGTAATGGCAAAAACAAATAAAGTATTATGTATTAATAAACATATATGTTGTTCAGGAACACCTGATACTATATATAATCACCCAGAATTCATTAATATGTTTAACGATAATAATTTTAAGCAATTTGGAATATACCGTCATAAACACAAAAACAAGCATCACTTTTAATAATATAACCTAATCAGTAAATAACTATTATGATTGAATTATTAATTCCAGGATGAATCACTGGTGTATTGTTATCTATTGCCGCTGGTCCATTAGGATCATTTATCATTTGGAGACACATGTCATATTTCGGTGATACGCTCGCTCATGCATCTTTATTGGGAATTTCACTTGGATTACTATTAAATATAAATCCTTTTTTTACTATAATAGTAGTAACATTATTATTAACTTTTATATTAGTTTTACTAGAAAAAAATCCAGAATTTACTACTGATTCCATGCTTGGAATTATAGCTCATTCATCTTTGTCAATTGGTCTTGTGATAATTAGTTTTATGAAAAATATTCGTGTAGAACTAATATCTTATTTATTCGGTGATTTGTTATCAGTAGATTATAAAGATATTATTATTCTTCTAATAGGAGTTTTAATTAATTCAATATTATTATTTTTTAATTGGAAAAGTCTCTTATCAGTAACTATAAATCACGAATTAGCTTTTTCTGATGGAATTAATATTCAAAAAAATAATTTATTGTTAATGTTAATGATAGCACTGACGATTAGTATATCAATGAAATTTGTTGGGGCGTTAATAATTACTTCATTATTAATTATTCCACCATCAGCTGCAAGACGATTCTCTAACACTCCTGAACAAATGTCATTTATCGCAATACTGTTAGGTGTAATCTCTATTACAACTGGATTAATATTTTCAGCATACTACGATACACCAGTTGGACCATCAGTAGTAATCTGTTCTACTTTTTTATTTATCATTAGTTTATTTATTAAAACATAAAAAACAGATACAAAATCAAAAAAAACAAACTTAATTATTTTATTTTTAAATAAAAAATCAATTTATATTAAAATAAATTGATAATCATTAAAATATATTTCTATGTATATAACACTCAAGAAAATTTTAGCTAATTTTTTCTAAAATATTTTTATGACTATTTTACTACTATCTTCATTTTTATCAACTATAACAGAAATATTAAATAACTAATCTATACTTAAGTTACTAGGAGCGTCAGTCATTAAACATGACGCAGAAGTACTTTTTGGGAAAGCAATAACATCACGAATATTATTAGCTCCAGTTAACATCATCACTAAACGATCCAAACCAAATGCTAAACCTGCGTGTGGTGGCGCACCATATTCTAATGCATCAAGTAAAAAACCAAATTTTTCACGCTGTTTGTTTTTACTAATCCCTAAAATATCAAATACAGCTTTCTGCATTTTAGAATGATGAATACGTACTGAACCTCCACCTATTTCATATCCATTTATAATTATATCATAAGAATTAGCTATTGATGCTGCAGGTTTTTTTTTAAAATCTTCTATAGTAACTCCTTTTGGAGATGTAAAAGGGTGATGCATTGATGTTAAACCTTTTTTACCGTCATTTTTAAACATAGGAAAATCAATAATCCATAATGGTTTCCATTCATTAATATTTATTAATTTTAAGTCACAACCAATTTTTGAACGTAATACACCCATTGAATTTGTTATATCTTTATTTATTCCAGCACTAAACAAAATAATATCACCATTTATAGCTTTAGTACGATCAATTAATTGTTTTACAACATTATTATTTAACAACTTCCCTACTGAACTTTGAATTTTTATTAAATCATTTTTCTGTTCATTAACTTTTATCCAAAATAAATCTTCACTAATAAAACTACTATATTCATTAATTCTCTTACGACTAAGAGTTGACCCACCAGGTACTTTTAATGCAATAATACGGGATTTAGAGTTATTAATATGTTCTGAAAATATATTATATTTAAAATTTTTAAATATATCATTAATATCAACCAATTCCATTGGGTTACGTAAATCAGGTTTATCTGAACCATAACGTCGCATAACTTCTGAAAATGTAATTATTGGGAAAACTCCTAAATCAATATTTTTTACATTAAGCCATAAACCACGAATCAAACGTTCAACTATTTTTATAATTTGTTCTGCAGTAATAAAAGAAGCTTCAATATCAACTTGAGTGAATTCAGGTTGACGATCAGAACGTAAATCTTCATCTCGAAAACATTTTACAATTTGATAATAACGATCAACGCCTGATACCATAAGCAATTGTTTTAATATTTGTGGCGATTGTGGTAATGCATAAAATTTACCTTTATGTATACGACTTGGTACTAAATAATCTCTAGCTCCTTCTGGAGTTGATTTTGTAAGAAGAGGGGTTTCAATATCCAAAAAATTTTCTTCATTCATAAAATTACGTATAAAATTAGTAACTTTTGCACGAGTATATAATCGTTTAAACATATCAGGACGCCGTAAATCTAAATATCGATATTTTAAACGAAGTTCTTCTGTATTAATTTGATTATTATCTAATGGTAAAGGTTTTGCTTCATTAAAAATTTCAATATCTTCAGCAATTATTTCTATTTCACCTGTATTCATATTATTATTTTTTTGATGTTCTTTACGAGCACGTATTATACCTATAATTTTAACACAAAATTCGTTTCGTAATTTACTTGCTTTTTTAAATAACTCATTATTTTTAGAATCAAAAAAAATTTGTATTACACCATCACAATCACGTAAATTAAGAAATATAAATCTACCAAAATTACGATAACAATCCACCCATCCGCAAACGGTAACTTTTTCTCCTTTATTACTTAAACCTAATCGACCACAATAATTAGTACGCATAAAATATCCTTTTAAATACAGTATTTTATTTTAAAAAATTAAATTTTATTAAAAAACAATTATTATTAAGCTTTTTTATAAACATTTTAAGATTTTTTGTAAAACTATAGATAATTAATTAAATTAATACCATAAATAAATATCTATAAATTTATATTTATTTTAAAAAAACTATTGTTTTAATAACAAAATATTATGTTAATCAAAAGTATATGATATATTGTTAATACTTATTAAAACAATATAAATTATATTAAAAATAATATTTTTTTATAAAACTTGACAATACAAATAAAATTTAACTAAATTATATTTATACAATATTATGTAATAAATAACATTATACATATAAAAAATATTTATAATTTTTTAAATTTAAACTTTTAAAGTTTTATTAAAAATAATTTAAATTTAATAAAAAACTAATTTATAAATATTCTATTAAATTTAATATTAAAATAATTAACTACAAATTAATAACTTATTTATACATATGAATATCTATTCTTTTATATCAAATGAAATAACTTCTGCGTTAATATCAATCGGAGCACCAAAAGATTGCGATGCTGCGCTTATACGTCTAACAAAAAAAAAATATGATTATCAAGCTAACGGAATAATGAACGCAGCTAAAAAAATGAAAATAACACCACAGGTGTTAGCTAAAAAAATTGCTAATAAATTAGATTTTAAAAATATTACTAGTAAAATAGAAATTACTGATCCAGGTTTTATAAATATACTTCTTAACCCTATCTGGATAGCAGAACAAGCAGAAAAAGCATTAAAAAATAAACATCTTAGTATAACAAAAGTACACCAAAAAATTATTGTAATAGACTATTCCTCTCCTAATATTGCAAAACAAATGCATGTTGGACATTTACGTTCAACTATTATAGGAGATGCAGTAGCTAGAACTCTAGAATTTATAGGTCATAAAGTTATTCGTGCTAATCATATTGGTGATTGGGGTACTCAATTTGGTATGTTAATTGCCTATCTAGAAGATTTAGAAAATAAAGAAATTAAAGATATTCTACTTACAAATCTTGAAAAATTTTACCGAGAAGCAAAAGAAAAATATGATAAAGATGAAAATTTTGCAATCAGATCTCGTATATATGTTGTTAAATTACAATCTGGTGATAAATATTGTCGTAAAATATGGAGTAAATTAGTTTATATTACAATGCAACAAAATCAAAAAATCTATAACAGACTTAATATTACATTAACAGAAAATGATATTATGGGTGAAAGTCTGTATAATAATATGCTTAAAGAAATAGTTTCTGATTTAAAAAATAAAGGTATAGCTGTAGAAAACAACGGAGCAGTTGTTGTATTTCTTGATGAATTCAAGAATAAAAAAGGTGAAGTTATGGGAGTAATTATTCAAAAAAACGATGGTGCTTTTTTGTATACAACAACTGATATTGCTTGCGCTAAATATAGATATGAAGTATTACATGCAGATCGTTCTTTATATTATATAGACTCGAGACAAAGCCAACATTTAAAACAAGCATGGGCTATAGCACGAAAAGCTAACTATGTTTCAAATTCTATGACCCTTGAACATCATATGTTTGGAATGGTTTTAGGAAAAAATGGAAAACCGTTTAAAACACGTTCAGGTAATACAATTTTTTTATCTGATTTATTAGATGAAGCGATTAATAGAGCTAAAAATATAATAAACAAAAAAAAACCAAATATAAAAAAAACTGATTTATTACATTTAGCTAATGTTATAGGAATAGGTGCTATTAAATATGCTGATTTATCAAAAAATCGTATAACAGATTACACATTTGATTGGGATAAAATGTTGTCTTTTGAAGGGAATACTGCTCCATATTTACAATACGCTTATACTCGTATTACATCTATCTTTAAAAAAGCAAATATAATTAAATCAGATTTAATTTTACCAATTTTATTGTATTCGCAATATGAAATATCATTAGCAACACGCTTAATTCAATTTGAAGAAACTATTTTTATAGTTGCACAAGAAGGAATACCACATATTATGTGTTCCTATTTATATGATATAGCAGTATTATTTTCTAAATTTTATGAAAACTGTCCTGTTTTATCAGTAAACAATAAAGAACAAAAACAAAGTAGATTAAAACTTGCTTTATTAACACAAAAAACATTAAAAACAGGTTTAAATTTATTAGGAATTGAAACTATCGAAAAAATGTAATTTATAAACTGTATATATTTTATAAAAATATTTATACTATATAAAATTGCTACTAAAAAATATATTTTAATTAATTTATATTAAATTTAAAAAAATCATAAAATCTAAATCCTAACACAAATAATGTAATAAAATAACTTAATGCTCCAGCAACTATAACTACAATTAACCGTAAAATTCTAATTAGCATATGTCCTTCATTCCATAACGGCATAAAGTTTAATATAGTAAATAAAACAAAACACATTACTAATAAAGCTAAAAATAATTTTAAAAAAAATATTTTCCAACCTTTAACTGGTTGAAAAATTTTTTTTTTATATAACCTCCAAAAAAGTAAACTAGCATTAAAACAAGCAGCTAAACCTATAGAAAGAGCAAGACCAGCATGTCTTAACGGAACAATAAATACTCCATTCATTAATTGAGTTAAGATTAACGTTACAATTGCTATTCTTACCGGAGTATGTGTATCTTGACGCGAATAAAAACCAGGTACTAATATTTTAACTAAAACCATACCTGTCAAACCTATACAATATGCTTTAATAGCATATTGAGTCATTAATGAATCATAGGCAGTAAAATTACCATATTGAAACAATGAAACAGTTAATGCTTCAGATAATATAATTAAACCTATTACACAAGGTAATGTAAGCATTAAACATAAACGCAAACACCAATCCATTAATTGCTGATATTTAACTTGATCGCCATCAATAAAACTTTTCGTTAATAAAGGCAATAAAACAGTTCCAAATGTAACACCCAAAATCCCCAAAGGTAATTCTATTAATCTGTCCGCATAATACATCCAAGAAACTGATCCTGATTGCAAAAAAGAAGCAAATATCGTATTGATGATTAATGAAATTTGTGACACAGATACACCAATAATTACAGGCCACATCATTTTTATTACTCTCCAAACACCACTATCCATAAATAAAAATCGTGGTAATACTAACATACCAATTTTTTTAAGATAAGGTAGCTGATATATAAATTGTAAAAAACCACCTAACACAACTGACCATGCTAATGAAATTATTGGTGGATTAAAATACTGAGACACAAAAATAGAGAATAAAATTATACTAATATTTAGTAATGTAGGCGCAAATGCTGGAACAATAAATCGATTCCAAGTATTAAGAATAGCTCCAACAAGTGCTGACAAAGAGATTAAAAATATATAAGGAAATATAATACGTAATAAATCCACTGTTAATGTAAATTTATTATAATTTTTTATAATACCTGGTGCTGTGATATGAATAATCCACGGGGCACAAATAACACCAACCATTGTAACTATAGCAAGAGCTATAGTTAAAGTTCCAGCTATATACGCAATAAAAGTACGAGTTGCTTCTTTTCCTTGCTGATTTTTATACTCAGTGAGTATTGGTATGAATGCTTGTGAGAATGCACCTTCAGCAAAAATTCTACGTAATAAATTAGGAATCTTAAATGCTATAAAAAAAGCATCTGCTGAAATACCGGCACCATATACTTGTGCGATAATAGAATCACGAATAAACCCAAACAAACGAGATGTTACAGTCATAAAACTTATTTTTGCAAATAATCTAAATAAGTTCATATTTTAAAAACACATTAGTAAAAATATCAATTTTTATTTAGAATTTAATTCTAAAAATAAAACCAATAATTAAATTAAATTTCATTATTTATAATATTACCTAACTTTATTTTTATTAAAATATATAATTTAATATACAAATATATGTAATAAATTATTTTATATTTATATATATTTTAAAGATATTTCAATATATAAAATATATAAATAACAATTTTATTGTTTAATATTTCTAATAAATAAAAAAATTATATATAAACTTGAAAAGTATACAACAAAATAAATCATATTACAATCATATTAAGTATAAAAATAATATATATAATTTTAAAAAAATAATATTTAAAACAAATATATAATAAAATATTAAAAATTTAATTTACTTATATTTAGAATATATTTAAGATATTAAATAAAAACAAACAAATACGTTTAAATTTATAATTTAAATTTTATGAAAATCCTAACTTTATTATTTGATTATATAATAAATTTGATTTATACAAATATCCTTAACAATTAAATTGTATTTATATTACAATTATTTAATACAATTATATAAATTATATATTATTTTTATATATTTTATAAAAAAATATGGTGAGATGCCCGAGTGGATTAAGGAACACGTTTGGAAAATGTGTATACAAATACTGTATCGAGGGTTCGAATCCCTCTCTCACCGTTATTAATTATATACTAACTTATCAAATTAAGATAAACACCAAATATTCAAATTTATTTATTTAATAAAATCAATTAAAAATGTTAATAAACTACTATTTATTATAATATTTAAATTTAAACTAAAATTTTAATATTTTAATAAATAAATTTTAAAACATATATCATTAAATATGATATAAAATGTAATTTATAATATAAATCTATTAATTACTAATATCTATTTTAGAAAAATTTTTAACTAATTCATCGATTGCTTTAATTTGTTTCAAAAAAGGCTCAAGTTTCTCTAATGGTAATGCAGAGAAACCATCACATTTCGCATTATTTGGATCAGGATGCGACTCTAAAAACAAACCAGCTATACCAACTGCCATACCAGATCTTGCTAATTCAACTATTTGATGACGTCTACCACTTGAAACATCACTAAACTCTTTACGGTATTGTAATGAATGAGTTACATCAAAAATTATAGGGCATCCATTAGATACACGTATCATAATATCAAACCCAAGCATATCTACCAAAATATTATTATACCCAAAACTAACACCACGCTCACAGATAATAATTTTTTCATTACCATTTTCAATAAATTTTTTAACAACATTACCTATTTCGCTAGGACTAAAAAATTGTGGTTTTTTAATGTTTACAACAGAACCTGTTTTTGCTATTTCTATTATTAGATCTGTTTGGCGAGCTAAAAAAGCAGGTAATTGAATAACATCAGCAACCTCTGCAACCATTTTTACTTGTTTTACATCATGCACATCAGTAATAATCTTTACACCAAACGTTTTCTTTAATTCTTGAAATATTTTTAAACCCTCATCAAGTCCAGGACCACGATAAGAATGAATTGATGAACGATTAGCTTTATCAAAAGATGCTTTAAATACATAAAGAATATTTAATTTGAATGCAGTAGCAACATAATGTTCACATACTCTCATAGCTATATCTCGAGATTCAAGTACATTCATTCCACCAAAAAGAACAAATGGTAAATCATTTGCAACTTTAATTGTATCAATATATACTATTTTTTGTTTCATAATGTTATATTGTCAATATTTAAAAAAATAAATAAATTAATTAATAGCCAATAAAAATCATATTTTCATTAAATATATAACTGAGCTAAAGAAACTCTATCTCGATTAGAATAATCAATACAAGTTTTAATATTAATGTATCCATACATTTTAAACAAATTACATACTTCCAATCCTTGTTTCCAACCATGTTCAAGAATTAACCATCCTTGATTTTTAAGATATTGCTTAGATATTTTAATAATATATTCTATATTTGATAACCCGTTGTTTTTTGCAACTAAAGCACTAAGAGGTTCGAACCTAAGATCACCTTTATACAAATGAATATTATCTTCTTCTATATATGGTGGATTACTTACAATTATATCAAATTGTTGAATTAATAGTGAATTAAACCAATCACTTTGCATGAAATATACATTAAAAATATTTAATCTATATTGATTTTGTCTTGCTAAAGACACTGCTTCATAATTAATATCGACTCCAACCACAAAACTCTTTTTTGATTCAGAAGCTATTGCTAAAGCAATTACACCAGTTCCAGTTCCTAGATCTAATAATCTATGTTTTTGTTTAGGTAACCTCAATAAAGCTTGTTCAACTAAACACTCAGTATCAGGTCTAGGAATAATGGTAGCAGGAGTTACATAAATAGGCATAGACCAGAATTCACATTCTCCAATTATGTAAGCAATAGGTTCTCCTTTTTCTCTACGTTGCAATAAAAACTCCAATTTTTCTAATTCAAAACCAGTTAATTCATTTTCACTAAAAGCAAAAATATAAGCTTGATTATGACCAGTTATATATTCTAACAAAATTTCAGCTTCTTGTTTTGCATTTTTAGTAAAAGATAATCTAATTATCGCTTTCCTTATCCAATCTTTATAATTCATTATTTTATTCGGATAGCTCAGCTAGCTTATCAGCTCTATATTCATTAATGATAGGTTCTATTAATAATTCTAATTTTCCTGATATTATATCATCTAAAGAATACAAAGTTAAATTAATACGATGATCTGTTACTCGTCCTTGTGGAAAATTATAAGTACGAATGCGATCAGAACGATTCCCTGAACCAAGCAAATTACGACGTTCATAAGCTTCTGCAGTTCTACGTTTATTTCTTTCTGCTTGATGAATACGCGCGAAAAGTACCGACATTGCTTTTGCTTTATTCTTATGCTGAGACCGTTCATCTTGACACTCTACAATAATCCCAGTTGGGATATGTGTAATACGAATAGCTGAATCTGTGGTATTAACATGCTGTCCACCTGCTCCTGAAGATTTAAAAGTATCAATACGTAAATCAGATTGATTAATTTCCGGTAATTCAATTTCAGGGATTTCAGGCAAAATAGCAACAGTACAAGTAGAAGTATGAATTCTACCTTGCGACTCTGTTTCTGGAATACGTTGGACACGATGTCCACCAGACTCAAATTTTAAAAAACCATATACACCAATTCCTGAAAATCTTGTAATAATCTCCTTAAAACCACCGTATTCACTACATTGAGAACTAATCATATCAACATGCCATCGATTATTTTCTGCAAAACGACTATACATACGAAATAAATCACCAACAAAAATAGCAGCTTCTGATCCACCAGATCCAGCGCGAATTTCTACAAAACAATTATATTCATCATAAACATCCTTAGGAGATAAAAGCGCATATAATTTTTCTTCAAGTTTTTCATTAAAAACTTTTGCCTCTTTTAACTCTTCTTGAGCCATTATTTTTAATTCAGGATCATTCAACATGATTTCTGCTGTTTTAATATCTTCTTGTATAGAACACCATGAATCAAAGTACTTTACTATATTTGATAATTGTGAATACTCCTTTGATAAATTACGAAAACGAGCTTGATTATCAACAATTTTAACATCACTAAGTTCTTTTTCAATTTCTTTATAACGTTTTTTTAATGATTTTAGCTTAATAAAAATAGAATGTTTCATTTATTATATAAATCCATAATGGAAATAGTTTTTATTTATTAAATAAAATATAAATATAATATTCTTAATATATTTATATATAATAAGTTATTTTTATTTATTAACGATAAATACACTTATATAAAAATAATATTATGCTGTTTTTTCTTAAAATTAATTTAATATAATTTTTATAAAAATACTAAATGAATTATTCATTTAACTTTAATTAAACTATAAAAAATAAACAAACAAAAAATAAATATACTTTGTAAGTAATAAACATATAATAGATATTATAATATTTTTAATTAAAAACGTTTATCTTTATATTAATTCTGATATAAATTAAATATGATTTAAACATTAAATAAAAAATTTAATATATCTCCATCTTTGATAATGTAATTCTTACCTTCTATTCGCATTTTCCCATTTTCTCTCGCCAATAATTCTCCGTTATACTTAATAAAATCTTCGAATTTAATAACTTGAACACGAATAAAACCTTTTTCAAAATCACTATGAATTTTACCAGCTGCATGTATAGCATTCATTCCAATAGGAATTTTCCAAGCACGAATTTCGTTCTTACCGACAGTAAAATAAGTTTGTAGATTTAATAATCTAAATAATTCCTTAACAACACAATTTAATCCAAATTTCTTAATACCTAAATCAAATATAAATTCTGTGCGTTCTTTAGAGTCAAAAAAAGCTAAATCACGTTCTACAGATACACATACAGGAACTACAATAGAAGATTCAGATTTAGCAATCTTATACACAGAATCTAAATACGGATTATTATCAAAACCATCTTCATCAACATTCGCAATATATATTGTGGGTTTTAAGGTTAAAAAATTTAAATAAGATATAACTGATATCTCTTCAGCAGATAAATCAATTGTACGTAATAAAATAGATTGTTTAAGATATGAAAAACATTTATTTAATATAAATAATAAAAATCCTTCTTTTTTATTATTTAATTTAATATCTTTTTGTATACAATGAATAGCTCGCTCACAAACCTCAATATCAGATAATAATAGTTCTGTATTTATAATTTCAATATCACTTACTGGATCAACAACTCCATTTACATGAATTATATTATCATTTTTAAAACAACGAACAACATGACCAATAGAATTAGTTGAACGAATATGAGATAAAAAATGATTACCAAGACCTGCACCTTTAGATGCACCAGTTACTAAACCAGCGACATCAATAAATTCAAGTGTTGCTAACAAAACACGTTTTGGTTTTACAATTTTAGATAATTGAAACAAACGATAATCCGGTACAAAAACAATTCCTTTATTTGGCTCAATAGTGCAAAATGGAAAATTAGCAGCTTCAACCGACAATTTTGTTAATGCATTAAATAATGTTGATTTACCGACATTAGGAAGACCAATTATACCGCATTTTAGCATTATTTTTTCTCTAGATTTAAATCTAAACAAAATTATTCATAATTAGTTGCTTTAAAAATATGAGAATAATTCAATTCTTTATATTTATCATAAAAAAATAAAATATCTGTACAACTAATTACCTTTTTAATTACATCATTAATTAATTTTTGTTCAAAAATAGTTGGTTTTTCTAATACATAATTAATAACTTTATTTTTATCACCAGGATGTCCAATACCAATTCGTAATCTATAATAATTAGAATTATTATTTAAATTACTTTGAATATTTTTTAACCCATTATGTCCAGCATTACTACCACCAAATTTGATTTTTGCAATTCCAGTGGGTAAATCTAAATCATCATGCACTATTAAAATCTCATCTGCGTTTATATTATAATAATTCATCATCGCTAAAACTGACTTTCCACTTAAATTAACAAAAGTTGTTGGAATTAATAAATAAATATTAATATTATTAATATTAATAAATGTTGTAAAACCAAAAAATTTTGATTCTTGTTTTAATTTTTTATTATAATAATTTGCTAATAACCTAATATATAACGATCCAATATTATGTCTAGTTTTAGCATATTTTACACCTGGGTTTGCAAGCCCAACTATTAATTTAATTTTATTCATTATATTAATTTATTTTAAATATTTTTAAGAAAACTTTTTATTGATAAAATATAATATAATTGTTTTTAACAGAATTATTTTAATTTTAATTAAAATAATTTTATATACATATAGATATAATAACAAATTTACAAAAACTAAAGCTATATGAAAATAAATTACAATATCATTTATATAATATCTACTATTATTTAAATTTATTTAATTAATTTTAAATTATTTATAAATTAATACTTAAACATAGCTGAAATTGATTCTTCATTACTTATACGTCTCAAAGCTTCAGCTAACATTATAGAAAGAGTTAATGTACGAACGTTATTAAGTAATTTAATTTCATTTGATAAAGGAATTGTATCGCAAACAACAACTTCATCAATAATCGAATTTCTTATGTTTTCTACGGCATTACCTGAAAAAATAGGGTGAGTCGCGTATGCAAAAACACACTTAGCTCCTCGTTCTTTTAAAGCTTCTGCTGCTTTACATAATGTACTACCAGTATCAATCATATCATCAACTAAAATACAATCTCGACCATAAACATCACCAATAACATTCATTACTTGTGAAGTATTTACTCTAGGACGTCGTTTATCAATAATAGCCATATCAATATCATTTAGAAGTTTTGCTACTGCTCTAGCTCTGACAACTCCTCCAATATCTGGGGATACTACAATTGGGTTTTTTAAATCTTTCTGTAACATATCTTCAATAAGAACAGGGGTACCAAATACATTGTCTACAGGAACATCAAAAAAACCTTGAATCTGTTCAGCATGAAGATCAACTGTAAGAACACGATCAACACCAACACTAGATAAAAAATCAGCAACAACTTTTGCAGTAATTGGTACACGCGAAGATCGTACACGACGATCTTGTCTTGCATAACCAAAATAAGGTATAACTGCTGTTACGCGAGCAGCTGATGCACGACGTAAAGCATCAACCATGACAATTAATTCCATTAAATTATCATTTGTAGGAGCACAGGTGGACTGTATTATAAATACATCACTACCACGAACGTTTTCGTTAATTTGAATACTGATTTCTCCATCACTAAAACGACCAACAAAAATATCACCAAGATTAATATAAAGACGATTTGAAATACGTCGCGCTAATTCTGGTGTAGCATTACCAGCAAAAATTTTCATATCAGGCACAATAAAGACCTTTATTTTTTTTAAAATATTTTCTAAAAAATAATTATTTTTATTTATAGAACATATTTGTTGCTAATGCTCTAAATTTATGTAATGGAGATTCATTTGTTCCTTGAGCCACAAAACCATGTAACCACAGCGGAGAATTATTTAAAACCTTTATAGCATCATATTTCGTTTTAAATTCAGAAAAAACACATGAGCCAGTACCAGTAAGACGAGACGGTGAATATTTCAACAACCAAGAAATAAGCCGATCTACCTCATAAAAATTTCTTCTTACGGTTAGCTCACAATCATTTGAATACTTAGACAACAACAACACATTTAAAGTTTGTTTTTTGGAATTTCTTTTTAATAAAGGATCAGAAAAAATTTTTTTTGTTGATATTTTAATTCCATTATTAGCAACTAAATACCAATTTTCTTTTAATAATATAGGAGTTAAAATTTCACCAATTCCTTCAGCAAAACATGAGTATCCTTTTACAAAAACCGGTACATCAGCACCAATAATTTTACCTATTTTAGCTAAAATACTATCAGATATTTTAGTACCCCAATGCTCATTAAGTGCAATCAAGGTTGTTGCAGCATTCGAAGACCCGCCGCCAACACCTCCGCCTATTGGTAAATATTTTTTAAAACTAATATCAGCACCTAATTTTTTTTTACAATGTAATACATTATAGCAATATTTTTGTAATAATCTTGCTGCTCGTAAAATTAAATTATCTTTTGATTTAACACCAGATATTTTACTTAATAAGTTTAATTGATTATCTAAACGATTTGTAATAGTGATTTTATCACCATAACGTAAAAATTGATACAAAGTTTGTATTTCATGATAACCATCATGTCTATAAGAATTTATATACAAAAATAAATTCAATTTTCCAGGTGAAGGCCAAGTCAATGTCATCTTTTTAACATCCAAGTATATATTTTAAATTTAATCAATATATTACCTTGATAAAATTCAAGATGATTTGGTAGTACTGGAAATATTTTTTTATTATAAGATATATAATTTATTTTCCAAATTTTATTATTTTTTTTAAAATTAATAGTTTTTAATAAATTATTTTTATTAAAAGAAAAATTAATTGCATGTCCAGGTAAACCTACTAACCATAATGTTATTTCATCAAAAGGTATATCTATTCCTGTTAATTTATAAATAAGATTATCTATTGTATCACTTGTATAAATTTGACCATCTTTAGTTATTAAACGTGCAAAATTATGATTAAACATAATTTCTATTATACGATTACCAAACGGATCAATTATTAATAACTGATATTTTTTAGGTAAAACTTGTTTTTGAAAAAAAAAACTTGTGAAGAATTTTATTTTTTCTACTATAAAAAAAAAAATCGATCCTCGTATTCTATAATCACGCAAACATAATAACTGTTGTTTATGAACTTGCCATTTTTGATCCCTTAACAAACTATTTTTCTTAAAAAGATTTTGAGAATTAGTACAAGATGTTAATAATAAACACACAATATTAAATATATTAATAAATTTACCAGGTAAATTTATAATTGTATTTTTTATTAAAAACATATAGTTATATAAAATTTTATTTACTCAAAAATAATCTATTAATTTTTATGAAAAAATCAATAAATGTTATTCAACATATAGTAATATGTTATTAAAATTAATTTTATTACAAAACTTTAACAATAAAGTACTTATAAAAAGCTTAACTACAAAATATATACTATATATACTCAAAATTAATTCTAATACAATATATTAAATATATAGATTTTTATTAAATATTTACATAAACTTAATATTTAGATTTCTATTTAATTAATTTAAATTATTTTTTAAAAAACATTTTTCTGAAATTTAAATACATTAATTAAACTTAAAAAATAAATTAATTATTTCTATAAAAAATACAAAATACTAAATTAAACTACTAATTTATATTTTCAACATCAAAATTTATTTCCCCACTTAAATCAATATTATAATCAACTCCATCTATACCAAATCCAAATAATCGTAAAAAATCTGTTTTATAACCTAAATAATCAGTAAGATTATTAATGTTATTATTATTCAATTTTTCCCATATTTTAAGACAATCATTTTGAACATCGTCACGAAGCTCTAAATCGTCTAAACGTAATCGATTTTTTTCATCTGTTTTAAACTTAATTTCATTATATAATTTTGTAGTAAATAAACGTTCTATTTGTTCAATACAACTTTCATGAATTCCTTTTTGTTTCATTATTTTAAAAATAATAGATATATATAATGGCATAACAGGAATAGCGGACGAAGATTGTGTAACAACTGATTTCAACACAGCTATATATGCAGATCCACCTTTTTTACGCATTTTTTTATTAATAACATAAGCAGCACGTTCTAAATCTTTCTTAGCAATACCTAAAGTGCCATGCCAATAAATTGGCCATGTAATTTTAGTACCTATATAAGAATAAGCAACCGTTTTTGCATAATTAGATAAAACATCAGCTTCATATAAAGCATCCATCCATAACTCCCAATCTTGACCACCCATGACACTAACAGTATCAATAACTTCTTGTTCAGTAGCAGGTTTTACAATAGAATTAAATAAAATATCTTTATTTGTATCTAAAGAAATTGATTTATATGATTCACCAATTGGTTTTAGTGTTGAATAAACAATTTTTCCGGTATTAGGTATTTTACGTCTTGGTGAAGCTACTGAATAAATAACAAGATCAAATTTACCTAAATCGCGTTTACATAAATCAATAACAAAATTACGAGATACATCAGAAAAAGCATCACAATTAATACTTTTTGCATAAAGTCCTTCTTTTTTTGCTATTTTATCAAAACTTGCGGAATTATACCAACCAGGAGATCCGGTTTTATTTTTACTACCTGGTTTTTCAAAAAAAACACCAATTGTGGATGCTTGATAACCAAAAGCAACATTAATACGAGAAGCTAACCCATACCCAGTAGATGCGCCAATAATTAATACATTTTTAGGACCATTTTTAAAATTTTTACACGATTTTACATAATTAATTTGTTCACAAACATTAGCTTCACATCCAGTTGGATGAGAAGTAGTACAAATAAATCCACGAATCCTAGGTTTAATAATCATATTATTTATAATTTAAAAAAACTTTATGCTTTTAATTAAAATTATATAGAATTTTAATAAATTTTTATATTAATTGCAACTAATAAAATTAAAAAAAATATATATTCATAACTGATTCTAATAGAATACAATTCTAATAAAACTAATAAATTATATATTAATAATTATAATATATTTTATTGATTAAATAATATAATGAAAAATTCAATATATAAATAATTTTAAAAAAAAATAATTAATAATTAATAATTAAAAATAATTTATGTTAATTAATTTTATCTTTTATAAAATTATTAATTTAACCATTATTATTTTAAATTTTAAAAAAAATAAAGCTAATAAAAATATATAAAATAAATTTAATAATATATAACATATATATCAAAATATTTTAATGAAATTATTAAAAAATTAACACAAATAATTTAAAAAATTAAAATTTATTTTTTTTAATTTTTATTATATTAATATATATAATCTTATTTAGTATGTTTATTTAATAAAAATTTCAATATCAAATAACAAAAAATTATTTAAAAAACATTTTACTTATATTTTTTAATAAAAAAACACATTTTAATTTCAATTAAAACATAATTATATATTATTTAATAATATTTAAATAATTAAATAGATACAATTTTTAACCATATAAAATAAATATATTTAAATGCCCAGAGCGGGATTTGAACCCGCACAGACAAATGCCTAAGGGATTTTAAGTCCCTTGTGTCTACCAATTTCACCACCTGGGCTGAATAGGCGCGTCCCGGAATCGAACCGAGCTACACGGATTTGCAATCCGGTGCATAACCGATCTGCTAACGCGCCATATTAAATTATATAAATAATTAAAACATTTTATTAAAATAATTTCTTGTTTAAGTTTAATAATTTCCATTGTCAAGTCAATAAATTTAATTTAATTAAATTGTCATTTGTTGTATTTTCAATCAAATTACTGAATTTCACTTAAATATGCAATTTTTAAATATCGAAACATTGACCAAAATGTTAATACAGCAGAAATATACATCAAAAATATAGAAAAGTTTTCAACTAATAAATTAGGTCTCCATAACAATCCAGCTAATGATATCATTTGAAGTGTTGTTTTAATTTTACTAATCCAAGAAACAGATATTTTATTACGTCTACCTACCTCAGCCATCCATTCTCTAAGTGAAGAAATAATTATTTCCCTGCTAATCATTATTATTGCAGGTAATGTTACATACCACGAATTATAACTCTCAGTTAACAATATCAACGCTGTTGCAACTATGATTTTATCAGCAACTGGGTCTAAAAAAGCACCAAATTTTGTTGTTTGTCTTAATTGTCTAGCTAAAAAACCATCAAACCAATCTGTTGCTGTTGCAACAGTAAAAATTAACGCGCACGCAAATAACCCCCAATGAACAGGAAGATAAAAAGCTAACACAAAAAATGGTATTAAAATAACTCGAAATAATGTTAACAACGTTGGTATATTAAATTTCATATAACTTTAATATATTGATTTGACTTAACATTTTTATTGTTCAAATATTTTTATTTAATATATAAAAATATTTTATTTTTTAATAAAAATGTGTAATTTAAATAATTAAAACAATTTATATAGAATAATATTTGTTACTTTTTATAATAAACGTATTAAACTGTATACAATTATTTTTAATCTAAATATCAAAAATGCAAACTTGATATATTAACTTTAATAATATTTATGTACAAATATATAAGATATTTTAACTATATATCTTATCAAATAAATACTATAGTTTCACTATAAATTATATTTACTAAAAATATTAAAAACTAATTTAATTCTTTAGTAATTAAAAATAACGTTCAGCAAAGTTATTTTTTAACTAAATATCAATATTTTATTTATAAATTATTAATTTTAAAAAATACAACAATATATTTTATATATACCAATATCATTAACAAATCAAAAATATATTATATTTTTATAAATTAAAATTTTTAATTTATGTTAAATTAAATAAAAATTATTTTGTATAATAATTATTGAAAATATTTTTTTATAAATTCGAATAATAATTAATAAATCATCCGATAAAATTTAAAATTAGTTAGCTTTACATCAAAAAAATATCATTTACAATATTTTATAATAAAAAAAATATAGTTTTTAATATATAAAAATAATAGTTATTAAAATAAATTTAAATGTCTTTTTTATATATAAAATCATATTAATTAGTTAATTATAATTGTAAAATTTAATTACAATATTTTAATATATTATTATTGTATTTTTTTAAAAAAAATAATATTTAGGTTTTACTATAAAAAACATAAAAATATAAAAAATATATTTTTATCAATATAAAAATAATTTAAAATATTTCTACAAATAATATTTTTAGAGTTTTATTAAACGAATAAAAAATAATATTTTTAAAAAATATTTATTTCATATTAATTAATATTATTAACCCAACTATGTATTTTTTTTAAATAAATCTTTCGCACATAGAAAATATATATTATATAATAAATACAAACATATTATATAATATGTTAAATGTCTATTTATCAATTAATAATTAATAATTTGTTTTTTTATTATTTTATAAAAAATAATTTATAAATCAACAAACATATATCAAACTAATTAATAATAAATAATTCAGATTAAAATACACAAAATTATTTATTAAATATTATATTATTTATAATACTTAATAAATTTATTTTATAACTAAAAATTTTTACAATTAATATTATATATTAAGTATATATTAAGAATATAATATTTAATATTAAACAATTTATTATAAACTGAAATTAATTATTTTTAATTTATTTAATATAAAATTAACCCACTTTAAATTAAAAAATATATTTTAAATTAATTTTGTAAAAACATAATATATAATAATTATATTTTTTAAGAAATTAAAGTTCATCCAGATTTACGCAAAAAATTATTCTTATACAATCTATTATTTTTCATTGAAGCGTTTAATATATTCACTTTAGCTTGAAAAGGAGGAAATGGTAATATAATTCCATTTTCAGCAAAAAACATTAAAATATTTTGATTAATTTCATGTCTCACCGGTAATCTATGCCCCATTTCTGCTGCATAAACACGCAGCTCAAATACCTGAATACCATCTTGTAAATCAACTAAATAAACTTCAGGGGCAGGATTATTTAAAACCATACTAGAACATTCTGCTGCTTTTAAAATTGTAGTTGTTACTAGATTACTATCTGTATCTATAGTGGCAGGTATAAACATTACAACACGTGTAACAGTATCAGATAAAGACCAATTAATAAACTGCTCAGTAATAAATGCTTTATTTGGAACTATAATTTCTTTTCTATCCCAATCTGTTAATATAGTCGCACGTGTTTTAATTTTTGTGACACTACCAGTTAAATCACGAATTGTAACTGTATCACCTATACGTATAGGTTTTTCAAATAATATAATCAATCCAGAAATTATATTAGCAAAAATCTCCTGCAATCCAAAACCCAACCCTACCCCCATAGCAGCGATCAACCATTGTAACTTTGACCAATCAATACCTAACATAGAAAAACCAATAATAGCTCCTACAATAGTAATTGTATATTTTGTTAAAGTACTAATCGCATAACCTGTACCAGGGGTTAAATCTAGATGTTGCAATACCGCTAACTCAAGCAAAGCAGGAAAATTTCTAACTAATTGAGTTGTAATAATTATAATTAAAATAGTTATAAAAATAGATCTTATACTAATAGATCTAATTGTATCAACTCCATTTACAATAGATATAACATCCCATAAACGAATATTTTCAAGAAAAGCAAACGCAGTACGCAATTCAGACCATAACCAAATCAATAAAACTAAAGCTATCATTGTTAAAATAGATCTTGCTAACCTAACAGATTGAGTACTAATAACATTTAAATCAATCATTTGTTCTTCAATATCAAAATTACATTTACTGCTACTATTTATTGATTGATTATCCTCTCCACATTTAGCTCGTTGCGCTAAAATTTCAGCTCTTTTTTGTTTTGCACGTTCAAATGCTAATTTACGTCGCTGTATCAACATCCAGCGACGAATAGTGTGATAAATAATTAAAATTACAAACCAAATTGCAACAGAAGTCTCTAAACGCACTAAAAGTGCTTGAGATGTTGATAAATAACCAAATATTGAAAAAATACCAGCAAAAACTGGAGATAATAAAACAATCCACCATAATACATGATTAATAATATTTTCTCCTGAACCATTTTTATCAAGATATAATGGAATCTGTAAACGGTGTAAATGATTAGTTATTAAATTTAATGCAATACATAACATTATAAAACAAAAACGCCCGATACTAGCAGTAAATTCTCTATTACCATAATGTTTAAAAGTAATAATTATCATAACTAACGGTACTATAACAAAAATAGCCATGCGATAATAACGCATCGCACGATTAACAGAATCCTTATCCCACCCAAAATGAGCAATAAACAACCCAGTTTGGCGAGAAAAAGTTTCACTAATCATAAATAACCATAATAATGGTGTCGTAGAAGTAATACCATAACCTATAGCAGCTGCCATAGAGTATTGCCAAGCATTTTTTAACCCATAACCAATAGCAGACCATAATATAGGTAAAGGCAAAGCAACTATTATAGACCAAAAAATAGCACGAATAGTTAAATAAAAACGATCTTGCGTAACATTACCTATTCTAAAACTTGATCGATCTAAAAATGCTTGATAATGTTTTCTAATATTAAAACCAAACACAACTAAAGAAAAAGACCCTAATAAACACAAAAACGTATCTTGTGTAGTCATTATTATTTTAAAAGCACAAACAAGCTGAGATAATATATTTAAAGATAATAAATGACCAATATCAGTAATTAATATTAACGGATATTTAATATTAACAGGCGTAACATCTGCAACCCAAAAAAGATAACGATTTGAAGCATCTTTAACTTCCTTTAAAACATCAGTTAATTGACCAATTGCAACATTTAATTTAGTTAATTCAAGTATTTCTGTATCTAAACCAGAAATTAAAGATAATAATATTTCCTGTCTAGTTTTTATTAAAGACAAATAAAATTGAGTTTGTTCTCGGGTTAACTTATTTATTTTTTTTTGTTCAAAAGTATTTAAACTATTTAAATGCTCAAAATTATATTCGTAATTTAAACGTTGCATTCTTAAAAATGCCATTTCATGATCTAATTGTTGACTTTTAGGGATATCAGGTAATCTCAAAAGCTGAGATCTTAAAGCTTCACCTAATGCAGTGAAACTACTAATCCATTGTGCTTGTTCACGAATTGTTGTTAAAACTTGACGTGCATCTTTAATGTTAATAAAAATTTTTTTTTGTCTTGATGTAATTGAATTTATACGACTAACCTGTTTGGTTAGCTCTTGCGACATTTTATGGTTAATAAAAAAATGTTCTTTTAAAAACGGAATTAATTCACTTTGTTCAGCCAACATCTTATTGTGTTCAATAGCTAAAATTGCTTTTTGTTGTCTTTTAGAGTTTTGAAAATCACGAAGATTTTGTAATTCAAGATCAATTTTATGATATCTTTTTTTATATAATTCCAATTTAATTCTAGAAATTTCTTGACGATTGTTAGCAGATAATTGCGCTAATTCTAACTCATTCACCATAGATTTTCGAGCATTTACTTCAGACTTAATTAAAGTATATTGCGCTTCCGCCAATAAACTCGAAGGTGTTCCAAAATGTTGAAAACGCATTACAGATTCGTTAAGTAAATGTCTTGATTCAGATAATTTTTGTGGTAATAAACCAAGAGATTCTGTTACCTCTCGTCCTTTATCTTGTTCTTGTTGTATCAAACGCCCTTGATCAAGTAACTGACTACTTAATTTAAGAATATGTTGCTCCAATTCACTTAAACTAAGTCCTACTTTAGTAGAAACTATTTGATTATTTTCTTTTAAAAGTTTTTGTTTTAACTCTTTAATAATTTTAGGATAATTATTAATTATTTCTTGATAAAATTTAGATTTTGAATCTGAATCGTTAAATTCAGCAATCCATTTTAATGAATTTTGCAATGTTTTTATTATTTCGACATCTTTTGAATCTTTATTTAATTCTAATTGCTTAAGCTGATGTTTAATTTGTGATTCATCTTGTGATACAATTGGCATCGCAGATAAAGTGGTATTAATTAATAAACTAAACAAAAAAACTACAATTAAACACACAGTAAAAGTTCCTTAAAGTGATCATAACTATGATTCTGTTAATTTATTAACAATTTTAACGTTTTTAACATAAACTGGTTCTGCAAGCAATTCACCAACTTGTGTTATAAAACCAGGGGTTAATGTAGAATTAAAAATCAATTTATTTGGTTCAAATAAATTAATAACAGTTGAACCTAACTTGAATAAGCCCATTTCACAACCCTTTTTTAAAAAAACAGACCCTTCAAAATTAATATTTGGATATATCCAACGTTTAATACCGCTATTTCTATTAGTATTTACACATCCACACCACACTGTATTAATACTACCTACAATTACAGAACCAACTAAAATCTGTGCCATTAAACCTATATGTGTTTCAAAAATACAAATTAACCGCTCATTACGCGCGAATAAATTAGATATATTTTTCACTGAAAAAGCATTAACAGAAAAGAATTCACCAGGAACATAAATCATTTCTTTTAATAAACCATCACATGGCATATGAACACGATGATAATTACTTGGAGATAAATAAATTGTAATAAATTTTCCATTACAAAACTTATTTATTAAATGTTTTTGATTCGTAAGTAAAGAATTTAAATTATAAAAATGACCTTTTGCTTGAAGCATATAAGTATCATCTATTAAACCTATTTGACTAACTCTACCATCAACCGGTTGTAGAAGATGTTGTTCTTCTAATATATATTCACGTTCTTCTATTTTCAAAGAACGAGCAAAAAAATCATTAAATGTTAAGTACAATCTAAGATTATTTTCTCTAGATTCACTCATATCAATTTTATAAATTTTTATAAAAAGTTTAATTGCTAAAAAAGTTATAAATCCTATTTTTTTATCAGCAAGCCAACCAAAAAATTCTGTAATAAATCGTTTAAATGCACGTTTTATAAAAAAAAACATAAAACCTCTTAAAATTTTAAATTAAATTTAAATAAATTCTTTTATTATTATATAGATTAAATTCTTAATTTAACCTTAATATTTAATATAATATAATTTTTAAAATTATTTTAAAAATTTAAAATAATTTTTTTTAAAAAAAAATCACTATAAATCTTTTAAATTAATAGATATTATTGTACATATACATTATATCTATGCAACTTTATATATATTATAATATTTTTATATATAAAATTTTATTGTACAAAAAATACCAAATAAAAATAATTTGTTTTATTTAAATAAATAAATCATTAAAGAATTATTTTCATATATTATATATTTATAATCAATTTAAATTATAATTATTTATATAAACATAAAATTAATAATAATAAATATTATATTATTACTATATTAAATATCATTACTATCTAATAGTATTATTTTATTTTATTTATACTTATATTTTATTAAAACATATTTTTTATTTTAAAATTTTGGTATTCAATGAAAAAAAACAACGATAACTTAATTTGGATTGATCTTGAAATGACTGGACTTGATCCAACCTATGATCGAATTATTGAAATTGCAACAATCGTAACTGATAAAAATTTAAATATTCTAGCTGAAGGACCTGTAATTGCTATTCATCAAACAGATGAACAACTTGCTATTATGAATAAATGGAATACAAACATACATACTATTGGAAAATTAATTGACCGTGTTCGAAAAAGTTCTATAAATGAGAGCATAGCTGAAACAATGACTATTAAATTTTTAAAAAAATTGGTTCCAAAAGGAAAATCACCTATTTGTGGCAACACCATTGGTCAAGATCGACGCTTTTTATTTAAATATATGCCAAGGTTAGAAAAATATTTTTACTATCGTTACCTTGACGTCAGCACAATAAAAGAATTAGCTCGTATATGGAAACCAGAAATATTAGTTGGTTTTATTAAAAATAACACTCATCAAGCTTTAAATGATATTCATGAATCAATAGCTGAGTTAGCGTATTACAGAAAATTTTTTTTTAAATAAAAACAAATTATTAAATTATAATATAGTTAAAATAAAAAATTTATAAAATTAAAAACAAAAATATAATTTAATTATTAAATAACTATAAATACAAAAACATATCAATACATATTGATATGTTATAAAATATTTAATATAATAAAAACATTATTGATTTTTTAAATAAAAAAATAGTTAAGCGGGAATAGCTCAGTTGGTAGAGCACGACCTTGCCAAGGTCGGGGTCGCGAGTTCGAGTCTCGTTTCCCGCTCAGAATTATGTTTTTTAAAATTTTTAACTAGATGTTATATAAATATTAAAAATTTGATTAAATAAAATAAATAATTTATTTATAAATAATTCTTTATCACTAACAAAAATGTACACTTAAAAAAGTAAATTTAAAACAAAAATACTTTATACAAAAATTATATCTTGAAATTATTTTAAATGATAAAAATAAATATCCGTAAAAGTTAAAATAATTATTTTTTTAAAAAATAGAATAATAATTAACAGTTAATTAACCTAGAAATATTAATTAATTTTAAATTTAATTAAAATAAAATATATAATAACTAAAAATCAAAAAATTTTTTAATATTACTTAAGTTATTTTTATAACTATTTTATTTCATAAAAATGCATAAATAAATATTTTATTTAATTTTATTTATTGATTATTTGAATTATTATACAATATATATTATATACTCATATTATATTATAATAATAAACAATATTTAAATAATATTTTTTATATTAAATTAAATCAATTTTAATTATGATAAATTATATTATATTTTATAAAAAAATATGTTTAAAAAATTAAATTTTATACGTAATAACACTAATAAGTTAATAACTAAATATATATTTATTTTAAAAATATAGTAAATAAAATAATTTATTTTTTTAAAAAAAATTAACAATTTTAATTATAAATTACACATTAAAATAATTTTAATAAATTTATTTTTTAATAAATAAATTAAAATTTTATTAATACATAAAAATAACTAAAATCATATTAAGCGTTCAATATTTTTATTGAATAAATAATAAATTATAAAATATTTAATTATTATGATTGAATTGTATATTATTTAAATTTTATTAATTTTATTTTAAGATATATAATTTTTAAAAGAAATAATTATCAAAAACAATTTAAAATTGTATAAAACTAATTACTTACAACAAATATTACAAAAGATTATTAAAATGAATAAGTTAATACAAAATAAACAAGTTATAATATT
Organism: Candidatus Providencia siddallii; assembly: GCA_001457715.1. GTDB lineage: Bacteria > Pseudomonadota > Gammaproteobacteria > Enterobacterales > Enterobacteriaceae > Providencia_A > Providencia_A siddallii. Next base: position 9,396 of record CVRF01000002.1, on the reverse strand, counting down.
TTTATTTGGACCAACAGCATCTGGAAAAACATCTTTTGTAATAGATCTATGTAAAATTTTTCCTATAGAAATAATAAGTGTTGATTCAGCGTTGATTTATCGAGATATGGATATAGGTACAAATAAACCAGATCATAAACAACTTAGAAAAATACCTCATTATTTAATTGATATAATTGATCCATCTAATTATTACTCAGCTGCTAATTTTTGTCGTGACGCGTTAAGTGCAATAGAAAAAATTTTGTTAAAAGGTAAAATACCATTATTAGTAGGTGGTACAATGCTCTATTTTAAATCACTACTTTATGGTTTATCACCATTACCTTCTAGTGATATTAATATTCGCACGAAAATTAAACAAATAATACATACACAAGGATTACCTGAAATATATCATCGCTTATCAAAAATTGATTCTGTTTCAGCTGCTAGAATACATCCTAATGATTCACAAAGATTGATAAGAGCATTAGAAATATATCTTATTTCAGGATACACACTAACTGAACTTATAAAAAAAACAGGTAAAAAATTACAATATAACGTACTTCAATTTGCTATTTCTCCATTAGAACGTAAATATCTATATAATCGCATCGAAAAACGTTTTTATATAATGTTAGATTCAGGTTTTGAAAATGAAGTAAAAGCATTATATAAAAGAAACGACTTACATATTGATTTACCTTCAATACGTTGCGTAGGGTATAGACAAATGTGGTTATATTTAAATGGTAAAATCAATTATGACGAAATGATTCGTAGAGGGATTTATGCAACAAAACAATTAGCAAAACGACAAATAACTTGGTTAAAAAACTGGAAAAATATCTATTTATTAAATAGTGAAAATATTGATCAATCTCTTAACGCTGTTATTAGACAAATAAATCAAAATATTAAATAATTATTTTAAAAAATCAAAAATTTTAAAATATTAAAATTAATGAAAGATAAAATACCTAAGTGACAATATCTAAAATATCCGTTTTTTAAACTCTTTGCGTCGCGAAAAAACATTGTTAACGATAACATCAATTACTACTCAAATACAGTTAAAAATATTAACAAAAAAAATAAATTTATTGAATATAAAATATATTAAATTATAAAAATATTTCTAATTTTATTTTTTATACACATTTTAAAAATAAAAATCATACAAAAATTTGATAATTAAAACACACAATAATAATAACCTTTTATTAGATAATAAATATACTAAATTTTATTTTATCAATAAGATAAAAATAAATATAAATTTAATTTAACAAATAAAATTAATAAGAATATGACAATTTTTAAAACATACAGTATTGCAAATATATAATATTACTTAATTTTATTTTTTATTAAATTATGCAAAGTATATATTTTATACAAATTATAAGTTTATATATAAATCAAATAAATTTACATTTATAAAATTTTAATAATAAAAATTAAAAATAATAATACTAATATAGTATACAATATAAAATTAATTAGAGATAAAAAATTTTTAATCTAAATTCGATTTTTAATTATTTTATTTTTTATTAAAATCACTCAAACATTACTGTAACAGTATTAAATTGTTTAAAAACATACATATTTTTTTTAAAATAATTAAAATTATGGAGCCTAGCATGGCTTGGTATCAACAAAAATTTAATATAAAAAACATTATTTTTTACAAAAACAAAAATAAAAAAATATCTTTTCCGTATAAAAATAAAAATACTCAAAAACGTAAAATTTACGACTTTAATCTTTTATTTCGTAAATTAATAATTAAACTTGATATGAATCAAAACAAAAAAAATGATAAAAATCAACAAAAGCTTCAAATTAATAAACGATTAAGTATTATAATATTAATTATCATATCATTAATATGGATATGTTCTGGATTTTATACTATAAAAGAAAGTGATAAAGGAATAGTATTACGTTTTGGAAAATATAATAATGTTGTAAGTTCTGGATTAAATTGGAAATTAACATTTATAGATAAAATAATTCCAGTAAACGTAGAAACAGTTCGAGAACAAGCTACCAATGGTATGATGCTAACTTCTGATGAAAACGTAATTAGAGTTGAAATGAACGTTCAATACCGTGTTACTGATCCTATACAATATTTATTTAGCGTAACTGACCCTGACAATAGCTTACGTCAAGCTTTAGACAGCGCAGTACGTGGTGTCATTGGTCAATCAGCTATGGAACAAGTTCTCACTACAAATCGCGCTTATATTCGTGATTTAACTCAAAAAGAACTTGAAGCGACAATTTCACCATATAAAATGGGTATTACATTACTTGATGTTAATTTTCAAGCAGCACGACCACCTGAAGATGTTAAAGCAGCATTTGATGATGTAATTGCAGCAAGAGAAGAAGAACAAAAAACTATTCGTGAAGCACATGCTTATCGTAACGAAGTTTTACCTCTAGCTAAAGGTAATGCACAAAGAATTATTGAAGAAGCAGAAGCTTATAAAGCAAGTATAGTTTTTAAAACTGAAGGTGAAATTGAAAGTTTTATAAAAATATTACCTGAATATCGCGCAGCACCAAAAATTACACGTGAACGACTTTATATTGATACAATGGAACATATACTATCAAATACACGTAAAATAATTACAAACGATAAAAACAGTAACATATTACTTTTTTCCCTTGAACAAATTCTTTCTAAAAATAATAATACAAAAATAAAATCATCATTAAACAGAATTACAAAAGATTATAAACAATCATCATACAACACATCACAACAAATAAATAACTATATTCGTGATGATTCCACTAGAATAGGAAGATAATAAAAATTATGCGTCATTCATTTGTCTCAATAGTTATTAGTATTTTAACTATAATATATATATCTATTTTTATTATTGATCAAACTGAACGTGGAATTATATTACGTTTTGGAAAAGTTTTACGAGATCATGAAAACAAACCAATTATTTATAAACCAGGTATACATTTTAAAATACCATTTATTGAAATAGTAAAAATATTAGATGCACGAATACAAACATTAGAAATTCAAGCAGACCGTTATTTAACAAGCGAAAACAAAGATTTAATGGTAGATTCATATTTAAAATGGCGTGTTACAGACTTTAGTCGTTATTATGTAGCAACTGGTGGAGGTAAACCTTATCAAGCTGAAACATTATTAAAACGTAAATTTAGTGATCGGTTACGTTCGGAATTTGGACGTTTAAGTGTAAACGATATAATAACAGATTCTCGTGGGCGTTTAACTGTTGATGTGCGTGATGCATTAAACAAAGGAACATCAATAGATGAGTCAACTAAAGAAACAGATACTGATATTGCAAATGCTGTAGCTCGCGTTGAAAAAGAAATAAATATAAAATTACCGGTCGTTAACGCTAATAGCATGACTGCATTAGGAATTAGAGTTGTCGATGTACGTATAAAAAAAATCGAACTTCCAAACGAAATTTTTGATGCTATTTACGCCCGTATGAGAGCAGAACGAGAAGCTGTAGCTCGTCAACATCGCTCACGAGGACAAGAAGAAGCTACAAAAATACGTGCTGTTGCAGATAAAACAGTAACTGAAACTTTAGCTGAAGCAGAACGTGCATCATTAATACTTATGGGTGAAGGAAATGCGATAGCAACAAAGCTTTTTGCAGATACATTTAGACAAGACCCTGAATTCTATGCATTTATACGTAGTTTACGTGCTTATGAAAAAAGTTTTAAAAACGGTGATGACATATTTATAATATCTCCAAATACTGATTTTTTACGTTTTATGAAAGCTCCAAACTAAACTTCAAAAAAAAATCAATTAATATTTGTATAATATAAACAATTTTAAAATAATCTAAAATATTATATTATAAAGATTATTTATCTTAAAATATAAAAAGACAAATTATAATCATAAAACATTTTATTTAATTCAAAACTTATTTTTAATAAACTGAGTATATTTTTAAAATGAATAAAAACGTTGTAATATTAGGTTCACAATGGGGTGATGAAGGAAAAGGAAAAATTATTGACTTACTTTCAATACATGCAAAATATGTAGTTCGTTATCAAGGGGGTCATAATGCAGGACATACTATTGTAGTAAACGGAAAAAAAACTATTCTTCACTTAATTCCATCTGGAATTCTTCATGAAAATACAAAAAACATTATCGCTAACGGTGTAGCTATTTCCCCTAATGCTTTAATAAAAGAAATAAAAGAATTAGAAAAACATAATATTCAAGTTAAAAAAAAATTATTAATTTCTGGATCTTGTACTTTACTTTTACCTTACCATATAGCATTAGATAATGCTCGAGAAAAAGCTTTAGGAACAAAAGCTATAGGTACAACTGGTCGAGGAATTGGACCGGCTTATGAAGATAAAATAGCACGTCGCGGTTTACGTATAATAGATTTATTAGACAAATTGAATTTTACTGAAAAATTAAAAGAAATTATTAAATATCATAATTTTCATCTTACTAATTTCTATAAAGAACCAGCAATTGATTATAAAAAAATATATGATAATATTATAACTATCGCAGATATATTAACAAATATGATAGTTGATGTTCCTTATTTGCTTTATAATGCATATAAAAAAAATAAACGAGTTATTTTCGAAGGCGCACAAGGTGCTTTATTAGATATCGACCACGGCACTTATCCATATGTTACATCTTCAAATACAACAGCTGGAGCAGTTGCAACTGGTTCAGGTTTAGGTCCTCTTTATATAAACTATGTTCTTGGTGTAATAAAAGCTTATACAACTCGTGTTGGTGCTGGTCCTTTTTTAACTGAACTTTTCGATAAGACAAGTAATATTTTATGTTATAAAGGACAAGAATTTGGAACAACAACTGGCCGTAAAAGACGAATAGGTTGGTTAGATATAGTAGCAATAAATCGTGCAATACAAATTAACTCAATATCTGGTTTTTGTTTAACTAAATTAGATGTTTTAGATGATTTAGATGAAATTAAAATATGTATAGCTTACCGTCGAAATGATGGTTCAACATTAAAAACAACACCTTTAACTTCTAAAGAATGGGGAACATTAAAACCAATATATAAATCAATACCTGGTTGGAAAAAAAACACATTTGGTATAAAAAAAATAAATTTAATGCCTAAAGCAGCAATAAATTATATTAAATACATTGAAGAATTAACAGGTGTTCCAGTGGATATAATCTCAACTGGTCCAGACCGTTCTGAAACGATAATTTTACGAAACCCTTTTGATATAAAAAAATAAAATATATTATATTTAAAATATATTTTATTTTTAATACTGCATTAATATATATGTTTTGTATATAAAATAAAATTAATTAAATTGATACTAATAAAAAAATATAAAACACATCATACAAAATATATGATTTAATTACACTAAAATAATATTAAACACTAAAATATATATAAAATAATTATCAATTATTTATTTTTAATTTATTATATTCAACATTATTTAATAATTTAGTATTAAATACTACATAAATTATCAAATTCAAAAACAAAAAAACTAATTCAATTAAAAATTTTTAATATATAAACAAATACATTTAAATTTTTATTTTTAGTATTTAATAATTATTTTAATAATGATTTTATATCATTCTAAATAATTTTTATAAAATTAAATATTTTAAAAACAAAAAAAATATATTTTTTTTGTTAAGAATAAATAATAAATATAAAATATAATTTATTAATTAATTATTTTTATATATTTATTTATAAATAATTTTATATTAAAATCTATGTTATTTTAAAATATATTAAAAATAAAAATAATATAAATTACATAAAACATATATAAAATACAAACTAAATTAATAGAAATTTATGAATGAAATTATTTATGGTATTCATACAATAAACGCATTACTCAACCGATCACCAAAACGTATTAAAGAATTTTATTATTTAAAAGAACGTAATGACTGCAAAATTATATCTATGATACAAAAAATAAAAAAACTGTATATACCTATTATAGCTGTCAATCGTCAATGGATGGATAAACAAACAAAAAAAGCTGCACATCAGGGATGTATAGCAAAAATATTACCAAATAAATTCTATAAAGAAAATGAATTAATTAACTTCTTAAAACATAAACAAGAATTATTCTTGTTAGCTCTCGATTGTATAACGGATCCTCATAATTTAGGAGCATGTTTACGCAGTGCTGAAGCAGCTGGAATAGATGCAGTTATTATCCCTAAAAATAAATCAGCGCAATTGAATGCTATAGCAAAAAAAGTTGCATGCGGAGCAGCTGAATATATACCAATATTTCACGTAACAAACCTCGTAAGAACTTTATGTTTTTTAAAAGACAACAATATACGAATATTAGGAACAACTAGTGAAATAACTAATAACACTTTATATCAAAGTAATCTAACAGGATCTATAACTATAATTGTTGGAGAAGAAAACAAAGGTATTCGTCGTCTAACTCGCGTTCATTGTAACGAATTAATTAATATTCCAATGATTGGATCTATCAATTCATTAAATGTTTCTGTAGCTACTGGAGTATGCTTATTTGAAGCACTTCGACAAAGATTATACAATTAAATAATTATATTATACATAACCACTTGAGTTCTTTTTTAAAAATGTTATTATGCGTAAAATCAACAAAAATTAGTTTCTTAAATTTTTAATTAACACTTAAAAAGATAATCCTATAATCCATAAGGAGCAGTTATTAATGCGTCATTATGAAATTCTTTTAATGATTCATCCTGATCAAAGCGAACAGGTTCCATCAATAATCGATCGTTATAAATCAATTATAACAACTGCAAAAGGTAAAATTCATCGACAAGAAGATTGGGGTCGCAGACAACTTGCTTATCCAATTAATAAGCTGTATAAAGCTCATTATATTCTTCTTAATATAGAAGTTTCTCAAAAAGTAATTGACGAACTAGAAACTAACTTTAAATTTAATGATGCAATCATTCGCAACATAATAATACGAGTTAAACGAGCAATAACAGAAGTTTCTCCAATGATTAAAATTAAAGAAGATCATAGTAATGAATCTGAAGCGATTGAAGAATATCAAGATGAAGAAATAGTTGATACAGAAAATAAATTACATAAATAAACACTAATCACTTAATAATATATACTATGATTCATACCAAAATAATAAGAAAAATCAATTTAATCAAATATTACATTTTATTATTGTATATTAAAAATACAATTTATAAAAACTTAAAATAATTAACAAAAAATCATAGTGTGAAAATATTTTTAACTAAAGTAAAAAAAAATCAATTTATATACACATATTATTTATTGATAAATATAAAATATAAATTTTAAATTAATTTATTCAATAAATTATGGAGAATAATATATGGCGCGTTATTTTCGTCGACGTAAGTACTGCCGTTTTACAGCAGAAGGTATTCAGGAAATCGACTATAAAGATATTATAACTTTAAAAAACTTTATTACTGAAAGTGGTAAAATTGTACCAAGCCGCATCACAGGAACTAGATCTAAATATCAACGTCAGCTAACTAAAGCTATTAAACGTGCTAGGTATTTATCTCTTTTACCATATACTGATTCTCATCAATAATTTATTATCTTTAAGGAAATAAATAAAAATGAAAATTATTTTACTCGATAAAATAAAAAAATTAGGAGATTTAGGAAATCTAGCTAATGTTAGATCTGGTTATGCACGAAACTATTTAATACCACAAGGTAAAGCTATTACAGCAACAAAAAAAAATATTGATATTTTTAAAAAAAAACGTACTGAATTAAAAACTGAATTGGCGAATATTCTTTCAGAAGCTAAATCTCGTGCTTTAGCAATTACTGAACTCAGATCAATTACTATATATTCCAAAGCTGGTGATGAAGGAAAATTATTTGGTTCCATAGGAACCCGTGATATTGTTGAAGCAATCGCATCAGCAGGAATTAAAATTACAAAAAATGAAGTTAGACTTAAAAATAAGTTATTACGTAGTATTGGTCAATATAAAGTTGATTTTCAATTACATAGTGAAGTCACTGCAAAATTAAATATAATTATTGCTGCTAAATAATATATTTTTATATAAAAATATATTTAAAATATATAATTTATTAATCTTATTAATAATTACAAATTATTATAATAATAAAATATATTATTTTTTTATTAAACTAATTAATAAATACTATGACGCTATATAATAATTACCAGTATTAGATCTTAAAAAACTATAAATTTTACCATTTAAATCTATTGTTTCTAATATATAAACGTCACCTTTTTTATTAGATATTAAACGAATTTTTTGACCTTTATATAAGTTGCTTAATATTTTCTTTGATCCTTCAATATTTGCCATATTAAAAGCATCATTAACCTGTAATTTATTATCACGAAAAAGCTGTGCAAGAGTTCCCCCTTTTTTAATTCTAAAATTCTGCCAATTATTATCTAATAAATATTTTTTTTTTATAAAAGAAAGAGAATTTTGTTCCTGTGTTGTTATTTTATGAATAGATTCATTATTATATGATAACGGTGACGACATGGTATTTAAATTTAAAGCAGGATTTTTTCTAAATAATGGTTTAATTATAATCGATTTTGATTTATTTTTTGATAAAGCTATATTTTTAATACATGTCGGTAAAGACAATAAAACAACGATGAATATCAATAAAACAAAAATAGTATAACTGTGAAATTTTGGAATTTTTAACATATTTTCCTTATTCAAAATAACAATTTAAATTGTAAACGTAAATAGATTTTATTATTTTTTTTTATAGAAAATCAATCAAAAAAATAATATATATTAAATATTTATTAAATATTTAATATATTATTAACAATAATATTATTACAACAATTTTTACAAAAAATCAAAAATTTTAAATATAATAAATTTATTTAAAATTCTTTAATAAAATCTAATTCAAAATCTATTATTTATTAATAAATAAAATAAAATTTATTTATATATTCAAAATTTAAAATTTTCATAAAAAATATTTAATAACATACTAGATAAAACATAATATTTAATTGATAAAAACATAAAAGCTAATAATGATATAAATATTATCATAAACATTAAATAAAAAACTATATCTGATCAATATATAGTTATGTTAATTTAAGTATAATTTTTTGTATAATTATTTAATTAAAAACAATTTCTGTTATTTTTATTAAAGATATTATAATTCATTTTACTAATTAATTAATATTATATGTAAATAAAAATTTACAATAAAATATTATAAATTAATAATTTTAAATTATCATCATATATAAATATTTATTATTTTATCATTTTATATTTATATTTTTTAAATACTAATTAAT
>CVRF01000001.1 GCA_001457715.1 Candidatus Providencia siddallii | reverse complement strand
ATTATTTTAATAAAATATAATATTAATATTAATAATATTTTATATTTTTTATATAAAAAGTATGTAAAGATGTATTCATAATAATTTATTCTATTTGTGTTATTTTATAGAATAACGAATATTGTTGTTTAGCATGATAAAATTATATAATATTATAACCTGCTGTTATTGGTTTAACTAAATAATGTATTTTTTTGGATATTTTAATTAATTAAAATAGGTTTATAAAATTAAAATAATTTTTATATTTTATGATATCTTCTAATAACTAAAATATTTTTTATTAATTGTAAATTAATGTTGTAATTAATATTTTTTGATTTTTATATAAAATATAACCTTTAATAAAATTAAATTTTATATCATTTTATATTTTAGGATTTATAGATATTTTTTGTTTTTAAATATAAGGAAGATATTTTTGAAAAATATTTTATTAATATAAATATTTTATATTTATAAAAATAAATCATAGTTTGATAAATTAAATATTTTTTAAAAAAAAGTTAATTGTATCAATTCAAATTGATATATAATTAAGTAATTTATAGTTAAAAATTAAATTTGCATACTTAAGCAGTTAAATATTTTAATTAATAATTATGAGTTAAAATGTTTATATTTTTTTGATATTATATTTAAAGTATTTATATTTAATATTTTATGAATATAATCATTCAAGATATTGAAATTATAATTTAGTTTATAAAAAATATAAAATAAATAATTATAATTATTTTTTATTTAAAAATTACTATTATGTTTAAACGTAAATTTTTTTTAATAAATGAATATTAATTAAACTAAAAAATTAGTTGAACTGTAGAATTATTTTATAATTAATATAAATACAATCTTTAATAATAAAGATATTTTTTATAAAATTTTACATATAAAATATTAAATGAAATTATAATAAAGCTAGTTTTCAATCATGGTTTTTATTTATCTATTAAGTACAATTAATGAAATTAAATCTATTAAAGAGTAAAGTATGAAAATTGTTTCTATAATTAATATTGTAAAAAATACAATAACTATTGGATCAAATATTATTATTCAAGGATGGGTTCGTACAATAAGAACATCGAAAACTGGTATTTCTTTTATTGGTATTTATGACGGATCATGCAATAGTTTATTGCAAATTATTGCATATGATAAACTTTCCAATTATAAAAATGAGATTTTACGTATTACATCAGGTTGTTCGCTAGTAGTGACTGGGGTTTTAAAAAAATCTCCAGGTATTGGTCAATATTTTGAGTTAGAAGCATATAAAATAAAAGTGATTGGATGGATAAAAAATCCTGATAGTTATCCAATATCAGCAAAATATCACACTCTTGAGCATTTAAGAGAATTTGCTCATTTACGGCCACGTACTAGTTTAATTGGTGCAATTACACGTGTACGTCACACGTTGGCTCAAGCAATACATCGTTTTTTAAGTGAGCAAGGTTTTTTTTGGGTAACAACACCAATTATTACAACATCTGATACCGAAGGAGCTGGTGAAATGTTTCGTGTTTCAACATTAGATTACAATAAATTGCCTCGTAATAATATCGGAGAAGTTGATTTCACTAAAGATTTTTTTGGTAATGAATCTTTTTTAACAGTATCTGGTCAATTAAATTGTGAAGCGTATGCATTAGCTATGAGTAAAGTTTATACATTTGGACCTGTGTTTCGAGCAGAAAAGTCAAATACAAGTCGTCATTTGGCAGAATTTTGGATGGTTGAGCCTGAAGTTGCGTTCGCTTCTTTGAATGAAATTATTATTATTGCTGAGAAAATGTTAAAGTATATTTTTAATGCTGTTCTTGTTGAACGTTATGATGATATGTTGTTTTTTGTTCGCAACATTGATAAAAAAGTTATCGTTCGTATTGAAAGTTTTAAAAATTTTAATTTTACTCAAATTGAGTATCATAACGCAATTGAAATACTTAATACTTGTAATAAAAAGTTTGAAAAACAAGTTTTTTGGGGTATTGATTTATCTTCTGAACATGAACGTTATTTAACTGAAAATTATTTTAATTCTCCTGTAATTATTAAAAATTACCCTAAAGATATAAAAGCTTTTTATATGCGCCTTAATGAAGACAATAAAACAGTAGCAGCATTTGATATTTTAATGCCAGGTGTTGGAGAAATTATTGGCGGTTCACAACGCGAAGAAAGGTGTGATATGTTAGATAATCGGCTTGATGAAATGAGCATAAAAAAAGAAAATTATCAATGGTATCGTGATTTACGTTGTTATGGTACTGTGCCTCATTCTGGATTTGGTCTTGGTTTTGATAGGTTAATATCATATGTTACAGGAGTTTCTAATTTGCGTGAAGTTGTACCATTTCCTCGCACGCAAAGAAGTGCGTTGTTTTAAATTATATTCTTAAAATGTTTTTAACATTATTATTTTTTTTGTTTTTTATAAATTTATATGTTTTTTAAAATAAAGTTATTTTTATCTAAAAAAATAACAATTTTACATTGTATTTCGTTTAATTTATATTATCTTATATGTTAGTTTAGTTTAGTTAAAATTATATTTTTATATTCAGTATTTTTATATAATTTAATAAAAAAGTTTTATAAATTTAGTTATGATTTATTGGAGTATTTAAACGTCCAAATAATATTAACGAGGCATAAATAATGAAATTAAATATTTTTGCGGTGATTTTTACATATTTATTGGTTGTAAATATAGCTGATGCTGCTGAGATATATGATAAAAATGGTAATAAATTAGATGTTTATGGTAAAATTGGTATAAGACATCGTCTTTCTGATGTTAAAGATAATTTTGGTGATATTGTAAAAGATGGTGATGATTCACGTATTCGTTTAGGTATTAAAGGTGATACTAAAATTACTGATAATTTAATAGGATTCGGACGTTTTGAATTTGAAACTAAGATTAATAAAACTGAAAATAATAATATTAACAAAAATCGTTTAGCATACGTTGGTTTTAAAATTAATGATTTTGGTTCTATTGATTATGGTCGTAATTATGGTATAATATACGATACTGCATCTTGGACTGATGTTTTACCTTTATGGGGTGGTGATTCTATAGTTCAAACTGATACTTATATGACTGGACGTAATCGTAATTTATTAACTTATCGAAATAATAATGCATTTGGTTATATTGATGGTTTAAGCTTAGCTATACAATATCAAGCTAATAATATAGAAGATATTAATATTACTGATTCATATTATAGAAATAATAAAAATGGTTATGGTATTTCGACTGCTTATAATTTAGGTTGGGGTTTAACTTTAGGTGGTGCTTACTTTAACTCTGTTCGTACTGAAGAACAAAGAACTAACGTAAATGCTCCAGGTAAGAATGCACAAGCATGGAATGTTGGTGGTAAATTCGATGCTAATAATTTATATTTAGCAGCAATGTATGGTGAAACGTCAAATATGACTCATTTTCTTAAAGCTAATTACATTGCGAATAAAACTAAAAATATTGAACTAGTTGCTCAATATTTACTTAATTTTGGTTTGAAACCTTCTATTGCTTTTGTTAAATCTAAATGTAAAGATTTAGAATCTTATATTAATAATAATTCTGTAAAATACATTTCTGTTGGTTCTTATTATGATTTTAGTAAAAATATATCAGCAGTTTTTGATTATAAAATTAATTTGTTAAAAAATAATGAGTTTTCTAAAGAAATAGATATTAATACTGATAATATAATTGGTTTAGGATTAAATTATAAGTTTTAAAATATTATATATTCATATATAATATTTTTATAAATAAAGCAGTGTTATACAGCTGCTTTATGTTAAACTTATTTAGAAAATTAAACTGTAGAATTTATTTGAAAAAAATTTATAGTTAAATTATAAATTTATTTTTGGTCAAAATATGTTTGAAAAAATAGTTTTTGCCCCGGATGATCCTATTTTAAGTGTTTCTGATAGTTTTAATAATGATTTACGTAAAAATAAAATTAATCTTAGTGTTGGTGTTTATAGAGATTTTACAGGAAAGGTATCTGTTCTTGATGTTGTAAAAAAAACAGAAAAATTTTTATTACGTAATGAAAATTCTAAAAATTACTTATCTATTGATGGTAAAACAGAATTTAATCAAATTGTACAAAAGTTAATTTTTGGTTCTGGTCATGAAATTATAACTTCTAAACGCGTATGTACTGTACAAACAATTGGTGGAACCGGTGCGTTACATATTGCCGCTGATTTTGTTGCTAAACAAACTGATGCTAAGTCTGTATGGATAAGCAATCCAACTTGGATTAATCATAAAAATATTTTTGAAGCAGCTGGTTTAAAAATTAAAACTTATGATTATTATGATGTGATAAATCATAATATAAATTTTAACGCTATGTTAAATGATTTATCAGATTCAGTTTCAGGTGATATTATTATATTACATGGTTGCTGTCATAATCCAACAGGTGTTGACCCAACGACAGAACAATGGTTTAAAATTTCTGATTTATGTGCAAGAAAAAATATATTACCTGTTTTTGATTTTGCATATCATGGTTTTTGTAAAGGAATAAATGAAGATTTTGAATCTTTGCGTATTTTTAGTAAAAATAATAAAGAAATAATTATAGCTACTTCATTTTCTAAAAATTTTGGATTATATAATGATCGTATAGGAGCCTGTACTTTTGTTGCAAAAAATTCTAATAATGCTAATCGTATTTTTAGTCAAATAAAAGCTATTATTCGTTCAAAATATTCTACACCTCCAGCGCATGGAGCAGAGATAGTTACTACTATCTTATCAGAAGAATCGTTAAAGATTTCTTGGTTAAAAGAATTAAAAGAAATGCGTGATCGTATTAAGTATATTCGTAAAATATTAATAGAGAGATTAAAAAAAATATCTTCTAAAAAAAATTTTGATTTTATTGCTAATCAAAATGGTATGTTTTCATTGAGTGGTTTTACAAAAAAACAAATAGAGTGTTTACGTGATGAATTTGGTATTTATATATTAAATACTGGTCGTATAAATATCGCAAGTATTACGTTGGATAATATTAATTATTTATGTGATTCTATTGTTAAAATATTGTAAAAGTAATTTGATAAAAATCAAAATATATTTAAATTAAAATATTATTTAATTTCTTTTTTTTAAAAGACGATGGTCTTTATTTTAAATATTTAGTTTTATATATTATTAATTGTATTAATAATATCAGTGTTTTTATTTTTAAATATATTTAAAATATTAGTCAATTTTTTAATAAACAACAGAAATAATATTAATTAAAAATAAAATATTTAAAATCAATTTTTGTTACTGTTTAGTTTTAAATTAATATTAAGAAATTAAGTTTGTTTTATTTAGATTATCATAATAAATTTTTTGTAAAAATGGATTTGTTTTTCGTTCATATCCAATATTGGATATTGGTCCGTGTCCTGAAATGAATTGATAGTCATTTCCTAATGGTAATATTTTTTCTTTTATTGATAAGATTAAATCTTTATAATTGCTTCTATGAAGATCTGAACGACCTATTGATCCTTTAAATAAAACATCCCCAATAGAGATTAATTTATCAAAATGATTTACAAAAACAATATGTCCTGGTGTATGACCTGGGCAATGTAATACATCAAATGTATTATTACCACAAATAATTTTATCTCCTTCCTCTAACCAATAATCAGGAAGAAAATCAGAGTAATTATTAATATGAAACATTGAACTTTGTTTAGATATGTTTTTTATTAAAAAATAGTCTTCTTTTTGTGGTCCATAAATTGGTGCTGAAAAATATTTAGAAATAATAGAAGAAGCATTAATGTGATCAAAATGTCCATGAGTTAATAAAATTTTTATTAATTTTAATTTATTAGCTTTTATAATTGAAATTATTTTTTCTGTATCTCCACCTGGATCTACGACAACAGCTTCTGTTGAATTTTCACACCAAATAATATGACAGTTTTGCATTAAAAATGTTACTGGAATAATAGTATATTTCATTACATAATAGGTTTACAGTTATAATATGTATATTAACATAGTGTTTTTTAAAAGTAAATAAGAAATTTTTTAATTTAAAATATAGTTGTATTATTTGTTTGTTTAGTAAAATAAAAAATATTATTAATTAATATTGAAGTTTAATAGAATTTAATTTCTATTAAAACATATTAAGTATATTAAAGATATTTACATGTAATGTTGTTTATAAAAATATTTTTTGTTTAATTAATATTTATTATAGTTAAATATAATGTTTGTAAAAATTTATTGTATAATTATGTTTATTTATTTTTTTTATAATTTTGTTTGTTGTTAAATTTAAATTTTAAAAAATAGTTTTTTTGAAAAGTATAAATGTATTTTTTTAATAAAATTTTTTGATAAAATATTTTTAATATCAATAAATCATATTTTTTTTGTTTTAATTTTATTAAAAATAAAATTAAAAACTATTTAAATTTGATTTAAATCTTTTTCTAACAAGTTCAAGATCTTTTAAAGTATCAACGTTATAGTGATGTTGAATATCTGTAATATTTACATATATTTTTTTTCCATGCCATAAAACTCTAATTTGTTCAAGCATTTCTATTTTTTCTAATTGACTAGATTTTAATTTAATATAATTACGTATAAAACCAGCGCTATAAGCATATATACCAATATGACGTAAAAGATTTTTTTTAATATTTATATGTTTTGCATTAAAATAATTTTTACTCCAAGGAATTGTCGCTCTAGAGAAATATAAAGCACATCCTTTTTTATCAGTTACAACTTTAACTATATTTGAATTAAATATTTCTTTAGGATTTTTAAAGTAAGTTGCTAATGTAATCATGTCAAATTTTTTATTTATAAAATTATACGCGACTTCATTAATAAGTTCTGGTATAATCAATGGTTCGTCACCTTGAACGTTAACAATAATCTCGTTATCTGAAAAACCATAGATATCAATTACTTCTGCTATTCTTTCTGTTCCAGAAAGATGACTATTTTTTGTCATACATACTTCACCACCAACTTTAGTAATAACATTAGCAATATCTTTGTGGTCTGTTGCTATTATCACCCTAGAAGCATTAGTTTTTATAGCTTGTTCCATAACTCTGACAACCATTGGTTTACCATGAATATCTGCAAGTGGTTTTCCTGGTAAACGAGTTGAATGATAACGTGCTGGAATAATTATATTAAACATAATTAGCGTTATAATATTTTTTATTGTTTGTTTAATTTTAATAATCTAATTTAGATTAAAAATAGTTTATAAAAATTTTCATATATAATATAAAAATAAATAATATAAATCTAAATTAGAAAAAATATTTTAAAGTTTAATATTAAAATATTAATATAAATACTTATATTTAATTTAATTATAATATTATTTTTTTGTTATTAACAATAACTTTTTTTATTTCATTTATAATAAATTTAGATTTTTGTTTGTTCAATTTTACATTTACTGGTAGATACCACCAGTTAGATTGTGCAAATTCGTAACATTTAATAGCATCTTTTTCTGTCATTAATAAAATTTCGTTTTTTTTGGTTAATGAGATTAGTTGTTGTACTTTATATGGTTTATGATCAGAAAAAGCATAAGTTTTAATTAAAAACAAACCTTTATTTTCTAAAGATACAAAAAAACGGTTTGGATAACCTATTCCAGCCATAGCAACCACAGATTTTAAATTTATAACATTACATGTTTTTCCGCTATAAAGGTTTACTGCAATATCACCTTCAAGTGACATTAATATTTCTTTACCTTGAGGTCTTCCACCATTAAGAATTAAAGTATTTGCACTTGTTAAACGATGTACACGTTCACGCATAGGACCAGCTGGTATCCACCAACCATTCCCGAATCGCCTTTTCCCATCAATAACAATTATTTCATAATCACGATGTAATGAATAGTGTTGTAAACCATCGTCAGTTATAATAATATCTAAATTATATTTATTTAATAAAGCTTGAATTGCTTTACTACGTTTTGGGGCGATAGCTACAGGAACATTTGTACGTTTAAAAATTAGTACAGCTTCATCTCCTGCAGTTGTTGTTGTTGTGTTCTTATTAAGAATTAATGGATATTTTTTTGATTTACCTCTATATCCCCTAGATACAACACCAACTTGATATCCTTCTTTAATTAACGCTTTAGTTAACCATATAACTAAAGGGGTTTTACCATTTCCACCTATAGTTAAATTTCCAATAACAATAACAGGAATCGGTGCTTTCCATTGATTAGAAGGAATAATTTTATAAATAATTCGTCTAATAAACGATATTAAACCATATAAAAAAGATAATGGTAGTAATAATATGTACAGTCCTGTGTTACTAAACCAAATACGCTCTATCATTGACTGAAATGTACTTTATGTAGATGCGCATACGCACCATTTAGTGCTAATAATTCATCATGATTACCACGTTCCACGATACATCCATCTTCGATTACTATAATTTCATCTGCGTTTTTAATAGTTGATAATCTATGTGCAATAATTAAAGATGTTCTATTTTTTTGAAGTTCATTTAATGCAGTTTGAATCTTGTGCTCAGATTCAGTATCTAATGATGATGTAGCTTCATCTAAAATTAAAATAGGCGCATTTCGCAGTAAAGCACGAGCAATAGCAATACGTTGTTTTTGCCCACCGGAAAGCATAACACCATTTTCTCCAATTATTGTATTTAGTCCTTTATCTAGTTTAGAAATAAAATCCATTGCGTAAGCAGCTTTTGCAGCTTTTTCAATAAGTTTATTACTATAATTGATACCTGTTGCGTATGCAATATTATTAGCAATAGTGTCATTAAATAAATAAACGTGTTGTGATACTAAAGCGACTTGACTACGCAATGATTCTAATGTGTAATCTTGAATATCATGACCATCGATACGTATACATCCTTTATCTATATCATAAAATCGTGTAAATAAATTTGCTATTGTTGATTTTCCTGAACCTGATCGCCCAACTAATGCTATAGATTTACCAGCTGGTAAAGTAAATGATATATTTTCTAGTGTTGGGTAATATTTTGTTGCGTAAGTGAAAGTAACATTAATAAATTCAATATCTCCTTTTACATTTTTTAAAACTTTTGTTCCTTTATTATTTTCTTGAGCGCTATCTAAAATAGTAAATAAAGTTTGTGATGCAATCATTCCACGTTGGAATTGAGAGTTAACATTAGTTAATGATTTCAAAGGGCGCATTAATGCAAACATTGTAGAAAAAACAACAGCAATTGTTCCTGATGTTAATTGGTTACGAATTTCTGGAAAACTTGCTGAATATAAAATAAAAGCTAGTGCAACAGAAGCTATTAATTGAACAACTGGATCAGAAATTGCTGAAGCTGTGACCATTTTCATATTTTGGCAACGCATATTATTACTAACGTTATTAAATCGTTTTTTTTCAATTTCTTGTCCACCAAAAATTAAAATCTCTTTATGCCCTTTTAACATTTGCTCCGCACTAGCTGTAACATGACCCATCCCAGTTTGCATATTTTTGCTTATTTTACGAAAACGTTCAGAAACTATATGAATAGTTATAGAAACTGCTGGAGCAATTGCTATTAAGATTAGTGAAAGTTGCCAGTTATAATAAAAAATCATTACAAATAAACCAATAATATAAGCGCTTTCCCGTATAATTGTTATTAATGCGCCTGATGAAGAAGATGCAATTTGTTCAGAATCATATGTTATTCGTGAAAGAAGTGTACCTGTTGATTGTTGATCAAAAAAACTAACAGGCATTCCTATCATATGTTGAAATAGTTTTCTACGCATATTCATAACAACTTTTCCTGCTACCCATGAAATACAGTAAGTAGAAATAAATCCAGATGTTCCACGAATAACCATTAATCCAAGTACTGCAAGAGGTAACCATTTTAATATATTATTATCTGTTTTATCAAAACCTATATCTAATAACGGTTTTAATAAAGAAATCATAAAAGCATCTACAGCAGCGTTAATTATAAGAGCAACTGATGCGATAATTAAACTTGATTTAAAAGGAGAAATTATTGGCCATAAACGGCGGAATGTTTGTTTTAAGTAAATTTTTTTTTTGTTCATACAATTTACCAAATTTATAAATAGCTAAATTCTACTTAGAAAAATGTAGAACTAATTATGATACTAAAGTATGAATTTTATATAGATCGTATTATTTTAAATAGAAAATATGTTATATCATAAAATATGATTTTAATATAATCTGTTATAATAATAATGTAGTAAACAATATAAAAAATAAATTTTGATAGATACAATCTATAAGCATTATAGTAAAACAGTAAATTAGCTATATAAAATATTTAAAATATTAAGTTATTATGTATAAAAATAGTTTATTTAAAATAAATTATTTCGATAATTATATATAAAATATATGACTTTTATTAAAAATATTAAACATAATTATTTATTTAAATTTAAAAGTATTGATTTATAGTTTATTTTTTTAAAATTATTGGTTATATAAGTAAAATTTTTATTTAAAAAAGATATAATAAAATATAATTTTATTTAATAATTTTTATATTAATTAAATGTATTTTTGTATTTATATAATTTGTAAAAAACACAGCGCTTTAAAAACACAAGCGCTGTTTTTTTATTGATATTCTCTTTTAATACGTTCACGTAATGTTTTACTTGGTTTAAAGTGTGGTATGAATTTACTTTCTATGAATACTTTATTTCCAGATTTTGGGTTTCTAGCAAAATGTGAAGCTCGGTAATGAATAGAAAAACTTCCAAAATTACGAATTTCAATACGTTTTCCGTTAGCTAATGTATTAGCCATGTACTCAAGTAATCCATTAACTGTTTTTTTTATTGTTTTCGTTGAAAAATTATTTTTTTGGTTAATTAGTTTTTCAATTAGTTCAGATTTAGTCATTTTTTCTCCTAACTGAAATTAAAGTTTATTATTATTAATTGCTTATCTACATTTATTAGTTATTTTCTTTAGCTGCTTTAAAGGCTTCCAACATAGTGTTGTGGCTAAAATTAGAATTTTCTGGTTTAATTGTTGTTGTAACAACATTTTTTTCTTCTATATCATCTTTAGTATAAACAGATAAGTTAATTATACGGTTTTTACGGTCAACACCAATATATTTAGCTTCTATGTTATCACCAATAGATAAAATTTTGGATACATCTTCAATTTTATCTCGTAAAATTTCAGATCCACGTAAATATCCTTCAACACCAACACTTAATTCAACAGTTATTCCTTTAGAATCAATCGCAGTTATTTTACCGTTAACAATAGAACCTTTTTTAATTGAAGTTAAGTAATTATTTAATGGATCTTCAGATAATTGTTTTATACCTAAAGATATTCGTTCACGTTCTGCATCAACTTGTAGAACAATAGCAGATATTTCATCACCTTTTACAAACCCCTGAGCTGCTTCTTCACCATTTATACTCCACGAAATATCAGATAAATGTACTAGACCATCTATTCCACCATTTAATCCTATAAAAACACCAAAATCTGTAATTGATTTAATTTTACCTTCAACTCGATCACCTTTGTTGTAGATTTCTGCAAATTGTTGCCATGGATTAGAGTTACATTGTTTCATACCCAATGAAATACGTCTACGCTCTTCGTCAATATCTAAAACCATTATATCAACAAGATCGTTAACATTAGCTATTTTAGATGGATGAATATTTTTGTTAGTCCAATCCATTTCGGAAACATGAACAAGTCCTTCTATACCTTCTTGAATTTCAACAAAGCATCCATAATCTGTAAGATTTGTAACACGTCCAGTTAATTTAGTTCCTTCTGGATAACGTTTAGCTATGGAATTCCAAGGATCCTCTCCTAGTTGCTTAAGTCCTAAAGAAACTCTAATTCGTTCTCTGTCAAATTTTAGTACTTTTACATTAATCTCGTCGCCAATATTTACTATTTCGCTAGGATGTTTTACGCGTTTCCATGCCATGTCTGTGATGTGTAATAGACCGTCAACTCCACCTAAATCAACAAAAGCACCATAGTCAGTAAGATTTTTAACAACACCTGTAATTTTTATACCTTCTTGTAAAGTTCTTAAAAGAAGGCAACGTTCTGCACTATTTTCAGATTCAATTACGGCACGACGTGAAACTACAACATTATTTCTTTTTTGGTCAAGCTTAATAACTCTAAATTCAAGTTCTTTTCCTTCTAATATAGTAGAGTCACGAACTGGACGTATATCTATTAGTGATCCAGGTAAAAATGCGCGTATAGTATTTAATTCTACTGTAAACCCACCTTTAACTTTACTACTAATAACACCAGTAATAGTTTTTGTTTCATTATATGCTTGTTCTAATGTTTGCCATGCTTCATGACGCTTAGCTTTTTCTCGTGATAATATAGTTTCTCCAAATCCATCTTCTATAGCATCAAGAGTTACATCTATTTTATCATTAATTTTAATTTCTAATTCACCTTGAGAGTTTTTAAATTGTTCTATTGGTATAGCAGATTCTGATTTCAAACCTGCGTCAACAAGGACTATGTCTTTATCTATAGCAACGACTGTTCCTTTAATTATAGAACCAGGTCGAGTTTCAATATGTTTTATGGATTCTTCAAATAGTTGAGCAAAAGATTCAGTCATCTTAATTGTCTTCAAGAGTTTTAAATAAAAACCAATTCAGCTTCCAGCAAAATATCGGTTATTTTATATGTCATACAAAAATCCTTATGTATGAGTGTTTTGCTTAAAATAATTAATTAGTAAGTAATTAATTATATGTTATATAACGATTATTTTTAATATAGCTATTTATTATGATAATTCTAGTGTTTTTTTTATATAAGTATAGATTTTTTTAAAAACATCTTCAATTGACATATTTGTGGAATCAAGGATTAAAGCGTTTTTATCTTTAATAAGAGGAGAAAAAAATCGTATTTGATCGCGATGATCTCGTTCTTGAATTTTATTTAAAAGTTGTTTAAAATTTACGTATAATCCTTTTTTTTGTAATTGTTTCATTCGTCGTTTAGTTCGTTCTTGAATTGAAGCATCAAGAAAGATTTTAACAGATGCGTCAGGAAAAACTACAGTTCCCATATCACGACCATCGGCAATTAACCCAGGTGAGACTCTAAAAGAACGTTGATGTACTAATAATGATTTTCTAACTATAGGTAGAATAGCTGTTTTTGATGCTAAATTTCCAATTTCTTCAGTTTTAATTAGATTAGTTATATCTTTATTGTCAAGGAATACTTTGAAAATATCTTGTTTAGATATAAAATTTATATTTAAATTTTTAGCTAAATTAGCTAATGAATGCTCTGATTTGATATCTATATTATGCTGCAATGCAGCTAATGCTAATACGCGATAAATTGCGCCTGAATCTAAAAAATTCCATCCTAATTTATTTGCTAATGTTTTACAAATAGTTCCTTTTCCAGAAGCACTAGTTCCATCAATAGCAATAACATGAGCAATTGTTATCATAGTTATTCCTTAGAATATTAAACAATTAGATAAAGTTTAGTTTTTATATAAAAATAAAATATTTATGTTAATTAAAAAAATTTTTATGACTAATAGATTTTAGTTGATTAAAATAATAAGGAAATGTTTTTGTGATACAATTACAATTTAAAATTGTAACAGGAATTTTTGATAAAGCTATAAGTGAAAAACACATAGCAATACGATGGTCATTATATGTTTTAATTTTTGCGTAATTGAATTTTTTTGGTGGTGAGATTTCAATATAATCATATCCCTCTTTAATTGTAGCACCTATTTTACGTAACTCATTCGTCATAGCAAATATTCTATCTGTTTCTTTGATACGCCAATTGTATATATCTTTGATAATTGTTTTTCCTTTTGCAAATAAAGCTACTATAGCGATAGTCATTGCTGTGTCAGGAATTGAATTCATGTTTATATTAATTCCTTTGAGTGTAAACCTTTTGCATTCTATATAGTTATCATGCCAATGAATAATCGCTCCCATTTTTTTTAAGATGTTTGCAAACTCGATGTCTCCTTGTATGCTTTTTTTTCCAACACCAATAACACGAACAACTCCTCCTTTAATTGCTCCAGCTGCTAAAAAATATGATGCAGAAGATGCATCTCCTTCTATTAAATATTCTCCTGGTGATTTGTATTGTTGTTTGCTTTTTATAAAAAAATATTTGTAATTTTTATTAATAACAAATACTCCGTAAATTCTCATTAATGCTATAGTGATATCTATGTAGGATTTTGATACAACTTTATTATTTATAATAATTGTTACATCTTTAATAGCAAATGGTGATATCATTAATAGAGCGCTTATGAATTGGCTTGAAATAGATCCATTAATATGAATATCACCACCAATAAAACCTCCTTTTAATAAAATAGGAGGGTAATTTTTTTTATTCAAATATTCTATTTTAGCACCACTTTTTTTTAATGAATCAACTAAATCTCCAATTGGTCGTTTTTTCATACGTTTAATACCAGTAAGAACAATATTATTACTGTATACGGAAAGTGCTGCAGTTAAAAATCTCATTACAGTTCCAGCATTTCCAAGAAAAATTTCTAATTTATTATTATATGATAAACATCCACCAACACCTTCAATTTGACAATATGTTTTTTTATTAGAAAGTTCATAATTTACACCTAATTTGTTTAATGCGTTTAACATGTAATATACATCATCACTATCTAGTAAATTTAATAATTTAGTTGTACCTTTTGCCATAGCGGATAATAAGAGTGCTCTGTTTGATATGCTTTTTGATCCTGGTAAATTAATACTACCATTAACTAAAGAGATTGGTTTTAATGTTATAAAATTCATAAAATTAATATTTTGTGTATTGTATTTGGTTTAGTTAATATAATTATAAATATAATTTATTGTGTATAACGTTGTTTAAAATCTATCATAAAATCAACTAAAGCTGTAACACCATCTATAGGCATTGCGTTATAAATAGATGCACGTATTCCACCTAAAGATTTATGTCCTTTTAATGAAAAAAGTCCTTTATTTTTCGCATCTTTTATAAAAATTTTATCTAATTTACTATCTTGTGTTCGAAAATGTACATTCATAATAGAACGATTTTTTTGTGCGATTTTATTAATATAAAAGTTACAGTTATCTATTATATTGTATAGTAACTGTGATTTTTTATAATTTTTAATTATAATTTTCTCTAATCCTCCTTGTTTTTTTAACCATTTTAAAACCATACCAGATAAATATAATGAGAATGTTGACGGTGTATTAATCATTGATTTGTGTTTGGTTAAAAGTGTATAGTTAAAAACTGAAGGTGTTTGTAAAGATGCTTTTCCAAGTAAATCTTCACGAATGATAACTATGGTAATTCCAGATGGACCAATGTTTTTTTGTGCGCTAGCATAAATTACACCATAAAGACTAATATCAATTGGTTTTGATAAAATAGAAGATGAGCAATCTGCAATAATAGTTTTATTTTTAAAAAAAATAGGTTCTTCATGTATAGCTAATCCACTTATTGTTTCATTAGGGCAATAATGAACATAAGCAGATTCTTTATTTAATAACCATTTACTCATTTGTTTTAAGCTC
Organism: Candidatus Providencia siddallii; assembly: GCA_001457715.1. Taxonomy (GTDB): domain Bacteria; phylum Pseudomonadota; class Gammaproteobacteria; order Enterobacterales; family Enterobacteriaceae; genus Providencia_A; species Providencia_A siddallii. Next base: position 249,258 of record CVRF01000001.1, on the reverse strand, counting down.
TGTTTACCATTTTTTTCTTCAAGTATTTTAATAATATTGGTTTTACAATATTTTTTAGCTTCATTTGCTGCAAAGTTAGACCAATATCCACTAACAATATAATCAGCAGTTGTTTTTTTTCCTAATAAATTCATTGGAATAATTGAAAATTGTGTACGAGCTCCACCATGACAAAATAAAATTTTGTAATTATTCGGAACTTTTAATAGATCACGTAAATTTTGTTCTGCTTCTTTTACAATTTCAATAAAATATTTTTCTCTGTGACTTATTTCCAATATAGATACACCTATTCCATTCCAATCGCAAAATTCTAGTTTAGCATCACGCATTACTTCTGTAGGCAGCATTGCTGGTCCTGCACTAAAATTATAAATTTTATTCATTAATTTTTCCTTTTAAAAAAAATAAGATTAAAATAATTTTTTCAAAATTGTTACAAATATTTAGTAAGTAAATGTATAAGTGTAATTTACAATTATAAAATTTTTTAAAATTAATTTATTATTAATGAGTTAATTAAATAGTATTTTGATTATTTTAAAACCTTCTTTTTCAATTAAATTAAGATGTTTTTTCCCTTTAAAGCTTTCGCAATATATTTTGTATGTGTTCTCTGTTCCTGATTTTCGAGCTGCAAACCAACCTTGATTTGTGATAATTTTAAATCCTCCGATATCAGCATTTTTATATGGAGCTCTAGTTAAAATTTTTTTTATTTTATTTCCAGCAAATATATTAGTTGTTATAAGATTAGATGATAAGTTATTTAATTTTAATATTTTTTTATTATTTGTTTTTAATTGAATTCGTTTATATATTGACGATCCAAATTTTTTTGCTAATTTATTGTAGTTTTGTTGTGGATTCTCACCTGTAACTGCAGTGATTTCTGCTGCTAATAAACATGAAATAATACCATCTTTATCAGTTGACCAAGGTGTTCCGTCAAATTTAAGAAATGAAGCCCCAGCACTTTCTTCTCCGCAAAAACCTAAATTTCCATTGAATAACCCATTAGAAAACCACTTAAAACCAATTGATGTTTCTATTAATTTGCGTTTCATATCATTTACTATAAAATCAATTATTTTACTAGAAACTAGTGTTTTTCCTATGGCTAGATTTTTACTCCATTTTGTTCTATTACGAAATAAGTAATCAATAGCTACAGCTAGATAATGATTAGAATCCATTAAACCATCAGGGGTAATAATACCATGACGATCGTGATCAGGATCATTTGTGAGTATTAAATCAAATTTTTCTTTTATATTTAGTAAATTTGTTGTAGACCATCGTGATGAGCAATCTATACGTATTACTCCATCGTAATCTAGTGGTATAAAACGAAATGTTTGATCTATTTGATCATTGAGTATTTTAATATTTAATTGATGATAATCAGCAATTTTTTTCCAATACTCAATGCCAGAGCCACCTAAAGGGTCTACGGCTATTTTAAGTTTAGAATCAGATATTGCTTTAATATTTATTACTTGATTAAGGTTTGCTACATAATTAGATATAAAGTTTTTTTCAATTACATATTTGCTAGTTAACGCTCTATTAAAATTTATACGCTTAATCTTATTAATATTGTTAGTTAAAATTTTGTTAGCATTATATTCAATAATAGATGTTATATATATATTAGCTGGACCTCCGTTAATATAGTTATATTTAACACCTCCATATTCAGGTGGGTTATGAGATGCAGTAATTATAATACCATCTGCAATATTTGAATTATTTTTATTGTGATTTAAAATCATATAAGAAATAACAGGAGTTGGTGTAAATCCATTATTTTTTTGAATAATAACGTATATTTTATTAGCAGTTAGCACTTCAATAATAGTAATAAAAGCAGCTTCTGATAATGCATGAGTATCTTTTCCGATGTAACATGGGCCTCTTATATTATGATTTTTTCGTAACTCAGCAATAGATTGAGCTATTGCAATTATATGGTTTTCATTAAAATTTTTATTTGATGAAATACCACGATGTCCAGAAGTACCGAACTTTATTAATTGTGTATAATTATTTGGATCTGGTTGTTGTATGTAGTACTTAGCTGTCAGCTCTGCAATATTAATTAAATCGCTTTGAATTGGAAGATTCCCTGCATTTTTATGTATTTTCAATTTCTTTCCTAATACTTATTTTGATATTTAAAAATAATATTTTATATTTTAATAATGTTATTATATTTGATATATAATATATTATTATAGTTAATATTAATTAAAATTTGTTTAGTTTTATTTTAAATTTAATATTTATTAATTATTTTAATTAACATTTAGTTATTTAGTGTTTGTGTTATGTAAAAAATATACTATTTAAAATATATAAATATGTATTTTAATTTTGTAAGTTTTAATAAAGTAATCGTTCTTATTTATATATGTCTATAATTTAAAATTAAAAAGATATTTTTATTGAAATTAGAAAAATAATGAAATAAATTATTGTAATTATTATTTAAAACTGTATTTTTTTTGTTTTATTAAAAATATTTTTAAAGTATATAAAAAAATTATATAAAAATTATTTTTGTATAACAATATGTAAGATGCATGTAGTTTATTTTTAATTTACATAACATTAAATTAATAAATAATTTATTTTAATGTTTTAAAAAATATTTAAATGTAATTATTGGAATAATTGATAGTTATTTAAAATAAAATTGTCAATTTATTGTTTTGTATTAAATAATATCTTTTTATAAAAATTTATGTTTTTTGTAAATAGTTATTAATATCAAATATATTTGATTAAAAATATTAATTTATTATAAAATTAATTACTTTTATAAAAGTATATTTCGTATTATTTAATAATTATTATTTTTAATAATTAATATTTGTTATATAATAAACATTATAATATTTTTTATTTTTATATTATATATTAAATATTTTTATTTTTTAAAATAAAATTTTATTTTTTATCATATTTAAATAATGATATATTTTATTAATTGAATTTTAAATCTAATTTTTAAGTAATATTTTTATGAAAGTTTAAATTATTAATTAATTTTTTAAATAAATTATTTAAAATAATTTTTATGTATTAAGATTTATTTAATAATAAAATATTATAACAAGTTAATTTTATTAAGAGTTTATTTTTTAGCATGTATCAGTATGATATTAAAACTTTTCAGGGACTTATTTTCGCTTTACAAGCATATTGGGTAAAGCATGGATGCGTTATTATTCAACCATTAGATCTTGAGGTTGGTGCAGGAACTTCTCATCCAATGACATGCTTGCGTGCAATAGGCCCTGAGCCTATTGCAATAGCATATGTTCAGGCATCTAGAAGACCTAGTGATGGACGTTATGGTAAAAACCCAAATCGTTTACAACATTATTATCAATTTCAAGTCATTATTAAACCTTCATTTGAAAATATTCAAGAATTATATATTTGTTCTTTACAAAATTTAGGTATTGATTTGACTATTCATGATATTCGTTTTATTGAGGATGATTGGGAAAATCCAACGCTTGGTGCTTGGGGGCTTGGTTGGGAAGTGCAAATAAATGGATTAGAGATTACACAGTTTACTTATTTTCAACAAGTATGTGGTCTTGAATGCAAACCAGTTTCTGGTGAGATAACATATGGTCTTGAACGTCTTGCGATGTATATTCAAAAGATTGATAATGTTTATGATCTTATTTGGTCTAATAGTTCTTTTGGGAAAATAACTTATGGTGATATTTTTTATCAAAATGAGGTGGAAAAATCTATTTATAATTTTGAATATACAAATATAGATTTTTTATTTAAATGTTTCAATCAATACGAAAAAGAAGTTTTGTATCTTTTGTCTTTAAAAAATCCTTTAATTTTACCAGCCTATGAGTGTATATTAAAAGCAGGTCATGTTTTTAACTTATTAGAAGCTCGTAATGTATTTTCTGTTACTGAGAGAAAGCATTATATTTTACGAATTCGTAATTTAAGTAAACGTGTAGGTGAAGCTTATTTGAATTATCGTAAATCACTTGGGTTTCCTTTGTGTTTTAAAAATTAGGAATTATTATGATCCAACAAATTTTTTTTGTAGAAATTGGTACGGAAGAATTACCACCAAAATCTCTTCGTTCATTAGCTGAATCATTTGCTCGAAATTTTGGCGAGGAGCTTAAAAAATTAAATATTTCTCACGGTAAAATAAGTTGGTTTGCAACTCCACGTCGTTTGGCATTAAAAATTTTTGATTTATGTTTGTCAAAATATGATTGTAAAATTGAAAAACGTGGTCCAGCTGTTTCTAAAGCTTTTAATAAAGATGGAAGTTTGTCTAAAGAAGCAGTAGCTTGGGCTAATAATCATAATATTTCTATTGATAAAATCGAACGCTTAAGAACTGAAAAAGGAGAATGGTTATATTATCGCACAAAAACAAAAGAAAAAAATATTAGTAAATTATTTGTTAGTGTTGTTACTAATTCTCTTCTGAATTTACCTTTTTCAAAATTAATGCGCTGGTCTAATCATAATATGCAATTTATACGCCCTGTTCATACCGTTACTATGCTTTTTGGTAATCATTTAATTGATGGTAAAATTTTTGGTATTAATAGTAAACGTATTATTCGTGGTCATCGTTTTATTGGAAAATCTGAATTAATTATTGATAGTGCTGATCAATATCCTGCGATATTATATAAATATGGGATGGTTATTGCTGATTATGAAGAACGAAAAAATGTTATTATATATAATATAAAAAAAGCTGCAAAATTGTTAGGATGTGAAATAGATTTAAGAACTGATGATTTATTGATTGAAGAAGTTACATCTTTAGTTGAATGGCCTGTTATATTAACTGCTAAATTTGAAAAAAAATTTTTAGAAATTCCTTTGGAAATATTAGTATTTATTTTTAAAAAATACCAAAGATATTTTTTTATTTATGATAAAATTGGAAATTTAATGCCAAATTTTATTTTTGTAATAAATATTGAATCAATTAATACTGAAGAAATTATTTTTGAAAACGAAAAGATAGCACGTCAGCGATTGATTGATATTGAATTTTTTTTTAAAAATGATAGTAGATATAATTTAGAATATAATTTACAGCGTTTAAAAATGGTTTTATTTCAAAAACAATTAGGAACTTTATATGAAAAAACTTTTAGGATAAAAGTGTTATCGAGATTGATTGCTAAAAAAATTGGTGCAAATATTTATCAAGTAGATCGTGCAAGTGTTTTATCAAAATGTGATTTATTAACTAATATGGTTTTTGAATATACAGATATGCAGGGTATTATTGGTATGCATTATGCTCTTCGTGATGGTGAGATTAAAGATGTTGCGTTAGCATTGAAAGAACAATATCAACCTAAGTTTTTTAATGATGAATTACCTTCTACTAAAGTTTCTTCTGCACTTGCTATTGCGGAAAAAATAGATACATTAATTGGTATTTTTGGTATTGGTTATTACCCTAAAAGTAATAGAGATCCATTTGCTTTACGTAGAAATACATTTGGTATTTTACGTATTATTATTGAAAAAAGATATGATATCAATTTAATTGATATAATTCAAGAATCTGTTTATCTATATGGTGATAAATTAACTAATTGTAATGTAGTGAATGATGTTATTAAATTTATGTTTGACCGTTTATCTGTTTGGTATCAAGAACTTGGTTATAATTTAAATATTATACAGTCTGTATTAAATTGTTATCCAACTAACTTATATGATTTTAATGAAAGAGTGAAAGCAGTAAATTGTTTTAATTCTTCAAAAGAAGGAAAGAATTTAATAAAAATAAATAAACGTGTTTCTAATATTTTGAATAAATCGAAAACTAAATTATTTGATAATGTTTTAATTTCTGAATTTAAAACACCTCAAGAGGTGAAAATAGCAATAAGCATAATTGTGATTCAAATTAAATTAGTTCCAATTATTATAAATAAAAATTATAAAGAAGCGTTAATTCAGTTATCATCTTTGTGTGAAAGTATTGATGATTTTTTTAAAAATGTAAAAGTAATGGATGAGAATCAAACAGTTCGAATCAACCGATTAAATTTACTTAAACAATTACGTGATTTATTTTTAAAAGTCGCTGATATTTCTTTATTACAATAATTTTAAAATTAAATTGTTTTTTATTTAAAAAATAATACATTTATAAAGTAAACGATTTTTATACTAATATTAAAATTATTATAAAAACATTATTGATTATATAATAGTAATTATATAATTATATTAATTTAAGATAAAATATAATATTTTAATATTTATTAATATATAAAAAATTTTATTTTTAACTTTTAATGTTTTTTTTATAATTTATTAATTATAGATTATTTAAATTAATTTTTAAAAATTTTAAAATGGTTATTTATAAATAAATATTAAAATTTGAAATTCATCAAAATTGAAAATATAAATATTTTTAATTATTTTTATTTGCGTTTTTATTTATATAATTAAATTATATATTAGTATACTGTAAGTAAGATTATTTAGAATAATTTAATAATAATATTAATTGAATTTGAAAATAGTTATATAATTTGTTATCTAATTTAAATATAAATAAAATTAGAAAATATTTTATTTGGTTTTATAGTATTTGTTATAAATAAAGCATTAATTAATATTAATGGTATTAATATTTTTGATATTATTTCTTTTTAAGAAAAACTGTTAAATATATTGGTTTTTATTATAATTAAATATCTATTTTTGAAATTGATTATAGCCATATCATAATCATGATATCTTATTAAATGTTTTTAATCAATTATGTTAATTATTATTGAATAAGAAATTAAAAAATAATAAAAGCATATTCTTATATTAAATTGTAATATAATAATATTAACGTATTAATAATACATTATAACAGCAAAATAAAAAAATAAGTAATTATCGAAATATTATTTAATTGTTTTTTTGCACGATTAAATAATTATATAATTTAAATACGATTAATTATTATTTATTAAATAAAACCTATCTAAATTAGATTTCATTTAAAATAAAAAAATAATTATATTATCATTTTAAATGATAAAAAAACTAAAGAGGTTTATATGCAGAACTTTAAAGTTCGGTGTATTTTTGCTGTAATATTATTGTTAATTGTTCGTTATGTTTATGCTGAAATATTACAACCTGATCCTGCATGGAAAGAAGGTAAATTAAAAAATAATTTCAGTTGGCAATTATTGCAAACACCACAAAGGCCTAATGATAGTATTCAGTTTAAATTGATTATTAAAACTGGTTCAATTAATGAAAATGTAGGAGAAAAGGGATATAGTTTTTTAATACCTAAAATGGCATTATCTTATCAAAATAAAGAATATATGATATTAAAATCACAAAAAGATTTTTTCTGTAAATCTTGTTACAATAATATTGTATTTATGGTACATGCTATTGTTTCTTATGATTATACAATTTATAGTTTAAGTCTGCCAAATAATAATCATTATTTGATTAAACAGGCTTTAAATTGTTTATCAACTTTAGTTAAAGATATTATATGTACTGAAGAAGTTTTATATTACTCTTTAAAAGATCAAAATATACCAGTAACAACTATGCCTTTAAATATAAAAGATCCAGTTTGGAGATCTAGATTGAAAGATTCATCTATGTTGGGATTTGATCCCGGACAAAATGTGTCTGAAAACGTTTCATTAGATGATGTAAAAACTTTTTTTAAAAAATGGTATACTCCAGATGTAATGATATTATATATAGTTGGGAATGTTGATATGCGTGTATTATTTAATGGTATTATACAAAATTTTTCGTCATTAAAAGGAAAGCGTTTAGAACCTGTTTCTATTGCTATTTTAGCTTCTATAAAACAAAAGTATATATGTATAACAAAAAATTATTTATTAAACGAGGTGATAACGTTAATTTGGGATATTGATCGGTTTCCTATAAAAGATTCAAATGGATTATTAAGATATTGGGAAAGTAATTTAGCGCGTGATATTATTTATAGATCACTGCAAAAAACGTTTAATAAAAAATATATTAAAAATGAAGTTATTAGTAGTTTAATTTGTAGAATGCGATATAAAAAAACAAGTTGTAACTTAACAGTGTCAGCTCCATTTGAAAAGATTGCTGATGTTGTAGATACAATGATCAATGAATTGAGTAATATTAATAAAAAAGGTGTTACTTTTGAATTATTTAATGAAATTATTAAAGAAAAACAGATACAATTATCACAATTATTTGCGATTTATGCTCGCATTAATACAAATTTATTAATTAATCAACGTATAATATCTCAACAAAATGATATTATTGATATTTCTCCAGAACAATATCAGCGTTTAAGACAACAATTTTTATTGTCTCAAACTTTATGGAGTTTAATAATTGAAATTCGTTCTTTTTTATCTAGAGAGCCTGTTTTTGTTTTAGTTGGTCCTAAAGAAAAAAAAACATTAAATGCAGAAGATGTTTATAAAAAATTTATTAATACATTAAGTTTGCGATAATTAAATAGTATTTAAATTTAATTATTTTATATATTTAATATGTAATAATTTATATTATTAAATAATTTAATATATATTATACATATTATATATAATCAATTGTTGTTATTTATTAAAAATAATATTGTTTTAAATAGTAAAAAATTTATATTTTAAATAACTATTTTTAATAAAAATAAATTTAATTTTTAATATAAAATATTTAAAATATAATAATAATTATTATATACTTTTGGTATTATATTATTTAATAATGTAATGAAAAACTTATATCTTATATAAGGTTTAAACATAAACTATGTTTTTAAATTTAATTATTTTATATATTTTACGAATATAAAAAAATAAAAGATTATCAATATATAATTGATATTAATTTTAATATATTAATTTAATATAAAATATTAATTTTAATTTTAAATTAATATATAATATAATATAAATTTAGTAAAAATTATATTGATAATAATTGTATATTTTTATTATATAAAACTATTTTTTTAAATGATAGTTTTATCTTTTAAATTAGTTTGTATATATAATTAAATTAATAGAATTTAATAAAAGTAGTTTATTAGATATTTTAAAATTAGGAATTAATATATTATGAATGAACATTATAATTATATTGCAATTGGTGCAGGTAGCGGAGGCATATCTTCTATAAAACAGGCAGCAATGTATGGAAAAAAATGTGCAATAATTGAAGAAAAATTAATCGGAGGAACTTGTGTTAATTTAGGTTGTGTACCAAAAAAAATTATGTGGTATGCAGCTAATGTTTCTGAGATAATCAATATTTATGCGTCTAATTATGGTTTTAATATAACTATAAATAATTTTAATTGGAAAAAATTAATTGAGACGCGTTCAGTTTATATTAATAATCTCCAAATATTTTATAAAAAAAATTTTAAAAAAAATAATATTACAGTGATTAATGGTCATGCTAGTTTTATTAATGCTAATACGTTAAAAGTTAATAATAAAATTTATACATCAGATCATATTCTGATTTCATCAGGCAGTTATCCGATAATTCCTAAAATTTTAGGAGCTGAATATGGTATAACATCTGATGGTTTTTTTGAATTAAATGAATTACCAAAAAGTGTTGCTATTGTTGGTGCTGGTTATATTGCTGTTGAGTTAGCTGGTATGTTAAATGGATTTGGTGTTGAAACCCATTTATTTGTTCGTAAAAACTCTCCTTTACGTTCATTTGATTCTGTAATCATTAATGGATTAATTGAAATAATGAAAAAAAAAGGTATAAAATTACACACTTGGGTTTCTTTAAAAAAAATATTAAAAAATAAAGATTCATCTTTAATTTTGAAGTTAGAAAACAATCAGGAATTTAAAGTAGATGTTTTAATTTGGGCTATTGGTCGTAAACCTGCAACAAATAATTTAAATATTGAATCTGTAGGTGTTGAGTTAGATGAATATGGTTATATTAAAGTTGATCAATATCAAAATACAAATATTAATGGTATATATGCTATAGGTGACAACACATATGCTTCTAAGGTTGCTCCAGTTGCTGTTGCAGCTGGTCGTAAATTATCTGATCGTTTATTTAATGATATGCCAGATGCTTATTTAAATTATAAAAACATTCCAACAGTAGTTTTTTTTCATCCGCCTATTTGTGCAGTTGGTATGACTGAAAGTCAAGCTATTAAAAAATATGGAATTAATAATATAAAGATCTATAATTCATCTTTTATTGCTATGCGTGATGCTAATGTTTCATTAGATATACCTTGTATATTAAAACTAGTATGTGTTGGTACAAATGAAAAAATAGTAGGTATTCATGGAATTGGTTGTGGTGTTGATGAGATTTTACAGGGTTTTGTTGTAGCTTTTAATATGGGTGCTACTAAAAGAGATTTTGATAATACAATTGCGATTCATCCAACAGTTTCGGAAGAATTTGTTACAATGCGTTAGTCTAAAACATATTATGATTTAAAATTAGAATATGTTATTAAACATATGTAAAGTTATTTTAACCATCTTAAACAAAAATAAGAAAATTTTGTGATTTTAAAACTTAAGTGTTATTTAAAAAACAAAATTTTAATATCTTTATATTAAAATTCTTATTAGAAAAATATTTTAAATATAAATATATTATTTTATATTATTATGGTTAATATAAATAATTAATTTAGCTTTAAATTGTTTATGCGTTATATAAATAATACAATTTTAAATTGATAAAATATTTTTAAAGCTTATGTGTTTTTAGGAATTCCCTATGAAAAAAAATATGTTAGCTTTGTTTTTTGTTATTATGTCTTTTAGAATTTACGCGGTAAATTATATAGAAGGGAAGGAATATGTAGAAATAAAATATGTTCATAATTTACCACAAATTATTGAGTTTTTTTCTTTTTATTGTTTACATTGTTATCAATTTGAAATTGCATATAAAATACCTAAAATAATAGAAAAAAATTTATTAAAAAAAATAAAAATAGAACGTTATCATGTTGATTTCTTTGGTCCATTAGGAGATGAATTAACTAAAGCGTGGGCAGTTGCTATTATATTAAAAATAGAAGATAAAATGATGCCTATTTTATTTGAAAGTGTTTTAAAAAAACAAAATTTAAAGAATAAAGAAGATATTCGCAATGTGTTTATTAAAGCTAATGTATCTAGTAAAGATTACGATGCAATATTTAATAGTTTTTTAATGAAATATATTGTAAAAAAACAACAAAATGTTTTACGAATATTAAAACCAACTAGTGTTCCACTAGTATATGTTAATGGTAAATATCAACTATGTAATGATAAAATTTTTATTGATAAAAATTTTAATTATGGTAAAGATTTTTCAAAAATAATTAACTATTTAATTGATAAAAATTAATAATTTTATATTAACATATGTTGTTTTATTGTTAATATTTTATATATAAAAATTATTTATTATGTGCTTATTATGTATTAAATTTATACATTTATATTTAAAAAATAAAATTTTGATTAAATAAAATAAAAAAAATTTGATAAATTACGGTTTTATTTATATTTAATATATTGTGAATTCACTTCGTTAGTTAATATCTATGTGGATATATAGTAATAAATTATTAAAAATATAAATAAAGATCTTTTTTTTGATTATTAATTTAATATTAACGTTAATCATATACTATATAAATATAATTTTTAAATATCAGTGGAATAAAATAATAATTTATTTAAATTATTTGTTAACTATTTAATATTAATTGATAATATAATGAGTATATTATATGTGTTCTTGAAATTTATTAAAAACTCTTGTTTTGTTATCATAAAAAATTGGTTATCTTAGAAGTAATTTATAATAATTTAAATGATTTTTTATTAAATTTTAATTATTAAAAAATATTAATAAATATGTTTGTAAAATTCTTAAAATTGTTTTTTTGTTTTATTAGTAATATTAAATTCATATTAATTATAAGATTATATAATTTATAATAAAACTTAAATTAATTAATTTAAGTTAAATAATTAGTATCATTGTAATGATATAAAGTAATTTGTTAATTATTTTTGTTTTTTATAAAAGATTTATTTAAATTGAGTTAAGTTTTAAAGTATTTCATATTTTTTTTTAAAAAATATGAATTTTAAGATTCTGTAAACCATATCTTTAATTTCATACGGAGTTTATTTATTCCGATATTTTTAAATATTGAAAAACACTCCACTTCGATAATATTTTTAAATATTGATAATTTATTATACACTTCAAATAATTGTTTTTTTTGATCATTAAAAGATAATTTATCTGCTTTAGTTAAAAGTATTAATAAATGTATGTTTTTTTTTAAAATCCATTTGATTAATTGAAGATCGATTATATTAAGAGGATTACGAATATCCATCATAATTACAATTCCTTTAATACATTTTCTTTTTTGTAAATATTCATTAATTAAATTTATAAAATTAGATTTTATTTTTTTTGAAATATTAGCGTATCCATAACCTGGGAGATCAGCAATACGGATTCCGTTTTTAACTTCAAACAGATTTATAAATTTAGTTTTACCAGCAGTTTTACTTGTACGAGCAAAATTTTTTTTTTGTATTAAAGAATTTAACGCGCTTGATTTTCCAGAGTTAGATCTTCCGATAAAGGCGATTTCAACACCTGTATCTTTTGGTAGTTGATTTACATTTATAGCACTAATAATAAATTTTGTGATTTGATAATTAATTTTTTTAGATATCATTTAATTTTAAAATTAATTAGTTTTTTATATTTATTTTTTTAAAAATATGAAGAACTTTATTTAAATAGTTTAATATATTATTAAATTTTTATAATAATTAATATTATTATATTAGTTTATATTTTATTAAAAAGATAGTAGTATTACCAAATTTATTTAAATATTTAAAATAATTAGTTATTTATATATTTTAACAATACTAAAATATATAAATAATATTTTAAAAAAATAAAATTGTGATAAAATCAATAAAGTTATATTTTATAAATTATATAAAATATTTATAAAGTAATTATATAATCCAATTATATATTATTAAAAATTAAATACTAAAAAATAGTTTTTATTAATAATTTTATTAAATATATTTATATTTATCATTATATCTATAATATAACTTATATGATCGTTCTTTTATTTTTTTTATTTATGTTTGTTTTTTAATAAAAATGTTAATATATCAGTTAAATATTATTAAAATTATTTATTTATTTTTATAATATAAAAATATTTTTACAATATTTATTTAATTAGTAAAATTAATAGGTGAATCTATGCTTTTGCTTATTATTGATAATTATGATTCATTTACTTATAACCTTTATCAATATTTCTGTGAATTAGGAGCATCTGTTATTGTAAAACGTAATAATGAAATTACTTTAAAAAAAATTGAACAAAGTTCTATTACGCATCTTGTGATTTCACCAGGTCCAGGTGCCCCAAATTGCGCTGGAGTATCACTTGATGCTATAAAATATTTTGCAGGTAAATTGCCCATTTTAGGTGTTTGTCTTGGACATCAAGCAATAGGACAAGCTTTTGGGGCTTCTATTGTAAGAGCTAGAAAAATGATGCATGGAAAAACATCTATAATTTATCATAACAGTAAAGGGATATTTAATGGTATTAAAAACCCACTTGTTGTAACTAGATATCATTCATTAGTAATTTCTACAGAAACTGTTCCTGAATCTTTATCTGTATCAGCATGGTCACTTAATAAAAATAATTTTGATGAGATTATGGGTGTTTATCATAAAGAATTTCAAATTGAAGGTATTCAATTTCATCCGGAAAGTATTTTAACAGAACAAGGGTATGAATTATTAAATAATTTTTTAAAATATTGATTTTTTAATCAATCTATTTATATAAGTTTTTATATATTATCTTATGTGTATTCTAAAAGAATTTTTATATTCAATTACTAGATATAATAATATCTTTTATTAAAGATTTTATATATAAAATGTAATTTTTATTATTGACTGGTTTTTATATATAAAAATTATATTTTAAATAATTGAATTACATATAAATACTATTTTAAATAGTATAATAAATATTGAAATATAATAAAATAACTTAATATAAATATTGATACCGAGTGAATTTAAGAACTCGGTATCTTTTATGATTTTTAATCACGATTACGTTGTGAAATATTCATTTTATTTTTAAATTTTCGTTTTTCAGCAGTAGTAGAATTTAAATAATTATTTTTTCTGTTTTCATTAAAACGATGAATCGAATGTCGCTCACTTTGTTTAATTTGTTGTGAATTACCAATTAATTGTATTTGTATTGGTTTATTTAAAATATAAGTACGACTTAAATGTGTTAATATTTTTCTTGGCATACTTTTTGGTAATTCTATAGTGGAATGGCTCCCAAATAGCTTTATATTACCAATATAACGACTGTTAATATCAGCTTCATTAGCAATTGCCCCAACAATATGACGCACTTCTACTCCATCGTTTCGCCCTACTTCAATACGGTATGTTTCCATTTCACGTGTATTAAATTGATTACGGCGATTATTTTGTTCTTCAATCATAGATTGATTATTATAATTTATAATGTTACGGGAATTTAATTCATGTCGTTTACGACGTGGAGCATCTGGTGGTATGATTAAAGATTTTTCACCTTGAGCAATTTTAAGAAGTGCAGCAGCTAATGTTTTTAAATCAACATCTTCTAATGGAGACATTTTTGTTAATAATGTGCGGTATTGATCTAAATCATTACTTTCTAGTTGTTGTTGAAGTTTTTCAACGAATTTTGCTTGGCGTCTCTGACTTAATAACTCAGCGTTTGGTAGTTTAACTTCAGGTATAGTTAATTTTATAGTTCGCTCTACATTACGTAATAATCGGCGTTCACGATTTTCTACAAATAATAACGCTCGTCCAGCTCGTCCAGCTCGTCCAGTACGTCCTATACGATGTACATATGATTCTGCATCCATTGGAATGTCGTAATTTACTACTAAGGTTATACGACCTACATCAAGACCTCTAGCAGCTACGTCTGTTGCAATTAAAATATCTAAACGACCATCCTTTAAACGTTCTAAAGTTTGTTCACGTAAGGTTTGATTCATATCTCCATTCAATGCTGCACTATTATAACCATTTCGTTCTAAAGACTCAGCAATCTCTAATGTTGCATTTTTTGTACGTACAAAAATAATTGCGGCATCAAAATCTTCAACTTCTAAAAAACGAACTAATGCTTCGTTTTTTCTAATATCATAAACAGTCCAATAGCTTTGTGTTATATCTGGACGAGTTATAATATTGGATTGAATATGAATTTCTTTTGGTTTATTCATAAAGCGTTGTGTGATACGTCGAATTGGATCTGGCATAGTTGCTGAAAATAGAGCTGTTTGGTGTATTGTTGGTATTTGTCTCATAGTTTTCTCAACATCTTCAATAAAACCCATTCTAAGCATTTCATCTGCTTCGTCTAATACAACTCCTTTAATTTTAGAAAACTCTAATGTACCACGGTTTAAATGATCTAAAAGTCGTCCAGGTGTTCCAACAATAACCTGAGGACCTTGTCGTAAAGCACGTAATTGAATATCGTAACGTTGTCCTCCGTATAGTGCAACAATATTAATATTATTAATATATTTAGAAAAATTAATCATTGATTCAGCTATTTGTATGGCTAACTCACGAGTTGGTGAAAGAATTAAAATTTGTGGTGCTTTTAGCGATATATTGATATTATTTAATAATGGTAAGCCAAATGCAGCTGTTTTTCCACTACCAGTTTGCGCTATGCCTAATACATCATTACCATACATTAATAATGGTATACATTGTTCTTGTATTGGGGATGGTTTTTTATATCCTAAATCATTTAGTGCAGTTAAAATAGGTGCTGATAAACCTAAATCAGCAAACGTAATATTATTTTTAATAGACATATAATAGTGCCTCGTATTTAAAATATATTAGCAAGTTTTATATAAAAAATTATTTTTTGAGTTATTTATATGTTAACAAGCCAAATTATGTTATTAAATTAATGAATAAATAATTGATATAAGAGTTATTACTTTAAATTATTATAAAATTTATTGTTTTTGATTTGATTCTAAGTTATCATGCCCATGGGTTAATAAACTTAGTTCTAATAATGCGTATCTATGTTCAATAAAACTATGGACGTTATTGGCTACACTTAGTTTAAATAATGCAGTTGCGTTATCTTTGTCTCCTATGTGTAAATAGTGTTTACCTAAATAGAAATTTGTTTCACTGAGATGTTCAGCTAGAGAAGTATTATCAGTAGATATTTTTTTTAAACGTTTCATCAATGTATTATAATTAATATAACCAAGATAAAACTCTACAATATTCCAACCCCAAAGCTTTTTTTCAGCATTGTTATAACGAGTAACAAGATTATTTTGCGCCATTTTTGCGTTTATATTTTTTTCTATAATATAAAGCCATAAAACTCTGAAAGGGTCATTTTGGTTTATTTGATAATATGCAAGTAAATCATCTTGTGCTAGCTTATACCTTTTACCATAACATAAAGCTATTCCACGATTCATTAGAGCAAGATTATAATTTGGATCTAGCTCCAAAACTGAATCAAATGCCTCATAAGCATTTTCATAATTACCAGTTTGTGTAAAATATATACCTAAAAAATTAAATACTTCAGGTGAATTTGGACGTATAGCTAATGATGTTGAAAAATCATTGCGAGCTAATGCTCTTAAGCCTAGACTATCGTATAGTACACCACGTTCATATAAAAGTTGTCCATATTCATCGTTAGTTAAAGAGCGGCTTGCAAGGATTTGTTCTATACGAGCTAATATTACTTCTTGTTGTAATGAAGGTTGAAGCGGAATTGCAAAAATTCTATTTTTATACAATTCATTATTGTTATTACAACCTATGATACTGAAAAAAAATATCGTATGGATATTACGTAGTAATAATGCGCAATAATCTATTATCCGAAGATAAATACTATTAAGCATACCCCTCCGGTTCATTACATTACTATTTAACAATTTTAATTAAAGCGCCATTTTTTAATAAGGCGCTATTAGCGTTTAGGTGAACTTATTTCTTATTAAGTTTTAATATATTTATTTTCAGTTGAAATAACGTCTTTCATGCTTAATCTGATTCGTCCTTGACGGTCTATTTCTAATACTTTAACAAAAACATTTTGTCCAATTTTGATATAATCACTAACTTTTTCTATTCGTTTATTGATGATTTGGGAAATATGAACTAAACCTTCTTTACCTCTTTCTATTGTTATAAAAGCGCCAAAATCTACAATACGTGTAACTCTTCCTTTATAAATACGTCCAACTTCAATTTCTGCTGTGATTTTTTCAATAAGACGTATTGCTTCTTTTGCTTTGAAACTATCAATTGCAGCAATTTTTATTGTACCATTATCTTCTATTTCTATGGTTGTATTAGTTTCTTCTGTTAACGAACGTATCACTGAACCTCCTTTACCAATCACATCTTTTATTTTATCTGGATTTATTTTAATAATATAAATTCGTGGAGCAAATTCAGATATTTCTTTACGTGGACTATTTATGGCTTGTTCCATTGTATTAAGTATATGCAAACGTGCACTTTTAGCTTGACTTAAAGCGATTTGTATAATTTCTTTAGTAATACCTTCTATTTTAATATCCATTTGTAATGCAGTTATACCTTCGCGGCTACCAGCAACTTTAAAATCTATATCGCCAAGATAATCCTCATCTCCTAGTATATCAGACAATACAACAAAATTATCACCTTCTTTTATTAAACCCATAGCAATACCAGCTACTGCAGTTTTAATAGGTACTCCAGCGTCCATAAGTGCTAAAGATGCCCCACAAACAGATGCCATAGATGAAGAACCATTAGATTCTGTAATTTCAGATACTACACGAATAGTATATGGAAAATCATCATGATTTGGCATAACAGCTAGCATACTACGTTTTGCTAAACGGCCATGTCCTATTTCACGACGTTTAGGAGATCCTATTGCACCAATCTCACCAACAGAGTATGGTGGAAAATTGTAATGAAATAGAAAGCGATCAGTAAAATCTCCAATTAGTTGATCAACTATTTGCGCATCTCTATCTGTACCTAGTGTTACGGTAACTAAAGCTTGAGTTTCACCTCGTGTGAATAATGATGAACCATGAGTACGAGGTAAAATCCCAGTACGAACATCTAAAGCACGAACCATATCTTTTTCACGTCCATCAATACGAGGTTCACCGCGTAAAATACGACCACGAACAATTTTTTTTTCTAGATTATTAAATATTTTAGAGAGTTCATAGAAATTAATATTTTCATATTCTGATATTAAAACTGAAGTTACTTCATCTTTAATTAAATCGATTTTTGAATAACGTTCTTGTTTTTCAGTTATACGATAAGCATCACCTATACGGATTTCCGATAGTTCAGTGACACGGTTATTTAAGGATTGGTTGATTGTTTTTTGTTTCCAATCCAATTTTATTTTACCAATTTTTTTTGTTAATTTATTAATATTACAAATTATAGTTTGCTGTTGTTCATGGCCAAATATTAATGCACCAAGCATTTGTTCTTCACTTAATAAATCAGCTTCTGATTCAACCATTAATATAGCGTTATTTGTCCCTGAGACTATAAGGTTTAAACGGCTTGCTTTTAATTCATCAACTGTTGGGTTTAAAATATATTGATCATTAATGAAACCTACACGTGCTACTCCTATTGGTCCATTAAAAGGGACTCCTGAAAGTGATAGCGCAGCTGATGCTCCGATTATAGAAACGA
The DNA here is from genome assembly GCA_001457715.1 of Candidatus Providencia siddallii. Lineage (GTDB taxonomy): Bacteria > Pseudomonadota > Gammaproteobacteria > Enterobacterales > Enterobacteriaceae > Providencia_A > Providencia_A siddallii. Next base: position 230,346 of record CVRF01000001.1, on the reverse strand, counting down.
TGTCTGGGTTAACTTGTGGGTTAACTGAAACTACAGTTGCTATGATTTGAATTTCATTAAAAAAATTTTCATGGAAAAGCGGACGTAAAGGACGGTCAATTAAACGTGCTATTAATGTTTCATTTTCACAAGGTCGTCCTTCACGACGAAAATAATTTCCAGGTATACGTCCGGACGCATAACTTCGTTCTTGATAGTTTACTGTTAAAGGAAAAAAATCTTGATTTTCTTTAGCTTTTTTTTGCACCATTGCAGTTACAAATACAGCTGTATCGTCCATATTGACCATGACAGCTGCGGTTGATTGTCTTGCAATCATACCAGTTTCAATTGATACGGTATGTTGGCCATATTTGAATTTACAAACAATAGGATTTAACACAATATTACCCTTTATAAGATTATCTATAACAAGTGTATCTTTTTTGAATATTTTTTAAAATTGAAATTTTTCATTATTGATTTAATGTAAAATATAAAAATTATTAATTATGTATTAACACTTGTTTTAGGTATGGTTATTATTATTTTCTTTCTTAGAAAGAAAAGGGGCATTAGCCCCTTTTCTTTCTTTGTCTAGCTAGACTAACGACGTAAACCAAGATTATCTATTAATGCACTATACCGGTTTATATCTTTGTTTTTTAAATAAGTTTGTAATCGTCTTCGTTGAGCTACTATGCGTAGTAAACCTCGTCGACTATTGTGATCTTTTTTATGTTCTGCAAAATGATTTTGCAAATGTTTAATTTTTGCTGTCAATAGTGCTATTTGAACTTCACTTGAACCTGTGTCGTTTTTAGATCGAGCAAATTCAGTGATTATTTTAGTTTTTATTTCGTTGTTTAAAGACATGAAAAACCCCAAAATTATAAATATAATCAATAAAGATAATCTCTAATTTGTCGTTTTAAAATTAAATTAATATTATTTTACGTTGCTTGTAAAAACAAAGCAATAAAAGTGTAGTTATATGTATTATTATTTTATTTTAAATTATTAAACGTTTAGGGATTAAGCGACTATCTTTGCTAATAAGAGCAATACCTAAAAATTGTTTTTTTTTGCTATTTAAAACTCTGATTGTTTGGCCAATATTAAAAGTATTTTTTTTAATATTTATAGATTGACCACGCTTAAAATATTTAGTATCTTCGTCTGTTAAATTAATAATAGGAAGATGCATTATTGCTGTGTCAATTGGTAGTAATAATGAATCTAGTAGTAAAGTATAAGATTCATAATCATCTTCTATTTTTTTTCTTAAAGATATTAATTGTTCTAATGTTATCATACATTTATGTGAATAATTGCCTACTTGTAATCTACGTAAATAAATTACATGAGCACCACAACCTAACATTTCACCTAAATCGTCAATAATTGTACGAATATAAGTGCCTTTTAAACAGTGTATTTCTAGTTCTAATTCATTTTTTTCTAAACGAATAATTTTTAAATTATGTACTGTAATAAGACGTGCTGGTCTATTAATTACAATTCCTTTTCGTGCGTATTTATATAAAGGTAGTCCTTTGTATTTTATTGCAGAATACATTGAAGGTGTTTGGAACGAATTTCCTTTAAAAAAACATATAGCAGATTCTAACTTTTTTTCAGTAAAGTTAACAATTCGTTCACTAATAACTTCTCCGTATGAATCAGATGTATTAGTACGCTGACCAAGTTTAGCTATTACACGATATATTTTATCAGAATTTAGTAAAAATTGGGAGAATTTTGTTGATTCTCCGAAACAAATTGGTAACATTCCAGTGGCTAAAGGATCTAATGAACCAGTATGGCCAGCTTTTTTTGCATTAAATAATTGTCGTACTTTTTGCAGCGCTTTATTTGAAGACATAGAAGCAGGTTTGTCTAAAAATATTACGCCGTGTATATTGCGTTTGTTTTTGTGAACAGATCTCATTATCTTTATCTTTTTATTATAAATTTGTTTTATTATTTTTAGTTATACTAGAAACTAGTTTAGATATATGTATGTAATTTGTCCAATAATCATCATAAAGAAAAACGAGTTCTGGTATAAAACGCATACTCATTGACTTATAAAGTAAAGTGCGAATAAATTTAGATGCTTTATTAATAATTTTAATTTTTTCTTTGATTTTTTCGAATTTATCTTTTTCAAAAGAATCTTTTAAAAATGTTATGTAAATTTTACTATATTTTAAATCTTTTGATAGTTTAACATTAGAGATGCTAACCATATCAATACGAGGATCTTTTATTACACGTTGTAAGATAATAGCTATTTTTTTTTGAATTTCTTGCGCGATCTGTATATTACGATTAATTTTTTTTATCATTATAAATTCCTTAGTAATTTTTATAGTAGTTACATATTTTAATAATTTATAATTTAAATTAATTATTTATAGAATGCTTTATTTCAATAAGTTTAAAAACTTCGATTATATCGTTAATATGCATATCATTATAGTTTTTTATAGCAATTCCACATTCTATACCATTATTTACTTCATTTACGTCATCTTTAAAGCGACGTAGTGATTCAATTTCACCTTCATAGATAACTATATTATTTCGTAAAATTCTAATTGAATTATTACGTTTTATTACACCTTCTGTTACTATGCAACCAGCTATTGTATTAAATTTAGGTGATTTAAATATATTACGTACTTGCGCAAGACCTATTATTTGATATTTATAAGATGGTTCTAGCATTCCATTCATAGCTTGTTTGATGTCATCAATTAAACTATAAATAATTGAATAATATCTGATATTAATATTTTCATTTTCAATTAACCGTTTAGCTGCTGAGTCAGCTCGAACGTTAAAACCTATAATAATCGCATTAGAAGCTGTAGCTAGTGTTGCGTCAGTCTCACTAATTCCACCAACGCCAGAACAAATAATTTTTATTTTTATTTTATCAGTTGAAAGTTTCAATAGAGAATCTGTTATAGCTTCGCAACTACCTTGAACATCGGTTTTTATAATTATATTTAATTCGTGAATTTTATTTTCTTCTATATTAGAAAATATAGTTTCTAATTTATATTTTTGTTGACGAGCTAGTTTAATATCACGGAATTTTCCTTGACGATACAAAGCAACTTCACGTGCTTTTTTTTCATTACGAACAACTGATGCTTCATCTCCTATAGAAGGGATATTTGATAATCCTAATATTTCAACTGGTATTGATGGTCCTGCTGATTGAGTGTTTTTACCTAATTCATTTCTAATTGCTTTAATTCGTCCATATTCAAAACCACACAAGACAATGTCTCCTACATTTAATGTTCCTTCTTGAACAAGAATAGTTGCTACAGGTCCTCGTCCTTTATCTATATAAGATTCAATAATAGTTCCTCGTGCCATGCCTTTATGTACAGTTTTTAGTTCAAGCATTTCAGATTGTAATATGATAGCATCTAAAAGATGATCTATTCCAATACCTTTTTTAGCTGATATATTTATAAATTGCGTATCCCCTCCCCAAGATTCTGAAATAATATTATACTTAGATAATTCATTTTTTATATTATCTTGAACAGATTCAATCTTATCAATTTTATTTATAGCGACAATAATTGGTACTTTGGCTGCTTTAGCATGTTGTATAGCTTCAATTGTTTGTGGCATAACACCATCATCTGCTGCAATAACTAGAACAATAATATCTGTTATTTTAGCTCCACGAGAACGCATAGATGTAAAAGCTGCATGTCCTGGAGTGTCTAAAAAAGTAATCATCCCTTTTTTTGTTTGAACATGATATGCACCTATATGTTGAGTAATACCACCTGATTCTCCGTGTGCAACTTTAGTTGAACGAATGTAGTCTAATAGTGATGTTTTACCATGATCAACATGTCCCATTATAGTTACAATAGGTGCTCGTGTTTCTAGTGTTGTAAAATTAATATCACGATCGCTTAATATTGATTCCTCTAATTCATTTTCTCTTCTTAAGATAACAGTATGACCCATTTCTTCAGCAATCAATTTTGCTGTTTCTTGATTTATTATTTGATTTATAGTTGCCATAGCTCCCATATTTATCATTGTTTTTATCACTTGAGAGCTTTTAACAGACATTTTATTAGCAAGCTCTCCTACAGTGATAGTTTCATCAATAATTACATTTCTGTTTATAGTTGTAATTGGTTTTGTAAAAATTTGTTGTAATGAACTATTTTTGCGTTGTTTCCCTTTTTGGAAACTTGTTAAGCGACTAACTGTTCTTTCTTCTTCTTGATATGTTTTTTCAGATAGTTTATTATTTTTCTTTTTATGATTAGGTGTTTTTGTTATACGATTACGTGAGCGTTTGTTTTCTTCTTTTTCATCGTTCTCCTCTTCAATAGATATATTTTTTTTAGAATTTAAATAGTAATTTTCGTCATTTAATTTAATATTAGTATTATTTAATATATAATGATGTGATTCTTTATTTTTTTTAAATGATTTTTCAATTGTACAATTTGATTCTATTTTATTGGTGCGTCGTTGTTTTTCTGTGTAGTTTTTTTGTATTTTATTTATTTTTTGCTGATATTCGTTTTGTTTTGTTTTTTCTTTTTCTTCTGTTTTGTGTGTTATTTTATTTATTGTGTTATTTTTTATAATTATGTTTTGTTTGTTTTTTGTAAACTCTTCTTTTGATTCTTGTTTAGTTTCAATTTTTTGTTTTATTAATTCTTCAGTTTTTATTTCTTCAAAAACACGATTTACATAAATACGTTTTTTACGAACTTCAATATTTATTGATTTACTTTTTCCTCCGATTATAGGCACATTTAGAGTACTACGTGTTTTACGTTGCACAGTTAATTTAATTGGTTGATTTAATAAATTATTTTGTTTGTTATTTAAGTGATTTAAAAGTATTTCTTTCTCATTTTGATTAACGTAATCAGTATTATTTTTTTTAATTCCAGCTTCAGCAAATTGTTGTATTAAACGTTCAACTGTAATCTGAATTTTTGTTGCTAATGATTTTATGCTTTCTGTCATGCCGTTATCCTGTTCAGTGTTTATATATCGTTACTAAACCAACAAATATTTCGCGCATTCATGATTAGATTACCTGCTTTAGTTGTATCTAGATCTTTGATATCAATTAAATCATCGATACTTTGTTCAGCAAGTATTTCTAATGTACAGATTCCACGAATAGCTAAACTATATGCAATAGTGCGATCTATACCGTTAATATCTAAAAAGTCTTCTATTGATTGATCGGCGTTTAAAATTTTTTTTTGGGTTAATTTAATTGTTGTAATAGCTGCTTTTGCTTTTTCCCGTAAAGTTTTAATAGTTTTTTCATCAAGTATTTTGGTTTCTAAAAGTTCATTAATTGGTATGTATGCTAATTCTTCTAATGTTGAAAAACCTTCTTCAGTAAGTCTATTAGCTAGTTGTTCGTCAATATTAAGATATTTTATAAATGTTTCAATAGAAGCATTTGTTTCCGCTAGTTTTTTAGAATTTAATTCTTCTGTTGTCATTACATTTAATTCCCATTTTTCATTACCGAGGTGTTTTTTTAAGAGTTGTGTAGCTAAACGAACGTTTTGTCCATTACGTCCAATTGCTTGGGCTAAATTATTATTTTCGACTGCTATATCCATTGTGTATCTATCTTCATCAACAACTATAGATGTTACATCTGCTGGAGCCATTGCGTTAATGACAAATTGAGCTGGATTATCATCCCATAATACAATATCAATTTTTTCACCTCCTAGTTCACTGGAAACAGCTTGAACTCGAGCTCCTCTCATTCCAACGCATGCACCAATAGGGTCAATGCGTTTATCTTTTGTTTTTACAGCGATTTTAGCTCTAGATCCTGGGTCACGTGCTGCTGCTTTTATTTCGATAAGATCTTCGGCGATTTCTGGAACTTCAATTTTAAATAATTCAATTAGCATTTCAGGTTTAGAGCGACTAACTAAAAGTTGTTGAATACGAGTTTCTGTGCGAACTTCATAAAGAATTCCACGTATTCTGTCACCGTGATAAAAGTTTTCACGCGGTAACATGTCTTCTCGAAGAATTATAGCTTCTGCATTCTTACCAAGATCTAAAATTATATTTTCACGGTTAACCTTTTTAACTTGAGCTGTGATTATTTTTCCTTGTTGTTCTTTAAATTGTTCAATGATCATTGTTCGTTCAGCTTCTCTAATTTTTTGAACAATAACTTGTTTTGCTGTTTGAGTAGTAATTCTATCAGATTTAATTGAATCAATTTTTTCTTCTATAAAATCACCGATTTGTAATGCTGGATTTTCGAATTGTGCTGCTTCAAGTGTGATTTCACGGGTTGGTATTGTAACTTCATTAACAATTAACCAACAACGAAATGTATTGATATTTCCTGATTTTCTATCAATTTTGACACGTATATCAATTTCTTGTTCGTATTTTTTTTTAGTTGCTATTGCTAATGCAGCTTCTAAAGCCTCGAATATTTTTTCACGAGGAAGAGATTTTTCGTTAGAAACTGCTTCTACAACAGTAAGAATTTCTTTGTTCATCATAAATTACCTCGTAAAACTTCATATATGAGAAGTTTATATTTCTTAACAGATGTTTTATTTATAATAAAAGTTAATTTATTATGACTGATTAGCCTTATTGGTATGAAAAATTAATTTTTTTTATAAACAATTAATTTGATCAATATATTTAGTCTGCATTATACAGTTTGCGTGTTAATTATTATTAATGAATAAATAATAGATTATTCTAATACTTAGAAAGTATAAGCGTTTGTTTTGATTATAAAATAACAAAAACCCCGAATTCCGGGGTATTATGTCATGGTTTCATGAACTTTATCATAGTTATAGCTACTAATGATTAGCTATGATTGGTTGCGGGGGTTGGATTCGAACCAACGACCTTCGGGTTATGAGCCCGACGAGCTACCAGGCTGCTCCACCCCGCGTTATGAAAAATATTATAACTTAATTCTATATGGTGCCGAGAACGGGATTTGAACCCGTATGCCATTTAATGACACTACCACCTCAAAGTAGCGTGTATACCATTTCACCATCTCGGCGATGTAATAAATAGGTGTTTTTTATAGATATACATTTATTGAGGAATATCATTATTAATTTTTATTTTTGAATTATTCTTATTCTGCAAATAAGTAGTCGGTTTACCAATATTTTCCCATTTAAGATTATTAGCTTTATTTTTGTTAGTGGTTATATTAACAAGAATTAAGCTAAGAATAAAAAATATCGTAGCTAATATTCCAGTCATATGAGTTATAAAAGTTCCTGAACTTGAAGAACCAAGTAGTGCTGTTGAAGTAATAGATCCAACAGATGAACTTATATCACTTTTACTTTGTTGTAACATTATTAAACTAATTAAACATATTGATGTTAACAAAAAAATAACTAAAAAAAACATATGCATTTAAATTGCCTAGTTTTTATAAAAAATATAACAATAAAAAATATAAACTATTTTTATAATAAAATAAAAAAATTTAATAAGCAAGTTTATTTTATTTTTTATTTGATTAATTGTTGTTTTTTTCTTCAAGTTATTAATAAATTTTTATATAAGATTTTTTATAATTTATGTAATGATAAAATTTATTTTATTGATCTAATCATATTAGCGATATGATGTGCCATATTAGATACTGTTTCTTTATTTTCTCCTTCTACCATAACGCGAATTACTTGTTCAGTACCTGATTTTCTTAGTAAAATACGGCCTTTACCATTTAACTCTTTTTCTATTTTAGCACTAGTTGCAATTATAGAATTATTTTTTAACAAATCATCGGTTCCTTTAAATTTTATATTTAATACTATTTGAGGTAATAACTTTATATCAGAACATAGATCATGTAAACTAGTGTGATTTTTAACCATTGTACTAAGGACTTGTAAAGCTGCGACTATTCCATCACCTGTTGTTGTTTTATCCAATAAAATTATATGTCCTGAATTTTCAGCACCAATACGCCATTTTTTTTCTTGTAGTTTTTCTAAAACGTATCTATCACCTACTTCTGCTCGTTCAAATGGAATACCTAATTTATTTAAAGCAATTTCTAATCCGATATTACTCATTAGAGTTCCTACAATTCCTCCTTTTAATTGATTTTGTCGTAACGCTTCTTTAGCAATTATATATAAAATTTGATCACCATTAATGTTTTTAGATAGATGATCGATCATGATAACACGATCACCATCACCATCAAATATCAATCCAACGTCTGCGTTTTCTTTTAAAACTTTTTGTTGTAATATACTAATACTTGTTGTAGGGTACCCACTATTTATATTAACCCCATTTGGTTTGCATCCTATTGAAATTACTTCAGCTCCTAATTCACGAAATACGTTTGGAGCTATATGATAAGTTGATCCATTTGAACAGTCTATTATAATTTTTAAACCAGAAAGGCTTTGTTCATTTGGAAAAGTGCTTTTACAAAATTCTATATATCTTCCAGCAGCATCAACTATACGATTTGCACGACCAAGTTCTGCTGATTCAACACAAGTGATTTGTTTTTCTATTTCAGTTTCAATTGCTTCTTCAACTTTATTTGGTAATTTTGTTCCGTCAGTTGAAAAGAATTTAATTCCATTATCATAATAAGGATTGTGAGATGCAGAGATTACAATACCAGCTTCAGCACGAAATGTGTGAGTTAAATATGCTACTGCAGGAGTTGGCATTGGGCCTGTAAATAAAGCTGATACACCTGCTGCTGCTAAACCTGCTTCAAGTGAAGATTCTAGCATATAACCAGAAATACGCGTATCTTTACCAATTATTATTTTTTTGGATCCATGTTTTGCAAGTACCTTTCCTGCTGCCCATCCTAGTTTTAAAACAAAGTCTGGGGTAATTGGTGTATTTCCGACTTTTCCGCGAATACCATCAGTGCCGAAATATTTGCGTTTACTCATAATTTTCCTTTTTTTTTGATAATGTCATGTGAACTATGCGCATAGCATGTACTGTTTCTTTAACATCATGTGCACGTATTATATGTGCACCATTCATCGCTGCTATTACAGCACAAGCTAAACTACCAGCAAGACGTTTTTTAGGTATAGTATATAATACATCACCAATCATAGATTTACGTGATATTCCAACTAATATAGGTAAATTGAAACATTGAATTTTTTTTAAATTCGCTAAAATGTGATAATTATCAGATAAATTTTTTCCAAAAGCAAATCCTGGATCAATTATTAGTTGTTCTCTTTTAATTCCAGCATTAGTATAACGATTTATTTCTTTTTCAATATATTCTTTTATTTCGATTATTATGTTTTTATAGTTATCTGTTTCTTTTTTAATTTTTAAATGTTTTTTAGTATGCATAATACAAACAGGTAACCCTGTTTTTGCTGCAATTTTTAATGCATTAGGTTCATACAATGAACGTATATCATTAATTATATGCATACCAGCTTTTGCTGCTTCTTCAATTACTTTAGCTTTAGATGTATCAACAGAAATAAAAACGTTAAAACGTTTTGAAATACTTTCTACAATAGGGATTACTCTATTTAATTCTTCATCAACAGAAACAGGTGTAAAACCTGGTCTTGTTGATTCACCTCCAACGTCTATGATAGAAGCTCCATCTTTAACCATTTTTGATACATGATTAATAGCAGAGTTATAGTAATAATGCTCTCCACCATCTGAAAATGAGTCAGGAGTAACATTTAAGATACCCATTACTTGTGTAGCCGATAAATCAAGTGTTCGATTTTTAGCTTTAATTCGCATTATTATTCCCTTTAAAGCATAAAACATATATATGTATTTTGGTTTCGTTATTTTTTTTTATTTTTCAATATCATCAGTTTGTTTTTCAGTATTACTTTTTGAAGTATCAGGTTCTGAATTTTTAGTATTTGATGTAAACCTTTGTGTTGATGATGTAAATGTTTTATCTATATTATTATTTTTTGTGTCGTTATTCCATCCAATAGGGTCGTTTATTGGACGTCGGTTCATTAAATCGTCGATTTGTAACATATCAATAGTCTCGTATTTTAATAGAGCATTTTTAGTTGCATGTAGAATATCAATATTTTCTTTTAATGTTTTATAAGCTGTTTGATAACACCGGTCTAAAATAATTTTAACTTCTTTATCTACAATTCTGGCTGTTTCATCTGAAATACTTGATGCATTTTTCGAGTGATCTCCTAAAAGGGTATTATATTCTTCTTTTGAGTATTGCATTGGACCTAATTTGTCTGAAAAACCCCATTGTGTTACCATATTACGTGCTGTTTTTGTTGCAAACTTGATATCTGAAGAAGCACCAGTAGTAATTTTATCACGACCATAAATTAGTTCTTCAGCTATACGTCCAGCGTATGCAGTTGCAATAATACTTTCAAGTTTTAATCGACTATGACTTATTTCATCTCCTTTAGGTAAAAAAAGAGCTACTCCAAGAGCTTGTCCGCGAGGTATGATAGTTACTTTATGAACTGGATCGTGTTCTGGCATTAAATGTCCTATGATCATATGTCCACTTTCATGATAAGCTGTTGATTCTTTTTGTTCTTCACTCATCATTAAAGAGCGTCGTTCTGCACCCATCCAGATTTTATCGCGTGCTTTTTCAAATTCTATCATAGATACAACTCGTTTATTATTTCTTGCCGCAAATAACGCTGCTTCATTAACTAAGTTTGCTAATTCTGCTCCAGAAAAACCCGGTGTTGCTCTAGCTAGAGTAAAAGTATTTACATTTTGATCAATAGGAACATGTTTCATATGTACTTTTAAAATTTGCTCTCTACCACGAATGTCTGGTAAATTAACGATAACTTGACGATCAAATCTTCCGGGGCGAAGCAAAGCAGGATCAAGCACATCAGCTCGATTAGTTGCTGCGATAACAATAATCCCTTCGTTTCCTTCAAATCCATCCATTTCAACTAACATTTGGTTTAATGTTTGTTCGCGTTCATCATGTCCTCCACCTAAACCGATTCCACGTTGCCTACCTACAGCATCTATTTCATCGATAAAAATAATACATGGTGCTGATTTTTTTGCTTGCTCAAACATATTTCTGACTCGAGAAGCTCCAACACCAACAAACATTTCAACAAAATCTGATCCAGAAATAGTAAAAAAAGGTACTTTTGCTTCACCTGCGATAGCTTTTGCTAATAAAGTTTTACCTGTGCCTGGTAACCCTATCATTAGGATTCCTTTTGGGATTTTTCCACCTAGTTTTTGAAAACGAGTTGGTTCTCGTAAAAATTCTACTACTTCTTCAACTTCTTCTTTAGCTTCATCGCATCCGGCTACATCAGCGAATGTTGTTTTTATTTGATTTTCCGCTAACATACGAGCTTTGCTTTTTCCAAACGACATTGCTCCTTTGCTTCCACCTTGCAGTTGGCGCATAAAAAATATCCATACTCCAATTAAGAGAAGCATTGGGAACCAAGAAATAAAAATTGAAGTTAACAAACTAGTTTCTTCTGGTGGTTCTCCAACAACAGTTATATGTTTATTTAATAAAGTATCTAATAACTTCTCATCATGCATAGGGAGATAAGTTGTGTATTTAGTATTATCAGTTTTTCTAACGTTTAATTCACGACCACTGATATGAACTTCACGTATTTGATCTTGTGATAATTCATTGATAAATGTTGAGTAATCTATTTTACGATTATTTTGATCGTTTGTTCCAAAATTTTGAAATAAAGACATTAAAACAACCGCGATTACTAACCAGAGTATCAGGTTTTTCGCCATGTCATTCAAGGGATTAACCTCATTTACAATTGCAATAAATAATGCTAATGATGCTATATTTTTAGTTCTGTTGCTACAATATATTTTTCTCGCGATTGTTGTCTAGAAGAGTTTGGTTTACGAATTTTTACTTTCGTAAAAAGGTTATTTATATTTTTAAGATATTCATTAAAACCGTATCCATTGAATATTTTAACTATAAAACATCCTCCTGGTGCTAGACTAATGCGGCATATATTTAAAGCAGCTTCCGCTAAACGAATGGAACGTGGAACATCTATAGCAGATATTCCAGATGTGTTATGTAACATATCTGACATAATCACTTGTACTTTTTTATTTCCTATATATTTTAAGAATGAAGTTAGAAATATTTCATCGCAAAAATCTCCTTGTAAAAATTCAACACCAACTATTGGAGTCATAGGTAACAGATCACAAGCAATTATACGACAATTACGACCTAATTGGCTAATAACGTATTTTGACCAACCTCCAGGTGAGGACCCTAAGTCTACAACAGTGATACCTGGTTTAAAAATATTATCACTTTGTTGAATTTCTTCTAATTTGAACCACGCACGCGATCGTAAGTTTTTTTTTTTTGCTTGCTGAAAATATTTATCTTTGAAATGTTTATATAGCCAACGATTAGAGTTTGCAGAATATTTTTTGATCATTATGTTTTGTATATATTCAATAAGATTTAACTATGATTAAATGGTGGTAAAATGTAAATTTTCAATAGTAATTAAACTAAAACTCGTACATAAACAAATTTAAAATTTGTTTATATAAAATCGTTTTTTAAAAAATTATATTTTTATTTTATATATATTGATTTATTTATTTAAATTTAAAAAATATCAACAAATATATAAAATAATATTAAATTAAATATATCTAACTTCAGTTTAAAATGCTAATTTATCTATCGTGTATGAATATATTTTTAACTAAAATATATTTAAAATTTATTAATATAATTCATTGTTTTGAGGTTTAATTAAATATATTCAATTTTAAGAATTTTATATTTTATATTTCCACCTGGGGTTTTAATTAATACAGTATCATTTATATTTTTTCCAATTAAACCGCGTGCTATTGGTGAGTTTACAGAAATTAAATTTGTTTTTATATCAGATTCGTCATCACCAACAATACAGTATGTAAATTTTTCATTTGTATTAATATTTAACATCGTAATTGTTGAACCAAAAATAACTCGTCCATTATTAACTATTTTTTTTACATCAATTATTTGAGCGTGAGATAATTTATTTTCTATTTTTTGAATCTTACTTTCACAAAAACTTTGTTGTTCACGAGCAGCATGGTATTCAGCGTTTTCTTTTAAATCGCCATGTTCTCGTGCTTCTGCTATTGCTGATATAATTTCCTGGCGACGTATAGATTTTAGATACTCTAATTCTTCTCTTAGTTTATCAGCACCTAATACAGTCATTGGAACATATTTCATTGATAAACACCTTATAATTTTATATTTAAAATGAATGAGATATTAATATATATTTATAGATTTTGTTTTATATTAAAATTATATATTCTGTATATATTTTGTTATTTTTAATTTAATATTATTTGTAATAATTCGATTTATATTTTTAATATTTTATTAAAAATATTTATTTTTACAATTTTAAATTGTTTTAATTTAATAAAAATTTGTTTTATATTATCTTTTAGTATGTTTTTTATTATAAAATAAAAAACATAATTTGTTTGTTTAAATGTTATTTGTAATTTAAATTTATTAAATAATAAGTCATTATAGAATATATTAACGTTTTTATTAATATATAAAATATCAAGTAGTTTATAAAAATGCGTTTGTTATATAAACAAAAATTTTTTTTATTTTATTAATCAAACTAATAAAATGAATAAAAATGACAACGGTATTGATTTATTAAAAAAATAATATTAAATAATTTGTTTATTTGTTGTTTTTATTCCATAAAAAATTATTTTTTTTTGATTCTGACTTTTGGTTATTTGTCATTTTTAAACTATATTGTTTATTAAGCATGAAATGCATAATATCAATACACAAATTTTTAAGTCCCTCATTATTAAGAGCAGATACTAAATAATATTTGTTATTCCATTTTATTTCTTTTACTATTCTTTCTGTGAGTTCTTTAGATTTTTCTTTAGATAAAAGATCAATTTTATTGAATACTAACCAACATGTTTTTGTTGCTAGTTTTTTGCTATATTTTTTTAATTCTTTTATGATTATTTTTGTATTCTCAATTGGATCAGATTCATCGATTGGAGCTATATCTACTAAATGTAATAGTAGATGACATCGTTCTAAGTGTTTTAAAAATTGAATTCCTATACCAGCGCCGTCGGATGCCCCTTTTATTAACCCAGGAATATCTGCTATCACAAAGCTTTCTTTATAATCTATGCGAACTACTGCAAGACTTGGTGTTAAAGTGGTAAATGGGTAGTCTGCAATTTTTGGTTTTGCGGTAGATACTGATCTTATAAAAGTTGATTTTCCAGCATTCGGCATTCCAAGCATTCCTACGTCTGCTAACAACATTAGTTCAAGTAAAATTTTACGGTTTTCTCCTTTAGTTCCAAATGAATGTTGTCGTGGAGCCCTGTTAACAGATGATTTAAAACGTGTGTTTCCAAGGCCGTGAATTCCTCCTTTAACTAACATATGTCGTTGTTCATGTCTTGTCATATCACAAAGTATTTCATTTGTTTCTATGTTTCTTGCACGTGTTCCTATCGGTACTTTGATTGTAACATCTTGACCTCGTTTACCAGTGCGCTCATTTTTTTGACCATTTTGTCCATTTCCGGCACGAAATGTTTTTTCAAAACAGTAATCAATCAACGTATTAATATTTTTATCTGCTTGAATATAAATATTACCACCATCTCCACCATTACCTCCATCCGGTCCTCCATTTGGAAGATTTTTTTCATGTCGAAAACTAACGCATCCATTACCACCGTCTCCGGCTATTAGTAATATTTGGACTTCATCTACAAATTTCATAATTGTTAATTTTATTAATTTTTTAAAATATATAATATGTATATAAAGCATTAAAATAATTTTATTTTTGGTGATTTAAAGAAAATTATTCAGCTTCAATGTTGACAAATTTACGTTTATTTGAACCAGATTTTTTAATTTCAAATTTAACTTTACCATTAATTAATGCATAAAGAGTATGATCTCGTCCACATCCTACTTTGTTTCCAGCATGAAATTTAGTTCCACGCTGACGAACTATTATACTTCCAGATAACACGTATTCACCACCAAATCGTTTTACGCCTAAACGTTTTGCGTTTGAATCGCGACCGTTTTTAGTAGAACCACCTGCTTTTTTATGAGCCATTTTATCCTCTGATTTTAAAATATTCTAGTTATTTTTACGTCAGTAAAATATTGACGATGTCCTTGATGTTTACGACTATGTTTGCGACGTTTAAATTTTATAATTTTTATTTTTTCATTACGCCCATGTGCAATTACTTCTGCTTTTATTTTATAATTATTAATTATAGGAGTTCCTATTTTTAATTCAACTCCGTTATTAACTATTAAAACATCATTAAAATCAATGAATGTTCCTATTGCGATATTTAGCTTCTCTAATCGGAGAATTTGACCTTCTTTTACCATATATTGTTTGCCACCATTTTGGAAAACTGCGTACATGTTGAACTCCGAGTCTTTTTTAGATGATTTTTTTTGATTTTTAAATTAAATATAATAATCTATTATTTTACGTAATTAGTATTTTAATACAAGTAAATATATCATTTTATTTTTTTTATTTTCGTTTATTAGATGTTACATATAGTGTAAAATTTATAAAATTATATTAAAATTTAAACGATCATTTATAATGGTATATATTTTGTATTTTATAGTAATCTTATGATTTAAAAATTTTTTTTATTTTTTTGTTTTATTTTTTATAAGTAAATTCTAATTTTATGAATAAGTTAAGAAATATAAAGTCTATTGTAGAATTAATAACTGATGATATGTTGTTAGTAAATGAGGTTATTTTAAATCAATTAAAATCAGATATTTCATTAGTTAATCAAATTGGTTACTATATTATTAGTAACGGTGGAAAAAGAATTAGACCAATAATTGTAGTTTTAGTAGGAAAATCTTTAGGACATTTTTGTTGTAAACATACACAAGCTGCTGCATTAATTGAATTTATTCATACAGCTAGTTTATTACATGATGATGTTGTTGATGATTCTAATATGAGGAGAGGTAAACATGCCGCAAATATGGTTTTTGGTAATGCTGCAAGTGTTTTAGTTGGTGATTTTATTTATACACGATCATTTCAGATGATGATAGATCTTGATTCGATGTTTATATTAAAATTAATTTCAGAAGCAGCAAATGTTATAGCTGGTGGTGAGATTTTACAATTGATGAATTGCAATAAAATTAATCTTTCTGAAGAAGAGTATATGCAAATTATTTATAGTAAAACAGCACGTTTGTTTGAAGTTGCAGCTCATTCATCTGCTGTTTTATCTAATGCTTCTGTAGAACAAGAAAAA
The DNA here is from genome assembly GCA_001457715.1 of Candidatus Providencia siddallii. Taxonomy (GTDB): domain Bacteria; phylum Pseudomonadota; class Gammaproteobacteria; order Enterobacterales; family Enterobacteriaceae; genus Providencia_A; species Providencia_A siddallii. The sequence continues at coordinate 213,951 of CVRF01000001.1, read as the reverse complement.
GCACTGCAAAATTATGGTCGTTATATTGGTACTGCGTTTCAGTTAATTGATGATGTTCTTGATTATGATTATGATAACATGAATTTAGATAAAGATTTTGGTAAAGATCTTGATGATGGAAAATTAACATTGCCGCTTTTACATGCAATGAAACATGGAAACAAAAAAGAATCTATATTAATTCGAGAAGCTATAAAAAAAGGAAATAGCCGTCATTTATTAAAAATAATATTTGCAATAATGAAACACTATGGTTCATTAGAATATACTTATTTGAGAGCACAAGAAGAAATACAAAAAGCTGTTGATTCTTTAGAGATTATTGATGATTCAATTTACAAAGAAGCGTTGGTTAATCTAGCATATATTGTTACTCAAGGTTATAATTAATCATTATATTTTTTTTGATTTTATAGTTTATCATACAATTTAAATGATAACTAATAGTTCGTTTTAATATAATATTATAAATTTAGTTAACAATTAATTTATATTACAATTTATATATAATTATTTATGATATTTTTTTCGATAAAAAAAAGAACTGGGCTATTTTTGTTAAGCCCAACTCTTTTAAAGATTGTTATATTAGATAATTTTTTATGAATTCTTCACCTAATTTGATATCCGATTTTAATGTTTTTAACATATTTTTTAAAATTTTTTTTTCAAAACTACTTAAATTACCAATTTGTAAATATTTTTCGATACCATTTTTACCAAACATAACTGGTTGTGCGAAAAAACGAGCATATTTTCTATCTCCTTCCGTATAAACACATTCGATTATATTTTTTTCACCTTGCATACCACGAATTACAGATAAACATAATCTAGCAGCTGCATATCCCATAGATAAAGTTGCAGATCCATTTCCAGATTTTGCTTTAACTATTTCAGTTCCAGCATTTTGTATTCGTTTAGTTAGAATGATAATTTCTTCATCAGTTAAGTGTATTTTTTCTAAATGTGATAATAATGGTAAAATTGTTGTTTCTGAATGACCACCAATGACTAAAACTTCGATTTCTTTCGCATTTTTGTTTTTTAATTCAGAAACGAAAGTGTTAGAACGGATGATGTCTAATGTAGTTATACCTAACAATTTTTTTTTATCGTAAACCCCAGCTTTTTTTAAAATCTCAGCAGCAATAACAACTGTTGTATTAATAGGGTTTGTAATAATACAGATTAAAGTGTTAGGACATATGTTAATTATGTTTTCGATAAGTTTAGATATTATGTTAGAATTGATATAAAATAGATCAGCTCGTTTCATGCCAGGTTTACGAGAAACCCCGGCAGAAATAATAACAATGTTAGATTCTTTTAACGCATGTTTTATATTTTTACCAAAAAAACCAAAAACTTTTACATTAGTTGGTATATGGTTTAAATCAGCTGCAATACCTATAATTGATGATGAAATATCATATAAAGATAGCTCTGAACCTGATGATAGTTGATTTTTAAGAAGAAGTGATAAAGCTTGACCTATACCACCTGCTGCACCTAAAATTGTAATTTTCATTTTGATAAAAATCCTGATGTTATTTTTTTTAAAAAATTTATGTAAGAAATAAATTATTATGAATAATACTGTTACATATTATAAAAGATTGCTTATTATATAACGATATTAATGAGTTATTTATAGGTAATTTTTGATTAATAAAACACATTATGTTTTTTAAAAAAAATATATTAATATTTAAATTCACGTGTAATTTTTACGAAAATATAAAAAGTATTGTTTTAAATAAAAATATTTTTATATGTTATATAAGCTATGTTCTAATATATTTTGATATTAAAAAACATATAATATATATTTATATTGATTTAATTGAATTTTATGAAAAAAATCTATTTATTAAATATTTAGCTAGTAACTAAATCTTATATTTATTAAAACTATATAAATTTAAATAATTTAAAATTATATTTTAGTTATTTGCTATTATAAATTATAGATTTTTAATTTTATTAAATGTATTTTAATATAAACTTTTAAAGTAATCTTATAAAAGATTACGTTATATTTTATATTAATATGAAAGATTAAAAATATTTTATGATGTTTATATTTTTTTTAAATTATTTTTTGTTGAGAAAATATTATAAAGTTTTATTATTTTAATAGGAAGTTTATTTATCTTAAAAATATTTTAAATATTAAATCAATACTTTTTAAAAATTTTTGTAAAAACATTTTTAATTTTAATTAATTTTGAATTGAAATATATGTTAAAATAAAAATATAGTTTATAATTAAATTATATAAATAATTTCATGAGTATATAAAATTTTTGTGTTGCTCTATATTATATAAAATATATTATAAGTCTATAAAGTTAATTTAGTTAGAATTTAATATAGTTTTTATTTTTTTTGTTAAAAATTTATTTGTATTTTGTATTTTGTATTTCATTTATAAATAATAAAAAAGTTATTTGCATTATACTAATCTATTTTAGTTATAAAATGTAATAAGTATTATTATTTTTTTTTAAAAGCTCTTTTATATTTAAAATAAAAGAGCTTAAATTTAAATATAAATTTAGTTCATATCGTATTTTTTTAATTTTTTTCGTAGTGTTCCCCTATTAATACCCATAATTAAAGCAGCTTTAGTTTGGTTCCCACGTGAATATTGCATAACTATATCTAGTAAAGGTTGTTCTATTTCAGCTAGAATTAATTGATATAAGTTATTAGTATCTTGATTATTTGATTGAGAAAAATAGTTTTTTAATGCTTGTTTAACTAAATCTCGTAATGGTTTTTTTGTCACTTGGTTTTGTGAATTAACATTGGCAACAATTAAAAATTTAGAATTTGTGCTTTCTTCGAACATGGTTATTTTAACTCTTATTCTTTTTGGTTTATATTTATATAAGATTTTAAAATTTTGCTAGGATTTTTATGTTTTTTATTTTTGTAATTTTTGGTGATCTCCTAATATAATATAAATTATTTTAAATTAAAAATAAGTCATTTTGCTATTTATAAAAATATATTTTTATATAAAAATTATAGTTTTATAAAAAATCTTATTAATGTTAGTGTGTTTTATAAAAAATTAAATATTATTTATTATAAATAACATTTTATATATAAAATTTAAAATTTTAATATTTCAAATCGATATATATTTCGAAATAGATATTTTTTATGTTAATAATGTATATTAATATTTTTGTAAATATAAATTTTTAAATTTTATCAGATTAACTAAATATTTTTATATTAATTTAAAAAAAATATTAAGTATTTAAATAAAAATATATTTTGAAAAGGTTTTGATTTAAAAAAAATTACTATAAGATTAATAATCTTTTAGCATTTGAATTAATATTATTTTATCTTATATTTAGATTTTAATCATATTTATGTATATCAATTTTCAATTATTTATAAAAACAATACATCAAAATAATTATATAAAACATAGTTTGTTATGTTATATCTTTTCAAGATAGTTAATATTAAAATCTCCTATTTTAAATTTTTTATCGTTCATAATTCTTTTATGTAGTTCTATATTAGTTTTTACTCCATCAATAATAATTTCATTTAAAGCATTTTTCATTCGAGAAATCGCAGTTTTGCGATTTTCTCCATAACTAATTATTTTCCCTATTAATGAATCATAATAAACAGGAATAGTATATCCTGTGTAAATATGTGATTCCCATCGAACACCAAAACCACCTGGTGCATGAAAATTTATAATCTTACCAGGACTAGGAATAAATGTTTTGTAGTCTTCTGCGTTAATGCGACATTCAATTGCGTGTCCACGTACTAAAATATCTTTTTGTTTTATAGATAAAGGAAAACCGGAAGCAATGTGTAGTTGTTCTTTAATTAAATCAATTCCGGTAATCATTTCTGTAACAGCATGTTCAACTTGAATGCGAGTATTCATTTCTATGAAATAGAATTTATTGTTTTCGAATAAAAATTCGAACGTACCTACACCTCTATATCCGATGTTGATACAAGCATTTATACAACGTTCGCTTATTTCACGACGATATTCAGGTTTAATCCAAGCAACAGGAGCTTCTTCTATTATTTTTTGGTGACGACGTTGTATTGAACAATCACGTTCAGATAAACATATTGCGTTTCCTTGTCCGTCAGCTAAAATTTGTATTTCAATGTGATGTGGTTTTTCAACATATTTTTCCATGTAAACTGTATCATTGTTAAATGATATTTTTGCTTCTGTTTTTGTAAAATGAATTGAAGATTCTAAATCTTTTTCATTAAAAACAATACGCATCCCTCGACCACCTCCTCCCCCAGATGCTTTAATAATTATTGGATAACCTATTTTATTTGCAATTAATTTATTTTTTTTCATGTTATTATCAAGTTTTCCATCAGACCCAGGTACACAAGAAATACCTGCTTTTTTCATAACTTTAATTGCAGAAATTTTATCTCCCATTAAACGTATTGTTTCAGCTTTAGGTCCAATAAATATAAACCCTGAATTTTCAATTTGTTCTGCAAAATCTGCGTTTTCAGCTAAAAATCCATATCCAGGGTGAATAGCTTGTGCTCCTGAAATTTCAGCTGCGGATATAATAGCTGGAATATTTAAATAACTTTTAGATGCTAAAGCTGGTCCAATACAAATTGTTTCATCAGCTAGTAATACATGTTTTAATTTATTATCACAGGTAGAGTGTATCGCAACTGTTTTTATTTCTAATTCTCTACAAGATCGTAAGATTCGTAGTGCTATTTCCCCTCGATTTGCTATAAGAATTTTTTTTAACATAATAATTATTATCTCATTATTCAATGATAATTATTGGTTCATTATATTCTACTGTATCACCATTTTCTAATAAAATTGCTTTTACAGTACCTGTTTTATCTGATTCTATTTTATTCATCATTTTCATTGCTTCAATAATACAAATTGGATCTCCAACATTTACATTTTGACCTATTTCTATAAATGGTTCTGCTTCTGGGTTTGGTGCGCGATAAAAAGTGCCTACTATTGGTGAACGTACTTTATGTTCAGTGGCGCTTTTTGTTATAGGTGTTCTTGTTTTGGAGTTAATCTCAATACTATTAGATATATCTTTATCCTCGTTTATTTTTAAAGAATGATTATTAGATAATAGTATTTTTGAATTAGATGAAATACGATTTATACGTAAAGTTTTTTTCCCTTTAGATATCTCGAATTTAAATATATCACTTTTCTCAATTAGAGCTATCAATTTTTTAATTTTACGAATTTTCATAAATATAATTCCATATTATTTCAAATTAATTAAATTATTTAAAACGAATCCAATTAACAGCAGCTTGTAAAGCAAAAAGGTATCCATCTGCACCTAATCCACAAATTATACCGATTGCTTTATCTGAGAAATAAGAATTTTGACGATATATTTCTCTTGCGTATATATTTGTTATATGTATTTCAATATAAGGGATACATACACTTAAGATTGCATCTCGTAATGCTATACTTGTATGCGTGAACGCAGATGGATTAATTAAAATAAAATCAATATTATTTTGCGCTGTATGGATTCTATCAATCAATTGATGTTCTGCATTTGATTGAAAATGATTTAATGTAACATTTAAGTCAGCAGATTTTTTAGTTAATTTAGCGATTATTTTACTAAGAGTAATATTGCCATATTTATCAGGTTCACGTATTCCTAATAAATTCAAATTTGGGCCATTTAAAAGCAAAATCTTAGTATTTTTTATAATTAAATTTTTATTCATTGAAATATTAACTATATCGCAAAGCGTATTTACTTTGATTTATTTATCGTTGTTTATATAAAAATATAATAAATTATTTTTTTATTGAAATTGTTTTTTTTAAGGTATATAATATTTCTAATTATTTTAAAAATTTTTTACACAAAGATTTTATTTTTTTAATGAAAAACTATGTTTTTTATTATTTTTCTTATCATTAACGATTATATGTAATTGTTAGAGACAGTATTCATTTATCATTTTATTAAAAATTAACTACTCATTGCATAACAACAGTATTTAAAATTAATTTATATAATTATATTTTTAATAAAATTAAGTCTGGTTTATCTTTTTTAAAGAAGTGTAAAGTAAAGTTATACTTATTTTATAAAATATATCTTTTTATAAAGATTCATTGTAATTATTAAATTAATGTATTAAAAAAAATAAAGTTTTGTTTGTTTTTAAGTAAATGAAAATCTTTATATAAATACATGTATCGATTATGATGAATTAATTATTAAAGCAAATGAAATAGTTAGTAACTAAACATTATATTTGTTTATAAATTGTAGGATTATTTTTGTTATGTTTAAAAAATTTCGTGGAATATTTTCTAATGACCTTTCAATTGATTTAGGTACAGCTAATACTCTTATTTATGTTAAAGGGCAAGGGGTTAAATTGAATGAACCATCTGTAGTTGCAATACGGCAAGATCGCTCTGGTACTCCAAAAAGTGTGGCTGCAGTAGGAAGTGAAGCTAAACAGATGTTAGGTCGTACTCCTGGTAATATATCAGCTATTAGACCAATGAAAGATGGTGTTATTGCAGATTTTTTTCTTACTGAAAAAATGTTGCAATATTTTATAAAACAAGTTCATAGTAATAGTATATTGAAACCAAGTCCACGTGTTTTAGTTTGTGTCCCAGTGGGAGCTACTCAAGTAGAAAGAAAAGCTATTCGAGAATCTGCATTAAGTGCAGGAGCACGTGAGGTTTTTCTAATAGAAGAACCTATGGCAGCAGCTATAGGCGCTGGATTACCAGTTTCCGAAGCAACAGGTTCAATGGTTGTTGATATTGGAGGTGGTACAACAGAAGTAGCTGTTATTTCGTTAAATGGAGTTGTGTATTCATCTTCCGTAAGAATTGGTGGAGATAGATTTGATGAGTCAATAATCAACTATGTACGTAGAAATTATGGTTCTTTAATTGGAGAAGCAACAGCTGAACGTATTAAGCATAATATTGGTTCTGCTTTTCCAGTTGATGAAATTTATGAAATAGAAGTTCGTGGTCGTAATATTGCAGAAGGTGTTCCTCGTGGGTTTAAAATGAATTCTAATGAGATTTTAGAAGCGTTACAGGAGCCATTAACAGGTATTGTTAGTGCAGTAATGTTGGCATTGGAGCAATGTCCTCCAGAGTTAGCATCTGATATTTCAGAACGTGGTATGGTTTTAACTGGTGGTGGTGCTCTTCTTCGTAATTTAGATAGATTATTAATGGAAGAAACAGGAATACCTGTTATTGTTGCAGAAGATCCTTTAACTTGTGTAGCTCGTGGAGGTGGAAAAGCATTAGATATGATTGATATACACGGTGGTGATTTATTTAGTGAAGATTAGATAAATTTGCTATATATTTTTTAATTTTATTAAAAATATTTTTTATATTAAAACTAAGTAGTAATGAAATCAATTTTTAGAAGAGATCCTTCATTTCAATTGCGCGTTTTCTTTGCTGTAATATTTGCATTGATACTTATAGTTGTTGACTACAACTTCAAATTTTTAAATTTAGTTCGTAGTTATCTTAATACATTGTTTAATCCATTTTATTTATTATCTAATAGTCCGCGAAAATTGATTGGTGATTTATCAGAAAATTTTTTTTTAAAAAAAAAATTACAATTTGAAAATAAATTATTGCGTAAGGAATTATTTATAAGAAAAGCTAATAATCTTTTATTTGATCAAATAAAACAAGAAAATTCCAGATTAAGAGAATTATTAGGATCGCCGTTACGTAAAAATGAGCACGTAGTGATAACACAAGTAATTTCAAGAGTGAATACGCCTTATCGTGATCAAGTATTAATTGATAAAGGAAGTAACAATGGTGTATTTGAGGGTCAAGTTGTTATTAGTGATAAAGGAGTAATTGGACAAGTAGTTAGTGTTAGTAAATTCAATAGTCGTGTATTATTAATTTGTGATGCTTCACATGCTTTGCCTGTGCAGGTTTTACGTAATGATGTCCGAATAATTTTATTAAGTTCTGGTTGTGTAGATAACATTTTATTTGGGTTTCTTCCAGAACACGTTGATATTTATATAGGTGATGTTCTAGTAACATCAAGCCTTGGTGGTCGCTTCCCTGAAGGTTATCCTGTTGGCATTGTTTCTAACATTAATCATGACATACAACGCGCTCAAACAATTATTAATGTTAAACCAAGTGCAGAATTACAAAGATTACGCTATCTTTTGTTATTATGGGATGATAGTAATAAACATAAAACAACATTATTACCTTATGATATAAATAAAGCAGCTAATGAACGACTAATGAACAGTGTTCGTTAAGTTAAATTTTTTAATAAAAAATTAAATGATTTTATTATCACAGTTATAGTTGATATATATATAAAACATTAAATATAATTTTTGTTTTCATTGAAACAGGAAAACTTAAATGAAAGAATGTTATAGTAATAATCGTGGTATTATTTATTTATCATTTTTTATCGCTTTAATTTTACAAGTTATGCCATGGCCAGAAAAATTTGATTTTTATAAACCTGCATGGTTATTTTTAATACTTTTGTATTGGATAATACATACTCCATATCTTGTTAAGATATGGAGTAGTTTTATTACTGGTATAATTATTGATTCAATTGATGGATCGATTTTTGGTGTTCACGCTTTATCTTTTACTATAATATGTTATTTAGCTTCTTATAATGATCAGTCATTATATAATACTTCGTTATTTCAACAGATTTTGTTTGTTGTTATGTTTACATTTATTAAAGATTTGATTGTTTTTGTTGTTGAATTTTTATCTTCTCAAGCGTTGTTTTATCCACAAATATTTTGGAATAGTATTATTAATGGTATTTTGTGGCCATTATTATTTTTATTTTTTAGAAAAATTCGTCGTAATGTCATATAGATTGTTTTTTTTATTAAAAATAAATTTAATTAATAATATTTAGTTTTTTTATAAAATATAAAATAAAATAATTTAATATATGTAATTAAAAACAATTTTATTATATATAAAATTCAAATTTATTTAAAAAATTTAAAATTTATTTTAGAAATATTTATAATAATTTAAAATTATGTTTATTAAACATAAAAAAATTATTTTTTTAAATTCGAAATATTAAGTAATATATATTACAATTAATATGTATGATTTTTTTATTGAAGATATATGTAATTTAAACTCGGAATATAATTCAATAATTTATAATATGCTTTATATATGATTTATTGTATTTTGTTTTTAACATGTCTGGATTTTATATATTAAATTAATATAAATATAAAATATTATCTTTTTTAAAATTTTATAATTAATTATTTATTATTTATTTTTAATTATAAAATAAAAAAAAATCTTTGGTTAATTAATATATAGAAATAATTTTATAAATTATATATTAATATATGTTTTTACAGATTTAAGTTATATAAATATTTATTTTTTACTATATACTAATATAGTATTGTTAATTATTAAGATTTAAAAATATTATTTTAGTGTTTTATGAAAAAAATATTTTTTTTAAATTTTATTATTATTTCAATAATAATAAATATTTTTTTAAATTTTAATTTAAATATAAATTCTATATTTAAATTTAAAAAAACTATTAAAAATAGTGAAGATAATAAGCACCTAACAATAGGTGAAGCTACGTCTAAAAAATATGTAATTAATTATATAAAAAAATATAAAAAATTACCTACTTTTTATATTACTAAAAAAAAAGCGTTGTATGCTGGATGGAATGCGAAAAAAGGTGATTTATGTAAGATATTACCTAATAAAGCTATTGGTGGTGATCGTTTTTATAATCATTATAAATTATTACCTAATATAAAAAATCGTAAATGGTATGAAGCTGATATAAATTATAATTGTGGTAAGCGTGGAAGTGAGCGTTTGTTATATTCATCTGATGGTATCATTTTTATCACTAATGATCATTATCATAGTTTTAATAGATATAATTAATTTAATAAAATTAACATAATTTATTTAAATTAAATTAAAATCTAAAATAACATAGATATTATATGTTTTATATTTGTTATTTATTAATATTTTAGTTTTTCTAATGTTCTGTGTCGTAATTGCACATTTTTTCCACAAGAGCTAAAATAATTAGATAATTGTTTTGCAACATATACTGAACGATGTTTTCCACCTGTACATCCTATTGCAATTGTTAAATAACTACGGTTATTTTCTTCTAACATTGGTAACCATAAATCTATATATTTACAGGTTTGATAAATAAAATTATGTACTTCAGTGTGTTTATTTAAAAAAATTTCTACAGGATAATCAAGACCTGTCATTAATCGTAATTTTTGGTCCCAGTGAGGATTTGGTAAAAATCTAACGTCAAATACATAATCTGCATTAATAGGAATACCGTGTTTAAAACCAAATGATTCAAAAATCATAGTAAGTTCTCGTTTATGTTTACCTATTAAATGTCTTCTTAATGTTTCTGCTAATTCATGAACCGACATTTCAGAAGTATCTATAATTAAATCAGCACGTGATCTTAATTGTTTTAAAATTTCATTTTCTTTATCAATTGCTTTTTCAAGAGATAAGTTTTTATTTGATAACGGGTGTACTCTGCGTGTATAGCTATAACGACGAATCAAAGTATTATGATTTGCATCTAAAAATAGTAATTGTGGAAAAAAAAATAATGGTAGTTTGTTTATTGCTTCTTCAAAAATTTCTAGATTATCTGGTATATTACGCACATCAATACTTACAGCTGCTGAAATATTACGATTCACTAATGAATTAGCAAGATTTGGTAGTAATATAACAGGTAAATTGTCTACACAATAAAATCCCATATCTTCTAACGCGCGTAATGCAACAGATTTTCCTGAGCCTGAACGTCCGCTAACAATTATCAGCACCATGAGATTATTTTTTTCGCTTTTATTTAGCTTCTCTATGAATTGCTGTTTTGTTGTGTTATCTATCATTTTAATACTATAAACTGTAATAATATTATTGATATGTAACATATAATTTTAAATTATTATTTAGTTAGCAAATATATTATTTAATTTTTAATTATTTCTTTAAAAGAAAATATAAATGTGTTTTTTAAGATGATTTTGTAAATGTATTTATTATGCATACTAGTTATTTATATTTCTTTTTGAATAAATTGAATTTTTTATAAAATTTTTAATATTTTAAATTTGTGTTTTATACAGCATAAATCTATATTTGTAATAGATTATTATTTAGTTTTTTAATTTTAAAAAAAAATCATTTATAAAATATAAATTTTAATTAATTTAAATTATTTTTTATAAAAATTAAAGTAATTAGATAATGTGTTATTAATAATTTATTATTTTTGAGATTAAAAACATAATTTTTTATTTATATATTAATAATTAATGTTTATATGTTATATCGTTATATTTTATAACATGTATATGTTATTTTTGTTTAAATAAAGTATTTATTTTTTAGATCTATATTACAATGTTATAATATATTTTTATTTGTATTCGTATATTTTTTAGTGGTTTTTATAAAATAAATTTGAAAAAAATAATTTCAATTGTTTAATATGCATATTAAATAATTCGCTGCAAAAGATAATTTAGTTCATATGATTCGTCATTTATTTTTTTTAATTAGTTAATAATTATTTGATGTATAAATTTAATAATTATTTTAAAATATAAAATTTAGGTGAAAAATAATTTACTATAAAATAGTTTTTATAAAAACTTTGGTATTTTATAAACGAAAGTTATCACCTAGATAAACACGTTTTACTTGTTCATTTTTAAGTATCATAGATGGAGTTCCGTGAGCAATTATAGTACCTTGGTTTACAATATATGCTCTTTCACATACATCTAAAGTTTCACGAACATTATGATCTGTAATAAGTATTCCTAATCCGTTATTACTTAAATGTTTAATTATTTTTTTTATATCTAATACTGATATTGGATCAACACCAGCAAAAGGTTCATCTAATAATATAAATTTTGGATTAGCAGCTACAGCTCTTGCTATTTCAACTCGTCGTCGTTCACCTCCGGAAAGTGAAAAACCAATACTATTTTGTATATGTTTTAAACTAAATTCTTCCATTAAATTTTCAATATGTTCTTTTCGTTGATGTAAATTTAAATCTTTTCTGATTTCTAATATTGCCATTATGTTGTTGTAAACACTTAATCGTCGAAAAATACAAGCTTCTTGAGGTAAATATCCAATACCACATTTAGATTTTTTATGAAGTGGTAGTAAACTAATATCTTTATTATCAATCAAAATATTACCAGAATCTAATTGGATAATTCCTACCATAATATAAAAAGCTGTAGTTTTGCCAGCTCCATTTGGTCCAAGTAAACCAACTATTTCTCCTGATTTAACTTCAATGGTAATGTTTTTAACAATTTCTCGATTTTTATATATTTTTAATAGATTTTTTCCAATTAATATTGACACTAAATGTTAGCTCTTTTGTTTTTTTTGTTTGTTGGTTTATCTTTTTTTGATGTTATCATTTTTTTAATTGAGTTGGTAATAAAACTGTAGTAACTTGATTTCCTTTTTTGCTAAAAGCTTCTATCTTTTGTTCTGAAATAATATATGTAATTTTATTACCTATTATATAACTATCTAGTTGTTTAATAGATGCATTTCCTGTTAAAATTATAATTTTTTTATCTACTTCATACCGTATATTTGTTGCTTGTCCTTTAGTTTGTTTTCCGTTATCTTGTAATTGATAGAATGTTACTGGAGAACCAATTGATTCGATCATAATTTTATTTAAATTATTTTTTTGTCTAGTAACAACGACTTTGTTTGCTCTTATATCTATGCTGCCTTGTTTTATTATGACATTATTTTTGAATATAATAATGTTTTTTTTGAAATCAACAGATTGTTTATCTGAAGAAATGTTAAGTAATTGTTGAATATCACTTTTTAGTGCTATTACAGGAAAACTAATAATTGTAATAGTAGCAATTATTGTTTTTTGAATAAAACTAGTTATTTTATTCATTTTTTGTTATTATTTTAAAATATGTTTTTACATCTTTGATTAACTCAGCGGTTTCTGTTCGAAGATTTATTTGTATTCCTGTTCCGCTGGAATTTAAATTATTACCTATAATAATAGCTTGACTTTTAGATGATAGTTCTTGTGTATTTAAATTTAAAATTGCATTTTTAGTTGAAATTTTTTGAATAAATGATTTTTTTTTGAGACTGTTAAACTCTATGTCATCATAAAAGTATAACATTTTAATATTTGTTAATTTAGCTTTAAAACCTTTTATTATCCAGTTTGTTTTGCCTGATTTATTATAAGAGATTAAAATAGGATCAGAAAACCAAATATATTTTTTTTCAGTATAGCTGTCTATTTTTTTTGATATAAATTTATATATTAAATTTCCATTTTTAGCATAAATAAATGTTATTGAGTTATTTATTTGGTAATCAGGTTTAATATTATATGGTTCTTTATGTATTTTAATAGAAGCGTTTTTTTCGTTCGAATTTAAAACAATAAGAAATATAGTAATAAAAAATAAAAATAAAGATAATATTTTTTTTGTTTTACTCATTAAAGTTTAAATTCTAATTTTATCATAATTTTTGTTTTTTACATTTTTTGAAAGAAGAATTAAATCACACAGTTCACGAACTGCTCCTTTGCCACCAGAAATTTTTGTTACATAGTCTACTTCGAAAAGTAAAGCAGGATGAGCATCCGCTACAGCTACAGATAAACCAACTTTTGTTATAACTGGTAAATCATTTAAATCATCTCCAATATAGGCAATTTCTTCTTTTGTTAATTGTAATTTTTTTAATAATTTATAAAAAGCATTTAATTTATTACATTGACCTTGATATATATGTGTGATACCTAAATCTTTTGCTCTGTTTTCAAGTAGTTTTGTTTTTCTACCAGTAATAATTGCAACTTCAATATTGTTTTTTAATAAACAACGTATTCCATAACCATCACGTACATTAAATGATTTCAATTCTTCACCATTATTATTAATATAAATGAATCCATTAGACATAACTCCATCTACATCACAAATAAGTAATTTAACTTTAATAGCTTTTTCTAATATAGAAAAATCAATAAAACCATAGCAGGTATTTAATTTCATTATAAACTCTTTTTGTTTATAAAAAACCAGTTTGTAGTAAGTTATTCATATGTAAAACACCAATAAGTTTATTTTTCTCCGTAACTAATAAAGAAGTAATATGCATTGTTTGCATCAATTTTAGTGCTTCAATAGCTAACATATTTTGAGTAATACGGATTCCACCGATTGTCATTAAATCTGCGATTTTTGCATTGTTTAAATCAATATTGGTATTAAATACACGACGTAAATCACCATCAGTAAAAATACCATCAATATTCATATCAGAATCACAGATTACAATCATACCAAGTTTTTTATTAGTAATTTCAATTAATGCTTCACGTAATGAAGCATTTTTTTGAATATGAGGAATATCATTACCTATATTCATTAAATCGCGAACTAGTAGTAAAAGTTTTTTCCCAATCATTCCTCCTGGGTGGTATATTGCAAAATCGGATTTTGTAAACCTACGAGCTGTTAATACTGCTATCGATAAAGCATCACCTATTATTAATGTTGCTGTTGTACTAGTTGTAGGAACTAATCCAAAAGGGCATGCTTCTTGCAGTATTTTTATACATAAATGAATGTCTGCATGCTTTCCAATGCTGCTATAAGGATTACTTGTTATGCAAATTAATGTTATTTTATTTTTTTTAAAAAAAGGTAATAAATTTAAAATTTCTGGGGTTTCACCTGAGTTAGAGATAGCTAAGATTATATCTTGATCGCAAATTATTCCAAGATCTCCGTGACTAGCTTCTACAGGATGAACAAAAAACGATGGTGTTCCAGTGCTTGTGAGAGTTGCAGAAATTTTACGGCCTATGTGTCCTGATTTCCCGATTCCTATGATAATAATTTTCCCTTTACAATCAAATATTAATTGACAAGCACGATCAAAGTTATCATCTATACATTCTTCAAGTTTATTTATTGTTTTGCGTTCGATACGTACAACTTCTTTCCCTATATCTTTGAAAGATAAAATTGACATTTTAAGTTCCATGTATACTTGTAATAAATTTAAATTTAGTTATAACTATAATGTTGTTTATTGGTAATTTTTATTGAAAAAGTTTTTTAAAAAAAATATTTTAAATTTAACTATTTCTTGTTAATTTAATGTTATTATTTTTTTATTGTATAATATTGTATGTTTATAAGATTATTATAAATATGAATAATAATCCATCATAATAATAACATAAACAAATTAGTTTTGATGTTATAATTAAATTGAATAGATTATAAAATAATAAATAATATATATTTTATTTATATCACTGTAATGATAATAATTTTTAAAAAATCTAGCTTTGTGTTTTTAGTTTTATTTGTAATTTTATAAATATTAACATAAAAAATATTTACTATAGATATATTTATTTACATTATGTTATATAATATAAAAAAATTGATTGAATAGTTTATATTTATTCTTTTTATATTGCTTTATTAAGATTATATTATATGTTTTAATTATAAATTAATAAATATTTTTATAAAAAAATAGAACAGTTTTTTTGAAAAAATAAAAATTTTAAATTAAAAATAATTTTATTTTATTTATATAATATTGATTAAGTTTTAAATTGTTGTGTAATTAAATATTTTTAATAATATTAAATCTGTTATTAAATTTTTTATATGAATAATAATTTTTATATAGTTATCATTTTGATGTATTTTAAATAGTAAATTACATTAAAAATATTTTTTAAAAAAATATTTATGATATAAAATATGTAGTTTTTATATAATTTTTTATTATTATAAAATTTTATAGGCATATTATATAAATATTTTTATATTGTTAAATTATTAAAAATATATCTTTTTTAAAAATTTCTATGTAAATAGTTTTTTGTTGTATAATGAACACTGTTTTGTTGCTAAATAAATATTAAAAATTTTTACTTAAAAATATTAATTTTATGTTTGATTTTTTATTAGATTATCAGTTAAGATTTATAATCTTTTTATTATTAAAGAAGTTTTGTTATTATATGTTTTCTTATTAAATTTATAAATTAGCTAATTAAATTTATTTTTTAGCTTGATATTAATTTTGAAAATATATATAATATATATTTTATATGTATTATTTATTTGTATTATAGCAACACATTTTTTTATTAGACAGTATATATTGTTTGTTTTTAATGTAGTATTTTAATTTAAAACGTAAAGTAATTATATAAATAATATCAATGTTTAAAATTATAAGCATATTAAAAATAAATCACATCTTCGTAAAAAAAATATTGTGGACGATTTTATGAATAAATTAACCCCATTAAAATTAATACCGTCTTTGATCGCTATTACAATATCATTAATAATTTGGTTTTTAATTCCAATTCCTAATGGAGTTAATTCAAATGCATGGCATCTATTAGCATTATTTGTTGGTACAATTGCAGCTATAATTGGTAAAGCATTGCCTATTGGTGCTGTTTCTGTGATTGCTATTTCTTTAGTTGCATTAACAGGGGTGACTAACTCAGGGTCAATCAAAGGATCTATATCTGATGCTCTAAGTGGATTTTCTAATGATTTAATTTGGTTAATTGGTATTTCAATTATGATTTCTGTTAGTTTAAATAAAACTGGACTTGGATCTCGTATTGGATATTATATTATATCATTGTTTGGTAAAAAAACATTAGGTATTGCTTATTCTATTGCTTTTGCTGAAACAATATTAGCACCAGTTACACCAAGCAATACAGCACGCGGTGGTGGTATTATTCATCCTATTATGCGTTCTATTTCTGATAGTTTTAACTCAAAAGCTGAAGATGGAACATCAGGTAGAATTGGACGTTATTTATCATTAGTTAATTATAATATTAATCCAATTACATCTGCTATGTTTATTACAGCAACAGCTCCGAATCCTTTAATTGTAAGTTTAATTGTTAACGAAACAAGTCAAAATAATATTTTGACATGGGGAATGTGGGCGGTTGCAGCTTTTATTCCAGCGTTAGTATCATTAATTCTTACTCCTTTAGTTATATATTTTTTATATAAACCTGAAATAACCGCAACACCTAATGCTCCAAATTTTGCTAGAGAATGCATAAATAAATTAGGTCCTATATCTACTCCAGAAAAAATCACTCTTTGTGTATTTGTTTTACTATTATTTATGTGGATTGGTATACCTGAGATGATATTTGGCCCTTCGTTTAGTATAAATGCAACAACAGCTGCTTTTATTGGATTAAGTGTTTTATTAGCAACAGGAGTTATAAATTGGAACGATGTTTTAAAAAATAAAGGTGCTTGGGATACAATAATTTGGTTTTCTGCTCTTGTTATGATGGCTGGTTTTCTTGGTCAATTAGGTTTAATCAAATGGATGTCATTAAGAGTAGGTTCTATTATTAATGATATGGGTATTCATTGGTTTTATGGGATGTTAATACTTGTTTTGATATATGTGTACTCACATTATTTTTTTGCAAGCACAACGGCTCATATTACTGCAATGTTTGCTGCTTTTTTTGCAGCAGGTTTATCTATTGGTGCTCCTCCAATGTTTTTAGGTTTAATATTAGCGTTTTCATCTTCTTTAATGATGTGTTTGACACATTATGGGACAGGAACTGCTCCGATTATTTTTGGTTCAGGGTATACAACGTTAGGTGAATGGTGGAAAACTGGTTTAGTGATGAGTATTGTTAATTTAATAATCTGGTTTTTTGTTGGTGGTGTATGGTGGAAGTTTCTTGCATATTGGTAATATATTAAATTTATTATTTATTAAACAATTAAATGAATATTCAGTTTTTTCTATAAAATATTTATTTTTTATATTAATACTATTTTAGTGCTATAATATAGTATATTAATTGTGCAATAATTATTTTAATTAAATTGTTATTAATATTTTTCTTTAATAAAAAATAAATAATTAATAATTATGCTGTAAGAAAAATTATAAATTTTTTTTTAAAAAAAACTACTCAAAAAATTTAATTTTAGCATAATGTCATATTATGCTATTTTTATGTTTATTTATATTTTTATAGTATTTTTATTGTAGGTAATTATGGTACATATTTATAAAATTTATTTATCGTGTAGTAGATAAAATTAAAATTTATTTAGAATATATAAATATAGCTGTATATTTTATATAAAAAATAAATTGCGATATTTTTATATTTTATTTTTAGAATTAAAAAGAATAAAATTAAGAATTTTATATATTTTTTAAAATGTTTTTTTTAAAAATTTATACAATAAATTTGTATAAAATATTTTTTATTCATATTTTATAATCATTTTATTTAAATTTTACTTTTTAGTTTTATAAATTAAATTTATTTTTTTAAGTAAAATAACCTTTCAACTTATTTTTTATCCATTCTATAATATCTTTATAAGTATCTGGTAATATGTTTATTAACGAGTTTAAAGTAAAAATTAATATTTTAAAATTTTTATGAGAAATATTTAAATGGCCAACCTTACGATTGTATTTAACTTCTTTATAATACCAGTGAAAATGAATGAATTGTAATGATAGCCAATCAATATTAATATTAGTTCCTATTAAATTTATTAATATTGCCGGGTTATTTACTTCAGGAGTATGAATTGGTAATTCTAAAATTGCTCTTAAATGTAATTCAAATTGATTAGTGGATGCTCCGTTTTGTGTCCAATGTCCGCTATTATGTACCCTTGGAGAGATTTCATTAATAAGTAAATCATTATTAACCACAAAAAATTCCATAGCCATTACGCCTATATAATTTAATTTATTCATTATTATATTTAGCATATTTTGTGCTTTATTTTGTAAATTATTTTTTCTTTTTGGAAAAACAATACTAGCTCTTAAAATACCGTTTTTATGTAAATTATGAATAATAGGATAAAAAACTGATTTTCCGGTTTTATCACGTGCTCCAATAATAGAAATTTCTTCATCAAATTTAATTTTTTCTTCTACAATACATTTTCCATAAAACTCATAAGGAATAATTGTTTTATCTTTTTTATGTAAATGTAGTTGGTTACGGCCATCGTATCCACCAATACGGTGTTTAATAATTAAATTGTTTCCAAATATTTCAAACATGTTATTAAATTGTTCAGGAGATTTAAGTAAATCCCATTTAGCATTAGCTAGTTTTAAAGAGTCAAATATTTTTTTTTGTGAAAATCTATCAGATATACGTGGAAAAATATCCCGATTAATAAATGATTTATGTTTTGATAATTTATTTGTCAGTGCTGTCTTTGGCCAATGTTCAATTTCAGCTGTAATAATTCCTTTTTGAAAAGATATGTTTTCATTGTTGTCATTTAACCCTATTGGAAAAACCTGAATTCCTAACGGTTCTCCAGCTTGACGTAACATACGTCCTAATTGACCATTACCAAGAACGTAAACTGGCTTCATTATTTTTCTCTAGGATCAGGTGAGTTTAATACATCATTTGTTTGTTTTTTTCTCCAAATTAATAATCTGTTAAATATAGATATATCTGTAATACTTAAAATTTGCGCTGCAAATAACGCTGCATTAATTGCACCTTGTTTACCAATTGCAAGTGTACCAACTGGTATTCCTTTTGGCATTTGTAAGATAGAAAAAAGACTATCAATACCATTTAAAATACTATTTTGTATAGGAACACCTAATACTGGTAAAAGTGTTTTTGAAGCTAGCATACCAGGTAAGTGTGCTGCTCCACCTGCTCCTGCAATAATAATATTAAATCCATTTGATTTCGCCTTTTCTGCAAACGAAAATAATTTATCTGGTGTTCGATGTGCAGAAATGATTTCTACGTGAAAATTTAGTTTGAGTTCATTTAATATATACGCTGAATGCTGCATGGTTGTCCAATCTTTTTTAGATCCCATGATTATTGCAATTTTTTGATTTGATTCGACAGTAAATGCTTTTATAGTCATTTTATGAGCTTCCTTATCAAGAAATCATTTATAAACCAGTAATTATATTTTTAAAATTGTATAATTTTTATATGTAAAAATACTAAATAGTTAATAAAAATATTTTTGTATTTAAAAAAAAATAATTTAATACCATATTTATTAATAACAAACGCCGAACTTTTTTCACCCCATTTACTTAAAACACCTCTATAATGTATTTTATTATCAAAATATATTTTATGAATGTTAGGGTAATGAGTATGTCCATGTATTATCCATTGTGTTTGATATTTTTTAAAAATATTTATAACATTATCATAATTTACATCTGTAATATTTTTTGTTTTAAATATTTTTGTGTTTTTACTATTTTTTCTTATTTTTTGTGCTATTATATGTCGTACAAACAATGGAAGTTTAAGAAAAATATTTTGTAAGTGTTTGTTACATATTTTTTTACGATAATTTTGATATTTAATATCATTTGTACATAATGTATCTCCATGTAAAATTAAAATACGTTTATTATAGATGTTTAATAATGTTTCTTGTGATAAAATTTTCATTCCACATTTTTTTGCGTATAAATTTCTAATTAAAAAATCACGATTACCATGAATAAAATAACAATGAACACCATTTAAAGTAAGTTTTTTTAAATGATTGGCTACTTCTTTATGTAATAAAGAAGTATCATCGTCTCCTATCCAATAATCAAAAAAATCACCAAGAATATAAAAATTATCAGCATATACAATATATTGCTTAATAAAATTAAAAAATTTTAAAGTGATTTCTGGTTTATTTTCACTTAAATGTAAATCTGATATAATATAAGTACACATATACAAATTTGTATTTTTTTTTAATAAAAACTAGATGTTTATTTTAAGAAATTTAAATAGTAAAAATTACAACTAATTATTTATATTTATTTTATATATTTAGTTTTTATAACTATACTATAAATTTAATTTTAATCATTAGAAAAATAAAATTTTTATGTATTATTATATAATAATATTAAGTTGTATTGTAAAATTTTTTTTAAAAATCTTATTAAGATAAATGGAAAATTTATGTTGCAAATTTTTAATACATTGACTCGTAAAAAAGATATTTTTAATCCTATACATGGAAATAAAGTTGGTATGTATGTATGTGGTGTTACTGCATATGACTTATGTCATATTGGTCATGCTAGAACATTTATAACATTCGATGTTGTTAGTAGGTATTTACGTTATTTAGGTTATAAATTAACTTATGTGAGAAATATTACAGATATTGATGATAAAATTATTCAACGAGCTGCAAAAAATAATGAAAGTATAAAAGAGTTAACGACTAGGATGTCATTAGAAATGCATAAAGATTTTAATTCATTAAATATTTTATATCCAGATAAAGAACCTTTTGCAACAAATTATATAAATGAGATTATTGATTTAATACAAGTGCTTATTAATAATGGACATTCCTATATTGCAAAAAATGGTGATGTGATGTTTGATATAAAAACTGATCCTAATTATGGGGTTTTATCAAAACAAAAATTAAATCAACTGCAAATTGGTTGTAGAGTAAAATCTGTTAAAATTAAACGAAATGATATTGATTTTGTTTTATGGAAAACATCGAAAGAAATGGAACCAAGTTGGAAATCACCTTGGGGTGCAGGTCGTCCTGGTTGGCATATAGAATGTTCCGCAATAAATAATAAAATATTGGGAAAACATTTTGATATACATGGTGGAGGGTCTGATCTTGTGTTTCCTCATCATGAAAATGAAATTTCACAATCCATTTGTGCTAATAGTTTTCCATATGTTAATTATTGGATGCATTCAGGGATGGTGACAATAAACGGAGAGAAGATGTCTAAATCATTAAATAAATTTATTACTATTCGTGATGCTGTTAAACTTTATGATCCTGAAACAATACGTTATTTTTTATTATCTGCTCATTATCGTAGTGAATTAAATTTTACTGAAAATAGTTTAATGCAAGCTCATATGTCATTGATGAGATTGTATATTGCATTACGTGGAACAGATAAAAATACGAAATCGAAAAACAATGGAAAATTTAAAATTTTTTTTAACAATGCGATGAATGATGATTTTAATACTCCAGTGGCATATTCTGTACTTTTTGATATAGCTCGTGAAATTAATAAGTTAAAATCTAAAAATATGATTTATAAGGCTAATATTATGGCTGCTCAGTTGCGCGAATTAGCTGGGGTATTAGGTCTGTTAGAGTCTGAACCAGAGTTGTTTTTAAAATCTAATATACAAATTACAGATGATTCAATTGAATTTTTAATTAAACAACGTGATTACGCTCGTAAAATAAAAAATTGGAAACTTGCTGATATTATACGTAGCAAATTAATGTATTCTGGAGTTCTTTTGGAAGACGGAAAAAGAAGTACTTTGTGGAGGCGTAAATAAATATTTTAATACTTAAAACATTGTTTATTTAAAGTTGATTTTTTTACAAAGTTTCTTAAAAAGAATATTTATTTAAATATCATTATATTTTTTACATGCATATAATGTATTTTGTATAAGTGTAGCTACTGTCATTGGTCCTACTCCTCCAGGTACTGGAGTAATATAATAAGCGCGTTTTGCTGCTTCATGAAATTCTACATCTCCTATTATTTTTCCATTATTTAATCGATTAATTCCAGCATCTATAACAATAGCTCCTCGTTTAATCCATGCTCCTGGAATCAAATTAGGTTTTCCAACAGCTACGATTAATAGATCTGCGTTGTTTACATGATATTTTAAATTTTTAGTAAAACGATGAGTAACAGTTGTTGTGCATCCAGCTAGTAATAATTCAAGACACATTGGTCTTCCAACAATATTAGATGCTCCGATAATAACAGCATTTAATCCATAAGTCTTAATTTGATATCTATTAAGTAATGTAATAATTCCTTTTGGTGTACACGGGCGTAATCGTGGGTTACGTTGACATAAACAACCTAAGTTATAAGGATGAAAACCATCAACATCTTTATTTGGATGTATACTTTCAATAATTTTAATACTGTTTATTTTATTTGGTAGCGGAAGTTGAACTAAAATTCCATCAATTTCAGTATGATTATTTAAATAATATATTAACTTTAAAAGTTCTTTTTCTGTTGTTGTGCAAGGTAAGTTATAAAAAAATGATAATATACCAACTTCTTTACAAGCACGTCGTTTGCTATTTACATAAATTTGTGATGCAATATTTACTCCAACTAAAATAACTGCTAATCCTGGATTACGTTTACCATTTAATAAACGTAATTGAACTTTTTTAGTAATCTCTTTTCTAATTGTTTGAGCAATTGTTTCTCCATTAAATATTTTAGCTGTCATTTATTAAATAATCCATATAAAAATATTTATATAAAATATATTTTAGATTTATGTTTTATATTTAAGTATTAATCAATATTTGTATATTATAAGATATATTGACTAGTTATTTTATAAATAGTATAATGGTAATTTAGTTGATAAATTTATTATATTTTAATATACGTCCTTAGCTTAGCCGGATAGAGCAACGGCCTTCTAAGCCGTAGGTCACAGGTTCAAATCCTGTAGGACGTGTAAGTTATAGTTTTTTCTTAGTCTATATTTAAAGATATATAAATCAATAATTTGATGTTATATATAACATATATATTTTAAATATTATATATAAATAAATATATAGTATATAAAGTATTTTTAATAAAATTTATCTTGTTTAATTAACAGTAAAACTAATTTTTTATTATTTTTTTTAAAAAAACGGATTTTATTTTAAATAAAATACAGAATATTGGTTCTAGTTTATTTTTAAATATAAATTTAGTTTTTAAAATATATATTATAATATGTATAAAAATTTTTATTTAAAGCAGGTGTTTATCTTTATCAGAAAAACAAATCTATTAAATTTAAATTATAATATTTTTTATAAAATATAAAAACTATTATCAATTGATATGATTGTTGAATTTATTTTATTAAATTAGTTTTAGGTATTTTAAAAAAATTAATAAGATATCATATTGATTGTTTTAAAATTGGTTATAATTTTATATAGCTATAGTTGTAATTAAACTTAAATTAATTTATTTTCTAATTTAATATAAACTTTATGTTTATATTAGTTATTTGTAAATTTTCTATTAATTTCATGTTTTATAATTTTTTTATATAAAAAAATTATAATAATAGCTTATGCTTTTATATTTATTAATATAATAATATATTAATAACGTGTTTTAATTATATTATATTTTTATATATAAATAAATAATTATAGTTATAAAACTAATATGTAGTATTGATAATAATTAATAGTTTTAAATTTATATGTTTTTAACAATTTAAATTGTTATATTTAATGTTTAATTCTTATTAAATATTTTTATTAATATTTAGAATAAATATTAAATATTATTTAATAAAATTTTATAATATTTTGGATTTATTTTATTTTTATTAATTTAATTTTAAATTTATATATAATTTAATAAATTATATTAATTGTTATTTATTATTTAAAATAAATATTTTAAGTTTTTTAAAAAAAAAATTTAAAGTTAATATATTTAAATTATTTATTAAAAAATAATTACTATTTGTCTTATATATTTAAAATATTTATTTTTATAAAAATAAAACACAGATTTAATATCTATTGTAATAATGTTATTTACAGTTATAACATATTAATACGAAATATATTTAACATATGCGATATTTGATAAAAATAATAGTTTTAAAATATATCATATTTTGTTTTTTTTTGTACAATAGCAATTGTACCACTTGCATATTCTGCTAATTTTATAATTAATATTGAGGGGCTTGAAAATAAATTTTATCAAAATATTAAAAAACAATTGTATAACATAATGCAAGAAGAAACGATAATAAATAGTTATTTTAGGTCTCGTATTGAAAAAATAATAAAGGAAGGATTAAAACCATTTGGTTATTATGAACCAAAAATAGGGTTAAGCTTTTTTAAAAAAAAAATAAGTTCTATTTTAACTATTAAAGTTATTTTAGGAAGACCAGTGATATTAAGTGGTATAGAAACTGAATTACAAGGTGAAGTTAAAAAAGATCATGATTATGAAAAAATAATTAAAAATTATATTTCTAAAATTGGTGATATTCAAAATGATAGTGATTATGAATCTTTTAAAGATAAATTTAATAATTTAGCTATTCGTAAAGGTTATTTTGACGCTATTATGGTGAAGAGCCAACTTGGTATTTTGCTTAACAAACATGCTTCTTATTGGTGTTTTAATTTTAATAGCGGTAAACGTTATAAATTTGGAAAAATATTATATAAATTTTCACAAATTAATGAAGATTATTTAAATAATATTGCTCCGTTTAAATATGGAGAATTTTATACTTCTGATCAGTTAGTTGAATTTTATAGAAGATTAATTATTTCTGATTGGTTTTCTTCTGTTTCTATTACACCTCTTATTTTAAATGCGCGAAAATCTAATTCTTATAATTTACCTATGGAGGTTATATTAACACCAAAATCAAAAAATTTTATTGATTTAGGCGTTGGATATTCTACTGATATAGGTCCACGTATTAAAGCTACATGGAATAAACCATGGATAAATTCTTATGGTCAAAGTTTTATTTCAAATATTAAATTTGCTAATCGAGAACAATTGATTGATATTCTTTATAAGATTCCATTAAAAACTAGTCCTCTTGAACAATTTTATGTTGTTCAAACTGGATTTAAACGTACAAGTTTAAATGATACTCAAGCAAATACAAGTACATTTAATGTATTACGTAATTGGAATTTTTCTAATGGTTGGCAATACGGTTTTAATATGCATTGGATGTTTAGTAATTTTACTCAAGCTAATATTACCAATAAAACAACATTAATTTATTTTGGTGCTAATGTCAATCGTATACGTAAACGTGGTGATATTATGCCTATGTGGGGTGATAGTCAAAGTTATTTAATTAATTATTCAGATGATTTTTGGAAATCAGATGTTGATTTTTTTATATTACAAACAAAACATGTTTGGATTAGAAGCCCATCAGAAGGGCATAGATTTATTTTACGTGGTAATTTAGGGTTGATAGGAACCAATACTTTTGAAAAAATTCCACCTGATTTACGATTTTTTGCTGGAGGTGATGGGAAAATTCGTGGTTATGGATATCAAAAAATTTCCCCGGAGGATAATCAAGGGAGATTAATAGGAGCATCAAAATTATTAATTGCTTCTATTGAATATCAATATAATTTTACTAAAAATTGGTGGGAGGCTGTTTTTATTGATGCAGGAGAAGCTGTTAATGATATTAATTTTTCTAAATTAAAATCAAGTGCAGGAGTTGGTGTTCGTTGGGCGTCTCCTGTTGGTCCAATTAAATTTGATTTTGCTGTACCATTTAGTAAGTTAAATCATGAAAAAATTCAATTTTATATAGGATTAGGAGCAGAATTGTAATGCTGTTAAAATTTTTTAAATTTACAAGCGTTTCTGTATTACTAATCACTGTTATAATAATTACTCTTTTAAGTTTTTTATGTTCAAATACAGGATTTAGATTTACATTAAATACTATTAAGAATTTGATACCTGAATTAACAATTGGTTATATAAATGGAGATATACGAGACTTTGTTTTATCTAATGTTAGTTATAAAACACATGGTATATATATAAATGTTAATAAAATAAAATTATCTATTCGTTTAATATGTTTGATGCATGGTGAATTTTATATTAAAAATATTGGAATTAATAATATTATAGTTAATATTGATACTTCAAAAATTTTATTTTTAGAAAAAAAGAATAATTTTAAATTAAATAAAATTAAGTTTCCTTTTTTTATTAGTTTAAATAAAATTTGTATTGATTTAATTGATGCTAATATTAATAATATAAATGTTAATTTAACAAAAATTATTACTAGTTTTATTTATAAAAATAAAAATATTAGTATTACAAATACTAGTATTAATAATTTAGAAATTTATTTATCAAAATTAAAAGGAAAGGAATATGATCTAAGATCATTTGTTATTAATCGACAAATTATTATTAATCAATTTAAATTATTTTTCAATAAATTAGTGAAATTACAAAAAATTTTTATTCCAATAAATATTAATCTTAAAGAATTTATTTTATTAAATTTTAAGTTGATAGGTAAGTTTAGTATAATTGCTAAAAATTTAAATTTAGATATTTTTAATAAAGGACAAGATATTTTTATAAAACAATTTATAGTTGATACATCAAAAACAAATATATATTTGTTTGGTAACATAAAATTAAAAGATAACTGGCCAATATATTTTAATGGTATTTGTAAAAAAAAAATAGAAGTGTTAAATAATAAAAAAATTATTTTTTTACTTAAAGGTAATTTTTTTAATAAATTAAATTTTTCATTGAAAACATACGGAATAATTAATGGTAGATTAAATTTTCAAACAGATTTTTCACAAATAAAATTTCCTTTTTTACTAACATTAGATAGTAATGAATTTATTTGGCCATTTATAGGTGATGTAAAGTATAAATTTAATAACATACACTTATGTTTTAAAGGTAACCTTTCTAATTATTATATTTTTTTACGGGGTATTGTTATTAAACAAAATTTTCCAACATCAACTTTACTTTTATATGCAAACGGTAATAAAGATCAAATAGAAATCACGAATTTATTTTTAACATCGTTGCAAGGAAAAGCTAATATTGTTGGTATTATTAATTGGAGTAATGGCATAAATTGGAATACTAAATTAACATTATCAAATATTAATATAGAAAAACAATTTCTAAAATTGCCAATTAAAGTTAATGGAAGTGCTGAAATAAAAGGTAGTATATATAAAAAATTATCTCAATTTGAGATTAATAATATTTTTTTAGATGGTAAATTTAAAAATAATACATTGAAAGCTCGTGGTAAAATAAAAATTAATAGTTTATATCATATAAATATTAAAGATTTTAATTTATCTATAGGTAAAAACTATATAAATCTTAATGGTTTTTTTGAAAATGAATATAATATTAATGCAAAAATAAAAATTTTAGAGCTAAATGAATTATTTTCATGTAGTAAAGGAATAATTGTTGGTAGCATTAAACTACGTGGTAGTTTGCGATCTATTGTAGCTTTTTTAGATTTTAATATCAGTAATATAGATTTTAAAAATTATTTTTTTATAAAAAAAGCTAAAATTAGTGGAAGTATTATTTTTAATAAACAAATAAGTGGTGAGATTTTTATTTCATTACACCAGTTAAAACAATCTAATTTTATCTTAAACAATATTAATATTAATATTTGTGGTAATGAAAAACAACATATTTTAACTATGAATATAGTTAACAATCGTATTGTAGGGAAAATTGATTTATCAGGAAGTTTTGATCGTGTAACTGAGATATGGGATGGAAGGATTAGAAGTAGTATATTTGATATTATCATCGACGAATGGAAGTTAACTCAATCAGTATTTTTGAAATATATAAATAAAACAAAAAAAATAATTGTTGGGGATCACTGTTGGGAAAATAAAAATGCTTTATTTTGTATACCAAAATCTTTTGAAATAAGTAAAACAGGTAATATAAGTATTGTTTTAAATCATTTTAATTCTAAAATTTTAGAACCTTTTTTACATAAAAATATACGTATTAATGGAATATTTTATGGAAAAATTGATATTTTTTGGAAAAAAAATAGTTTTTTTCCAGAAATAATTTTAAATTTAAAAGGAAATAAATTACAAATATTTAAATTTATTGAAAATAAATTTTTATTTGTTGATTTTAATTCAGTAACTTTAAACGCAGAAATAAAAAACAATAAACTTAATTTAAATTGGTTATTTAAAACGATTGAAAATGGTAAATTTGAAGGGAATATAGAAATTTCTGATATAAAAAATAAACGTTTATTGTTTGGTAAGCTTAAAATAAATACTGTTGTTTTAAATCTCATTAAACCTTTATCTACAGAAAAAGAAGATATAAGTGGTATTTTAAATGCAAATTTAATTTTAAAAGGAACAATAAATAATCTATTAATCAACGGTGATTCATTTATCTCTGATATAAATATAGAGTCTTCTGCGATTCCATTTATTTTTAATAAAGGAATTTTAAAAATTGTATTTAATGGTTTTAATTTAATCATGAATGGATTTATTAATGTTGAAAACGGTTTATTAAATATTAATGGAAAAGCAGATTGGCATAGTTTTGATTCATGGCATGCTAATATTGCAATACAGGGAAATAGTTCAAATATTGAATTACCACAAATTGGTAAATGTGATGCACAATTAGATATTTTAATTGAAGCTTCACAGAAGTTTTTAGTTTTAAATGGTTCATTATATATTCCTTTAGCAAGAATAATTATTCAGAAAACACCTGAGTTTATTGTTAAACAATCGTCAGATATTATTATATTAGATAATAAAAATATAAATGATAATAGAAATAGAAAAAATTTATTTGATGCAATTCAAATAAATTTAAATATAAAATTTGGTAATGATGTTCAAATAGATGCATTTGGTTTAAAAGCTAATCTAACTGGGTTGTTAAAAATAAATCAAAATACACATGGATTACATATTAATGGTCAAATAGATATCCAATCTGGTCGCGTATTTGCTTACGGACAGGATTTATTGATACGTAATGGGCAAATTTTATTTTCTGGACCTGCTGATCAACCATTTTTAAATTTTGAGGCTATTAGAAATCCAGATAATACATCAGATGGAGTTATCGTTGGAATTACTTTAGTTGGTTTTATAGATAAACTCAAAATTAATATTTTTTCTGATCAATTAAAAACACAACAAGAAGCAATTTCTTATTTATTGAAAGGTGAAAGCACGTATAATTTTAATAATGACACCACTTTTAATATGACATCAATGTTAATTAGTTTAGGTGTATCTAAAAGCGGATATTTTTTAGAAAAATTAGGTAAAACATTTGGTATTACTGATTTAGTAATGGATATTCATGGTTCAGGAAATAAATCTCAATTTATTTTAAGCGGTAAAGTTACTAATAACTTACAAATTAAATATATGATTGGAATTTTTGATTCTTTAAATGCGTTTACATTGCGTTATAGACTGATGCCAAAATTATATTTAGAAGCAGTTTCTGGAATAAATCATGCTTTAGATATTATTTATCAATTAAATTTTTAAAAAAAATAAATTTGTATTAATAAAATATTTATTTATTTTAACTTAAATTTCATTGTATAAATTTGAGTTAAATAAAAGTGATTATTTTTTAAATCGTTTGATAGAAGAAGTGATTTCTTGTTTAGCATAATCTACTTTTCTCCATCCATTAATTTTTACCCATTTTCCTTTTTCTAGTTCTTTATAATGCATAAAGAAATGAATAAGTTGTTCTTGAAGCGATTTTTGTAAATCGATTATATCATTTATATTATCATATTCTTTAATTATTTTATAGTTTGGGACTGCAATTAATTTTATATCTTCTCCTGATTCATCTGTCATATCTAAAGCCCCAATTGGGCGGCAATTAATCACTGATCCCGGTTGTAATGGATATGGAGTTGGTACCAAGACATCAATTGGATCTCCATCTAAAGATAATGTTTTATTTATATAACCATAGTTACATGGATAAAACATTGTTGTTGATATAAAACGATCTACAAATAATACTCCGTATTTTTTATTAACTTCATATTTTATAGGATCTGCGTTAGCAGATATTTCTATGATAACGTATATGTCATCAGGTGGTTTTTTTCCTGATGGAATTTTATTTAGATTCATTATAAATGTATCCTTATTTTACAAAAAAATATTTTTAATATTTATATCATATATTTTTTTATAAAATTACACGAATAAAAGGTGTTTGCAATAAATAATGTTATTGTTACATATAACAATGTTTATTTATAAACAATTCAGCTTTATCTACCATTGTTTTTATACCTACAAAAAATGGTGTTCTTTGATGCAATTTATTTGGAATAATATCTAAGATTCTTTTATTACCATCACTAGCTTTTCCACCACCTTGTTCAGCTAAAAATGCGATCGGATTACACTCATAAAGTAATCGAAGTTTACCGTTAGGATATTTTGTTGTGTTTGGGTAGATATAAATCCCTCCTTTTAATAAATTACGATGGAAATCTGCAACAAAAGAACCAGTATAGCGTGCAGTATATGGACGGTTTGTTTCTTTGTTTTGCTCTTGACAAAATTTAATGTATTTTTTAACACCAACAGGAAAACTATTATAATCACCTTCATTGATAGAATATATTTTGCCTTTTGATGGATACATAATTTTTTCTTTTAAAAGTGAAAAAATTCCTAAAGTTGAATCGTATATTAATTTATTGATTCCATATCCTGTAGAATAAATTAATACGGTTGATGGTCCATAAAGGATATATCCAGCTGCTATTTGTTTATTTCCAGGTTGAAGAAAATCAGCTTCGGTGATTGGTACTCCAATTGGAGTAATACGTTGATAAATACTAAAAATTGTACCAATAGAAACATTTACATCTATATTTGAAGAACCATCAATTGGATCTAATAAAATTACATATTTGCCTTTTTTAGCGCTATCACCTTCTAAGAAAATGATTTCTTTTTCTTCTTCAGAAACTATACCGGCAATATTTTTTTTAGATTTGAAAATATCTATAAATTTTTTATTTGCATATTGGTCGAGTTTCATTTGTATTTCATTTTGAATATTTTTTTTGTTACTAGAAGCTAAAATATTTATAAATTTAGGTTTACTAATCTTATAACGAATAATTTTACCCCCTAATATTATATCAGAAAAAATTTCATTTAACTCTTTTGTTAAATATGGAAAATCCTGTTGACTTTCAAAAAAAAGATTATTTAATATTTGCATACATAATTCCTATTAATGCAATTATAATTATTATAAGTTTATACAATATTGTAAGATAAATTATCTAGGAACATTTATTTAATTTTAAATTTATTGATTTATTTTTTTAAAATTATTTAATTTATATTTTAAATTAAAGTTATCTTTATTTACAAAAAAAATTGTTAAATATATTTAAAGCGAGTATATTATACTCGCTAAAACAATATTAACTAAAGTTTGTCTGCATTTTTTATTAAAAAATCTGATATTCCTTTTGATGTTGTTTTTATCCCTTTTTCACCTTTTTTCCATTGAGCTGGGCAAACTTCGCCTTTTTTTTCGTAAAATTGTAAAGCATCAATCATACGTAAGATTTCGTCTATATTGCGACCAAATGGTAAATCATTAACAACCTGATGACGAACAATTCCTTTTTTATCAACTAAAAAAGAAGCACGCAACGCAACTCCTTCTTTTGGATGTTCTATCCCGTAAGATTTCATAATTTCATGTTTGATATCTGCAATCATTGGATATTTAATTTCACCAATTCCTCCGTTGGATATTGGGGTTTTACGCCAAACGCTATGAGCAAACTCAGAGTCTAAAGAAATACCAATAATTTCTACATCTCGGTTTTTAAATTCTTCATATCTATTATTAAAAGCTATTAATTCCGAAGGACATACAAAAGTAAAGTTCATTGGCCAAAAGAAAATTACATATGCACGGCCATTCATGTATTTTTTTAAATTAAAATTATTTATTATTTCACCGTTAGATAATACACCAGCTGCAGTAAAATCAGGCGCTTGAGATGTTACTAAAACCATAGTTTACCTCTAAATATTTTGTTTAAATAAAGTAACTTTTAAAGAAAAATAATTATAACATTATTTAATATAAAAAAAAATTATTATTAAAATTAAATTAATTAATTTCTTACAAAATTTCTTTAGATTTAATAATATCTTATATGATATTATTAATATAATTGCTGTTATATTTTATCGCTATTTAAATTTAAAAATAAATTGACTAATTAAAAGTATTTTGTATTTTAAATTATATTTTTATTTTTAGGATAATGCACAAATAAATATATAAAAATAAATATTTTTTGTGATTAATTTTTGATTAATTGATTTTAAATTTTTATATTTTTATTATTGTATGTATTATAAATAGTGTAAATAAATGATATTATTATTTTAAAATTTTATTATAAAAAAGATTTAAATTAAAATAATTATATTTTTTTCTAAAATTGTGTGTATATTAATTATTTCTAAATAAATATGCAGTGTATATTTTGTTATATTGAAATTATTTTTTATTATTTATATATTAATTTTTTTGTAAAACTTATGTTGTTTTTTATATTTATAAAAAGATTTTTTAATTTATGCTGATTGTAATTTATATTAAATTTTGTTTAAAATTAAAAAAGATTTATATTAAAATATTAAAAATATTTTTAATAAATTATAAGTAAAATATGTTTAAATAAATTATTTATATTTTATTTGATTTTATACTTACTATATTTTAATACTAAAATAAATGTAATTAGTACTAGTAATTAATAAAAGTTAATAATATTAATGTTGTTTAAATATAATAATTATTATAGATTATTTATTTATTTTATTAGTTAAATATTTTTAATAAAAAAAAGATAATTTATATTACATAATATTTTTGAAGAAGATGTAAAAGTGATTAATGAAACTATGTTTTATTTTAATAAAAAAAGTTTTTTTTAATAAGTAAAATCAATAATATTTTTGATGTAAATTACTTTTTTAAAGTAGTAAAAATTATATTTTTGTTGTCAAAAAATAATATTCATTATTAATGATATACTAGATAGTATAAAACTATTATTATATTATTGTATATATGTATTTTTTTTATAAATTTATATGTTAAGAATGGTTATAGGAATATTTTTATAAAAAAATAATTGTATTTTTTACTATTATAAACATATTTCTTTATTAATTACGATGGTATAATTAAATTATATATAGTTTATTATTTATTTATTATAATATATATAAATATGAGAACTGATTATATAAACCTTAAAAGTTTTTGATTAAATTGTAATTCTATACAAAATTGACTTGGGATAATAAATCAAATTGGCTTTTAAAATTAATTTATTGGTTAATCCTGACAGAGTATTCATATTGATGTGAATTTTATTTTTTAACATAATCAGGAAACATTATGTATTGCCCATTTTGTTTAGCTGTTGATACTAAAGTTATTGATTCAAGATTGGTTGATGTAGGAACACAAGTTCGTAGACGTCGTGAGTGTCAAGTTTGTCGTGAACGATTTACTACTTTTGAATCAATAGAGATTAGTATGCCATATATTATTAAAAATAATAAAACACGTGAGATATTTGATGAGGAGAAATTAATAAAAGGTATGAAAAAAGCTTTAAAAAAACGCCCTGTTAATTTAGATGTTATTAAACAATCGGTTATTTCTATTAAAAATCAACTTCGTGCTACTTCTGAATCAATAGTATTATCGAAATTTATAGGTAATTTAGTAATGAACGAATTAAAAAAAATAGATAAAATTGCATATATTCGTTTTGCATCTGTTTATCGTAGTTTTGATGATATATGTGAATTTGGTAAGGAAATAGCTAAATTAGAATATGATGTAAGTGATTAATCAAGATAAGTTTTATATGACTCGTGCTTTTGAGCTTGCACAAAAGGGTTGTTTTACAACTACACCAAATCCTAATGTAGGGTGTGTTATTGTAAATAATGGTAAAATTGTCGGTGAAGGATATCATAAAAAAGCAGGTGATCTTCATGCAGAAATTTATGCGTTACGCATGGCTAAAGAAAAATCTAAAGGATCAACTGTATATGTTACTCTTGAACCTTGTAGTTATTATGGACGTACACCGCCATGTGTAAAAGCATTAATTGATGCAGGTATTAGTCGTATAGTAATTGCAAGTAAAGATCCAAATCCACAAGTATTTGGAAATGGTATTCGTATACTAGCAAAAGCTGGAATTGAGATTATAAATAATTTTTTTTTAAAAAAATATGATGATCTTAATCGTGGTTTTTTTAAGCGCATGCGTACAGGGTTTCCATATGTTCAATTGAAACTCGCTTCATCTTTAGATGCTAAAACATCACTTAAATCTGGTGAGAGTAAATGGATTACCGGTATAGAATCTAGAAAAGATGTGCAGTTATTACGCGCTAAAGCTAGCGCAATTTTAACTACCAGTAAAACTGTGATATCAGATAATCCATCTTTAACAGTACGATGGAATGAATTACCTAAAGATATTCAAAAAATTTATCAAAAAAAAGAATTACGTCAACCAATACGTATTGTTTTAGATAATAAAAATATAGTAACCCCGAATCATAAAATTACTCAATTAAATGGTGAATGTTGGTTAATTCGTTCATGTTTACAAACTAATATAATATGGAAAAAAAATATACAACAATCTTTTATTTCTTTTGATAAAAATGGTGTGAATTTAATTGATTTAATGAAATATTTAGGTAAACAAAATATTAACACTTTATTAGTAGAAGCTGGTTCAACTTTAGCAAGTTCATTATTGAAATTTAATTTATTTGATGAACTTATTATTTATATTGCACCTAAATTTCTCGGGGATGAGGCACTTAATTTAGTAAATATTCCAATGATTAATAATTTAGATAATGCAGTTAAATTAAAATTTATAGATATAAAAAAAATAGGTGATGATCTTCGTGTTATACTTTCACAGCCTTAGTTGTATATAAGAATACTTTAATTTTTATTAAAAATTTATTTTTTTAATAAAATAGATTTTTAAAATCTATAAAAATAAAAAAAAAGATCAATATCTTATTTGGGATGTATTATGAATTTAATAAAATGTTCTGTTGTTTCTCCAGAAGCAAATATTGTTATAGTAGTAGCTCGTTTTAATAATTTTATTAATGATAAGTTGTTAGAAGGTTCTGTTGATGTATTAAAACGTATTGGTCAGGTTTCAGAGAATAAAATTACGGTTGTTTGGATACCTGGTGCTTATGAATTACCGTTAATTACCAAAATTTTGATTGAATCTAAAAAATATGATGGTGTTATTGCTTTAGGTACTATTATTCGTGGAAATACGGATCATTATGAATATATAGCAAATGAGTGTAGCTCTGGTCTTACTCGTGTTTCTATGAATAGTAATATTCCAGTTTCTTTTGGTGTTTTAACTACTGATAGTATAGAACAAGCTATTGAGCGCGCTGGCACCAAGTATGGTAATAAAGGTGCTGAAGCTGCATTAACTGTATTAGAAATAATTAATATTATTAAGATGATAAAAAAATAATACAGAATATTTTTAAAATTGTTTATAATATTTATTAATATGAGATAAGTAATATGAAACTTGTTTCTCGTCGACGAGCTAGAGAACGTGCTGTACAAGCAGTTTATTCATGGCAAATATCTAAAAATTTAATTAGTGATATTAGATATGAGTTCATTGAAGATGCAAATATGTTAGGTGTTGATACAAATTATTTTTGTGACTTATTATTTGGAGTTGTAAATAATATTATTAAGCTTGATGATTTAATAACATCTTATTCGTATCGTAAAATAAACGAACTTGGACAGATAGAAAAAGCTATTTTGCGTATTTCTATGTATGAGTTAACTTACCGTGAAGACATATCTTATAAAATTATAATTAATGAAGGAATTGAATTAGCTAAAATTTTTGGTGCTGAACATAGTTATAAATTTATTAATGGAGTATTAGATAAAACAACATCAGCTTATCGTAAAAAAATAAAAATATAAATTTTAGTATATAAAACATGATTATATAATAAATATTATAGTTATTTTATATATAATTTTGATGAACTTAATAATATAATGTTAAAAATTTGGAAAATTAACTATGTTAGTTAGCGAATTTGACATTATTTCACATTACTTTGATAGACAAAGTAATAATAGATCTGATGTAAATATTGGCATTGGTGATGACTGTGCTTTAATGACCGTACCAAATCATTATCAGTTAGCAATTAGTACTGACACATTTGTTTCCGGTATTCATTTCTTACCTGAAATTTCTCCAGATGATTTTGCCTGTAAATCACTATTGTCAAGTTTAAGCGACCTTGCAGCTATTGGTGCAGATCCAGCATGGATCTCTTTAGCTATAACATTACCTTATATTGATAATAAATGGTTGAAATCTTTTAGTGATAGTTTTTTTAATAAGTTAAATTATTATAAAATACAGTTAATCGGTGGTGATACAACACGTGGTCCAATGAGTGTTACTTATACAGTTTATGGATTTGTTCCATATGGACAAGCTTTATTACGATCTGGGGCATGTGTAGGAGATTGGATTTATGTCACTGGCACACTTGGGGATAGTGCAGCTGGTTTAGCTATTTTACAGGATAAATTAAAAGTTAAAAATAATCTTCATAAAAAAATATTGATAAATCGTCATTTACGACCTAAACCACGTTTTTTACAAGGAAAAATTTTGCGTAATTTCGCATCATCAGCTATTGATATATCTGATGGATTAGTTTCTGATTTAAAACATATATTAAAAGCAAGTTGTTGCGGTGCGTATATAAAAATTGATAATTTACCTCAATCAGAAGCGTTAAAACAAAGCACTACAACTGAACAAAATCATTTGTTATCATTAAGCGGAGGAGAAGATTATGAGTTATGTTTCACAGTTTCTGAAATTAATTTAAAAATATTAGAACCAATATTATTAAATACTGGTTTGAATTTTACACGTATTGGTCAAATTAAAAAACAGTCTTATGGTATTCGTTATTATTTTAATAATAAAGAAATTAATTTAGATATAAAGGGTTTTGATCATTTTATTTCATATCTTTAATATTTATTAAATATGAAAAAAATATTAATAAATAAATGTTTATGGTATTTAATCGCTACTGGATTTGGGAGTGGTTTGTTATCTAAAGTGTTTCCTGGAACACTAGGAAGCATTGTAGCAATTATGCTTTGGTTGTTTATAGTTAATATATCAAGATTAGTTTTATGGATATTTATTATAATAGGTTTTTGCATTGGTTGTATGATTTGTCAACAGAAATATAATAAAATTAAAGTTTACGATCATGGAAGCATCGTATGGGATGAGTTTATTGGTATGTGGGTAACTTTAATGGCTATTCCTTGTGTTAATATAAAATGGCTTTTTATTGCATTTTTTATTTTTCGATTATTTGATATATTAAAACCATGGCCAATTTATATATTTGATAAAAATATAAACGGCGGTTTTAATGTAATGATTGATGATATTATCGCAGCTATTTTTTCTTATATAATAATTTGTGTTATTAGTTTTATAAAACGAGATTTTTAGAATTTTAAATTGAAATAGTTTATTTATATAAATAAAAATTAATTTTAATAGTGTATTAAACTTTTTAAAGTTTTTATGTAAGCTTTAGTTTATATAAATATATTTTTTTTGGTTTGTATTATTTTTCTATATATTTATTAATTGAATTAATGATTCCGTTAAAATCTAAACCAAGTTCTGTAATTAATTCTTTTTGAGTTCCTTGTGAGATAAAAAAATCTGGTAAACCAAGATTTAAAATTGGTAATATTTTTTTTTCTTGTAATAAAAATTCATTGACTCCACTACCAGCTCCTCCTATAATTGAATTTTCTTCTAGTGTAACGAGAAGCTCGTGAGTGTTTGCTATTTCTAAAATTAGTAATGTATCAAGTGGTTTAGCAAACCGCATATCAACTACTGTTGCATTTATTTTTGTTGCGGCTTCTAATGCGTTATTTAAAAGAGTTCCAAAACATAGTATTGCAATTTTTTTTCCATATCTGCGTGTAATTCCTTTACCAATAGGAAGTTGTTTTAGCGGTTGTAATTTTACGCCTATTCCAGGTCCTCTAGGGTAACGAACTGCTGTTGGTCCATCTTTATAATGGTAAGCAGTGTGCAGCATTAAACGACATTCATTTTCGTCACTTGGTGTCATAATTATCATTGTTGGTATGCATCGTAAGAATGAAATATCAAATGATCCTTGATGAGTTTGCCCATCAGCTCCTACAATACCAGCTCTATCAATAGCAAACATCACAGGTAATTTTTGTATTGCTATATCATGTATAATTTGATCATAACTACGTTGTAAAAAAGTTGAATAAATAGCTGCAATTGGGTTATACCCCTTTATAGCCAATCCAGCAGCAAATGTAACAGCATGCTGTTCTGCTATAGCAACATCAAAATATTGTTTTGGATACTTTTTTGAAAAAAAAGTCATTCCTGATCCTTCGCACATTGCTGGGGTAATAGCTATTAGCTTATTATCGTTTTTTGCTTCTTCACATAACCAGTCACCAAATATTTTAGAAAATGTTGGAATTGTTTTTTTTGCTTTTGGTAAAGAATATTCGTTTGGATTAAACGTTGGTACAAAATGCCAAGTGATTGGATCTTTTTCCGCTGGTTTATAACCACATCCTTTTTTTGTTAAAATATGTAAAAATTGTGGTCCATTTAAATTTCGTATGTTTTTTAATTCTTGCGTTAATTTAATAACATCATGTCCGTTTATAGGACCTATGTAATTAAATCCTAATTCTTTAAAAAAAATACCAGGTGGAATTACTCTTATAATTTCGTGTTCTGTTTTTTTTTGTATTTTTTTTATTGATGAAATGTTGTAAAACATTTTTTTTTTATTTTTAAAAAAAATACCATGTTTATATTTGGAAGATAAATTATTTAAATTTTTGTTTAAAGCGCCTATATTTTTAGAAATAGACATATCGTTATCATTTAAAATAACTAACATATTTTTAGGGGCGATAGCGCCTGTATGGTTCATGGCTTCAAATGCAATACCTGCTGTAATTGCTCCATCTCCAATTACACAAACCGTTTTTCTGTTTATATTTTCTCTTTGAGCAGCAACTGCCATACCTAAACTGACGCTAATAGATGTTGATGAATGACCTACACTAAGAATATCATATTCACTTTCATCTCTCCATGGAAAAGAGTGCAAACCATTTTTTTTTCTAATTGTTTCGATATTATCACGACGTCCAGTTAATATTTTATGCGGGTAAGCTTGATGTCCAACATCCCAAATTAAATTGTCAAAAGGAGTTTTATAAATATAATGCAGCGCTACAGTGATCTCAATTACACCAAGTCCTGATGCAAAATGTCCACCAGATTGACTTACACTATTTAGTAAAAATAGTCTAAGTTCATCGCAAAGTTTAGGTAAATTTTCTTTAGATAACAAACGTAAGTCGTTTGGTGTTTCTATAAATGCAAGTGTTGGATATTTGGTGATGTCAATCATTAGCTTGTACGTTTATAATTAATAGAATACTAAGTTATTATTGTTAATTACTAAATACTATTAGAGAAGAAACCAAAGTAATATTATCGTTTTTTTTTAATTATTTAATTTGCTTAAATAATAAGTAAATTACTTATAAATAAGTTTGTAGTAATTTATAATACTTAATATTATTGGTTTTTATTTATTCCATAAGCATATTTATAATATTATGTAATATTGTAAGATAATAATTGTAAATCATTATCTCATAAACGTCAAAAAACAGTATTTTTTAATTTTTTCGTTTAATAATAAAATTAGTAATTGCTTTAAGCATGCTTGTATTATAATTAAAATTTTGAATTTGATCTAAAGCTGTTATAGCATCATGATGTAAATCATTTATTTTTTTTTTAGATAATTTTAAACCTAGTAATTTTGTATAAGTATTTTTACTATGTTTTGAATTAAAATTTTGTTTATTTATTAAATCGTTTTTATTTTTAAAATCTAAGATATCATCTTGAACTTGAAAAGCGAAACCAATTGATTCTGCATATTTATCTAAAGTTGGTATTAATCTTCTACCATTTTCTCCAGCTGCGTAAGCTCCTAAACGAATTGCAGTACGTATTATTGCAACAGTTTTATGTTGGTAAATATATTCAATCAACATTGAATCAATATCTTTATCTTTTGTATAAATATCAAGCGATTGACCACCACACATACCTGATACTCCACTTGATTGCGCTAATTCAGCTATCATTATTATGCGATCTTTATCTTTTACATCTGGTAAATTTTCAGTAGAAAGTAATTGAAAAGCTAGAGATTGAAGCGCATTACCAGCAAGAATAGCATTATATTCACCATATTTAATATGACATGATGGTTTATTTCGACGTAATAAATCATTATCCATCGCTGGCAAATCATCATGAATCAAAGAATAAGCATGAATACATTCAACAGCAGCCGCTGGAGCATCTAAGTTTTTTTTATTTAAACCAAGCATAGAACCTACAGCATAGGTTAAAAATGGTCGTAATCGCTTTCCACCAAATAGTGCTCCGTATTTCATTACTTCTACTAACGGTGAATTATTTAAAGATAATTTATTAAAAATTCTTAATAAATATTTATTAATTCTATTATAGATTTTTTTTTGATAAAAAACGAAGTTGTTTATATGTT
Organism: Candidatus Providencia siddallii; assembly: GCA_001457715.1. Taxonomy (GTDB): domain Bacteria; phylum Pseudomonadota; class Gammaproteobacteria; order Enterobacterales; family Enterobacteriaceae; genus Providencia_A; species Providencia_A siddallii. The sequence continues at coordinate 172,245 of CVRF01000001.1, read as the reverse complement.
GTTCAGACATAATTTATTCTGTAATAGGTGAGAAATCTTCTAATTGCTTATTTTCATCATCAGTAAGTAAAACTTGTACTCGTTGTTCTGCATTTTGTAATATTTCTTTACTTATTTTCGCAATTCGAATTCCACGCTCAAATTCGCTGATAGCATCTTCTAATGATAAGTTTCCAGACTCTAAACTAGTAACTATTTGCTCTAGTTCTTTAAGAGAATCTTCAAAACTAATTTTTGAATTATTTTTCGGTTTTTCTTTGTTCATAAAATCTCCGTTTATATTAAATTATTTAATTATATTAAATATATAAAAGACTAGCTTAACATAAGAATGAATACTATTATTATTTTTAAAATTTAGTAATTTAGATAAATTAATATTTATGGTTATGTTGTATATTTTTATGATATAATGTTGAAATATTTGATTATTTTATTTTAGGTTTTTAATAATTTTAAACATAATATATGAAATTTATTGTTAAACTATTTCCAGAAATAACTATTAAAAGTAAAAGCGTTAGAATACGTTTTATTAAAATCCTTACCAATAATATACGAAATATATTAAAAATTATTGATGAAGAAATTTCAGTTATTTATACTTGGGATAGCGTTGAAATATTTTTTAATGAAAATTCTAAACGTAATAAAATATGTGAAGCGCTTACTCGTATTCCTGGTATTCATCATATTTTAGAAGTAGAAGAAAAGCCTTTTGTTACTCTATATGATATTTTTAATATTGTGTATTCAGTTTATTCTACATTTTTAGAAAAAAAAACATTTTGTGTACGTGTGAAGCGTAGAGGAAATCATACATTTTCTTCTGTTGAAGCTGAACGATATATTGGTGGAATGTTAAATAAATATATAGTATCTGCTAATGTAAAATTAAGAAATCAGGATTTTATTGTACATATACATATTAAAAATAATGTTTTAATTTTAATTAAATCACGTTTTAATGGTATTGGTGGTTTTCCAATCGGAACGCAGGGAAGTGTTTTATCTCTAATATCTGGCGGAGTTGATTCTGGTATTTCTAGTTATATGTTAATGCGTCGTGGTTGTTGTGTTAATTTTTGTTTTTTTAGAATTGGTGGACTTGATCACGAAATTAAGGCTAAACAAATAGCATTTTATTTGTGGAATCGTTTTGCTTCTTCTCATAATGTATTGTTTTTTATTGTTGATTTTGAATCTATAATTGATGAAATTGTAGAAAAAATAAGCGATAGTCAAATGGGGGTGGTATTAAAGCGCATGATGTTAAGAGTGGCATCAAAAATAGCAGAACGTCATGAGATACAATCTATAGTTACAGGGGAAGCATTAGGTCAAGTTTCTAGTCAAACATTACATAATTTGCATGTTATTAATACTGTTTCTGATTTGCTAATATTAAGGCCATTAATTTCTTATGATAAAGAGCAGATAATTAAATTTTCAAGAGAAATTGGTATAGAAGCTTTTGTAAGAAATACACCTGAATATTGCAGTGTTGTTTCAAAAAAACCAACAGTAAAAGCTATTAAAAGTAATATTGAAAGAGAAGAATCAAAATTTGATTTTACTGTTTTAGATATAGTTTTTAAGAATATTCGTATTATTAAAATTAATAAGATAATACAAGAGGAAATTAAGAAATCTTTTGATATCGAAATAATTACTAGTATTTCTGTAAAAAATGAAATTATATTAGATATTCGTTCGACAGATGAACATAAAAATAAACCATTATCACTTACTGGTATAGAAATTATTAACATTCCTTATTATAATTTAAAAAGTAAATTTAGTTTCTTATCGAAAGATAAAGTTTATTTATTATACTGCGACAGTGGAGTGATGAGTCGTTTGCAAGCTTTATATCTTAAAGAAGAAGGTTTTAATAATATAAAAATTCTTTCTCATTTAATTAAATAAAATTACCGGAATAAAATATTTTATATATTAACTTTAATATACTTTAAAAGTTTTAATGTATTAAGTTTTATTTAAACTAATACTAAAGAATATATTTTCAAGTATTATTAGTATTATTTATAGTCACAATTTATTTTTTCTAGATTTTTAACTAATTGATATAAATTATTATTTTTTGGTGTGTTTATATGGTATATTTTGGCTTTATTGATTAAGTAACCAGTGATGTAATCAATTTCAGTTTTTTTACAATTGCGAATATCTTGTAACATAGATGAATAGTTATTTGATGTTTTTTTTATTATATCATAGATATAATTGATAAGTTTATTTTTATTTACATCTAAATTTATTTTTTTCATGACTTTATATATTTCAATAATAATATTTTCTATTTCTTCAGAAAATTGAAATAAATTACCGTTTTTACAGTTATATTTGACTGTTAATGGATTAATTATACAATTAGATGCTAATTTATACCAACAAATATTTATGATTTGATCGCTCCATACTACGTTAGGTATCGCATCGTTTAAAATATCAGCAATAAATTTGAAAGATTTTGATATCCTGTTTATCGGTCCTATATGTGTTACACCGTTATTAGTGTGAAATACTATGTTATTTTTTTGCCACGCTGAATTAGTCGTAATACCTGATAAAAATGGATTGTTTAATTGTCCTAATTTTTCAATTACACCCATTCCATTATGTAATAATAAAATAAGAGTTGTTTTTGGAATAAAGTCTAACACTGGTAATAAAACATTAGATATTTGCCATGCTTTTAGACAAACAATTAGTAATTTACTATTTATTAAATGTTTAATATTATTACAAGTAATTATTTTATAAAAAAAATCACCTTTTGGTTTTTTGATATTAACTACTAAATTAGTTTGCGATGATAATTTCAACCATCCTTGAACTTCATGGCCACGTAAGTGGAGTGCAGCTAAAAATATTTTTCCAATTGAACCACAGCCAATAACAGTTATTTTCATTTGATTATTTTTTTTGATGAATTATTTGTAATCGATTTATATATAAATCGATTAAAATTTATATTTAAAATAATATAATTAATAGATAAAGTATTTTAAAAGATATAAAACTAATAAGATATTTTATATAGTTTTTATTTTAAAATATTTTGTTTAAAAAATATTATATTTTAAATATTTATTATAATTTTAATAATTATATAAAATTTAAGGTTTAAGTATTTAAATAATATTAAACTATAATTTTTAAGACTTTATCTTTAAATTAAGTTTTAAAAAAATATTAGAATTAATAGATATTGGTTAATATTGCTTTAATCGTTTTATGAATTAATTAATTATTATATTTTAATTAAAACTGTGAATTTTGTTGTATAAAATCAGCTATTTCGTTGTCATTTGCCATATCATTAATTAAATTTGTTAATGTGTTATTTACTGCTATTTGAATTTTTTTATTATTTGCTGATAAAAATTCTTGAGTGTTAAAACTTCTAGTAAATGAACGTGTTTTTGATAAACCATTTGTTGTAGTTGCTGTTATACTAACATTTGAATTTATTGTGATATTATGTCTTAAACTACCTTCATTTATCTTTGCTTCTAATTTATTTAGTTGAACAATTAAATTTATATTTGCTTGGGATGCTAACATTATTCCACGTGCCATCATTTGTTTTTCAACTACTTCTTGCATTAAATAACTAGGGTCACGGGATAGTTCAAAAACAACTAGATTACCATTACGATTAACTTCTGATAAATATTTATTAGTTCTGTTATCAATATTATTTACACTGATTGAAGCAGCATTAAATGTTGATTTTTGGGTTGGTAATATAATTTTAGGCTCAAGGCGAATAATATTATTTTTTGTTGAACATGCAGTTATAATAAATAATATGAAAATAGATAAGTAAGTTTTTTTAAACATGGTTTTAATTTATTTTATTTTTTGATGTTTTATTAATATATATATTCTTATTTATGAGAAATAAAATTTTTTATACAATATGCTTTTTTATACAAAAAGTATATCTTAAAAAAGACGATATTATAAAAAATATTAATATTTATTATTATAAATGTATTATAATAATATTTAATATTCATTAAAAAATTTTATGTAATTTACAATATAAATTGTATAAAAATATAATCATTACGTAGCATACTATATTTTGTATTAAAAGCATAATTAATTTGTTATGAAATTAGTATTTTATTTGATTTGAATAAAATAAAATTCAAGCATTAAAATGCTATTTTTAATCATATTAATTAAGAACACTAAAAATATTTATTTTAAAATTTATTTTTTTAAATAGTTATTAGTTATTTGATATGAAACACAATTTTTAAAAATCACTTAAAGATGTTTGAATTATAAAATAATTGTTTTCTGATTATAAAATTAAAATTTTCTAACTAATAAATTAGTTAATATTAATTAAACATTAATTGTTTTTGTAATATAAAACAATAAATATCATTTTAAATGATAATATTTTAATATTATTCGATATGTTTTGTTTAAAAATATCAAATGTAGTTTTTTATCTAATCTTTAAATAAAAAATTAAATTATTTGAGTTCACACTTATACTTAAAAAAATAAAATAGTAAATGTTTTATTTATTTAATTGAGTTTAAGACTTATTTAAAAAAATAAATTGTTTATAAAAAATAAAATTAAAAATGTATGATTTTTAAAGAAGATAGTGATATAGATATTATTATAAATATTTATTAAAAACGTATAGAATAAAAAGAATTTGGATAAATAAATACAAGTTTACATATAATTATATATTTTTCATATAATATATATTTAGATTTTGAGCATTCTATTATAGATAGTTAATTTATGAAAAGTTTTAATTAAAATTAATTTTTCAAAAATTATAATTTTGATGAGTTTAAATAGAAAATAGTTGAATTATTATTGTTTTAAATAAAATTAAGTGGTGTAAAATCTAGAAATTAAGTAAAATATTTTTAAAACTTTAGTATTATTGATAATAGTTTAAATATTTTAAAAATATTTTTTTAAAAAAATAAATTCTAAATTTCTTAATTGAAATTAACAGTTTTGAAATTTTAAAGTTTTTATTAAAAAAATAAAATTAATGTTTTAGATAAAACGTATGAGTTAATTTAAAAGATAAGAAGTAACAAAAAATGATTTTTATACAACTTTTTTTTTAAAAAATAAATAAAAATATGTATAATTAGTAATATAATTCAAATTGAATAACAGTAAAAATAAATTAAAATTTGATAAAAAACGTGTTTAAATTTCAATTTAAAGTAGTATTTTTTTATAAAATCTAATTAAATTTATTAATTTATAAATAATTCAAAGGTTTGTTAATTGTGAAAAGATAACTTTTTAAACCCGTTATATTCACTACGGGTTTTTTTATAAGTAATCTTAATTACTTATTTTTTAATAAAATTTTCAGTTTTTACGATTTATTATTTAATATCTATGGTCTATTAATTAATTTATTGTTTTTAAAAATATCTTTTGTAAAAAAAGAGATTATAGAATAATTCTTTTATTAAAAATGGTTATGATAATATTTTTTATAATTTTAAAAATTAAATTTTAAAAAATATTTTAAATAATACATCGATAAAACGATAAAATAAGCATATAAATGTAATAATAATCTATTTATATAATTTTTAAAAACGTAACTAATAAACAGTTATAGATATAAAATAATTAGGAGTTTTTAATGTCATGTTTTTGTGATAAAAATAATAAAGAGTCTCAAACAATGTTTATACCAATGGTTATTGAACAAACAGCTAAAGGTGAACGATCGTTTGATATTTATTCTCGTTTATTAAAAGAACGAATTATTTTTTTAACAGGTAAAGTTTGCGATAGTTTATCGAATTTAATTATTGCACAAATGTTGTTTTTAGAAGCAGAAAATCCTGAAAAAGATATTCAGCTTTATATTAATTCACCTGGTGGTGTGATTACTGCTGGTATGGCAATTTATGATACTATGCAATTTATTAAGCCTGATGTTAGTACAATTTGTATAGGTCAAGCTTGTTCAATGGGTGCGTTTTTATTAGCATCTGGAACAAGAGGTAAACGTTTTTGTTTACAAAACTCACGTGTTATGATTCATCAACCTGTAGGTTCTTATCAAGGTCAAGTAACAGATATTGAAATTTATTCTAAAGAAATCATAAAGGTTAAATCTCAAATGAATAAATTAATGGCATATCATACTGGTCAGTCTATTAAGAAAATAAATCGTGATACAGATCGTGATCGTTTTTTATCTTCAAATGAAGCAAAAGAATATGGTTTAATTGATAAAATTTATAATTGTCGTTAATTATTAATTATAATTATTTTATAATAAAAACTATATTGCTATATAATAAACAATATAAAAACTGTATCAAAGAGGTTTAATTCATGATAGAAAAAATTAAAAACGGTACTAAGGAATTTTTATATTGTTCTTTTTGTAGTAAAGAACAAAATGAAGTTCGTAAATTGATTTCTGGATTATCGGTTTATATTTGTGATGAATGTGTAAATTTATGTTTCAATATCATTCGTAATGACTCTAAAAAATTATTATTAAATTATAAACATGATGAATTACCAATTCCATATGATATTAAAAATTATCTAGATAATTATGTAATTGGTCAAGAAAAATCAAAAAAAATATTATCTGTTGCTGTTTATAATCACTATAAACGTTTATTAAATTCTGTTAAAAATATAAATGATGTTGAATTAGATAAAAGTAATATATTGTTAATAGGTCCAACTGGCAGTGGTAAAACATTATTAGCTAGAACACTAGCTAATTATTTAGATTTACCTTTTGCTATCGCTGATGCAACAACATTAACTGAAGCTGGTTATGTTGGTGAAGATGTTGAAAATATTATTCAGAAATTATTACAAAAATGTAATTATGATGTTAAAAAGGCTGAATATGGTATTATATATATAGATGAAATAGATAAAATTTCTAGAAAATCAGATAATCCATCTATTACTCGTGATGTTTCTGGTGAGGGAGTACAACAAGCTTTATTGAAACTAATTGAAGGTACTATTGCTGCAGTTCCACCACAAGGAGGTAGAAAACACCCACAACAAGAATTTTTACATGTAGATACATCTAAAATTTTATTTATATGTGCTGGTACATTTTTTGGTTTGGACAAAATAATAAGTCAGAGACTTAATATGTGTTTTGGAATTGGTTTTGCAGCAAAAATTAAATATAAAACAAATAATGTAACAGAAGATGAATTATTGTCTCAAATCGAACCAGAAGATTTAATAAAGTTTGGATTAATTCCTGAATTTATTGGTCGTTTGCCTGTTGTTGTATCATTGACTGAATTAAATGAAAAATCTTTAATACAGGTATTAAATATTCCAAAAAATGCATTAATTAAACAATATCAATCTTTATTTGCTTTGGAAGGTGTTGAACTTGAATTTACTGAAGATGCTCTTGAAGCTATAGCAAAAAAAGCTTTATTTCGTAAAACTGGTGCTCGAGGTCTTCGTTCTATTGTTGAAAAAGTATTATTAAATACTATGTATAATCTTCCTTCAATAAAAAAAGTTAAAAAAGTTGTTGTAAATAAAAAAGTGATTAATAATGATCTAGATCCTGTGTTTGTTTATAGTAAATCAGATACGGTTAAAAATATATAATTATAGTATTTTAAAATATTAAATTATCAATAAACTTAAACTACTACGTATTATAAACGAAGAGAGAGCTTTATGAATTCAGAGCGTTACGATAGTGTTGAAATGCCAGTATTGCCTCTGCGTGATGTAGTGGTATATCCACATATGGTAATTCCATTATTTGTTGGTCGTGAGAAATCAATTCATAGTTTAGAAGTAGCAATAGATCATGATAAACAGATAATGTTAGTTGCGCAAAAAGAAGCTACAATAGATAATCCTGGTATTAATGATTTATTTACTGTTGGTACAATATCTTTTGTTCTTCAGATGTTAAAGCTACCTGATGGTACACTAAAAGTTTTAGTAGAAGGATTAAAACGTGCCCGTATTAGTAGTTTAACTGATAACGGTAAATATTTTGTAGCACAAGCAGAATTTTTCTCGTCAGAGTTAATAGAATCAGAACAAAATACTATTGATGATTTAAATCAAGTAAAATTAGAAAAAAAACAAGTAAGGTTATTTGATGAAAAAGAAAGTGAAGTATTATATCGCACAATTGTTAGTCAATTTGAAAGTTATATTAAATTAAATAAAAAGATTCCACTTGAGGTTTTAACTTCATTACATGCAATTGAACATAATCAATTAGATAAATTAGCTGATGCGATTGCAACACATATGCCATTAAAATTGATTGATAAGCAAAAAGTCTTAGAAATAGCAAATACAGAAGAGCGGATTGAGTTTCTTATGACAATGATGGAAACTGAAACAGAATTATTACAAGTAGAAAAACGTATTCGTAGTCGTGTAAAAAAGCAGATGGAAAAAAGTCATCGTGAATATTATTTAAATGAGCAAATGAAAGCTATTCAAAAAGAGCTTGGTGAAATGGATGACACTCCAGATGAATATGAATTATTAAAGCGAAAAATTGAAGAAGCTAAAATGCCAAAAGATGCAAAAGAAAAAGCTGAAACAGAATTACAAAAATTAAAGATGATGCCATCAATGTCTGCAGAAGCTACAGTTGTGCGTAGTTATATTGATTGGGTAGTGCAGGTACCATGGTATAAGCGTACTAAAGTAAAAAAAAATTTAATCAAAGCAAAAAATATGCTTGATTATGATCATTATGGATTAGAGCATGTAAAGGATCGTATCCTAGAATACCTTGCAGTTCAAAGTCGTGCTAATAAGATTAGGGGGCCAATTTTATGTTTAGTGGGTCCTCCTGGAGTTGGAAAAACATCACTTGGGCAGTCTATAGCTAAAGCTACAGGTAGAAAATATACTCGCATGGCTCTTGGTGGTGTGCGAGACGAAGCCGAAATTCGTGGTCACCGACGTACTTATATTGGTTCAATGCCAGGTAAATTAATACAAAAAATTGCAAAAATCGGAGTTAAAAATCCATTATTTTTATTAGATGAAATAGATAAAATGTCTTTTGATATGCGTGGTGATCCAGCGTTTGCTTTGCTAGAAGTATTAGATCCAGAACAAAATATTGCATTTAATGACCATTATTTAGAAGTTGATTATGATCTTTCTGATGTTATGTTTGTAGCTACATCTAATTCTATGAAAATACCTTCTCCATTATTAGATCGTATGGAAGTGATACGTTTATCAGGTTATACTGAAGAAGAAAAATTAAATATAGCAAAAAAACATCTTTTATCAAAACAGTTCGACAGAAATGCTTTAAAAAAAAGTGAACTAACTATCGATGATAGTGCATTAATTGATATAATCCGTTATTATACTCGTGAAGCTGGGGTTCGTAATTTAGAACGTGAGATTTCAAAATTATGTCGTAAGTCAGTTAAGTTTTTATTAATGAATAAAAATATTAGTCATGTTGAAATAAACACAGATAATTTAAAAACTTATTTGGGTGTACGTCGGTTTGATTATGGTCGCGCTGATACTGAAGATCGCATAGGTCAAGTAACTGGTTTAGCGTGGACAGAGGTAGGTGGTGATTTATTGACTATTGAAACCGCATCTGTATATGGTAAAGGTAAATTAACATATACAGGATCTCTTGGAGAAGTAATGCAAGAGTCAATCCAAACAGCTTTGACAGTTGTTCGAGCTCGTTCTGAAAAATTAGGAATTAATAATGATTTTTATGAAAAATGTGACATTCATGTTCACGTTCCTGAAGGTGCAACTCCAAAAGATGGACCAAGCGCAGGAGTTGCTATGTCAATAGCATTAGTGTCTTGTTTAACAAGTAACCCTGTTAGATCTGATGTTGCAATGACTGGTGAGATTACTTTAAGAGGTTTAGTTATACCAATTGGTGGTTTAAAAGAAAAATTATTAGCAGCTCATCGTGGTGGTATAAAAATAGTTATTATTCCTGAAGGAAATAAACGTGATTTAGAAGAAATACCGCAAAATATTATTAGTAATTTTAAGATTCATTCAGTTAAAACAATTGAAGAAGTATTTTTTTTGGCTTTAGTTAATCCTCCATATTAAATAAAGTTATTAAAATAAAATTTTAAATTATTTTTATTCGAATAATTTTGATAAATATTACGTAGTATATTTTTTATTATTAATATAAAAAATAATTTATAAAAAAGTTTTATAAACAATTAGTGTTAATTTTAATAATTAATTAAATATATTCAATATAGATATATAAATTTTGATAAGTATTAATTGATTAAACGTTAGTTTTTTAAAGTAGTATTAATTATATTATTGATATAATAGTTTTTATGATTAATATTTAAATATTAAAAATTATATTCATTTAATTATTTTTTATTTTTTATATAAAATATATAATTTATATATAAAAATAGAAGATTTTTATAAAAATTTTGATTTTTATAAAATCAAATTTTAAATTTATTATTAATATTAACTAAATTATTTAATAATAAAATTATTTTTTTCTAAAAAAAAATTAGTAATTTTTTTTGTTAATTATTATATGATTATATTTATATAGTATATATTCTATATAGAATCAAATACACAACAGAATTATATAAAATAATAATTAAATATATCTAAAAAAAATAATAATAAATGGAGTTAATTTTATATGATTGAAAATTTATGTAAGAGGAAAAATAATTTTCTTATTAAATTACTAGTGGTTATTATTATTTTATCATTAATACTTACAGGTATTATGATGAGTAATTTTAATAATCATATTGATAAGGTTGTAGAAGTTAACGGACAAAAGATTACTAAGGATCAATTACAACAAGCTTTTCAACAAGAACGTCAATTATTACAAGAATATTTAGGTGATCGTTTTTCTGAAGTTGTTGGTAATAAGGAAAGTATAAATTTATTACGCGATCAAGTTCTTGATGATTTAATTAATAATGAACTTATAAATCAATATGCTGATGAGTTACGGTTTTCTGTTAGTGATAGTAGAATAGAACAAGCTATTTTTTCAATGCCAATTTTTTTTAAAAATGGTCATTTTGATAGCGAAAAATATCGTGAAATATTGAATAAATATAATATTAGTGCAGATACTCTTGCAGAGCAAATACGTAAAAATATTATACGAGTTCAACTAATAAAATCATTAGCAGGTACTGAATTTGTACTTCCATCAGAAATAAAAACATATGCTGAACTTTTTATGCAAGAACGTGAGATAAACACAGCAATTTTATTTTTATCTAAAGTTCAGGAAAAACAATCTGTTTCAGAAAATGAGGTAAAAGCATATTATAATAAAAATTATAAAAGTTTTATTTCACCGGAACAGGTTAAAATTAGTTATGTAAAAATAGATGCTTCATCAATACCAGTTGAAAAAATACCAGATGAAGAAGTTAAAAACTTTTATAAAAAAAATATAAAAAATTACATTTCTCCTGAGCAAAAACAATACGGTTTAATTCAAGTAACTTCAGAGAATGAAGCTAATAGTATTATTGATAGTTTTAAAAATGGTACAGATTTTTCTAAGTTAGCAATTGAGAAATCAACAGATAAATTTACTGCAAATAATAAAGGTATTATTGGTTGGATGGATTTTGAATCAACACCAAATGAAATTATTTCAGCGAATTTAACAAAAAAAGGTCAGATTTCTAAAGCAATTAAATCTAATAATAATTATATTATATTTCTTTTAAACGATATTAAACCAGAGGAAATTAAACCATTTGAACAAGTTAAAGAAATTATTAAAAACTCTTTGATACAGGATAAAAAAAATAAAAAATTCAATCAATTAAAACAAAAAATTAGTAAAGCAGTAAATAGTAATGTCTCAATATCTAATATTGAAAATATATCTGGATTAAAATCTAAAACAACATCTTGGTTTGGACGTAATAATCCTCCTATTGAGTTAAACTTTCAAAAAGTTGTTAATAAGATTTTTAATGATCGTTTAATTAATAAAAAAGAATTAAAAAATATTAATTCTAATATTTTTAGTTTTGATAATGATAAAAAGACATTTATTATCAATATAATTGGGCGTAAACCTGAATATATACAGACATTTTACAAAGTAAAACAAGATATTTTAAATTTAGTTAAACGACAAAAAGCAAGTCTGGAATTGAAAAAAGAAGGTGATAAGATTTTATCTGCATTTAAAAATGGTAATGGAAAAAGGATTTTAGAAGAATTAAAAATTAAATTTACTGGTAAACAATATGTATCTAGGTTAATACCTCAAAACGCAATTGTTAATACTACAATGAAAATGGTTCCACCGGTTAACAATAACCCAACATATGATATCACCCGTGATGAGTCTGAAAATCTTGTAATTATTAAGTTGAATAAAATTATTTTTGGTAAACCAAATTCTGATGAGTTAAATCAACTATCAAATGAATATCAAAATGCTATGTATTCTGCAGTTAATGAAATGCTAATAAGTAGTCTTCGTCAAAATGCAAAAATAAAAATATTTAATTTAGAATGATTGCAATATTTTTTAAGCTTATTTAATTTTTTTTATATTTTATATAAATTTAAATATAAATATAAATCTGGAAAATATTTTTATAAAAAAATATATTAAATAGTTTTTTATAAAAAAAGTTTATATTTTATATTTAATATGTATGTTAAAAATATCTTTTTTGAAATATTTTGCATTGATTTTAAATTTGATTTAAATATTATATGAATTACATTATCTGATTTAAATTAGTTTTTTGTATTATTATTAAATAATGTATTATAAATAAAATATTAATATTTGTTATTAATATTTTATTAGAAGTAAGTTATTTTTTTTAAAAACTAAAACTAATTTAATTTTATTTAAACACGATTAAAATATATATAGTATAATTTTTTATTTGTATCTATAATTAAGTGATTTATTAAAATTAGTATAAAAATAACCGTAAATTATTTAAATATTTATTTATTAATAAATATTAATTATGATACAAATATTTATTTGATATTTTATTCAGTTTTTGTTATATATTAAAAATATAAAAAATTTTTATTAAAATTTTAATTAAAAATATTTAAAATAATGAGAATCTTGTTAGATCTCTCGCAATACTAACGTAGTTTAGTTGGTCAGGTTCGGAAGGAAGCAGCCAGAACATCGTTGTGTGTGCCGTGATGTATATTAGCAAGATTCTCTACCTAAAGTTTTTAATTTATTTATTTGCTATTTAAATGTATTATTTTTTATAAAAATAAAATTATTTATTTTATAAAAATTTTAAACAAAATAAAAAATATTTTTTTAGTAAGAATTAGCGAACAAATTTCCAAACTGAAGCTGGGATTTTATCGTATAATTTGTTCATAGTTAATTCAGCAAGACGATGATCAGCGGCTGAGTTAAACAACTCTAACTCATCATCTGATAGTTCATATTTATTTTTTTCAATAACGCGCTCAAGTGTATCTATAGTTGTACATTTTCTCAAACGCATTAAGTAATCATATTTTGTCATACGTACTTTCTTTTTTGTTAAAAATGATGTATTAATTAAATTATCTATTCAATAAACACTTTAATAATTAATTTTAAAAATTTTATTTATCTTTTATTAATTAAAAAATATGTTTTTATGCATTGATTAATAATTTTTGGATAAAACAAGCTATTTTATTTAAAATAGACCAGTGTTTCTTATATAAATAAATTTCTTTTAGATTTAAAACAAACACAGAAAACATAAAATATGATATTAATTATTAATATAAACATCAATATAATTATATAAATAGTAAATTATAGGATATGTAAATACTTTAAATATAATAATTATAGTGTTTATATTTTATATAATTATAAATTTTGATATTGATCTTTTAATTTACGTAATAATGTAAACACTTTTATTAAAGAAAATTTTTTTGTGTTATTACAAAATTTTTTATATAGATCTATATTATGGCATTGAAGAAAAACATTAATTTTTTTTTCTATTTTTAAAGTTGTAGGGATATTTTTTTTGTTATTTGTATTTGTTTCAACAGTCTTTTTTAAAAATTTTTTAATTTTTTTATTTTCTGGCCAAATAAAATTCGCAAATTTTAAATTAGATAGTCTATATTCGTGAGCACAACAAATAAGCGTATTATCAGGGAATGCAGCTATTTTTTGTATAGAATTAAATAATTGCTCATATGTTCCTTCAAAAACTTTACCACACCCTCCAGAGAATAACGTATCTCCACAAAATAAATAAGGAGCTTGATAAAAACCAACGTGTCCTAAAGTATGTCCTGGCAATGAGATTACTTCAAAATTAAATTCATTTATAAGAATTTTATTTGCTTCATTAACTTCTATTGTGGTACCTTTATTAAAAGTTTCTTTTGGACCAAAAACTGGTAATTTTATAAAATTCTTTAAAAGATTTTTAACTCCGTTAATATGATCATTATGATGATGAGTTAATAAAATTCCTATAGGGTAAAGATTATTTGAATGAATAATTTTTAAAATTGGGTCTGATTCAGATGGATCAACTATGATACATTGTTTATTGTTAGTTAAAATCCAAATATAATTGTCTTTTAAAGCTAATATTTGTATTAGTTTCATATATTAATTTTCGATAAAGTTAATATTAATTATTAAGTGTGATTTTATGTATTAATATCTATTATTTTATGTTATTTAGTTATAGTATTTGTTATTTTTTAATTTAAAAGTTATTAAAAATCTTTAATTTATTATTAATAAATACAAGATTTTTATTTACTATCATTATAGTATGTTAAAATTATAAAATTAAATTATAAAAATAAAAATAATTTAAAATTATTTTTTAATTGAGTATTCACGTTATTTTTTTTAGTCTTTAATGTTATAAAAACTATTTAGCTATTATTTTTTGTTTGATTATGTTATATTTCCAATATATTATATAAAAATCTATATTTGTTATAAAAAAATGTTTATATCAAAAAAATATTTTTAATTTAAATGGTGTATGTAATGTACGTTGTTATTTTTGGTAATCGTAGCTGTCCATATTGTATTCTTGCTAAAGAATTTGCTAAAAAAATCAAAGATAATTGTAATGATTTTGATTATCGTTATGTTGATATTTATTCAGAAAATATAACAAAAGAAGATTTATCTAAAATAGCTGGAAAACATATTGAGACAGTACCACAAATTTTTATTGATAAAAAACATATTGGTGGTTATATTGATTTTAAATCATATATAGAAATGTTAAATAAATAAATTTTAAATTAATTATGTTTTGATATAATTAAAATTATAATAGAAAATTTTTTATATTTATTTTATCTTATGTTTTGTTTGTAAAATTTTATTAGTAATATAGTATTAAATAATTATATAAATTTATATATTTAAAATATATGATATTTAAAAGAAATATTATGTTTTAGTATTAATCTTATATACACAATTATATGTAGATTATGTTAAATCTGGATTTTTTTATTTATTTATTTAATATATTTTATTGTTTTGTAATATATGTTTGTAGGATTAAGTTATATTATTATAATAAAAAAATATTTAAATAATTAAAAATTACTAATTTTGGATTTATAATAATAAAATATAAAAATAATCTTAAAAAGATTTAAGTTTATAATTTGATAAAATTATTTTTTAATAGTTTATTTTAATTGAATAAATTTAATTACTATGTTTGTATTTAAAATAATATAAGTGAATTTATATTTTTATTTTTAATAAAAAATTTTATTTTAATTAATATATTAGTTAAATTACAATATATATTATAATATTTCAATATGTAAGTATCTTATACTTTAAAGTTATGTAAATTAAAAATTAAGATTTAATATTTAGTTAAATTATTTTAAAATAAATTATTAATTTAAATTTATAAATTATTTTTTATTCATAAAAAATAATTAATTTTTACGTTAAAAAAATATATTACATAATGTAAAAGTATAATAAGTTATTTTATCAAAAATTATTTTTAATTTTTGATAAAATAAAAAAATATATTCCTTGTGGAGAATGATAAATGAATTATAAATTACCTGATTTATTATATGATTATGACTATTTAGAACCATTTTTTGATAAACAAACTATGGAAATTCATCATACAAAACATCATCAAACATACGTTTCTAATACAAATTTAGCTTTAGAAAAACTATATGAGTTTTCTGGATTAGATATTAATTTATTAATTCAAAAAATAGATGAAGTTCCTTTTAATCAATATAATTATATTCGAAATAATGTTGGTGGTCATTTTAATCATACTGTTTTTTTTAAAGGATTAAAGTTAGGTACTAAATTAAAAAATAATCTTAAAGATGCTATTAATCGTGATTTTGGTAGTTTTGAAAATTTTAAAGAATTATTTGAAAAGACAGCAATAAGCTGTTTTGGATCTGGATGGATATGGTTAATTTTAAAAAATACTAATAAACTAGATGTTGTTTCAACGCATAATCAAGATAATCCATTAATGAGAAATATTAGTTCAGAAATTCGTGGTTACCCAATTATTTGTTTAGATGTTTGGGAACATGCGTATTACTTGAAATTTCAAAATCGTCGTTCTGAATATGTTAAATCATTTTGGTTTACAGTTAATTGGGATGAAGCAAACAAACGTTTTGAATCAAAAGTTATTAATAAAATTTAAGTGTTGTACAAAACTGGAGCTTTTTAATTTGCTCCAGTGTTTGTTTATTATAAAATAATAATTTATTTATGTGAATTATATTTTATATATTTTAATGTTATCTAAAGTTATTTTGTATAGTAAATATTAATTTTTTTATTTTATTAAAATTATAAGTAATTATTAATATATTTAATATTTTAAAATTAAAATACATTATATAAATCAATTTAGTTTTTAAAAGTTTGCTTAGACTTATACTTAAGAAATTATTTATTAAATAAATAATTTTTAAAATTTTATATTATTAATTCTTTTAAAGAAATATTTAATTTTGTGTTTAAAATAAATATTTTTTTAAAAGAAATAATAATATAAATATTATTAACAATATATAAAATAATAATTAAATGATCTTTTATAATATTATTTAGTTAATTGTTAAAAATATTTTTAAAGATAAAATTTTAAATTAATTTATATCTTATTTAAAATATAATATAAATATATATAAATTTGAATATTTTTAACAATTAATTATTTTATTAATAATAAAATAATTAATTGTTTTTATTTAAAAAATGTTTTTTATTAATATAATAAGTTATTTTTTATAATATATTTTAAAATATATTGTTTTACAATTTTATAATAAATTTAATAATATTTAAGTTTAAACTATATAAAATACATTATCCATTTTAAATGGATTTTATCTATAATGAATTTGATAAAAAATATTTTTTATAATATATAATTATTATAATTATATATTTGTATAATATAATTATAAAAAATTGTATTTATAATAATTATTTAATGATAATTGAATCTAAATATAATTATTAATTATATATCACAATTATAATTGTATATTATTACAAATATTTTAAATATTTTTATATAAAAATGAATATATAGAACTTATAAAAAACTAAATTTTAGGTAATTTTAAAAAACCAATTGCTTTATATACTCTATCCAGAGTGAGTTGAGCTCGTTTTTCTGCTTTAATTGCACCTTCTTTTATAATTTGGTTAAGAAATAGTTCATCTTTTCTAAATTCTTTGAATAATTTTTGTATTTTAGTTGTTATAGATAAGATTGCATCTACAACAGCATCTTTAAAAAAATTATATTCATATTCATTAAATTCAGATTCTAAATCAGTAATTTTTTTATCAGTTATTCCAGATAATATATTTAATAAGTTTGATACACCTGGTTTATTTTTAATATCGTAAAAAATACGCGCTGGTTTTTCAGAATCAGTTATAGCATTTTTAATTTTTTTTGTTATTATTTTTGAATCTTCTATTAAAAAAATAATATTATTATTATTTGAATCTGATTTTGACATTTTTTTTGTTGGTTCTTGTAATGCCATTATATTTCTATTATTACATATAATAAATGAATCTGGTATTATAAAAATATTTCCATAAATCGAATTGAAACGTTTGGCGATAGATCGACATAATTCAATATGTTGTTTTTGATCAACTCCAACTGGGACTTTATTGGTTTGATAAATTAAAATATCTGCAGCCATTAATATAGGATATTCAAATAAACCAGAATTAATATTTTTTGATTGCTTGGTTAATTTATCTTTAAATTGAGTCATTCTGTTTAATTCACCTAAATATGTAAAACAGCTTAAAACCCATTTTAATTGAGTATGCTGTGGAACATGTGACTGTATAAAAACAGTACTTATTTTTGGTTCTATCCCGCAAGCTAAATAAAGTGCTAAAGTATCAAGTGTTTTATTTTGTAGTTTATTTTGTTTTTGTCGAACTGTAATTGCATGTTGATCAACTATACAGTAAATGCAATCATAATCATTTTGCAGTTTAACCCACTGACGTAATGCTCCAATATAGTTACCGATAGTCAGATCACCAGAAGGTTGCATTCCGCTAAATACGATTTGTTTTTGTAATTGTTGTTCTCTTTTTATTGTCGAATTCATTTTTATTTTTTTAAATGCATATAAGTATTAAAAAATTAAAGTTTTTATTATTAAAAATACAGTTAAATAAAAAAACAAAATTTAAAATTAAATTTTGTTATAAAAATATTATATAATTCAAAATATATTTTATTTTTTTAATAATATCAAAAAATTTAAAAAATGTAATTTAATATTTTAAAATATATTTTTATATTATTATGTATTTAGAATATTCTTTTATTTTAATATTTGTTTTGAATTTATCTATTTTATAATTAAATAAATTAAATTAAAGTTATTTAATTATAAAATATTTTTTTTTAATTTATCACGAATTAAATTAATAACAGATTTATAGTTTACATGATTAAAAATTTCAGAACCTATCACAAATATATCTGCACCAGCAATACCAATTGATGCAATATTATTTATTTTAACACCACCGTCAACTTCTAAATTAATTTTATATCCACTGTTATTAATTAATTTACGTAGTTTACGTAATTTGTTAAGTGTTTGTGGAATAAATAATTGATTAGCAAACCCTGGATTTACAGACATAACTAATATTGTATTAACTTTATCCATTATATTATCTAAACAACTTAATGGCGTCATTGGATTTAATGCTAAACCTGTTGTGCAACCATGCTCTATAATTAATTCTAATGATTTTTTTACGTTATTGCTTGCTTCTGGGTGAATGCTAATATGTTTAGCTCCAGCTTTAGCAAAATCAGGTATGATGCGATCTACAGGTTTTACCATTAAATGAACATCAATTGGTACAGAAATCCCGTAATCGTTTAACGATTTGCAAATCAATGCTCCAAAAGTTAAATTTGGTACAAAATGATTATCCATAACATCAAAATGAATCATATCAGCACCAGCTTTAATTACTTTTTTAATATCTTCACCTAAACATGCAAAATTTGCAGATAAAATAGATGGTGCTATGATAAAATTTTTCATTTTTTATCCTTTTATTTTTATATAAAATTATTTTTTATATAAAATATACTAAAAACATATTTGTTATTTACGATATTTTAAAAAAAATAATAACAATATAATTATTTATCACGTATTTATATAATTGTTGTTAATTTTTTAAATTGATTAATTTAAAGAAAAATAAAATATTTTTAATATTACATAAAAATTTTTTATAAATTAAAAATACTAATTTAATATAATATATTTATTGTATAAAAATTATATTTATTATATATTATAATTTTACTATCATATAATTATTATTTAAATTATAATTTATAATTAAAATGATTATAATAATTACGTATTTTTATATTTATCTTATTTTTTAAAAATTTATAGTGATATAATAGTTATGAATAATTTATTTTTTATAAAAAAATTTTTACAAACAAGATGTTATTGCTTTTATAATTGTTTGTTGATTAACATTTTTATATATTTTAGACAGTCCAATTTTTGTTGGTAATATTAAATTTATTTTTCCATCGATAGTTTTTTTATCATAAATCATGCGTGAAATATAATCATTAGCTTTCATTTTAGATGGACCTTTTACTTTAAGATTTGCACGTTTTAAAAGATTAATTATTCGTTTAGTATTTTTTTGGTTTAATTCACCAATAAGTTCAGCTGTTTTGGCTGCCATTACTATTCCGACAGAAACAGATTCCCCGTGTAACCACTCACCGTATCCCATATAAGATTCAATTGCATGAGCAAAAGTATGACCTAGATTAAGCAACACTCGTAGTGAACCTTTTTCTTTTTCATCAACACTAATAATTCGTTTTTTAAGTTTACAGCAATGTTGAACACAATAAGTTATTAATTTAAAATCAAGTTTTAATAAAGAATCTATATTATTTTCTAACCATCTAAAAAAAAATTTATCGATAGCAATAGCATATTTAATCACTTCAGCGAATCCGGAAAAAAATTCTCTTTTAGGTAATGTTTTTAAACAATTTAGATCGATTAAAACAGAAGTTGGTTGATAAAATACCCCAATCATATTTTTTATTGAAGAGTGATTTACTGCTGATTTCCCTCCAATGGAGGAATCTACTTGAGAAAGTAAACTTGTTGGTGCTTGAATAAATTGTATACCACGTTGATATATAGCTGCAGAAAAACTTGTTAAATCACCAATGACTCCACCACCTAAAGCTATAAGAGTTGTGTTTCGATCATGTTTTTTTTTAATCATTAAAGTAAAAATGTTATTCATAGTTAATAATGTTTTATATTTTTCACCATCAGGGATGATAATTGAATCAACTCCAATACCAACAGATTTAATAGTATAACTTATTTTATTAAGATAAAATTCAGCGATACTTTTATTAGTAATTATTACAGTTCTATTAGTATTAATTGATTCTATAAAAACATTTCTTTTATTGAATAAATTTTTACCAATATATATTGGATAATTACTTTTATTTATATTAACTATGATTTTCATAATCTTAGTTTCTCTTAAGTTAACTATTAAAACAATCGTTATTTTTTTTTAATATCTCAATAAGTTGATATGTAACAATTTTTGATTTTTGTTTATCTGTATGAATTATTATATCAGCAATTTCTTTATATATATGATTACGTTCATAAGCTAAATTTTCAAGAATTTCTTGTGTAGATTTATTTGTTTGTAATAAAGGCCTCTTATTGTCTTTTTTAGTACGGAAAAGTTGTGTTTCAATAGTAGCTTCTAAATATACAACAATACCTCGTGTTGATAAATAGTTTCGTGTTTCTTTGGATTTAACAGCTCCTCCACCTGTTGCTAAGACAATTCCTTGTTTTTTTATAAGTTCGTTTATAATTTTTGTTTCACGTTCTCTAAATCCTTTTTCACCTTCTAGGTCGAAAACCCAATTTATATCTACACCTGTTCGTTTTTCTATCTCGTGATCAGAATCAAAGAATTCCATTTTAAGTTGTTGAGCTAGTTGACGACCAATTGTGCTTTTTCCTGATCCCATTGGTCCAATTAGAAAGATATTATGTTTTTCTGTCATTTGTTTATATATAATTGTATTATTTATTAAATTTAAAAAACCAGTATATCAATAATAATTAAAAATTTATAAATTATATAACAATGGTTATGTTTTTTATTGTAATACAAGTTGTGATTATTTATCGAGTTGTTTTAAAATTATTTTATATTGCATAATAATATATTAATGAAACATTGCTTATCGATATTGTTTGTAATTAATTTATGTTTAAATAATGTTAATTTTATTAAATTAACATATTTCATTAAATTTATTTTTGTATACAATATAATTAAAAATTTTATTTTTAATTATATAAAAATTAATTAGATTTTAAATTTTAAAATAACATATAATTTTATATTAAAGATTTATTTTGTATAAAATAAATAAAAGTATTTGTGTTTAATTTTATAATTAAATTTAATAATATTAATATATTTTATATAAATTATTTTATATTATATAATTAATTATGATTTATTAATTAATTGCTGTTTAATGACTAAATAAAATTTAATATAAATACTTTTATTTATTAAAATAAATTGTAAATAAAAAAATTAATTAGTTATAATAATAAAAGATTTTATTAAAATTTTTTTTAAAAATCAATAATAATATTTTGTTTTAGAGTTAATTATGTTTATTTTTATATTATTTGATCTTAAATTTATTAAAAAATTTAATTTATTGTTTATATTATAAATATATTTTATATATTTATCTCAGATAGTTTAATAGTATATAATATATATTATATTTTTGTGTTTATATGTAAATTATAAAAACCATAGTTTTTTAATATGTTATTGTATAGTTTTTATTATATTTCTATAAATTATTAAATTTGGAATTTAAAAGTGAAGGTTGTAAAATTTCTTTTTATTTTTATTTTTTGTTGTCTTTTTTTTGGTATAATTTCGCTATTTAGCATATATAAATATGTAGAAAATACGTTGCCAGATGTAGCAACAATGAAAGATGTTCGCTTACAAATCCCTATGCAAGTATTTAGCTCGGACAATAAATTAATTGCACAATATGGTGAAAAACGTCGTATTTCTTTATTATTAAAAGAAATACCGTCGCTTATGGTGCAAGCTTTTATTGCAACTGAAGATAGTCGTTTTTATAACCATCATGGTATTGATTTTATAGGTATTTTTCGCGCTTTGATGATGATAATAACATCTGGTTATCCTTCTCAAGGTGCTAGCACTATTACACAACAACTTGCCAGAAATTTTTATTTAAATCCAGAAAAAACGTTTTTACGCAAAATAAAAGAAGCTATTTTAGCTTTTCGTATAGAACAATTGTTTACTAAAAGTGAAATCATAGAGCTTTATTTAAATAAAATTTATTTAGGTAATCGCGCGTATGGTGTCGGAGCTGCAGCGTATGTATATTTTGGCAAAAAAGTTAGTGAATTAAATTTAAATGAAATAGCAATGATAGCTGGGTTACCAAAAGCACCATCAATATTTAATCCGTTTTATTCTTATAAACGAGCGATTAATAGACGGAATATAGTTCTTTCACGTATGTTAGAAGAAAAATATATTACACAAAATCAATATAATCAAACTAGAAAAGAAAAAATTAAAACATGTTATCATTCTCCAAAAATTGATTTTTCTGCTCCATATTTAGCTGAAATGGTACGTAGAACGTTGTATGATAAATATGGTGAAAATGCATATACTGATGGATATAAAGTTTATACAACACTAATTAGTAAACATCAGTTAGCTGCAAATTTTTCGCTTCGCGAAAATCTTATTAAATATGATTTAAGACACGGTTATCGAGGTGCTGCAGAAATTTTATGGAAGCTAGGAGAAAAACCGTGGAAAATTAAAAAAATTATTGAAAAATTAAAAAAAATTCCTGTTTGCGTGCCTTTAATTCCAGCAGTAGTTATGTCTACAACTAAAATTGAAGCTAATATATTATTATCTGATGGTTTACAAAAGCAAATTACTATGACTGGAATTAGTTGGGCTCGTAAATACATTTCTGAAACGAAGCAAGGTTTAAAACCAAAAACAATTGATTCAGTAATAAAAGAAGGTGAATTAATTTGGGTTCGTAGAGTAAAAAATACATGGTGGTTATGTCAAATTCCTGAAATAAACGCAGCATTTATCTCGTTAAATCCAAATGATGGAGCAATCACCTCTTTAGTAGGTGGTTTTGACTTTAATATAAGTAAGTTTAATCGTGCAACACAGCTATTGAGGCAAGTTGGTTCTAGCATAAAACCATTTTTATATACTGCTGCTTTAGATAAAGGTATGACTTTATCATCATTAATTAATGATGTTCCTATCACTAGATGGGATTCTAAGACAGGTTTAGAATGGAAACCAAAAAATTCTCCACCTAAATATGAAGGACCTATACGTTTACGTCAAGGTTTAGGTCAATCTAAAAATGTTGTTATGGTTAGAGTTATGAGAGCAATTGGTGTAGATTATGCTGCAGAATATTTAACTCGTTTTGGTTTTCCTGATGAATGTATTGATCGTACAGAGGCTCTTGCATTAGGATCACCATCTTTTACACCAATCCAAATGGCACGTGCTTACTCTGTTATAGTAAATGGTGGGTATCTTGTTGATCCATATTATATTTTAAAAATTAAAGATTATTATAACAAAGTAATTTTTGAAGTAAATCCTAAAATTTCATGCCAAAATTGTATAGATATACCAGTGATTTACAACGAGAAATATAATACAAATATTGAATCAAATAAAAGTGATAATACACAAAATAAAATAATGCAACTTGAAATATCAGATGAACATATAAATCAAAAAAAAATATATGCACCACATGTAATTAGTGCAGAGTTAGCATTTTTAATTAAAGATGCTTTAATGACAAATATATATGGACAAGAAAATTGGTCTGGTACTGCATGGAGAGCGGTTAATATTTTTAATGGTAGACGTGATATTGGTGGTAAAACAGGAACAACTAATAATTTAAGAGATGCTTGGTTTTCTGGTTATGGTCCAGATGTTGTTGCTTCCACGTGGATAGGGTTTGATGATAATAAACGCACACTTGGTCGAACTAGTAATTATGGAAGCGAGATGGGAGCTAATAGTGCTCAACCAATATGGAATGATTTTATGAAATTTATTTTAAATGATATTTCTATAAAAAATATATTTCTACCAAAGGGAATTGTTTCAGTGTTAATTGATGATAAAACTGGTAAATTAGGTTTTTCTAGAAAAGAATATTATATTAACGGAACTGAACCAAAAGATTTTGCTTTAGAAGAAATTGGAACGAATATTACTATTGAAAATAGTATTGACAGAGAAGAATTATTTTAAATTAATTTAAAATAATTAATTTAGTATAAACACTTTTATATCTTTAATAAAATTAATTTTTATTTTTTAAGAAGCGTTCTAAATAAAAAAGAGCACTAACGTTTCTTGTTTCTTTAAAATCTGGATGTTCTAATAACTTCATCATTTTAGAGATTGGCCATTTAATTTGTTCTAATGGTTCCGGTTCATCTCCGTTTAATTTTTCATTGTATAGATTTTGTGCAACAAGAATATTTATTCTAGAAGAAAAATAAGAAGGTGACATGGTTAATTTTGCTAATTGAATGATTTTATGTGCTCCATAACCAATTTCTTCTTTAAGTTCTCTTTGAGCAGCTTCTAATATTATTTCACCTGGATCTATAGCTCCTTTTGGAAATCCTAATTCGTAATTTTCAATTCCAACAGCATATTCACGTATTAAAATCAAATTTTTTTCAATCATTGGAATAATTAAAATAGCTTCATGATTTGATGGACACATTCTTTCGTATACTCGTCTTACACCGTTACTAAATTCAAGGTTAACAGATTGAATATTAAATAGTTTAGATTGAATAATATTTTGAACATTTAATATTTTTGGTTTTTTTGATTTAACCATAATAATTTTTATATAGTATTAATGAAAAATTTTAAAAAACTATTTATTTGATTGCATTTTTTACATCAATTGTCATATTCAAAATTAATAAATAAGATAATTATTAGAAATATTATTTTAAGTAAATTAGTTTCATTATTACAAATAAATATGTTTTGAGTTGTATATAATAAAATTATGATTTTTATAAGTTATATATTAATTAATATATTTCAATGAAAATTATTAATCAAAATTGTAAAATGTTTTTTATTTTTAATAATATATTTATTAGTTAAATATAATTTTTTTTATAAATTAAATAATTATTATAATATTATATTATTATTTATGTGTTTTTATATTAATATAAAATATAAAATTCTTTAAAGATGTATGATATCATTTATAATTCTTTTCTTTTGTTATAATTATTTTAAATATTAAAATTATATTAAAAAATGACATTAAATTCATTTTTTTTTAAATAATATTTATGTTTAATAATATTTAAATGTTTTTATAAATTAAAAATTTATATTAAACCGATGTAGTTAATATATTTATTTTTAATATAATAAATACCAATATATTTTGTAATAAATTAAGGTATATAAAATTAGTAATTTGATTATTTAAATGCTTTGTAAAATAGTTATAATTATTTGTAAAAATTATATTTTAATAGGAGTAAAATAATGAGAACTAAAAGCATTATAATAAAAGAACTTAAAAAATATGGTATTAATAATACCACTGAAGTAATTTTAAATCCAAGTTATAAATTTTTATTTAAGGAAGAGATAAATCCAGAACTTAAAGGTTATGAACGATGTGTAATTACTAAATTAGGTGCTGTAGCTGTAGATACAGGTATTTTTACTGGTCGTTCTCCAAAAGATAAATATATTGTATGTGATGATATTACAAAAAATACTATTTGGTGGTCTGATCAAAGTGATGGTATGAATGATAACAAATCAATATCAAAAGAAATTTGGTATGATTTAAAATGTTTAGCATGTAACCAATTATCCGGAAAAAAATTATTTGTTATTGATGCTTTTTGTGGGGCAAATATCGATACTCGTTTAAAAGTTCGATTTATCACAGAAGTTGCATGGCAAGCGCACTTTGTAAAAAATATGTTTATTAGACCAAGTAATAAAGAATTAATTAATTTCACTCCAGATTTCATTGTTATAAACGCTTCAAAATGCATAAATTTAAATTGGAAAAAACAAGGATTAAATTCTGAAAATTTTATTGCTTTTAATTTGACAGAAGGGATGCAACTGATTGGTGGATCTTGGTATGGTGGTGAAATGAAAAAAGGAATGTTTTTAGTTATGAACTATTTATTACCATTAAAAGGTATTGCATCAATGCACTGTTCTGCTAATGTAGGTAAAAAAGGTGACGTAGCAATTTTTTTTGGTTTATCAGGAACAGGTAAAACAACTTTATCAACTGATCCAAAACGTAAGCTAATTGGTGATGATGAGCATGGTTGGGATTATAATGGTGTGTTTAATTTTGAAGGTGGTTGTTATGCAAAAACTATTAATTTATCTAGAGAAGTTGAGCCGTATATTTTTAATGCAATTAAACGTGATGCTTTATTAGAAAATGTAATGGTTTTAGAAGACGGTTCTGTTGATTTTAATAATAATTCAAAAACAGAGAATACACGTGTTTCTTATCCTATAAGTTATATTAAAAATATCGTAAAACCTATATCTAAATCTGGTCATGCAACAAAAGTTATATTTTTGACAGCAGATGCTTTTGGTGTATTCCCATTGGTTTCTAGTTTAACATTAGAACAAACTCAATATTATTTTTTATCTGGTTTTACATCAAAGATAGCAGGTACTGAATGTGGAATTATAAAACATATTCCAACATTTTCTGCGTGTTTTGGATCAGCATTTTTATCGTTACATCCAACGCGATATGCAGAAGTATTAGTAAATCGCATGAAAGAATCAAATGCAAAAGCTTATTTTGTAAATACTGGTTGGAATGGATTTGGTGAGCGTATTTCTATTAAAAATACACGTGCTATTATTGATTGTATTCTAAATGGTGATATTGAAAAAGCTCAAAAAATTAATATACCAATATTTAATTTTGAAATACCAAAAATATTACCTGGTTTAAATTCTGAAATCCTTGATCCACGTAACAGTTTTTTAAATAAAATAGAATGGTTTGAAAAAGCAAGAAATTTAGCTAAGTCTTTTATTGAAAATTTTTATAAATATACAGATATATTTATAGGTGAATCGTTAGTTAAAGTTGGACCAAAATTATAAAAATATTTTATGTGATCATAGTCGGTTTTTACTAGAAGCATGGTTTCAAAATTATAGATTATTAAAATTTTATAAATTAATTATAATTATTAAATATAAATGCAATAAAAATAAATATTTTTAATAAATTAAATAAATATTTTTTTATTTTTTAATACATTATTCTATTTTAGAATATTAAATATTATATAATATATAATTAATAGTATAATTAAAAATTTTAAATTTAAATAAATTATTAGATATATCAATTAAAATTTAAAGTTTTTAAAAAAACATAAAAATTTTTAATAAAAATAGTTTATTTATTTTTTTTTTAAAAATTAAATAGTATGTTAAATGTTTTATATAATTTTATAATTTATTATTAATAATCTTTGATTTTGATTTAATAATTAAAAAATACATTTTATGTATTAAAAATTAATAATTTAAAGTCGAATAAACAAAATTGGTTATTCTAAATAAATCTAAATTTAATATTGATTGATATATATAAATTGTTGTTTATAAATTCCTTATAATAATTAATATTAACTATTGTTAGTATTATAAGATGATATCTTTTACTATAAAAAAATATTTAAATAATAATTTCTATAAAATATTTTTGTTTTATATAAAATAAATATATTTTAATATATTTATTTTATATCGATATTTATAATAAACTTAAAATGTTTTTGTAGTTATTTATTTTAAATAAATTAAATTTTAAAAAAAATCTTATTATTGATATTTTTTTTGTTAATTATATCTAACAACAGAAGATTAATATTTATGCTGCACTTTTTTGCAAACTTAGAATTTCATACATGTATATTAATAATTTTAGCTATGTTATTTGTGTTATTTTATGAAGCTATAAATGGTTTTCATGATACAGCAAACGCGGTAGCTATAATTATTTATACAAAAGCAATGCGTGTTCGATTTGCAGTTATTATGTCTGGAATTTTTAATTTTTTTGGTGTTTTATTAGGTGGGCTTAGTGTAGCGTATACAATTGTTCATTTATTACCAACAGATTTTTTATTTAATATTAGTTTTTCTCGTGGAGTTATAATGATTTTTTCATTATTACTAGCTGCAATAATTTGGAATCTTGGAACTTGGTATTTTGGTATTCCTGCATCAAGTTCACATACATTAATTGGTGCAACTATTGGTGTAGGTTTGACTAATGCAATTACAAAAAATACTTCAATAGTAGAGGCTTTGAATATACAGAAAATTATTAGTGTTTTTATGTCGTTAATTATTTCTCCTATTATTGGATTTACGATTGCTTTGTTAATGATTTTTATGTTTCGTTATTTTTGGGACGGAAATAAAAAACCATATAGTATTCATTTAACACCAGATGAGCGAGAAAAAAAAGATAGTAAAAGTAAGCCTCCTTTTTGGATTCGTACTATGTTGATATTATCTTCTATTGGTGTTAGTTTTTCACATGGAGCTAATGATGGTCAAAAAGGTATAGGTCTTATAATGCTTATGTTAATTTGTGTAGCTCCATCTGGTTTTATTTTAAAAATGAATTCCAATAATTCTGATATTAATAGAACATATAATGCAATTATTAATATGAAACATAAATATTTAACATATGATTTTATATTAAATAATAAAATAAAAAACACTTTAAGACAAGTTGAAAATAAAAAAGAATTTTATAGTAAGTTTCATTGTGTTAACTCAAATGCTATGTTAATATTAAATAAAGCGCAAAAATTATTAACTGGAATTCAAAGTTATTACGATTTAACTATAGAAGAGCGTAATACTTCTCGTCATTTATTAATGTGTTTATCTGATTTATCGGATTCTATTTCTGAATTACCAGAAATAAGTAATAAAGATTTAAATATATTAAAAAAATTTAAAGTTGATTTTTTACTTCCTATTGAGTACGCTCCTATTTGGGTTATAATTGGAGTTGCATTATCGTTGTCTATAGGTACTATGTTTGGATGGAAACGAGTGGCTGTTACTATTGGTGAAAAAATAGGTAAAAAGTGTATCACTTATGGACAAGGTGTTTCTGCACAATTGACTGCGGCTGTTTCAATTGGTATTGCTAGTTATACAGGAATGCCTGTGTCAACAACACAAGTATTATCTTCTGCAGTTGCTGGAACAATGATGATAGGTAGTGATGGTTTACAAGGAAAAACGATAAAAAATGTTATTTTAGCATGGTTTTTAACTCTACCAGTGTCGATTTTTTTATCTAGTGTATTGTATTGGATATCAATGCTAATATTTTAATTAGTAATTTAACAATTATTATTAAATATAATAAATATAGATTTTTGATGATATCAATTGTGATTTATTTTATTATTTATTTGAAAAATATTTTATTTTAAAATATATTAATTTACAAAAATATGTATTTATTATTTTGTATATTTTTCTTATAAAAGCGTTGTTTCATTTTTGTATATTATATAAAAATAATATATTTAGCGTTTAGTGTTAATGAGGTTTTATTATGTCCTATAAACACGTTCTTGTAGCAATAGATTTATCACCTGAAAGCAGGTTATTATTAAATAAAGGTATTTTTATAGCAAAACCTTATGAAGCAAAGGTTTCAATAATTCATGTTGATAATAATTATTTAGATTCTTATAGTGGATTAATTAATGTAAATATTGATCAAAATAGTATTGATAAAAATACGCATAATGCTATTAAGAATTTAGTAGAGAATTCTGGTTACAAGATTCATCAAACATTGAGTTGCAATGGTGATTTATGTCAAATTCTTCTTGATGCTATTAAGCAATACGATATAGATATTATTGTATGTGGTCATCATCAAGATTTTTGGAGTAAAATAACATCATCAGCTCGTCAAATAATAAATACAGTTAATGTTGATATATTAATTATTCCTTTGAAAGGTAAATTTTAGTTTTTTAATTTTTTAAAATAGTTTTAAGAATTTTTGTTATATAAAAATAGTATTTAACTTTATTAAATAATCTAAGCATATAATATATAAATATATTTAAGGAATATATAGCAAATGGAAAAATCATTATCTTCGTTTTTAGAATTTGTTCAAATGAAAAATTCATCGCAACCTGAATTTTTACAATCTATTCGTGAAGTGTTTACTTCAATTTGGCCTTTTTTAGTAAAAAATCCAAAATACTTTGAAAAATCTTTACTAAAACGTTTTATAGAGCCTGAAAGAATTATTCAATTTCGTGTTTCATGGGTTGATGATAAAGGTAAAGTAAATGTTAATAGAGCATATCGTGTTCAATATAATTCAGCTATAGGCCCATATAAAGGTGGAATGCGTTTTCATCCATCTGTTAATCTTTCTATTCTTAAATTTCTTGGTTTTGAGCAAACATTGAAAAATTCGTTAACAACTCTACCATTAGGTGGAGGTAAAGGAGGTTCTGATTTTGATCCTAAAGGAAAAAGTAGTAATGAAGTTATGCGTTTCTGTCAATCGTTAATAACTGAACTTCATCGTCATTTAGGTTCAGATACTGATATTCCTGCAGGTGATATCGGTGTAGGTTGTCGTGAAATAGGTTTTATGGTTGGTATGATGAAAAAATTGTCTAATAACACTTCTTGTGTTTTTACTGGAAAAGAATTACATTACGGTGGTAGTTTAAATCGTCCGGAGTCAACAGGTTATGGTTTAGTTTATTTTACAGATACAATGTTAAAACATCATGATCTATCTATAGATGGGATGCGTGTAGCTATATCAGGTTCTGGAAATGTAGCGCAATATGCTATTAAAAAATGTATAGAGCTTGGTGCTATAGTTGTTACTGCATCTGATTCCAATGGTACTGTTGTGGATGAAAATGGTTTTACATTTGAAAAATTAGCCTGTATGAAAAAAATTAAAGATAATTATGGGAGAATAGAAGAATATTCTAAAGAGTTCAATTTAATGTACTTAGCTAATCAAAAACCATGGAATGTTCCAGTTGATATTGCATTTCCGTGTGCAACTCAAAATGAATTAGATATTGAATCAGCTAAAATGTTAATTAAAAATGGTGTAAAAGTAGTATCTGAGGGTGCTAATATGCCTACAACTATTTCAGCAACAGAGTTATTTTTGGAGAATGGTGTATTGTTTGCTCCAGGGAAAGCCGCAAATGCTGGTGGTGTTGCAGTGTCTGGTCTTGAAATGACTCAGAATTCGATTCGTTTATCCTGGGAAGACGAGAAGGTTAATTCATATTTAAAACGTATTATTTTAGATATTCATCAACAATGCATTGAATTTAGTTATAATACAAAAAAAATAAATTATATTCAAGGAGCTAATATAGCAGGTTTTACAAAAGTCGCGAACGCAATGATTTCTCAAGGTATTTTATAAATTTGAATTATAAATATTTTTATGTATTTATTTTTTATTTAAATAAGGTTATTTTATCATGTTATTAGATTACATCTATACAATTTAAATCATTAAAAGTTTTTTCTAAACGTGTTATTATTGATTCCTGCCCTTTACGTAACCATACTCGCGGATCGTAATATTTTTTATTGGGAATATCTAATCCATTTGGATTACCTAGTTGATTTTGTAAATATTTTTTATTTTTTTTATAATAATCTAAAACACCAATCCAAGATGCCCACTGAATATCAGTATCTATATTAACTTTAATAACACCGTAGCTTATTGCTTCTTTAATATCTTTTAAAGTAGATCCAGATCCACCATGAAAAACAAAATTTAATGGATTTTTAGGTAAATTGAATTTTTTAGAAACATAGTTTTGTGAGTTATATAAAATTTTTGGTTTTAAATTAATATTACCTGGTTTATACACCCCATGAACATTTCCGAATGAAGCTGCTATAGTAAAATTTGGACTAATCATATGTAATTTTTCATAAGCGTATGAAATATCTTCTGGTTTAGTATATAGTGCAGAACTATTTAATTTTGTATTATTAACACCATCCTCTTCGCCGCCAGTACAACCTAATTCAATTTCTAAAGTCATATCAATTTTACTCATTCGTTTTAAGTAATCACAGCAAATTTTAATATTTTCATTTAAAAAATCATTAGATAAATCAATCATATAAGAAGAAAATAACGTTTTACCAATTTTTCTATAATGTTTCTCATCAGCTTCCAATAATCCATCAATCCATGGTAACAGTTTACGTGAACAATGGTCAGTATGCAATATTACTGGGATTTGGTAATATTTAGCTATATTGTGAACATGGTAAGCTCCAGAAATTGCTCCTAAAACAGCTGCTTCTTGGTTTTTATTTTTTAAACTTTTACCAGAAATAAAAGAAGCTCCTCCATTTGAAAATTGAATAATAACAGGAGCTCGTATTTTAGATGCAGTTTCGAGTACTGCGTTGATCGAGTCTGTGTTAATACAATTTACAGCTGGAAACGCAAAATTATTTAATTTAGCAATAGAAAACATCTTTTGTACGTCGTTACCTGTAACGACACCGGGTTTAATAAAACTCAAAATTTTAGACATATAAAGTCCTATATTAGTTATACTTTGTACATTTTTTTAGCATTGTAATAGCAGGAAGTTCTTTTCCACTTATAAACTCAAGGAAAGCTCCACCACCAGTAGAAATATATGAAATTTTGTTTGAGATGTTAAGAGATTCTATCACTGCTAATGTATCACCACCCCCTACAATAGAAAAAGCATTACTTTTTGCTATTGCTTTTGCAATTGTTTTTGTTCCTTCCTTAAAATTAGTAAATTCAAATACACCTACTGGTCCATTCCAAATAATAGTTTTCGCACTTTTAAGTGAATTAATTATATTTTCTATAGATTTAGGCCCTAAATCTAAAATTATCTCATTATTTTTGATTTTAGAAGTTGATTTTATAATTGCTTTTGCAGTTTCAGAAAATTCAGTTGCTACACAAACATCTGATGGTATAATAACTTGATATTTTTCTATCATTTTTTTTACTTTTGGTATCATATTTTCTTCATATAGTGAATTTCCAATATAATTTCCTTTTGATGCTATAAAAGTATTAGCAATACCTCCTCCAACAATAAGTTGATCTACTATTTTAACTAATGAACATAAAATTTTTAATTTAGTTGAAATTTTAGATCCAGCAATTATTGCAACAACCGGTCTAGTTAGGTTGTTTAGTATTTTACTTAATGTTTTTATTTCTTTATCTAATAATTCTCCTGTACAAGCTATTGATGAAAATTTTGCAACATTATGTGTTGATGCATGAGTTCTATGAGCTGAGCCAAAAGCATCCATTACATATATATCACATAGTGATGCATACTGCTTTGCTAGAAATTCCTCGTCTTTCTTTTCACCTTTATTAAATCTAACATTTTCTAAAACTATCAATTCTTTATTTGATATATTTATTCCATTTAAATAATTATTCTTAAAAAGAATAGGATAATTTATTTTTTTTGACAAATAATTTGCTATAAATTGCATAGAAAGATTTTTATCGTACAATCCTTCGATTGGATTACCTAGATGTGATGCAACTATAACTTTAGCCCCTTTTTGAATGGCTGTTTTAATCGTTTTCATTGATGCGATTATTCGCATATCTGAAATAATTTTATTATTTTTTATAGGAATATTAAGATCTGAACGGATAAAAACCCGTTTATTAGTTAGATCTAAATCTATCATTTTTGTTATAGACATTAAATCTCCTTTAAAATATTGAGAGATTATATCTTTTTATATTTTTTATTCTATTTTTTTAAAAAAAATTATAAAAATAAAATATTTTGCTTTTTTTATTTTAAGCAAAATTATTTAATTTGTCAAATTAAGGTTTAATATAATAAATTACTTATTTTAATTAATTTGATATTATCAAAATAAATATAGTGTATTAAAATCGTTTTAATTGTTAATTTTATTTACTAAAATAGCATTGAAAATGATTTATTAAAAATAGAAAAGATAGATTTTATTTATAATGAAAAATTAATAATTTTATTTTTTATATTTGATGTTAAAAAAAATAAGATCATACAATAACATTGTATTGTATAAAAAATAAATATTTATTTATAAATACAATCATTACATAACAAATGAAATAATTTATATAATAATAATTATTATTATAATATAATTTTAAATTATTTTAATTAAACATATTGAATGTTTAATTAAAATAATAATATATCAGAATATTTATTTTATTTTTCTTTAAAAAAATCTAATTTTTCTATAAAAACTAGTTGTCCTCTTAGTTAAATGGATATAACAAGCCTCTCCTAAGGGTTTATTGTAGGTTCGATTCCTACAGAGGACGTTATTGATATTTTAATTATTTTTATAAATATTAGTTATTATATTAAGTGTAATTTTACTGATAAAATAATTATTAATTATAACGGTTATAAAATAATTTTAAGTTATATTTAATTTATTTAAAAATATTTGATTTTATCAATTTAAAATTAATTTATATATTTATTTAATAATTTTAATTATTTATGTTTTAACTTGTTAAGTTAATAAAAATAGATATCTAAATATATTTATAGATATACTAACAATATAGTATACATTAATATTTGAGTGTAAAATGTATTTAATATATTATATTAAATACATTAAATATATTTAGATAATATACACTTATAATTTTGTTGTTTATATACATATTTAAAATATAAATAAAAACTTATTAGTTATAAAATTTTTGTTTAAGAAATAAACTTTTTCTATTTGTGTTTATTTACTTTATTAGTGGGTCGTGCAGGATTTGAACCTGCGACCAATTGATTAAAAGTCAACTGCTCTACCGGCTGAGCTAACGACCCAATTAAACATTATTATAAGATTTATAAAAAAATTTAATTGCATTAATAATATAAAGCAGAAATATGTAATTTTTATTTAATTTTTGATGGTAGGCGATACTGGATTCGAACCAGTGACCCTCTCCTTGTAAGGGAGATGCTCTGCCAATTGAGCTAATCGCCTTTTATTAATATTTTTATTTTAATAATAAAAAATTTCGAGTCAATACATTTTTAAAAATTTTATTAAATAAATATTTTTCTATAATTAATTATTTAATAAAATTATTTTTTAGTGAAAAATTTTATTTAAATTATTAAATTTTGCATTTATTCAAATATTAATTAAATATTTCAGTTACTATGTTTTAATTCTTAGTTTTTAAATTAAATTAATTTTATAGGTTTATTTATAAAATTATTGATATATCATAATAAATTATGAATGATATTTTATTTTAACAACATAAATACATAAAAAAGGTTTAAGATTAAACTAATGGTATATTTTAATGAAAAATATTAAAACTCGTTTTGCACCAAGTCCAACAGGACTTTTACATATTGGTAGCATTCGTACTGCTCTTTATTCTTGGTTATTTAGTCGACATAATCAAGGTGAATTTATTTTACGTATTGAAGATACGGATTTAGAGCGATCAACTGAAAAAAATATTCAAATGATTATAGATACAATGAATTGGTTAGGTTTAAATTGGGATAAAGGTCCTTTTTATCAAACAACACGATTTGAACGATATAATGATATTATCAAACAAATGTTGAAAGCTGGCACAGCATATCGCTGTTATTGTTCAAAAAGACGTTTAGAAGAAATACGAAAACAACAGATATTAAGTAATAAGAAACCTCGCTATGATGGTTATTGTAGAGATAAAACAATTAATTATAATTTAGAGGAATCATTTGTAGTTCGTTTCCGTAATCCAAAAAAAGGTTCAGTTGTTTTTAACGATAAAATTCACGGTATGATTAAATTTTTAAATCAGGAGCTTGATGATTTAATTATTTGTCGTTCTGACGGTTTCCCGACATATAATTTTTGTGTTGTCATAGATGATTGGGATATGGAAATTACACATGTAATTCGTGGTGAAGAGCATATTAATAATACTCCGAGACAAATTAATATATTAAAAGCATTAAATGCACCTCTTCCTGAGTATGCTCACGTTCCTTTGGTTTTTGATGATGGCGGGAAAAAATTATCTAAACGTTATAATTCTACAAATATCATGCAATATCGTGATGATGGTTTTTTACCACAAGCAATCTTAAATCATTTAGTTAGACTTGGTTGGTCACATGGTAATCAAGAAATTTTTAGTATTGATGAAATGAAGAAGTATTTTACACTTGATTGTATCAACAAATCATCGTGTTCATTTAATTTTAATAAATTATTATGGTTAAATCATTTTTATATTAATAATTTACCAACTGAAGAAGTAGCTACTCATCTTAAATGGTATCTTCAACGTCAAAATATTGATTTTAATAATGGTCCTAAATTAATTGAATTAATTCATTTATTAGGTCATCGTTGTAAAACTTTGAAAGAAATAGCTGAATCTTGTCATTATTTTTATAAAGATTTTGATGAATTTAATGATTCTGTAAAAAAATACTTAAATAATACTTCAAGTGAATATTTAAAAGTTATAAAAGATGAACTTAATATGATTAATGATTGGACTGTTAAAAACATTATGGAAGCTATTACAAATTCTACTATTAAATTAAAAATAAATATAGGTAAAATTGGAATGCCATTGCGTATTGCTATAACAGGTGTATATAAATCACCTTCTTTGGATGTAACTATATATGCGATTGGTAAATCTAGAACAATCTTTCGTATTGAAAAAGCATTGACTTATATTAAGGAAAATATCGAATAATTATTAATTTAAATTATTTTTAAAAAATATGTTATATAAAATATTTTTTTTAAAATTTACAATTTAATTGTTATATACTCAATTAGATAAAGCAGTTATATAGGAAGTTAGAGTTTATTATTTTAATATCGATTAACTCTATAAAAAATTTTTTGATTTATTTTTTTATTATAGTATTCTTTAAATACTAAAACAATTGAATAAAATTATATATAAACTATTTACGTACTATTTTACATATATAGTTTTAATAGCGTTTAGTAAAAATTTAAAATTTTGGTATTAAATAAATAGTATATGTTAGTTTATATTTTTATATATGTTTATATAAAAATTTTTATAAATTTATTCATAACAACAGATAATTAATAAAATAATTTTAAATGTTAAAAAATGAAAATATAAAATAATGATTAATATATAATTACGGTTTTTTAAATTTAAGAAAATTAATTAATTCATATTCACTAATAATTTTAATATTAAATGTTTTAGCTAATTTTAATTTATTAATAGAGGCGTTTTTTCCAGTGATGAGTATATCTGTTTTTTTAGATATTTTTTCTGAAACTTTCGCGTTTAATTCAATTAGTTTATCTTTTACTTGATAACGTGTTATTGATTCTATAGATCCAGTTAAAACTACTATTTTATTTGTAAACAAATTATTACTGTTTATTTTGTTTGAAGATTTACATTGATTCCAATAAATACCTGATTTATATATTAAATTATTAATCATTATTTGATTATTTTTTTTTGCGAAAAAATTTATTATGTTTTTTGCAACTGCATCTCCTATATTATATACTGCTTTTAACAAAACTTCATTAGCTGTCATAATATCTTTTAATGTATTAAAATGAAGTGCTAAATTGATAGATGTTGTTTCTCCAACATCCGGAATACCTAGTGAATAAATAAATTTAGCTAATGTTGTTTTTTTTGATTTTTCTAATGAATTAATAATATATTCTGCTAATTTTTTTTTGATTCCATCAAGAGTTAATAAAGTATCAATACTAAGTAAATATAAATCTGATGGTGTTTTGACAATTTCCATTTCAACTAGTTGTTCTATAATTTTATTACCTATACCTTTAACGTTTAATGCATTACGTGAAACAAAGTGTTTTAATATTTCTTTACGTTGAGCTTTACAAGTTAACGAACCAATACAACGAGAAATAGATTCATTTTTTACGCGTTTAATACTAGAGCCACATATAGGACAATTATCTGGAAAAATAATCTCACGGCTGTTTAATGGACGTTTGTTGATTATTATCTTAACTATTTGCGGAATTACATTCCCAGAGCGACGTACAATAACTGTATCTCCAATATGTAGATTTAAACGTTTTATTTCATCTGCATTATGCAATGTAGCGTTACTTATAGTTACCCCGTCGATTTGTATTGGTTTTAATCGAGCTACTGGAGTTATAGCTCCAGTTCGTCCTACTTGAAAATCAATTTTTTTTAATAAAGTACTTTGTTCTTTAGAATTATATTTAAAAGCAACTGCCCATCTAGGAGCTTTTGATGAACAACCAAGCTTTTCTTGAAAACAAATAGAATTAATTTTAATTACTACTCCATCAATATCAAAATTAAATTGATTGCGGTTTTCTTCTATTTTATGGCAAAAATTAAGTACTGATTCTGGTCCTGTTATTAATTTAGAGTAATTATTAATTGGAATTCCCCAAGATTTTAATCTTATTAATCTATCAAAATGACTATCTGGTAAGATTTTCCCCTCTATTAATCCCACTCCGTAGCAGTAAAAATCTAATTTACGTTTTGCTGTAATTTTAGGATTAATTTGACGTAAAGATCCAGCAGCCGCATTTCGTGTATTTGAAAATATTTTAGTATTATTTTTAACAGCTTCTTTATTTAAATCTTCGAACTTATTTTTTTGTATAAAAACTTCTCCACGAATCTCTATTAATGTTGGTATATCATCACCAATTAAAATTATAGGAATATTACGAATAGTTTTGACATTTTCTGTAACATCTTCGCCTAAGAAACCATTTCCACGAGTTGTTGCTTGTACAAGCTTACTATTTTTGTATAGTAGATTTACTGCTAAACCATCAAGTTTTAATTCGCAACAAAATGTTATTTCTTTTTGAGTTTTTAATATATTTTTCAAACGTTTATTAAAATTAAAATATTCTTTATCATTAAAAATATTGTTTAAAGATAACATTGGGGTTTTATGATAAATTGTATTTAAACGGGATTGAATTGGTGCACCAATAGTTTTTGTCGGTGAATCTGTAGTAATTAATTCAGGGTATTTTTCTTCAAATAAATTTAAATTTTTAAATAATTCATCGTATTTATCATCAGATATTTCAGGATCATCAAGAATATGATATAAATAATTATGATGATGTATTTTTTTTCTTATTTTATTGATATATTTTTGTTTTTTAATCATTAAATAAATCCATCTTTTTATATTTTTAGTTAAAAACTATATGTGAAATATTTTTTATTTGTAATTACGAATAACTTTAATATAAAGGATAGCATTTTATTAAAATATTTTTTATATAAAATAGAAAGTATTTTTTAATTATTTAATTACTTAATATATAACAATATTCATAAATATTGTTCAGTGATTCCTTTTTTAAAACATATATTATTTTATTATATCAATAATAAAAGAAAATATAATAATTTATTAAAATTATAAAAAAATAAAATTTATACAACAACACCATTGTTTAAAATAACATATTTTAGTGAATTATATAGTAAATTTTTTTTAATCATAGTGTTTTTTATATAAATTTAATTTTTTATAAATCTAAAAAATAAAATTTATATAAAAATTTTATTTTAGTTCACGAAATTAATAAATTAATATTGATTATTGAATTCAAATTATTTAATTTTACAAGAGTAATTTAATATCAATTATATTAATATATATTAAAATAATAAAAAGCGAAAACGATATAAAAATGAAAAAAATTATTTCTGTAATTATTTTATTTGATTACCAAGAGAAAATTTGTAATGACTATTCATTACTAAGCTTTAGTCTTAATTCGGTAACAATTCATTTGAAACCTACTACTGATCTTTTTGCTTTGCTTCGTATAGTGCAAACTGCTGCTCGTAAAATTAGCTCTTATGGAATTTATAATGTTATTTTAACAGGTGAGCACTGGGATTTAGAAAAAATTTGGTTTTTTTGGCAAGGTTTTCGTGATCCAAAATGTTTAGGATCAATTAAGTTACCAGATTTACCAGAATTGGAACGTAAAGAATTAGAAAATCGTATTAAAATTATTGATTGGGTGCGAAACATAACAAATGCACCTTCTAATGAGATAAATCCTGAAAAATTTAGTCAAAAAGCAATTGATTTATTATGTAATTTTGGCTTAAAAAATATTAATCATTTTATGATAAAAGGTGATGATTTATTAAAACAAGGTTATTCTGGTATTTTTACGGTTGGTCGCGGTTCTGCCCGTCATCCGATATTTCTTGTTTTTGATTATAATCCAAGTGGGGATTGTAAAACAAAAACATTTGCTTGTTTAGTTGGTAAGGGTGTTACATTTGATTCTGGTGGTTATAATTTAAAATCTTTTTCATCTATGAAGTCTATGAAAGCTGATATGGGAGGAGCTGCTATTTTAGTTGGTTCATTGGCATTATCGATTTCTCGTGGTTTACAAAAACGTATTAAAATATTTTTATGTATTGCTGATAACGTCATTGGTGCTAATGCGTGTAATGTAGGAGATATTATTCGTTATCGTAATGGTAAATCTGTTGAAATTACGAATACTGATGCGGAAGGTCGCTTAATTATTGCTGATGGGTTAATTGATGCAAGTAAAGAAAATCCAGAAATTATTATTGATGCAGCAACTTTAACAGGTGCAGCAAATATTGCAGTTGGTAGTGATTACCATGCTGTTTTTAGTTTTGATGATAAATTTGTTACAGATTTAATTATTTCTTCTAATTGTGAATTCGAATTGTTTTGGCGTTTACCATTAGCGGAATTTCATCGTCAACAATTACCATCTAGTTTTGCTGATATAAATAATATTGCTTCTCCATATAATACTGCAGGAGCAAGTACAGCAGCTGCTTTTTTATCATATTTTGTTAAAAATTACCATAAAAATTGGTTACATATTGATTGCTCTGCTTCTTATTGTAACTCAAATGGAAATTTGTGGTCTGAAGGAGCAACTGGGGTTGGTGTTAGAACCATCGCAAATTTATTAAATAAATAAATTAGATAATGTATATATATTTAAAATATATAGTTTATTAATTTATTTAATTAAATAATGTTGAGTTATATAATATATTAATATATTTAAATTTTTTAAAAAAACATATTAATGTTTTAAATAAATATTGTAAAATTTTAAAAAATAATAAAATTTTTTATTAAAAACACTAAAGTTTATTTTGTATTTAATATAAAAAGGTAAAAAATATTTATTTATTATAATAATTTATAAAAAGTTTTTTAAAACAATAGTTATTTATTAAATGTAATTAGTTATATTGATATATAAATATTATTATATTATAAAAATATATTTATGTATAGATTATATATTTATTTTTTAAATTTTATAATTGTTATAATAAGTATAATTTTATACTAACTAAATATAGATATATTATAATTTATTTATTTTTTATTAATTAAAAAGAAATCGTTTTATTTTTTTATAATTATTTTATATTTTTAACATTATTAAAATATTTTATATTTATAAATTTTAATTAAGTTGTAAGTTTTTAAATAAAAATTGTTTAATATAATAATATTTTAATATTTAAATAGAATTTAATTTCTAGTTAGTTATAATGTTAATTTAACAATAATTCAATGTATGAAAAATTTTCAAATTAATCCAATAAAAAATAATAATAAAATTAATTTGCTTAATTTAAATCGTAAAAAAATGACTGATTTTTTTGATCAATTAGGTGAAAAAACATTTCGTGTAAATCAGATTATGAAATGGATCTATCGTTATTATTATGATAATTTTGATCAAATGACAAATCTTAATAAAGATTTACGTTTAAAGCTTAAAAAGATTTCTGAAATTTCTGCACCACAAATATTTGAAGAACACAGATCGTTAGATGGTACTATTAAATGGATAATTGCAATTGATAAACAACAAATAGAATGTGTATATATTCCGGAAATTACTCGTGCGACATTATGTATATCATCACAATTAGGATGTGCTATTGGTTGTAAATTTTGTTTTACAGCTAAACAAGGTTTTAATCGTAATTTAAATGTATCCGAAATAATAGGTCAAGTTTGGCAAGCCGCAAAAAATATTTATTTACTCAAATATAAACCAATTACTAATATAGTTGTTATGGGAA
Source organism: Candidatus Providencia siddallii (assembly GCA_001457715.1). Taxonomy (GTDB): domain Bacteria; phylum Pseudomonadota; class Gammaproteobacteria; order Enterobacterales; family Enterobacteriaceae; genus Providencia_A; species Providencia_A siddallii. The sequence goes on along the minus strand of CVRF01000001.1, from coordinate 129,145 downwards.
TGGGTGAGCCGTTGCTAAATTTAAATAATATTGTATCTGCAATAGAAATAATGACTGATGATTTTGGTTTTGGTTTTTCTAAACGTCGAGTTATATTATCAACTGTTGGCATTGTTCCTGCTTTAGATAAATTAGTAGATATGATTGATGTATCACTTGCAATTTCACTCCATGCGTCTACAGATAGTGTGCGAAATAGCATAATTCCTATTAATAAAAAATATAATATTAAATCAATTCTTCATAGTGTAAATCGTTATCTAATTAAATCGAAAGCTAATACAGGTGGTAAAGTTACTATTGAATATGTAATGCTTAAATATATTAATGATAGCATTGAAGATGCTTATAAATTAGCAGATTGTTTAAAAAAAACTCCTAGTAAACTTAATCTTATACCTTGGAATAATTTTCCTGGTGGACTTTATAATTGTAGTTCTGATAGTCAAATTAAGCTTTTTGCTGATGTTTTAAAAAAAGAAGGTTTTATTGTAACAATACGGAAAACTCGTGGTAATGATATTAATGCTGCTTGTGGTCAATTAACAGGTAAAGTTTTAAATAAAAATATAAAAAATTATAATTTAGTTTAATATAAAATTATTTTAGTTTTAATTAAAACTATATATAAAAACATTTTAAATATTTGTTAAACTAACAATAGTAAAAAAATAAATTTTCGGAGTGGAAATATTGCTATAAAAAATAATTTTATGCTATATTTTAAAAAATAAAAATAGAATAAATGAGTATTGAAAATAACACTGAATTAATTAATAGTACTACAATAGGTAAAAAATTAGCTCAAGCTAGAGAAAAGTTAGGCTTAACGCATGAATTAATTGCAGAGAAGATTTGTCTGAAAATTACTACAATAAAAGAAATAGAACAAGATATCAAACCAAGTGGTATTGGGCCAACGTTTTTACGTGGTTATATACGTTTGTATGCACGTGAAGTGGGAATATCAGAAAATGATATTAATTTTTTTTTGAAAACAGATAAAACTATTTCTTTTACTAATACATTTCATAAAAATGAATCTTCATATTCAATTAATAAAAAATATAAAAATTATGAATTATTGTTAATAAAATTTATTTGGATGATAGTTGTTTCATTGATCATCACAACAGGGATAAAGTGGTTAATGGAACATCATTTAAAAAAAAATGAATTAATATCAATTATAAATCAAAATAAATTGAATTATTCTTTTAAAGAAATAGAATTGAGATCTGATAAATTATTAAATCCTCTTATTAAAATATTACTTTCAGTTGGAAACAGAGATTTAGAAAATGATTTTGATCTTTTTAAGATAAAACCTTCTAAATATTATATTAAAAAAAATATATTAATAAATTCTTTTCCATCGTTGTATTTAAATAAATTACAAGAATTAAAAGATATTAATACGTCTAAAAAATCATCAAGCATTTTAATTTTAAATTTTTTTGGATTATGTTGGTTAGAAATTAGTGATATAAATAAGAAAATTTTATTTAGTGGAACCAAAAATACAGGTGATGTACTTGAATTTAATAGAGAAAAATATTATCACCTAAATATAGGTGCACCAGCTAATGTATCTGTAAAATTTCAAGGTGAAATTATTGATTTTAGTCATTATATTAACACAAATCGTCCAGCAAAAATAAATTTATCAGAACATTATAAAAAATAAAATCTATTCGTATATTTTTACAACTATATTTTTATACAATAAAAAATATTATTATTTAATAAATTCAATGTAAATATATGTCTGGAGATTATTAAAATGCATAATGAGCCATTAATAAAAAGACGTAAATCAATTCGTATTAATGTAGGTAGCACTCCAGTTGGAGATGGAGCATTAGTTGCAGTTCAGTCTATGACTAATACAAAAACAACTGATATTAATGCCACCGTTAATCAAATAAAATCTCTTGAACGTGCAGGAGCAGATATTGTTCGTGTTTCAATTCCAACATTTGATGCAGTAGAAGCTTTTAAATCAATTAAAAAACAAGTTAATGTACCTTTAGTTGCTGATATTCATTTTGATTATCGTATTGCTTTAAAAGCTGCTGAGTATGGTGCAGATTGTTTGAGAATTAATCCTGGTAATATTGGTAATAAAGAACGTATTTCTAAGGTTATTGATTGTGCTCGTTATTATAATATCCCTATTCGTATAGGTGTTAACACTGGTTCTTTAGAAAAAGATATTCAAAATAAATATGGTAAATTAGTTCCAGAAGCGCTTGTGGAATCAGCAATGCGTCATGTAGATATTTTAGATAAGTTAAATTTTAACCAATTTAAGATTAGTATAAAAGCTTCTGATATATTTTTAACAGTAAATTCTAATCGAATTTTAGCAAAAAAAATAGATCAACCAATACATCTAGGAATCACTGAAGCTGGTTCTATGCGTTTTGGTTCAATTAAATCAGCAATTGGATTAGGATCACTGTTATCAGATGGTATAGGGGATACTCTACGTGTTTCATTAGCTGCTGATCCTGTAGAAGAAGTTAAAGTTGGTTTTGATATTTTAAAATCACTACGTATTCGTTTAAGAGGTGTAAATTTTATTGCTTGTCCAACTTGTTCGCGTAAAGAATTTGATGTAATCGGAACTGTAAATGAATTAGAACAACGTTTAACAGATATAACTAATTCAATAGATGTTTCAATTATCGGGTGCATAGTAAATGGATTAGGTGAAGCAAAAATTTCTTCTATTGGGGTTGTAGGTGCAAAAACAAAAAGTATTTTTTATGAAGATGGAAAACGTCAAAATTATCGTTTTAATAATAGTAAAATTATTGAACAACTTGAAAAAATAATTAGAGATAAAATTTTTTTGTTAAACAAGAAAAATTCAAAAAAATAAAAAATATTTTATAGTGTTTTAAAAAAAATGTTTATTAAAATGTTACATTTTAATGATTACAAGTAAATATACAAAATAGATAATTAATTAATTCAATAAAGTGAAAAAGAATATTCAATCAGTACGTGGCATGAACGATTATTTACCAACAATAACTTTACTTTGGCAAAAGATTGAGTCAACATTAAAAAAGATTTTATATAATTATGGATTTAATGAAATACGTACACCTATTATAGAAAAAACTATATTGTTTCATAGAGCTATAGGTGAAATTACAGATGTTGTTGAAAAAGAAATGTATATTTTTAATGATCGTAATAATGAAAGTCTTGCGTTACGACCTGAAAATACAGCTGGTTGTGTAAGAGCAGCTATTGAGCATGGTCTGTTAAATAAAGAACAACGTTTATGGTATTTAGGTCCAATGTTTCGTTATGACAGACCACAAAAATGTAGATATCGACAATTTCATCAGCTAGGTGTAGAAGTGTTTGGTTTATCAGGATTTTATATCGAAGCAGAATTAATATTAATGATTTCAAGATGGTGGTATTCATTAGGTATTACTAAATACGTTAGATTAGAATTAAATTCTATTGGTTCAATAGAATCGCGTATAAAATATCGCGAAGATCTATTGAAATTTTTTGAATATAATAAAAATAAATTAGATGAGGAGTCTAAAAATCGTATTTATAAAAATCCCTTACGCATGTTGGATTCTAAAAATAAAAATATCCAGAATCTATTAATTGATGCACCTAAAATATTTGATTATATTGATGATGATTCAAAAATTTATTTTACTAGTTTATGTAGTTTATTAGATAATTTTGGTATTAAATATGATATTAATCATAAGCTTGTACGCGGCCTCGATTATTATAATCACACAGTATTTGAATGGGTAACTGAATCATGTGGTTTAAAAAATACAATTTGTGCTGGTGGACGATATGATAATCTAGTAAAACAATTAGGTGGAATTGATACTCCAGCTGTTGGTTTTGCAATGGGAATGGAACGTACAATTATGTTAGTACAAGAAACTAATCATGAGTTTATTTTATCGTCTTCTGAATTTGATATATATTTAGCCTCATTCAATACTGAAAACAATAAACAAGAAACATTAATAATTGCTGAACAAGTTCGTGATGCTTTTCCTAATTTACGTTTGATAGTTTATCATGGTAGTGGGAATTTTAAAAAACAGTTATCGGAAGCAAATAAATATGGTGCTAAAGTTGTATTAATTTTAGGTAAAAATGAAATCGAAAATAATCAAATAACAATAAAAAATTTATATACAAGCACACAAGAAACTATTTCTCGCCAATCAATGATTTTATATATTAAAAAATTATTAAATTAAGGAAAAAAAGTGAATTATATAAAAAATAAAATTCAAATTAATAAATTTAAAAAACAGGATTTTTCTAACTATATCATTTGGTTAATTTTAATTGTAATTATTTCTGTTATTTGTATATTTATTTGGAATTTTTTTGGATCATATAAAACTAAAGTTTTGTTTAATAGTGTTAAACAATATGAGCTTGTAAACTCACAATTATATACTGATAAGTATATTGAATCTGCAAAAAAATTTATACTTGAAAATAATAATATTTATGGTGTTATAACAGCGCTAGAATTATCTCGTGTTTTTGTTAATAACAATAATTTAAATGATGCTCAAAAAATATTAACTAATATTCTAAGAAAACCAATGAATGTAAATATACAAGATTTAATTAATATACGTATTGCAAGAATAAAGCTTGAACAAGGTAATATAGATGATGCTATTACTTATGTTTCCAGTATTAAAAATAAGTTATGGCAATCAATGATACAAAATATTCTTGGTGATGCATTTATTTATAAAGGTGATAAACTAAGTGCAAAAAGCTCATATAAATTAGGACTTGATAATAGCTCTAGATTTATAAAAAATATTTTAATTTTGAAATTAAATAATATTTCTTAAATATTTATAATAAATAAAAAAAAATAAATAAATATGCGGTTATATATTTTTATTTTAGTATTACTGACATCTTTGATATTTTTTGTTGGTTGTATATCGATACAAAAAACTAATAACGTTTCTTTGTTGCCAAAAACAAAAAATTTATTTACACCGATTATTGTTTGGGATAAAAAAATTGGAAGTGGTACAAAAAATTTTTATTCAAAACTTTCTCCAGCGTATGAAAATTTAATAGTTTATGCAGCTGATCGTAACGGTTTAGTAAAAGCATTAAAAATTGATAATGGAAAAGAAATTTGGATTTCTGATTTATCTAGTCATAATTGTTTTCTTTGTTCAAAAACATCTGCTTTTTTATCTGGTGGAATAAAAGTTTTTAATGATAAAGTTTTTATATCTACAGAGCGAGGCGTATTATTTGCATTAAATAAAACTAATGGTAAAGTAATCTGGACCACAGATATTGATGGTGAAGGATTATCTAAACCAGTTGTTAGTAATGATCTTGTTATCATTCACACAAACAGTGGACAGTTACAAGCGATTGATATAAATGACGGAGAAATTAAATGGTCTTTAAATATAGGAACTCCATTTATATCATTACGAGGTGTATCATCTCCAACTATTTCATTTGGAACTTTAATAATAGGTGGTGATAACGGAATTGTGACTTCTGTATTAATGCCTCAAGGACAAATTATTTGGCAAAAACAAATTTCTCAGATAACAACTACAAATGAAATTGCTAAAATTAACGATATTGATGTAACTCCTATTGTTGATTATGACAGAATTTACATAGTTTCTTATAATAATGTTTTATCAGCGCTAGATATATATTCAGGAAAATCAATTTGGAAACGTGAAATATCTTCTGTTAATGATATGATTATTTCCGGTGAAAACATTTTTTTAATAGATATAAATGATCGCATATTTTCTATACGTAAAACAGATGGTGTGATTTTATGGACAAAAGAAAATTTATTAAACAGAGGTTTATCAGAAGCAGAAATATTTAATGGTTATTTAGTTTTTGGTGATAAAAAAGGATATTTGCATTGGTTGGATATAACTGATGGAGAGTCTGTTGCACAAAATAAATTAGATAGCTCTGGAATTCAGAGTAGACCAGTTGTAGCCTTTGATAACTTAATCGTTCAAGCAATAAACGGAAATCTTTATCTATTAAAAATATAATTTTAAGAATAAATTTAGTTGTATTATATAATTGTAACAGAGTTATATTTTTAAATAAAGTTGTGAGGATTTAAATGACTCCTGTGGTAGCTTTAATAGGACGCTCAAATGTAGGTAAATCTACATTATTTAATTTAATAACTAGAACTAAGGATGCTATTGTAGCTGATTTTTCTGGTTTAACAATAGATCGTAAATATGGTGAAACAGAAATTAAAGGAACTAAATTTATATTTATAGATACTGCTGGTATTAATTGCACTGATTGTTTTTTAAAATCTTATTCAAATTCTCAATCTTTATTAGCTATTAAAGAAGCTGATATTATTTTTTTTATAGTTGATGCAAAAACAGGGTTAATGCAAATAGATAAAGATATTACGTCTTATTTACGTAGTAATAGTAAAAAAACTTATTTAATTATTAATAAAACAGACGGTATTGATATTAATGAAATTATAAGTGATTTTTCTTATTTGGGTTTTAGTGAAGAATATTTTATAGTTTTACATAATAATTCGATTATTAGGTCAATTGAACAATGTTTGTTAACTTTTTTGAAGTTAGAAAAAAGAAAAAAAACATTAAAATCAAAATCAGAAATTACTACTATAAAATACGAAAAAGATAATATAAAACATTCGTTTATTAAATTAGCTATTGTAGGTCGCCCTAATGTTGGTAAGTCAACATTAATTAATTGTATTTTAAAAAAAGAACGTGTTGTTGTTTCTGATGTTCCAGGAACTACTAGAGATAGTATTTACATATCAACAGAGTATGATTCTAAAAAATATATTTTAATTGATACAGCTGGAGTTCGTAAACGGAGTAAAGTGACAAAATCAATAGAAAAATTTTCTATTGTAAAGACATTAGATGCAATTAAAAATTCAAATGTTGTTTTATTGTTGATAGATGCTGCAGAAGGTGTATCAAATCAAGATTTGTTGTTATTAAATTTTATTTTGAATTCTGGAAGATCTTTAGTAATTGCTATAAATAAATTTGATAGTATAAATTTTATAAATCGTAAACACTTTAAAGATAATTTAAAATTACACCTTAATTTTATTAATTTTGTGCGTATTCATTTTATTTCCGCTTTACATGGAAAAGGTTTGAAAAATTTATTTATGTCTATTCAAGAAGCTTATAGATCTTCAATACGTAGCTTTGATACTTCGTTATTAACTCGTATTATGAAAACAGCTGAAGAAAAACAACAATTACCATTTATTAATGGTAAACGCGCAAAGATGAAATACGCTCATTTAGGTGGATGCAACCCACCTATTGTTGTTATTCACGGTAATAAGTTATCTATTTTACCAAATAATTATAAACGTTATTTAAAAAATTATTTTATTCATGCATTAAATATTTTTGGTACACCAATTATTTTAAAATTTAAAGATAGTAAAAATCCATATTTAGATAAAAATATTGTTTTAAAGCAACATAAATATTAGATATATAAAATATTTATAAATAAATTAATATAATAATATTTGTTTAAAGTAATGTTAATATGTTTATAATTTTTGTTTAAAATATTTATTTTAAAATTAGTTATATTGAATATATATAATAAAAAAATTTTTGAATATATAAATAAAATTATTTCTATAATAATTTATAAAATATAGTTTTAATAAATAAATTAATTTAATATTTTTCATATAAAAAATTTTAAGTAATTATTATATTAAGTTTAATTACTTAATACCTTCTATTATTTATTAATGTAAAATAAATTTATTAAAATAATGCAATATAATTTTTATTATATTTTAATTTTTTATAAAATAAATTATTATTACAGAATAAAATAAATAATTATTTTATTAGTTGTATATGTTTATATTTATATTTTTAATGATATGTTACATTTTTAAAAATATTTTTTAAATATTAAAATTTATATAATGATCTAAAATCATAATATTTAATTATTTTTATATTAAAATAAAATACAAAATTTTATATTAAAAAATATTTTATAAAAAAATATAAATATAAAATTATTAAAATTTAATAATTATTTTTTAATAATAAAAATAATTATATTTCATTTAAATTATTAATTTCTAATTAATCTTAAATTATATAATGTTTAAATATATAAGAAATATTAATGGTAATTTTGTTAATAAATTAGTAAAATATTTAATTTAAATGATCATAATATTATTTAAATTAATAATTATTTTTGGTATTTAATAAGATTAAATAAAGATACTAAATATTTTTTTGATCATTATAATAATCAGAATAATTGCTTTTATTTACGTTTTAAAAAATAAATCATCGTTTTTTATTATAAAATTAACTATTATTTTATTTTAAAAATTATTTAATAATTAATTATTTTATTTATGTAATAAAATATGTTGGAGAGATAATTGCAATGCAAGATTTAAGATTTATTTTAATAATTTTATCTGTAATAATAATTGTTATTTTAATATTACATGGTTTATGGATTAATAATAAAGAATCATCTCAATTATTTCATAACAATAAATTTATGAACAACATAAAAAATAATAAAGAATTAGTTATAGCAAAAGATGAATCTATGCTTAATTTTAATCTTAAATCATCAAATAAATCGGAAGATTTAGAATCTTCAAAAATAATTATTAAAAACACTGATGAGTTATTATTAAATAAATGTATGAATAATAATTCAAATATTGTAAAAACTGTTATTAAAATTAAAAATATTAATGATGATTTAAATAATAAATCTGTAGATATATCTGAAAAAAAAAATAATTTAATAGATGATAAACGAGAAAATTTAAGTACGCATAAAATTAAGTTCTCAGAAAAAAAATCTGAAACAAATAATAAAAAAACAGTTTTGATTCTTAATGTAGCAGCACATAAAGGTAAAGTTTTACAAGGTAATGCGTTATTACAAAGTATAATTCAAATAGGTTTTAAATTTGGTGATATGAAAATTTTTCATCGTCATGTAAATCCATCGGGATCTGGTCCTGTTTTATTTAGTTTGATAAATATGGTTAAACCCGGATCGTTTAATTTAGATGACATGTTTGAATTTACTACACTTGGTATATCTACATTTATGATAATACCTTGTTATGGTGAAGCGGAACAAAATTTCAAGTTAATGCTACAAGCTACACAGTGTATTGCTTCAGATACTGGAGGGATTGTTCTTGATGATGAACGAAAAATACTTACTCCTCAAAAAATTAAAATTTATTATAATAAAATTAAAAGTGTATTAAATTAATATTTCATTATATTATTAAAAATAATTTGTTTATTTATAAAAAAATATTTTGATTAAAAATTTTGTTAAATAGATTAAATTTCATTATAATTTGAGTTGATAAGTTTAATAATTATTGTTTATTAATATAGTTATAAAATAGTTAAAAATAAATAAAATATTTTTAAATATTTTATTAAAAAAATAGTTTTAATTTACTTATACTATTTTTTTTTAATAAAATATATTCTAATGAAATATATATTTAATTAGAACATTATAAATTTGTTTTATTTTATAGTTATACTTTATATGAAATATAATTATATATAATATAAATATTGATTTAATAATCATATTATTTTTATAATTTTATATTATTAGATTAATGTTTTTATTTTTTTTAAATAAGAAATATTAGTTTTAAATATATTATTTTTTAATAATTTAAATATTTAAATATTTTTAAAAATAATTTAATTTATTTTTAAATAAATAAAAATTATGTTAACAACCAGATTTAAAATACATTTATTACATCCGCGTTATTGGATGACTTATTTAGGGATAAGTTCGTTGTATTTATTAGTTTTGCTTCCATATCCAGTTATTTTTTTATTAGGTAAATTTTTAGGTCGAGTTTCTAAATATTTTTTAAAAAAACGTGTTCAAATAGCAGAACGTAATCTTCAATTATGTTTTCCTGAAATGAACTCACAAGAAATACAAATTTATATTGATAAAAATTTTGAGTCTGTTGGTATGGGAGTATTTGAATCTGGTATGGCTTGGTTTTGGCCAAACTGGAGAATTCGTCGATGGGTAAAAGTTGATGGTATTGAAAATATCTTATCAGCTAAACAAACTGGACGTGGAATTATTGTTTTAGGAATTCATTTTTTAACTTTAGAATTAGGAGCTCGGGCTCTTGGTATGATAAATCCTGGTGTTGGTGTTTATCGTGCTAATAACAACGGTTTAATTGATTGGATACAATTACGTGGGCGTTTACGTTCTAATAAATATATGATTGATCGAAAAAAAATAATAAGTATTGTACATGCACTTAAAAGGGGTGAGATACTATGGTATGCACCCGATCATGATTATGGTCCTAAAAGTAGTGTTTTTGCACCATTTTTTGGAGTTAAAAATACAGCCACAACAAGCGGATCACAAATAATATTACGATTAGCTAAACCATTAGTAATATCTTTCATTCCTAAACGATTACCAGATGGTAAAGGATATAAACTTATTATACAACCATCATTAGATAATTTTCCTGTTAATGATTCTGTTGCTACAGCAACAATGATAAATCAAATTATTGAAAAAGAAATTATTAAAGCTCCTGAACAATATATGTGGCTACATCGAAGATTTAAAACCCGTCCTAAAGGTGAACCATCTTTATATTCTAGTTTAGATAAAGTTTTTTTAAATATAGATAAAACTATATATATTATATTGATTTTATCAATTTTTATTATTTTATTTAAATTAGTTTATTAATTATTTTGATTATAAAAAAATTAATAAAAAATAAATAATCAATATTTATTATATAGATTGCTGTTTAATAGATAATATCTATAGTGTTAATAACTTTAAAATTAATAAATTTTAATTTTTATTTATTAAATGAATATTAATAATAATTTTAATGTTATGCATTATTGTATATGTTAATATTTTGTAAATATATTTTAACAATAAATATTTAATTAATATATTGACAGTTTATACTTATAAATATTAAAAATATATTTTAACTATTTTCCTTATAATTTATATTGTAAATGGATATTTAATAGCTCCGTGATGTCTATATCCTTGAATAATAAAATCATCTACACTTACCCATGTTTCAATATCTTCTAATTTTTTTATTTTAGGATTAATAATTAATGAAGGAGATTGAAATGGTTTTCGTTTTAATTGTATATTACAAAGTAAAGGAAGCTGGTTTTCATAAATATGTGCATTTACGATTTTATGGTAAGCTTTACCAGGTATATAATTTGTAAATCGTGCCATTAACATTAGTAAAACAAAACAATGAATTTGATTAAAATTTAAACCAAGCGGAACATCGCAACTTCGTTGATAAGATGTTAAATATAGAGTTTCACCAAGTAATGAAAACGTATGTGTATGCATACACGGACGTAAACAACCCATTTCTATTTCACCTGGATTAAAAAAAGTAATTATTTCAGCTCGATCATCGATTCCTCTTTTTAAATTGTTTATTATTTTTTTTAGTTGATCAAATTTCGAACCGTTAGGTCGTTGCCATGATCGACCTTGAATTCCATAAATACGACCCATGTCGTCCTTATCTTTACGATAAGGATTATTTAACCAGTCTTGATTTTTATTAGCATTATCATTCCAAGTATTACAACCAATTTCTCTAAATTGTGCAGCGTTATCATATCCTCGTAAATAACCAAGAAGTTCAGCGATCGCTGATTTATAAAAACCCTTTCTAGTTGTAATGATCGGAAATTGATTATCTCTAACATTGTATTCAAATTCAGCATTTATAATTGTTAAACAACGTACACCTGTACGCTTATTTTTGATCCATTTTCCTTCATTAATAATACGTTGACATAAATCAAGATACTCTTTCATAATAATCTCTTGTTTATATTAATGAAATACTTTTTTTAATAAATTTTATTTATATATATGATTCTGTTTGTAAGACCATATAATTATTGCTATACCAATAACAATCATTGGTATTGATAATATTTGTCCCATGCTAATTCCGTTAAATAAACCTAATTGTATATCTGGCTCTCTAAAAAATTCAACTATAAAACGAAAAAAGCCATAACTAAATAAAAATAAACCTGAAGTACTTCCTGTTGGACGTGGTTTTCTTATAAAAAAAAATAAAATAAATAATAAAATAATACCTTCTAAAAACATTTCATATAATTGTGATGGGTGTCTTGGTAAAACATTGTATTTATTAAGTATTGGTATCAACGAATAATCTTGAAGTGCTAATTGAATATCTTGATTTCTTGAATTTGGAAATAAAAATGCCCACTGTATATTAAGTGCAACACGTCCCCATAATTCTCCGTTGATAAAGTTACCAATACGACCCATGCATATTCCAAAAGGGATTAATGGAGCAATAAAATCCGAAATCATAAAAAAATTTTTATTTTTATTACTACTATAATATAGTATTGCACAAATTACACCAATCAATCCACCATGAAAAGACATACCTCCATTCCATATTTTAAATAAATAAAGTTTATCATTAAGAAATGTTGATAAATTATAAAACAATACATAACCAATACGTCCTCCTATTATTACACCAATAAATCCAATATAAAGTATATTTTCTATTTCATTTTTTGTTAAATTATAATTTGCTTTTAAAGCATTATGGTTTGCAAACCATAATGCGAATAAAAAACTTAATAAATACATAAATCCATACCAATGTAACGAAATTGGTCCAAATGAAAACATTATTGGTGAAATATCAGGAAATTTTAAATAATCGTTCATAACGCATTATCTTTTAGATTACAAAATTAATAGTTTATTTTAATTTTGTAGATTTAGTTTAAATTTAATTATAAAAAATAATTTTATAAATTATTTTTTATAGCATTTACATTTTATTATTTAATATTATATTTTTATTGAAAAATTATTAATATATTTATTAAATAGTTTTTTATTGTTCTTTTTAATAAATTAAAATCGATTTAATTAAAAATAAGTATAATAATTTTTATTTATAATAAATAAATGTAATTAATAAATTACATTATATTGTTAATTTATTTTAAATTTTACTATACTAAATTAATAATTTATTTTTATTTAAATATTTTATAAAAATTAATAATATTTTTTTGTTAAAGATAAAATAATTAGAACTAAATCTTTTATTATTTGTCTTTAAACATCTTTTAAAAAAATATAACATATCTTACAAGATACTAGTAACTATCCTATCTCCAATTGTCAAATTCTGTAGAATTAGTACATTTTATGTTAAAATTACTATCGTTGCATTTAAGTTCAAGTAAACAACCAATGTTGTTTTTCTTAAACACAAACATATTTTTTTATTCTATCGTATTAAATGATTATGTTATTTATTGCGTAATCAATTTTATTAAAGATTAATAATTTAACATCACTATATAAGAATTAAACTTATTTATATATTTTATGATATTTATCATTATCAATCACTATCATTATCTCAATAATTGATTTAAATTTTTAAATTAATTTATTAAAAAGTTTTTTATAAAATATTATTTTTTTTAATTTAAATAATTTATTTGAATAAAATGAATATTCAAAAAATTATAAATATAATTACTTATTAAATAAGTTTATTTTAATATTTTAAAATATTTTTTTATATTATATCATTGTACACAATAATATACATATAAAATGTATAAATATTTTATATTATATTTTGTTTTATATTATTAAATATTTGAATTTTAATATATTTAATATAAAATTAGTAATTAAAATAGTTATAATTAATCTTTAGTTAATTATTTTTAATAAATTGTTTAAAAAATTTGTATCAGATGTCTTATTAATTTCATATTAATTTTTTATTTTTCAATAAATGGTTAATTATATTTATTTTTAATATTCAGATATAAAACTTTTATCGATTAGATAATTAATTATAACATAAAAAAATATAATTTTTATATATAATCTGAAATCTAAAATCTAAATTAATAATATCTGTTAATTATATTTAATATTCAAAAACTATAAAAATTAATAATATATTTTTATTAAATTATCCAATGAAGTGATTTTAATACAAATAGTTATTACTGAATAAAAGTTTTTTATTTATATGTAATTTAAAATATTAAATATATTTTTTGATATTAAATTTAATAAAATTGAATTTTTTATATAAAATAAATATAGTTAATTACATTTTATTTATTAAAAATTTATATAAATAAAATAATAAAATCATTTAAATTAAATTTAGTTTATTAAAAATAAATAAAAATTTTTTATTAATTTAAACATTTGTTGTGTAATATTTTAACCAGATAATTATTATGGAATTACGTGATTGATGATTAAAAATAATTTATTAAAAATATTTTTTATATTGATACTATCAACGTGTAGTTATAAATCTATTGCTGATTTTAAAAAACAGTGCATATTAAAAACCCCAATTCATAAAAATAATATTGTCAATAATATTGATAATTTACCTGTTTATATAGCATCTGATTACCTTTTTAGCGAATATCCTAAATATATTGAATACAAAGGGAATGTTAGTGTACGGCAAGGAAATCAAACATTAACAGCTGATAATATAAAATTAATAAAAACACAAAAACCAGATATAGAACCAATTTTAGAAGCAAATGCTATAGGAAATATTAGTTATTACGATTCACTAATTTATTTAACAGGAACATCTGCTTGGTATAATTTAAATAATAAAAATATAAATATTAACAATAGTAAATATTTTCTTTTAGGAAATCAAAGTCACGGGTATGCTGATAAAATAAGCACTCGTGAGAAAAATCGTTTCTCTATAATGGAAAACGCAACTTTTACTACTTGTTTACCTAAAGATAATAACTGGAGTATAATTGGTTCAAAAGTAATAATTGACCATAAAGAAGAAACAGCTAAAATTAAGCATGCACGTTTTCGTGTTGGTTATATACCAATTTTTTATATTCCATATATACAATTGCCAATTGGTAATAAAAACAGCTCTGGTTTTTTGTCTCCAACAGGAAAATACTCAAATAATGATGGTTTAGAATTTTCTTTTCCGTATTATTTTAATTTTAAAAAAAATTATAATGCAATTATAACACCACAATTTATCTCTCGTAGAGGAGTTAAATTAAACAATGAAATTCATTATTCAATAGCTTCAGAAAATGGGATTATTGCTTTTGATTTTTTAAATCGTGATTATAAATACAATAAAGATAAAGAGTATGGGAATGTCGATAAACATTATAATAATAACAGGTGGTTATTTTATTGGAATAACCCAGATAGTTATTTGGGTAATTGGAACTTTGATATAAATTTTACTAAAGTTAGTGATTCAAAATATTTTACTGATTTTAGTTCTCCATACGGTAATACAACTGATGGTTATTTAAAACAAAAATTTAGTTTAAGATATTCAGGTTTAGATTGGAATTTAAAAATCGCTCATAAACAATTTCAGATTTTTACAGATAACATAAATAAGCGTATATATAAAGCTGAACCTCAAATAGATTTTAATTTTTATAAAAAAAAAATAGGTGTATTTGATTTTCAATCTTATATACAATCTACTAGATTTATTAGTGTTAATAAAAATAATATTAATGTAACAAGATTACATATTGAACCTGAGATTAAATTCCCAATTTCAAATAAATTATTAAGTATGAATAATAATTTTAAATTATTTGCTACTAGTTATACTCAAAATATTACTAATGAAAGTTTTAATAAAAAATCAGAAAAAAATATCTTTCGTATTTTACCAATGTTTAAAAGTGATATAAAAACAGTTTTAGAACGCAGTATTTTTAAAGATAATAAATATATTTATACTATCGAACCACATATTCAGTATGTTTTTATTCCATATAAAAATCAATTTAAAATAGAGAATTTTGATTCTACACTATTTTTATCAGATTATAGTAGTTTATTCAATGAAAAAATTTATAGCGGTATTGATCGTATAGCATCAGCGAATCAATTTGCAGCTGGAATTAAAAATAGTTTATATGATAAAAATTTAATTGAAAAATTTAATTTTTCTATTGGACAAATTTATTTTTTTAAACGACCTCGTGTAGAGGATTTAGATTATATTATAAAAAATAAGACAGATAGATATTTTTTGTTATTATCTAGTGATGTAATGTGGTTTATAAATAAAAATTTTGGTATTCGTGGTGATTTAAAATACGATTCAAGTTTGGGTTGTATTACAAGTGGAAGTACTATTGCTGAATATCGTTTAAACTATGATCGTTTATTACAATTTAATTATCGTTTTATTAATCACGATTATATACAACAAGTCAGTAATTATAATATTGTTGATTCTTATTATTATAAATTACCTGAATATCAACAAGGAATTTCTCAGATTGGTAGTTCAATAAGTTTACCATTAAATGAATTTTGGAATTTTGTTGGTTCATGTTATTACGATACAAAACAATGGCGACTAGCGAGTCAATTGTTTTTTTTGCAATATAATACATGTTGTTGGGGTATAAATTTAGGGTATGAACGAAAAATTGTTGATTGGCAAGATGAAAAATTAAACAACGAATTTTATCGTAAATGGTCAATTAATATTCAAATTAAAGGATTTAATAATGATTATCATTTAAATAATCAAGAAATATTAAATAAAAATATTATTCCTTATCGAGCTATTTTTTAAAAAAAAATCACTGAATAGTTTGATTTTATCAATTATAGGATTATTATGCAATATTGGGGAGTATTTTTTTTAGGATTAATACTTATAAACTTTAAAGTTTTAGCTAAACCATATGAAATAGATAAAATTATAGCAATAGTTAATCATGAAATTATATTAAAGAGCGATCTTGAAGATATGATTAAAATGATTAAAATGAACAATAAAAAAAGAAAACAAAATATTTTTAATTACTATGATTTACATAATCAAGTTCTTAATCGTTTAATTATTAATAATATAATTTTGCAATTAGCAAAACAATTGCAAATTAATTTTTCTAAAGAAGAGATTAACTCTGTTATTATGAATATTTCTCATCAAAATAACTTAACAATTAAAGAAATGGAAAAAAAATTATCTATTTATAATATAAAAATGTCGAAATTTTTTGATGAAATTCGTAAAGAAATGTTGATTTCTAAAGTATACAATGATGTAGTTGGAAGTCGAATTAAAATTTTATCACAAGAAGTTAATGCTCTTACTGAACAAATTAGCTTACAAGCAAATCGTAATATGAAAATTGATTTTGATTATATAATTATTTTATTACCAGAAGAATTAAACCAAGAAAAACTTAAAAATTCAATATTTTTATCAAAAAAAATTTTGAGTGATTTTAAAAATGGTTATACTTTTAACCAATTGATAAACACTTACACTAAAAATAATGAAATAATAAAAACTGGTAAAATAAATTCATTACATCTAAAAGATTTACCAGTTATTTTTGCAGAAAAATTAAAAGATGCAAAAAAAGGAGATGTAATAGGACCGATACGTTCAAGTATCGGATACAATATATTACGAATTAATAATATAAGTAATAAAAAAAAATCATTTCATGTTATTACTGAAGTAAAAATACGTAATATTTTGATTAAATCAACATTAAATTTTACTGATGAACAAATTAAAGATAAATTAATTAAAATTCATAATGATATTAATAGTAAAAAGATATCTTTTTCAGATGCCGCAAAACAAAATTCAGAAGATTTTAATAGTTCATTTAAAGGTGGTGATTTAGGTTGGAATGCACTTGAAACCTACGATCCTATATTTCGTACGAAATTATTAAAATTAAAAAAAGGTGAATTAAGTAAACCTTTTTTTTCAGATTTTGGTTGGCATTTAATTCAATTAGATGATATTCGTACTGTTAATGAAACAGATTCTGTCTATAAACAACAAGCTTATAATTTATTATTTAATAGTAAATTTAATGAAGAAGTAGAAAATTGGACGCAAGAACTTCGTATAAATGCTTATGTAAAAATAATAAATGATTATGATAATTAATTTAGATATATATAATGAAAACTAAACCTATTATTATAACTCCTGGTGAACCGGCAGGAGTTGGACCAGATTTAGTTGTGCGGCTTGCTCAATTATCATTACCAATACCTATTGTTGTGTGTGCTGATCCTAATTTGCTTTATACTCGTGCAAAAGCACTTAATTTATCAATAAAACTAAAAATATATACTACTGATACTTTTTATATTAATCAAAATTCAAAAACGTTATTTGTTATGCCTGTTAATTTGAATTCTAGAGTTAATCCTGGTGTTTTAAATATAAAAAATAGTTCTTATGTTATTGAAACTTTAAAAAAATCTTATGATTGTTGTTTAAATGGTGAGTTTTCTGCTATTGTAACTGGACCAGTACATAAAGGTATTATTAATGATGCCGGAATTCCTTTTAGTGGTCATACAGAGTTTTTTGCATTTAGAAGTTGTTGTCGTGCTGTTATGATGTTTGTTTCTGGAAAAATGCGAGTTGCATTAGTTACAACTCATTTACGATTAAAAGATGTCCCTTGTGCTATCACTAAGAATATTTTAAATGAAGTGATTATTATTTTATATAATGATTTGAAATCAAAATTTGGAATTAAGTCACCTAAAATTTATGTTTGTGGTTTAAACCCTCATGCAGGTGAAGATGGGTATCTTGGTAAAGAAGAAATTGATATAATAAAACCAGTTTTGGATAAATTAAAAATTGACGGTATAAATTTAATTGGACCACTTTCTGCAGATACTTTATTTTTAGATAAATATTTAAATGATGCTGATGTCGTTTTAGCTATGTATCACGATCAATGTCTTCCTGTACTAAAGCGTGATGGATTTGGTGAATTAGTTAATATTACTTTAGGTTTACCAGTTATAAGAACATCTGTGGATCATGGTGTAGCGCTTGATCTTGCAGGTACACGAAAAGCTAATTTAGGAAGTTTTTTTTCTGCATTAAAAATAGCAGTTAAAATAATAGATAAAATTTATGTTTAATATTATTAAAAATAAATATTTATCACGAAAACGTTTTGGACAAAATTTTTTAATTGATAAAATTGTTGTTGATAATATAGTTAATATTATAAACCCACAGTCAAATCAACTTATTATCGAGATTGGTCCTGGTTTTGGTGTTTTAACTGAAGCAGTTGTTAATTTAATAGACAAATTAATCGTAATTGAAATCGATCGTGATTTAGCGATGCGTTTAAATACGCATATGCATTTGAAAGATAAATTAATAATTATTCAAAATGATGTTATGAAAATTGATTTTAGTTTATTTGTAAAACAGACATGTGATTTTATTCGTGTGTTTGGTAACCTACCTTACAATATATCGACTCCATTGATGTTTCATTTGTTTTCTTTTAGTCATTTTATTATTGATATGGTTTTTATGTTACAAAAAGAAGTCGTGAACAGGTTAATAGCGAATCCTGGAAGTAAAGATTATGGTCGGTTAAGTGTGATGGCACAATATTATTGTGATATCAATAAATTATTAGATGTTATGCCAGAATCTTTTATACCAATACCAAATGTTGATTCTGCAATTGTTAAATTGATTCCTCGTAGAAAAAAAAAATATTTTGTTAAAAATATTAACTTTTTAAGTTATATAACAAAACTAGCTTTTAATCAACGTCGCAAAATAATTAGTAATAGTTTAAATAATATAATTAATGTTAAAGAACTTATTTTTTTAGGTGTAGATCCTGTAGCTCGTGCTGAAAATATTTCTGTTAAAGAATATTGTAAAATAGCAAATTATTTATATAACACAAACTTATCAAATACGATTGTTTAATTTTATAAAATATTAATTTATATAGAATTATAATTAACTATTTATGAATAATTAATATTAATATATTATTTTATAATGGATTATAGTCACATTACTAAACAATGATTAATTAATTATGTCAACATATATTATAGGTGATATACATGGTTGTTATGATGAATTATGTTTATTACTAAAGCTTATTAATTTTAAAGTACAAAATGATACATTATGGTTAACAGGTGATTTAGTTTCTCGAGGCCCAGGATCGCTTCAGGTTCTACGTTATCTTAAAAAGATTAGATCTTCTGTTAGAATTGTTCTTGGAAATCATGATTTAAATCTTTTAAGATTATATTGTAAAAATAGTTTAAATAAACAAAAAGATAATCTTAATGAATTAATACACGCATCAGATTTTGATGAATTAATAGATTGGTTAAGAAAGCAACCATTAGTACAAATTGATAAAGAAAAAAAAATTATAATGGTTCACGCTGGGATTATTCCTGAATGGAATATTGAAGATCTATGTATGTATTCTAAAAAAATAGAATCTATATTATCTAGTAATAATTATTCTTATTTTATTAACTCTATGCATGAAAAAACGTCATCTAAATGGTCTTATAAATTATCAAATATAGATCAATTGCGTTTCGTGATTAAAACATTAACTCGTTTACGATACTGTTTTCCAGATGGGAAGCTTGATATGTTATGTAAAGAAAATCCTAAAAAAGCTTTTCATTTACTTAAACCATGGTTTACTTTTAAAAATAAAATCCCAGAAGAGTATTCATTTTTTTTTGGGCATTGGGCTTCGTTAGAAGGAAAAAATACACCAAGAAATATGTTTGCAATGGATACTGGCTGTTGTTGGGGTGGTTGTTTGACTTTATTTCATTGGGAAACTAAAAAATATTATCACCAAAAATCTTGTCAAAAAAAACGTATATAATTTTAAAATTTATGTTGAATTTGAAATTTATGTTTTAGTATAGATTTTAGTAAAAATTTTAAAATAAAAACTATATTTATTATTTTCATCTGATTCTTTATATTTATTAAATATTAATTTCCATTTCTTATAATTTAATGTAGGGAAATATGTATCACCAGTTACTTTAATATTAATTTGAGTTAAATAAAGTTTATTTGCTAATGGTAAAAATTGTTTGTATATTTCACCTCCTCCAATAATCATTATTTCTTTAAAAGAACCTATTGATTTAGTTGCCAATAACGCTTCTTTAATAGAAGATACCCAAATAATATCAGTATTATTATGTTTTTTATTACTTAAAACTATATTAATACGTTTTGGTAGAGGAACACCTATAGATTCATATGTTATGCGTCCCATAATTACTGGTTTATTTAACGTATTTTTTTTAAACCATACTAAGTCATCAAATAATTTCCAAGGAATAGTATTTTTAGTTCCAATTACTTGATTTTTAGATACAGCAGCTATTAAACTAATATTCATAATTATTTATAAAGATACAAATAAAATGTTTTTTATATAAAATTTAAATTAATTTGAAGTCTAAAATAATTAATTTTAAATTAAATTTAATATGATATATTATTTTTATAAAACTATATTGTTTAAAATTTTATAAAAAAAATAAACAACGATGTACATATATTAAATATCTTTTAATCATTTTAATTTTTATATTTTAGTGAGTATTATTACTTATTTAATAAACATTAAATCTTATATGAAAAATTAATAATTATTAAAGATTATATATTCATATATGTTACAAACTAGTAATAGTTACTATTACTTTTTTAAAATTAATATACAAAATATAATACATTAAAGTATTATATATGATTTATTTTAATATTTATTGCCTCTTTCAATAATAACCCCTACTTTGGATGCATTAATGATTGCATATTGTTTAGCAATTTTAATTCTAATCCAAGAAATTTTAAATTTATTTACCAATAAATTAACTACTTCTTCTGCAACTTGTTCTACTAAATCAAATTTATTTGTTTCTATATAATTAATAATTTCGTTAGTTATTTGTTCATAATCTAAAAAATATTTATTTTTATTAATTAAAAATTGTTGATTTATTTCATATCCTATTTTCAAGATTTTAGTATTAATTTTTGATTGATTTCTTTTTCCCAGTTTATGTATACCAATTTTAGTTATAACTGATAATTGTTCAATAAATATGATATCCATCATGCTATTTCCATGCTAAATATAGTTATTATGTTTTATTTAATTTTATTAAAAATAAATAAATTCTAAATTTTTAATAAAAATATTTTTATTATTTTTTTTTGAGAAGTGTCAAAAATTAAATAATCTTAAAAAAATACAATAATACAATATTGAAAATAAAAAATATAGATTTTTATATAAATAATTTATTGAATAATTAAAATAATTTTATATTTATAAAAATTATTTTAATAATAAAATATTATTTTTTAATTGTTTAAATTAATTATTGAATATCTAAATAAGATATTTTATATGATAATTTAAATGTTTTATAATTAAATTGCTAATAATATTTTTTTTTTTTAAAATTACATAAGTTGTAAATGTTATTGTTATATAATTATTAATATTTAAATTATTATTCAAATAATTATAATTATTAATTTATAATCAAAAATATATTAATAATTATTAATTTTATTTGATATATTAAATCTATAATAATTTATCGTTCTTTTATTAAATTTATAAAAAATTAATTTAGATTTTTTATATTTATAAAATTATTTATGTAATTAATCTTAATAACTAAATTGAATTTTATGATTTATTTAAAAATAAATAATATATAAAAATTTATATAATATAATTGTATATGTTATTTTTTATAAAAAAATAATTATGAGTATATTATCAATTCTATATTCTATTTTTTATGTTTTATAATAAAAAATTCTAGATTTTTAAAATTAATATAAGATATATAGTTATTAACTTTATATGATTTAATTTTGTTATTATATTTGATAATATCAATTTTATTGATATAAAAATATTTAAATTTATATTAAATGCAATCAAAATAAATATTTTTATATATTATTTAAATATAAAAATAATAAATTAGTATTTACTATTTTATTTTTTTTTAAAAACTATATAATTAATAAAATAATTTATTAACAATTTTAATTATATTCATTGAATATATCTAATTATATCGTAATTAAATTCATTATATTATAATAATTTAGTATTAATTATTAATTGATATAAAATATAAATTAAAATTTTTTAAATTATTATTTCTATGTTTTTAAAAAATAAATTAGTTGTTTTATTCAATATGTATGTTCTAACTAATTTTAATAGATAAAATTATATAAGTATATTCACTTTATCTGTATATATTTGGTAATAGTATTGCGAGTTAATTTAAATAATGCGTAGTTTATTATGATTAGATATTAATTACGTCTATAACATTTACATGCACAGTTAATATATAATATTATTACTATTAAAATTTATATATAATGAAATTATTTTTTACCAGAATAAATTTTCATCAAAAATACCTTATGATTATTTGTTATAATTTCTTTTAACTTCTATTTAAATTATTTTAACATAATTATAATTATTATAACACAGATGCGATTATCTTTAATGCAAAGAATAATTGAATTATTTTGAGAATTTACTTTTTGATTAGATAATATTTTTCTTAAAAAAATTATTATTTTTTTATTAATACTTTTTTATTTAATATATTTTTTTATTTATTATTTTTTATTAAAATTAAATTTTAGTTTAATCTAAAGATTTATGATTATAAATTTTAAATTATCATTAAAATATTAAAATTTTATGTATAATGTATATTATTATTTTATAATATTTTATTAAATTTTATTTTTATAAAAAAAATAATTATGTTAAATAAAAATGAAATAACAGTTGTAGTAGCTATGTCAGGGGGTGTTGATTCTTCTGTATCAGCTTATCTTCTTAAAAAAGAAGGATATAATGTTAGTGGTTTATTTATGAAAAATTGGGAAGAAGATGATAATAGTAAATACTGTTCAGCAGCAAATGACTTGGCAGACGCATACTCTGTTTGTAACAAAATTGGAATTAAATTATATACAGTTAACTTTTCAGCAGAATACTGGGATAATGTATTTAAATATTTTTTATTAGAATATAAAAATGGTCGGACACCAAATCCAGATATTTTATGTAATAAAGAAATTAAATTTAAAGTATTTCTTAATTTTGCTATTAAAAATTTTATGGCTGATTATATTGCAACAGGACATTATGTACGTAGTAACAATAAAAATTCTAAATACCAATTATTACGTGGATTAGATAGTAATAAAGATCAGAGTTATTTTTTATATACACTTAGTTATAGACAAATATCAAAATGTATTTTTCCAGTTGGTTGTCTTAAAAAAATAGAGGTTCGCCAAATTGCTTCAAAAATTAATTTAGTTAATGCAAAAAAGAAAGATTCTACTGGAATATGTTTTATTGGTAAACGTAAATTTTCTAGTTTTTTATCTTGTTATTTACCTGATCAAGTAGGAGAGATTGTTACTGTTGATGGTTGCGTTATAGGGAAACATAATGGATTAATGTATCACACATTAGGTCAACGAAAAGGACTTGGTATTGGCGGAAAAAGAAATATGTTAGAAAAACCTTGGTATGTTGTTGGTAAAGATATTAAAAAAAACCAATTAATCGTTTCTCAAGAACAAAAACACTATTATTTAATGTCATGTGGTTTAATAGCCAACCAATTATATTGGGTTAATAGAGAAGATATAAATAAATCTTTTAGATGCTCTGTAAAAACACGATATCGTCAATCTGATATACCTTGTACTGTTATTAAACTTAATAATAATTCAATAAAGGTTGTATTTGATTATCTTGTATCAGCTGTTACACCAGGACAATCTGCTGTATTTTATATAAATGAAATTTGCATAGGCGGTGGTGTTATTGAATCACTTATTAGATAATATAAATTTTATTTTTTAATTATATATGATGTATATTATATTTAATTGAATACTTACAATTTTATTATAACAATAATAGTTATTTAAAATATTGTAGAATATAATTTATTAATATGTTATTTTTTGAGTATTATAATTTATATACTTTAAATATATTTTGATTTAACCTGGAGTTTTTAATGAAACTATCTTCACTTACTGCTATATCTCCAATTGACGGACGTTATTTTGATAAAGTAAATGAATTGCGAGGTATTTTTAGTGAATTTGGTTTGTTGAAATTTCGTGTACAAGTAGAAATTTTATGGTTACAAAAACTTTCTTTTTCCACTCAAATTAAAGAAATTCCTTTATTTGATACAAACACAATATCTTTTTTAAATAAAATTATTATAGATTTTTCTGAAAAAGACGCAATGCGTATTAAAAAAATTGAAAAAACAACCAATCATGATATCAAAGCAGTAGAATATTTTTTAAAAGAGAAGGTGATTAATATTCCAATATTGCGCTCTATTTCTGAATTTATTCATTTTGCTTGTACATCTGAAGATATTAATAATATATCATATGCATTAATGCTTAAAAAAGCACGTGAAGAAGTTTTATTACCTTATTTTCGTGGATTAATCGATAAGATTAAAAAAATGGCGATAAAATATCGAAATTTAACGTTATTATCTCGCACACACGGTCAACCTGCAACACCATCTACAATAGGTAAAGAGTTTGCTAATGTTGTGTACAGATTAGAACGGCAATATCGACAAATAGAAATGATTGAAATTTTAGGTAAAATTAATGGTTCTGTAGGTAATTACAATGCACATATGTTTGCTTATCCTGAAGTAAATTGGCATAAATTTAGCGAGGAATTTATCGTATCTTTAGGTATTAAATGGAATCCATTTACCACACAAATTGAACCACATGATTATATTTCTGAAATATTTGACTGTATATCCCGTTTTAATACAATCTTAATTGATTTTAATAGAGATATTTGGGGTTATATTGCTATAAATCATTTTAAACAAAAAATTGTTACAACTGAAATAGGGTCGTCAAGTATGCCACATAAAATTAACCCTATAGATTTTGAAAACTCTGAAGGTAATTTAGGAATTGCTAATTCGATATTAAAACACTTATCAGGTAAATTACCTATTTCTCGTTGGCAAAGAGATTTAACTGATTCTACTGTTTTGCGTAATGTAGGTGTTGCTATAGCTTATTCTTTAATTGCTTACAATTCAATGATGAAAGGTTTAAATAAACTCGAAATAAACAAACAAAGTTTGCTTGATGAGTTAGAAAAAAATTGGGTTGTATTAGCAGAACCAATACAAGTTATTATGCGACGTTATCAAATTGAAAAACCATATGAAAAATTAAAAGACTTAACTCGTGGGAAAATAATAACATATGAAAATATAAAACAGTTTATTAATAGTTTAAATATACCAGATCATGAAAAAACTCGCTTAAAAGAATTAACACCACTAAACTATATAGGTTATGCTAATAAAATCATTGATTTTTTAAAATAAAAAAAAATGATTTTAATAAATTTATTTTATTAAATTATTAGCTACTATCTTAAAATTTGTGCTGGATCTAGTTTATTTGCTCGATGAGCAGGATATAAGCTAGCTAATAAACTAAGAATTATAGTCGTAATTAAGACATAGATAATATCTATGATTTGTAAAGATGAAGGTAAAAAATCTATAAAATATATATTACTAGATAAAATATTTGTTTTAATTATCATCTCTAATTTTTTAAAAATTATTGTTAGGTTTAAAGAAATTAATACACCTATTATTATACCAATAAGTGCACTAATAAAACCATTAAGCAATCCATACCAAAGAAAAATGGCACGGATATGAATATCTTTAGCTCCTAAAGAACGCAATATAGCGATATCTTTAATTTTATTTTTTACTATTATTATTAATGTAGATACAATATTAAAACATGCTATACCAATAATTAAAATCATTATTAAATATATAATACTACGAAGCATTTGAATATCATTATACATGTAACCATAATCATCTATCCAACTTTTAATAATTACATGTTGCATTGTTTTTATACCTGCATTATAAGCAATTTTATCAGCTTCGAAAAGATTTGATACTTTAATCATAAAACCAGTAATACTATTTTTATAATTAAGATATTCTTGAGCGTCTTTTATTGGGATTAAAGCAATTTCATGTTCTAATAATCCATTTAAATGTAAAATACCTATGACATGAACACGAATACGTTTATTTGATTGTATATTTACACTATTATTATTTGATAGCATAATAGTAATCCAATCACCAATTTTTACATTAAGAGTTTTAGCAATTCCATTTCCAATAATAATAGTTTTATTGCCTGATACGAAATTTTTCCATTGATTGCTTAAAATAAATTTTTGTATATTGCTTACTTGATTTTGTTTTTTTTGTGAAATACCAAAAATTTGAACAGCTTTTAAATTTGATTTATGTTCAAGTATACCGATAAAATTTATATATATGCTAACACCAAGAACTCCAGGTGTTTTTTGAATTATTTTTTCTACAAATTGCCAATTATGATATGGTTGATTAACTGTATATATTTGAGCATGTGGAACAATAGATAAGACTCGATTATTGAGTTCTCGTTCAAATCCATTAATTGCGCTTAAACCAACAATTATAACAATGACACCTAAAATTATTCCAAAAGTTGAAATAATTGACATCGGTGAAAATACATTTTTTTTACGAAAAATATTACTAAATCGTATTGCTGTGAATAATGTAAAAGATAACATTATATTTTTCCAAAACTATTTTTTTTGTAAATAACCATCATACATTTCAAACTGACATGGAGTACTTTCCGCTAAAGAACTATCATGTGTAACGATTAAAAATGCAATTTGTTTTGTATTGTTAATTGTTTTTAATAAATTAAAAATAGCGTGTTTATTTTGTAAATCAAGATTACCTGTTGGTTCATCTGCTAATACTAAATCAGGTTGATTTATTAGTGCTCTTGCTATAGCTACACGTTGGCTTTCTCCACCAGAAAGCTCTGATGGTTTATGATTTAATCTGTGAGCCATTCCAACAGATTCCAATATTTCTGTTGCTTTTATAAATGATTCTTTTTTTGTATTTTTACTAATTAATAGAGGCATTGCTACATTTTCTAAAACATTAAAATCGTGTAATAAGTGATGAAATTGATATATAAAACCTAATTTTTTATTACGAATAGCAGCTCGTTCATTTGTAGATAACTGATTAATATATTTATTATTAAAAATGACATACCCACTGGATGGGGTATCTAAACCACCTAAAATGTGTAAAAAAGTACTTTTACCTGATCCTGAAGCACCTATTATTGTAATAATTTCACTTTTATTTATTAAAAAGTTAATATTTTTTAACACATTTATTGAGAATCTACCTTTTTGATATGTTTTATTTAAATTTTTGCATAAAAGAATTGGTTTATTCATAACTTAAAAACTCTATAGGTTTAATTGATGATGCGCGCAAAGAAGGATATATTGTTGCTATAATAGAAATAATTATAGTAAAAAAAGCAATAGTTAAAACATCTAAATAATTTATTAAAATAGGTAAAGTTACATTTTTTGGTAAAAACCCTAGAAATTGAATTACTAAATTTAGTTGATTTGATAATAAAACTCCTAATATTGATCCAATCAATACACCAATAAAACTAAAACTTATTCCCTGAATTATAAAAATAATTAAAATTTGAAATTTATTTAATCCTAAAGTTTTTAAAATAGCTATTTCAGATTGTTTTTCAATTACTAATAAAAATAGTGATGTGATAATATTTAATGCTGCTACAAAAATTATGAAACTTACTAATAACCCCATTATATTTTTTTCCATTCGTATTGCATAAAAATATTCTCCTTTTCGCTCTCTCCAGTCAGTCCATATTAAACCATCCGGTAAAATTTGTTTACTAAGTTTATCTACTTCTAGTGGATTTTTAAGAAACAGTCTCCATCCAGTTATATTGTTATCAGGATAATGTAGCATTTTTATTGCATCTTGTTGTGATACGACTAATTCATTTGAATCAGAATCACTATTAGTGTAAAAAATACCAGCAACATTAAATAATCTATTATTAGGAATATGCCCTATTGGTGTTAATTGAATAATATTTGGTATAATTATTCGAATTTTATCACCATACTTAATATTTAAAGTTTCTGCCAGTTTATTTCCTAAATAAACATTATATGATCCATTAATTAAATCGCAAGGTTTACCGATAATTAATTTATTTAAAAGCAATGAATTTTTTGATGATTCAATACCAATCATTACCCCAGATCCAATATTTGTTTTACTTTGCAGACCAACATCTGCAAATACAATCGATTCAATTTTATGAATTCCTTTTATATTTTGTATTTCTGTAATAGGATGAATTTTATAATTAATTATTTTTGATTTAGATGTTAAAATTACATGAGGCATATAAATAAGTGTATTAGATTGTAATGATTTTTCAAATCCGTTCATTACAGAAGTAACTACAATTAAAGATATTACACCGATTGTTATTCCTATAGTTGATAAATTAGATAAAAAAATACCGAATTTATCAATTGTATTTTTTCGCATATAGCGAAATCCTATAAATAGAGAAATTAATTGTTGCATAAAATCAATTTAATTGTAAACGGAAAAGTTAAGAATAAAGTTTATATTAACTGATAAAATTAGTTAGTTAGTTTTATATTTTTACTATCAAATATTTTAAAATAAATATCAATATCTTAATATTATTTATATTATTTATGTATATTAAACGTAGTTAAAAGCAGGTGTTTATGTTATCTAATTTTTTTTATAATATACCAATATCTAATAATAATGTTATTTATTTAGGGTGTTTAATTGGTTCTGCAAAAGCTATTGAATGTGCTGAAATTATTGAACGTCATAAAGGAATTGTAGTTATAGTTACTAATGATACTCAAAACGCATTACGTTTATTTTATGAGATTAAACAATTCACAAAACATATTATTGAAATTTTTTCTGATTGGGAAACATTACCTTATGATAATTTTTCACCAAATCAAGAAATAGTCTCTCATCGATTATCAATACTTTATCGTTTACCAACAATAAAAAAGGGGTGTTTAATTATCCCGGTTAATACTTTAATGCAAAAAGTATGTCCTAAAGATTTTTTAATTACAAATGTTTTAATTATTACTAAGGGTGATAAAATATCTATTGATAAGTTGCGACAAAAACTTAATAAAATTGGTTATCATGAGGTTGTACAAGTTTTAGTTCATGGTGAATATGCTGTACGTAGTGTTTTATTTGATTTATTTCCTATGGGTAGTAAATTACCATTTCGAATTTATTTTTTTAACGGGAAAGTAGATAGATTATGCACTTTTGATATTGATTCACAACGTTCTATAAAAGAAGCTGAAACTATTAGTTTATTACCAGCTCATGAATTTCCAACCGATAAAGTTGCTATTGAACAATTTCGTACTCAATGGAGAATACGTTTTGGGATTCATCATGAATCTAAATGTATTTACCAGCAAGTTAGTAAGAATATATTGCCATCTGGTATTGAATATTGGAGTCCTCTTTTTTTTTCTAATCCATTATGTTCGTTGTTTGATTATTTTCCAACTGATAGTTTATTTGTTTTACAAGATCTTAATGAGCCAGCAGAAAATTTTCAAAAAGAAATTAACCGGCGTTATGAAAATTATCGTTTTGATTTAATAAGACCGTTACTTCCGGTAAGTGATTTATGGTTATGTACTGAGGAGCTTAATGAATTTATAAAAAAATGGCCTCGTATTTATTTTTTAAGTGAAAAATTAGTTGATAAAAAAAATAATATAAATTTAGATTATTTACCTTTACCTGATATAAATATTAAAACTCAAGGAAAACAATCTTTAGAAAAACTATCTCTATTTATTAAACATTTCAATGGAATTATAATTTTTTTTGTAGAAAACGAAGGTCGTCGAGAATTTATTACCGATTTATTAATCAATATAAATATATTTCCAAAGGTTTTTACGAATTACTCAACATCTATAAATACTCGTTTTGTTATAATAATTGGTGTAATTGAAAAAGGATTTATTAAATTATCTAGTAATACTGCTATGATTTGTGAAAGTGATTTGCTTGGTGAACGTGTTATTTATCAATTAAATAATTATCCTACAATTAGTTCAGATTTATTGATTCGCAGTCTAGAAGATTTAAATATTGATCAACTAGTAGTACATATTGATCACGGAGTTGGTAGATATCAAGGATTGATTACAATAGAAACAGCTGGTATTAATACTGAATATCTTATTATTATGTATGCTGATAATACTAAACTTTATGTTCCAGTTTCATCATTACATTTAATTAGTCGTTATTCAAATGGAGTAAATAAAAATATTCAATTAAATAAACTTGGTAGCGATATTTGGTTAAAAACAAGACAAAAAGCATTAGAAAAAATTAGAGATACTGCTGCAGAGTTACTTGATATTTATGCATATCGAGTTTCAAAACAAGGTTTTTCTTTTAAATACGAAAAGGAAAGTTATCTTAAATTTTGTCAAGGATTTAAATTTGAAATAACTAAAGATCAAGAAACGGCAATAAATGCTGTTTTAAATGATATGTTTAATTCTTTAGCTATGGATAGATTAGTGTGTGGTGATGTTGGTTTTGGTAAAACGGAAGTTGCAATGAGAGCGTCTTTTATTGCTATTATTAATAATAAACAAGTTGCTGTATTAGTTCCAACTACATTGTTAGCTCAGCAACATTATGATAACTTTAAGGATAGATTTGCTAATTGGCCAGTAAAAATAGAGGTTTTATCACGATTCAAATCAACTAAAGAACAAAAAGAAATTATTTTAAAAACATCTGATGGTGAAATTGATATACTTATTGGTACTCATAAATTATTACAACGTAATTTGCGCTGGAAAGATCTTGGTTTACTTATTGTAGATGAAGAACATAGATTTGGTGTTCGTCATAAGATGCGTATTAAATCAATACGTTCAAATGTTGATATTCTGACTCTTACTGCTACTCCAATACCTCGTACTTTAAATATGGCAATGAGTGAAATACGAGATCTTTCTATTATTGCAACCCCGCCAGCTAGGCGGTTAGCGGTAAAAACTTTTGTTTGTCAATATAACGATAAAATTGTTAGAGAAGCGATTTTACGTGAAGTTTTACGTGGTGGTCAAGTTTATTATCTTTATAATGATGTAGATAATATTGAAAAGATTAAATCTCGTTTAGAAAAATTAGTTCCTGAGGCTAATTTTTTGATTAGCCATGGGCAAATGCGTGAACGTGATCTTGAGCGCGTAATGACAGATTTTTATCATCATAAGTTTAGTGTTTTAATATGCACAACTATTGTTGAAACTGGAATTGATATACCAACTGCAAATACAATCATTATTGAAAGAGCCGATAATTTTGGTCTAGCACAATTACATCAACTTCGAGGTCGCGTTGGTCGATCATATCATCAAGCTTATGCATATTTATTAACACCACATCGAAAAAATATAACGAAGGATGCTCTTAAACGTCTTGATGTTATTTCCTCTCTGAAAGGTCTTAGTGTTGGCTTTATTTTAGCTACACATGATCTTGAAATACGAGGAGCAGGGGAATTATTAGGTGAAGAACAAAGTGGTCAAATAACTACAATTGGTTATACACTATATATTGAATTATTAAAAAATGCAATAGATTCTCTAAAAAAAGGCCACGAACCTTCTCTTGAAGATTTAATTTCTAATCAAGTAGAAATAGAATTGCATATGCCTGTTATATTACCTAATGAGTATATTCAAAATATTAATACTAGGTTATCATTTTATAAACGTATTGCTAGTGTTAAAACTAAACAAGAAATCGACGATTTAACTTCAGAGCTTATTGATCGATTTGGTAATTTACCTGATTCAAGTAAAAATTTACTTGCGTTAGCTAAACTTAAATTAAAAGCTAAATCTTTAGGAATAAAGCGTGTTGAAGCTTATAAAAACGGAGGATTTATTGAATTTACTGAAAAAAATATCATTGATTTTAAATTTTTGATTAGTTTACCTCAAAATCAACCAAAAATTTATAATTTAGATGGTTCTTCGCGTTTAAAATTTTTTTATAATCTTACAGATAATAATGTAAGATTTAATTTTGTTAAACAATTAATTAATGATTTTGAAAAAAATCAATTAATTTAATAATTGGAGTATATAAAATATTTTATTAATTTATATGTATTGTTTTGATTATATATTTTAAATATCTTAATTAAAAGAATTCTAATAAAAATTAGATCTAAATTTAATTATCATTTCTACATATAGACACTATAGGTCCTAATGAACATCCGCCAATTAAATGCATATGAATATGAAAAATTTCTTGTCCTCCGTCTTTATTACAGTTTATTATCAAACGGTATCCATTTTTTGATATTCCTTTTTGTTTAGCGATTTTTGCTGCTACAGTAAATAATCTTCCTAATGTTAATTCATCATCAGCAGTTATATCATTAATTGTTGGAATAATTTTATTTGTAACAATTAAAACATGACATGGTGCTTGTGGATTAGAATCCAAAAAAGCTGTAACCAATTTATCTTGATAAATTATATCAGAAATAATTTTACGTTTAATAATTTTACTAAATATTGTTTCTTTTTTCATTTAATTTTACTTTTTTTTATAAATTAAATTTTATTAACATTTAAATTAAATAGATTATTAAAATTTTGTGTTGTTATTTCAGCAATTTTTTCTATACTTACATTTTTTATTACAGCTAGACATTCAGCTATATATTTAGTATAAGCTGGTTGATTTTCTTTTCCACGATAAGGAACTGGAGTTAAATAAGGTGAATCGGTTTCAATTAAAATTCTATCTAATGGTGTATTCATAGCTGTTTTTCTAATTTTTTCAGCATTTTTAAATGTAATAATACCTGAAAAAGAAATATACATTCCTAAATCTAATAATTTGGTAAGAGTTTTTGTATCTTCAGTAAAACTATGTAAAATTCCTCCACAATCAATAATTTTTTCTTCATGTAAAATAGATATTGTGTCTTTACTGCTTTCTCTGCTATGTACAATTATAGGTTTTTTTAATTGACGTCCAATACGAATGTGTTTGCGAAAAGACTCTTGTTGTAATTTTGAATTATTACCTTTGTGGTAATCTAGACCGGTTTCACCAAGTGCAATTACTTTTTTATTTTTAGCTAATTGAATTAAATACTCAAAATCAACTTTTGTTTTTAAATTTAAAGGATGAACACCGCATGAAAATACAATATTATCTCGTTTTCTAATTAATTGTTTCATTTTTTTAAAGTGTTGTAGTGTAGTTGCGACCGATAAAATAAATTTTACATCTTTCGATAAAGCTTTAGATATAACATCATCGATGTTAGTGTGATTTTTTTTATAATCTAAAAAATCAATATGACAATGTGAATCTACTATGAACATAGTTTTTATAACGTATTAATTAACGTTTCCCATCTTAATAATTGGTTTATTAAAATTAATTCTTTAGATAACCCATTAATTGTTAATAATTGATTATAACAATTTTGCCATTGTTTATAAGATATTATCAATTGTGACATTTTCATTAATTTAGTTAAAATTTTAACAAGATCTATTTGATCGTAATTAATAAATAAATTAAATGTTTGTTGTTTGAGTTTAATTGAATCTATTAGCAAACTTAATAACCATTTTATTTGTTTTAAAACACACTCTGTATTTAATATATGTATTAAATTTAACATATTATGTTGTTGTATAGAAAATTTTAATTCATTGCATAATTTTTCACGTTCTAACCAATTATCTGGTTTTAATAACTCTAATGCTGTTATTGGTGAACCGTTACTAAGTTTTATTGCAGTGATTATATTTTTTTTATCTAAATTTATTGATTGTAATTTTAACCAAGATAATACTATATCTTGATTTGGAGTTGGAATAAAATAATTAATACATCTACTACGAATTGTAGATAAGATATTTTTTTGTTTTTCACATTTAAGTATAAAATAAGTATCTTTTACTGGTTCTTCAAGAGTTTTTAATAATGCATTTGCGGCTGCATCACTTAAGAATTCTGTATTTGGTATATATATTATTTTTTGAACATCTTGTTGAGGATAATAGTTAATTTTTTCTATTAGATTCCTTATTGAATCTACGCTAATATTTATTTTTTTATTTTCTAATTTTAATATATGTAAATCTGGGTGATTTCCGGAGTTCATTAAATAACAACTATGACATTTTTTACAATTTTTATATCCTTTTTTATTTTGGCAAATTAACCATTTAATAATTGAATCACAAAGACGTTCTAATCCGTTTCCAGAGTTTGAATATAACAATATTCCATGATGCATTAAATTATTTTTATAAGCATCAATTAATTGAATATAAATACTATTTAACCATGGATATAATTCATTATGCATTTTAATAGTTATTTATAAATTTTAAGCCATTGATTAAGTATTTTATAGATTTCATGCTGCACTTGTTTTAAATTTTGATTAGCATCAATAGTAATTATACTTGAATCTGTTGACGCTATTTCTAAATAACGAGCTCTAGTCCTTACAAAAAAAGATAATTGTTCTTTTTCTATTCTATCTATTTTTCTACGAGATAAAATACGTTTTAAACCTATTTTTGGAGGTAAATCAAGATATAATGTTAATGTCGGTTTGAATTTTCCAATTACCATATTAGATAAGTAAGTAATTAGTTTTTGATTAATATTTCTTCCTCCACTTTGGTATGCTTGTGAAGATAAATCATGTCTATCTCCTATTACCCATTTACCTTTCTCTAATGCTGGTTTTATTACTTTTTCAATTAATTGAACTCTAGCCGCATACAACATTAATAATTCGGTTTTATTTGTGATTTCATCTCCTTTAATATTATATTTAATAAGTTTACGTAATTTTTCTGCAATTGGTGTTCCCCCTGGTTCACGTGTTAAGATGATATCTTTAATTCCATTATTATTTAATATTTTAGTTATTGTATTAATAGCTGTTGTTTTACCGGATCCATCTAACCCTTCAACCACAATAAAATAATTTTTCATGCTTTTTTAGTTTTATTTTTTATATCGCGTAAATGTTTAACTAAATGATTATGATCATTTAAATTTTTACTAAATGTATGCCCACCTTTGTTATTAGCAACAAAATATAAATATTCTGTTTTAGCAGGGTGTGCTGCTGCTTTAATTGACGATATACTTGGCATAGAGATAGGAGTTGGAGGTAAACCATGAATTTTATAAGTATTATATTCTGTGTAATTATTCAAATCATTTTTATAAATTTTACCATCATATTTATCACCAATTCCATATATAACAGTAGGGTCAGTTTGTAAACGCATTTTATTTCTTAATCTGTTAATAAATACTGAAGATATTTGTGTTTTTTCATTATTTATTTTAGATTCTTTTTCAATTATAGATGCTAAAATTAACATTTCATAAGCAGTTTTATATGGTAAAAATTTATCGCGATTTTGCCATTCTTTGTTAAGAATAATTTTCATACGATGATAAGCACGTTTTAAGATACTGATATCTATTGTATTTGCAGTATAAAAATAAGTGTCAGGGTATATCCATCCTTCTAATTTACTGCTTTCTTTAAAACCAATCTTAGAGAAAATTTCTAATTGAGTCATTTTTTGTAATTCGTGTTTTAAATATGGTGTATTATCTAAAACATTAATCAATTCTATTAAACGAGAACCTTCAATAAAGCATACAGAAAATTGAGCTTCATCACCTTTTGATATTAATAATAAAATATCTTTTATTGTCATATTTGGTTGAAATTTATATGTTCCAGCTTTTAATTTAGATAGTTTATGACATATTTTAAATAACAATTGAAACTTATAATTCTTATTAATAATTTTTTCTTTAATTAATAAAGATTCTAGAGTAATTCTTCCAATACCAATAGGTATTGTAAATATTTTTTCTTGTGTTATGTTTATTTTTTTTTTACTATATTTTAAAATACTACTACATAGTAAAAATAGTATAGTTATTAAAAATAGTAAAATTAAAAAAAATTTTTGCTTTAATTTCATGTAGTTATTATAAAAATAATATTTATATATGTAGCATTAAATATTTAAATAATTCATTAGAAAAATATTTTTTTTTAAATTTTAATTTTTTCGATTTAACACAATTAATATATAATACCTGCATAAGCACGTTACAAATTATTATTTCGTTACATTTTAACAATGCATATATAGGTTTCTTAACTTCTTGTAAAGAAAAATAACTATTAGATAAAATTGATATTATTTTTTGTCTCATAATTCCGTTTACCCCAGAATGAGATAAAATAGGTGTATAAATTTTTAAACCAGTACGCCAAAAGATGTTAGCGCTACAGCATTCTATAATATTACCTAAAGTATCTAATGCTATTGCTTCATCAACTCCATATTCGTCAATCTCATGTTTTATTAAAACTTGTTCTAGTCGATTCAAATGTTTTATTCCAGCCAATAATTTATTACGACTTAATAATACACTACTAACTATAAGTGTTGCTCCTTTTTTTTTTAATTTATTATAATGTGTAGGGAATTTTGATGTAATAATAATTATAGTTGGTTTGTTAATTAATTTAGAACTGTATCCGCGATTTCCTTTTCCTCTACTAATAATTATTTTTAATACAAATTTTGCATCTGATTGTAAGATGCAAATATGCTTTATATCTCTAATTAATAAATCCCAATCTGGTTGTACTATTTTTAGTCGTTGACAATCAATCGTTAATCTATCGATATGTTCATTTAACATTAACGCTTTATGATTTAATGCATAAATTGTTGTGAAACATCCATCACCAAAAGATATTGATCGATCAGTAATATCGATTACTTTATTTTTTTGTCCATTAATCCAATGTGTCATTGATTTAATAATGAGTTATATAGAAAAATACAAATAAAGTTTATTATTTAAAATAAATAATTTTTAATAAAAATAATTAATTTATTTAAAAACATAATTAAATAATTTTGTTTTCTAAAATAAAACCTATAATATAATAACTATTATTTTTTATATTATAATTTTTATTTTTTATTTATTATCAATATAATTTAATTTTTATATATAGATATTATAAGTAATGTATTTCTTAAGAAGTCAATTATAAAAACCTAGGTGATTAATGATCACCTAGGTTGTCTCGTTATTTAGAGGCATTTTCGATGTAATCAATTGCAGCCTGAACTGTTGTAATTTTTTCAGCTTCTTCGTCAGGGATTTCGCAATCGAACTCTTCTTCTAAAGCCATAACTAGCTCAACTGTGTCAAGAGAATCAGCACCTAAATCATCAACAAATGAAGCTGTACTAATAACTTCTTCCTCTTTAACACCAAGTTGTTCAACGATGATTTTCTTAACTCGTTCTTCGATAGTGCTCATAATATTAGAATTCCTATCAAAACTATCTTTTGTGATAATTTTTGTCGTTTATAAAACACAAAAAAGATACAACTCAATCCCAGCAGTTTGAGCCATAATTTTGTTATTAATATTTTGTAAAAATAATGTAAATAAATCCATTATTTTATATACATACCACCATTGACATGTAATGTTTCACCAGTGATATAAGAAGCTTTATCAGAAGCTAAAAATGCTACAGCGTTAGCGATTTCTTTTATATTACCAAATCTATTTGCAGGAATATTAGATAAAATATCTGAGCGTTGTTCATTACTTAACGCTATTGTCATATCAGTCTCTATAAATCCTGGAGCAACAGTATTTACTGTAATACAACGAGAAGCAACTTCTAAACTCAGAGATTTACTAAAACCAATTATTCCAGCTTTAGCCGCAGCGTAATTAGTTTGACCAGCATTTCCAATTATACCAACGATAGATGCGATTGAAATAATACGCCCGTAACGTTTTTTTATCATTGGACGTAGTACTGATTTTGTTAATCGATAAACGGATGAAAGGTTTGTGTTAATAACATCTTGCCATTCGTTTTCTTTCATGCGTACTAATAGATTATCACGTGTAATGCCAGCGTTATTAATTAAAATATCAATTTCGCCAAATATCTCACGGATTTTTACTAAAATTTTTTCAATTGATGTAGAGTTGGTCACGTTTAACATTAAACCTTTACCGTTTCCATTTAAATAAATAGTAATTGCTTTAGCACCTTCTTCACTTGTTGCAGTACCTATTACAGTTGCTCCATACTTAGCTAATTTCAAAGCTATTGCTTTTCCTATACCACGACTAGCTCCGGTAACAAGCGCGATTTTTCCATTATAATTCATGATATCCTCGAACAATTTTTAAAACACTATTTTTAATGATACAGGATCATTTATAGATATAGCAGTTAAGTTGCAAGCAATCAATTTAGTTAGATTACTTAATACCTTTCCAGGTCCTATTTCAAGAATACATTCAACTCCTTGTTCTGCAATTAATTTTATTGTTTCAGTCCAACGTACTGGATTATATAATTGGCGAACAAGTGCATAACGAATATTTTTTGCTGATGTTTCCATTTTCACATCAACATTATTAATTACTGGATATTTTGGTTCAAAAAAATCAATATTATCTAGTATTTTAGCTAATTTTTTAGCTGCAGGTTTCATTAAAATACAATGGGAAGGAACGTTAACTGATAAAAGTAAAACAAATTTTGCACCGCTTCTTTTGCATTCATCAGCCGCTCTTTTAGCAGCATTTTTTTCACCAGCAATCACAGTTTGATTTGGTGAATTAAAATTTGCAATAGATACAATCTGTCCTTGTGAAGAATTTTTGCACACATTTTTTATCATTTTATGATCTAGGCCAATAATTGCATACATTGCTCCACCTTGATTTGGAGTTGAAAGTTGCATTAATTCACCTCTTAATTCAACTAGTTTAATAGCTTTTTTAAATTCAAGAGCATCTGAACAAACTAAAGCAGAATATTCACCTAAACTATGTCCTGCCATAACGATAGGCATTTTCCCATTATGTTTTTTCCAGGCACGAAATATTGCTATAGATGAAGTTAATAAAGCTGGTTGTGTTTTGGAAGTTTTATTTAATTCTTTTTCAGTTCCATTCTGTATTAATAACCAAAGATTGTAACCTAATACTTCAGAAGCTTCATTAAATGTTTCTTTAATTATATACATTTCTTTAGCTAATGCAGATAACATTCCTAAGGATTGAGATCCTTGTCCTGGAAATACCATAGCAATTTTTGTCATTTTTATGTTCTCAATTAATTAAAATTTTATTAATACAGAACCCCAAGCAAAACCACCACCAAATGCTTCTAAAAGAATAAGTTTTCCTTGTTGTATTCGTCCATCACGTACTGCTTCATCAAGTGCTGTTGGAATTGATGCCGCAGAAGTATTACCGTGACGATCCAGTGTCACAACAACTTTATCCATATCCATATCTAGTTTTTTTGCTGTTGCAGATATAATACGTAAATTAGCTTGATGAGGGACTAACCAATCAATTTGTTCTTTTGATATATTGTTTTTTATTAACGTTTCCTCAATTGTATGCGCTAGTTCACGTACTGCAAGTTTAAAAACTTCATTGCCGATCATTGTTAAATATGAAGGTTCATTTGAATAACGAGTACGAT
Source organism: Candidatus Providencia siddallii (assembly GCA_001457715.1). Lineage (GTDB taxonomy): Bacteria > Pseudomonadota > Gammaproteobacteria > Enterobacterales > Enterobacteriaceae > Providencia_A > Providencia_A siddallii. The sequence continues at coordinate 88,331 of CVRF01000001.1, read as the reverse complement.
TTGGTAACGTTAAAAGATTTCCATAACATCCATTTGCATGAAGATGCGTTGAAATTATACCTGGTTTACTAGATTTGCTGATAACTGTAGCTCCAGCGGCATCACCAAATAAAATAATAGTTTCTCGATCTATTGGATTTAATGTTTTAGATAATGCATCTACACCAATTACTAATGCTTTTTTAATCATACCTGTTTTAATAAATTGATCTGCAATACTAATTGCATAAACAAAACCAGCACAAGCAGCAGATACATCAAATGCAGCACAGTCGTTAATTTTTAACATATGTTGAATTTGGCAAGCTGTGCTTGGAAAAGCGTGTGTTGCAGATGTTGTTGCAACTATAATTAAACTTATATCATTAGCATCAATATTAGACATTTTTAATGCATTCTTTGCTGCATATGTTCCCATAATAGGAACAGTTTCATCTTCTTTAGCTATTCGTCTTTCACGAATACCAGTACGTGATATAATCCATTCATCAGAAGTATCAACCATTTTTTCTAAATCAGCGTTAGTTCGTATTTGTGTTGGTAAATAGCTTCCTGTTCCAAGTATTTTACTGTACATAGACATATGTTTTTAATCACTCTTATGTAAAACGATGTTTAGTCTAGCAGTTATTTTTTCTGGAACTTGTTTATTGATTATTTGTATAGCTTGATTAATTGCGGATTTAAATGCTTTTTCATTTGCTGACCCATGACTTTTAATTACAATACCTCTTAAACCCAAAATAGAGGCACCATTATATTGGTCTGGATTTAAATATAAAAAATGATTTGTTATGCGATTTATTATAATTTTTTTGAATATTTGTATAAAACAATTATGATTTTTGATCATATCATTTGTTGAATTTAAAAAAGAAAAAACAACACGAATAACACCTTCCATAGTTTTTAATAAAATATTACCTGAAAATCCATCACAAACTAAAACATCTGTTTTACCAGTTAATAATTCATTACTTTCAAGATAACCTATATAATTAATTGATGTTATTTTTTTTAAAATTACAGAAGCTTCACGAATATTATCTAAACCTTTGTTTTCTTCTTCACCAATATTAAGTAATGCTACTTTAGGTTTTATATTATTATTTATTTCTTCAGAGATTATAGATCCCATAATTGCGAATTGAATCAACATTTTACTACTACAATTTATATTTGCTCCTAGATCAAGCACTACTGTTTGTTTTTTTTGTTGATTTGGTAAAACTGTCATTAATGCTGGTTTATCTATCCCTTTAATTGATTTTAGTATTAATCTTGATAACCCTACTAAAACTCCAGTATTCCCTGCGCTCACACATGCTTCAGCTTGTCCTTTTTTCACTAATTCTATTGCTATTCTCATAGAAGTTTCTTTACTATTTCTTATCGCTATTGATGGTTTTTTATTATTCGCAATAACATAAGAAGCAGGAACAATTTCTACACGAGAAATGTGCTCGGCTGTTGCATATGTAAGCAGTGATTTAATAGCTTTCGGTTGCCCAACAAGCAGTAATTTTAATGTTGGATTAGATTCTAGAGCTTGCAAAGCTGCAGGTAGTGTAACTCGTGGGCCTATATCACCACTCATAGCATCTAATGCAATAATTAGATTTTTAGTCAAAATAATTTTATTTTTTTGATAACTTTACAACCTAAATAGTAACCATTTTTAGTTATATGGTGTCGTAAATGTTTTTCACAGGATGTTTTGTCTATAGAAAGTAGAGTAATTGTTAAAGCATCATGTGATCGTCGCATACCTCTTTTTGAACGAGTTGGTTTATTTTGTTGTACAGCCATTTATTTATTCCTTATTAAAAATTAATCTCAAACATATAACTTATTTTTTTATATAAAAGTATTTTTCCGTTTACGTAAAATATCCAAACAAGTATTAAGTTCATTACTTAGTGGTGCATATAACTTTATTTTTTTACCAATTTTTGGGTGTATAAATTTTAAGGAGTTCGCGTGAAGAAATAATCGTGTTAATTTTGTATAAATGAGTAATTTATCTAATTGTTTATTGCCATAACGAACGTCAAATACAATAGGATGTCCAACATAAGTAGTATGTACACGAATTTGATGTGTACGACCTGTTGATGGTGTTGCTTTGATTAGAGTTAAATTTTCAAAACATTCTTTTATTTTGAAAGATGTTTCTGAATATTTTCCTACATTACTTACTGTTACTACTCTTTTACCACATTGTAGAATATTTTTTAACAATGGTTTTTTTATTAATTTATTATTATTTTTCCATTTACCATGAACCAAAGCAATATAATTTTTTTTTATTTGATTCAGTCGTAATTGTTCATGTAGTATTCTTAATACAGATCGTTTTTTTGCAATAAGTAAAACCCCTGAAGTATCTTTATCTAATCTGTGTACTAATTCTAAAAATTGTGTACTTTCTCGTATTGATCGTAAACCTTCAATAATACCAAAATTTAACCCACTTCCACCGTGTACCGCAATACCTGATGGTTTGTTAATTGCTAAAATTGAATCATCTTCATATAAAATAGAATTAGTTAAAAAATCAAATTTTTTTATGGTTAGTGATGATATTTGTTGTTTTTTATATATTTTTATTGGAGGAATTCGTATTATATCCCCTATTTGTAATTTATATTTTGGCTTAACACGTCCTTTATTGACTCGTATTTCCCCTTTATGGATAATGCGATAAATCATACTACTAGGTACACCTTTGAATCTAGATAATATAAAATTATCTATACGCTGCCCTATTTCATCATTATTTATATAAATAAATCTTATTTTATTTTGTTTGTTAGTTATAGAACACATTCGTTTTAATTTAAATTAAAATAATTTATTATTTACTTATTATATAAGTTTATTTTTTTTAAAAATAATATAACCATAATTAGTTTATATTATATTTAAATAAATTTCTATATAACTTATATATCTATTTGTTATTATGATTAAAATAAAATGTATTTAAATAAATAATTTTAATTTTTTTTTAAAAACATAAAATATAATTAAACTTAGAAATGATATATTTATAAAATCAATATATAATGTTAATGATGTTTGTTTTGTTAGTTTTAACTTTAGTTTTTATAAAAATAAGTAAAGTACTTTAATAAAAATTTTGAATTTTAATTCAAAATTAAATTAATATAATTTTTAGTGTTTATACTAATAACAAAACAAATAAATAAAAGTATAATAGAATATTATAAAAATCTTATATTTTATATAATGTATTTAATGTTTATTAATTTGAAATAAAACAATGAGTTTAAACACAAAATGAAAAGAATGTTAATAAACGCTACTCAACAAGAAGAATTACGTGTTGCTCTTGTTGATGGGCAACGTCTTTATGATTTAGACATTGAAATTCCTGGTCATGAACAAAAAAAAGCTAATATATATAAAGGTAAAATAACTCGTATAGAGCCTAGTCTTGAAGCTGTTTTTGTTGATTACGGTTCTGAAAAACATGGATTTCTTCCAATTAAAGAAATCGCTAATGAATATTTCCAAAATGACTATAATCAACAAGGACGCGTTAATATAAGAAATATACTTAAAGAAGGTCAAGAAGTAGTTGTTCAAGTTGATAAAGAAGAGCGTGGTAATAAAGGAGCAGCATTAACAACATTTATCAGTCTTGCTGGTAGTTATTTAGTTTTAATGCCTAATACCCCAAAATCAGGTGGTATTTCCCGTAGAATTGAAGGTGATGATAGAATAGAACTAAAGGAATTTGTTTCATGCCTTCAAATCCCTGAAGGTATGAGTTTGATAGTTCGTACAGCAGGTGTTGGTAGATCTATAGAATTATTACAACAAGATTTATTTTATCGATTACGTCATTGGAATACAATTAAAAAAGCAGCAGAGAATCATTCTGCCCCTTTTTTAATTCATCAAGAAAGCAATGTAATTGTACGTGCACTACGAGATTATTTACATCCTGATATTGGTGAAATTCTTATAGATAATCCAAATATTGTTGAAATGGCACGTGATCATATACAAGCTATAGGTCGTGGTGATTTTGCAATCAAAATTAAATTTTATAATGGTGATATTCCTTTATTCAGCCATTATCAGATAGAATCTCAAATAGAGTCTGCATTTCAGCGTGAAGTTAGATTATCTTCTGGTGGTGCAATAGTTATAGATACAACAGAAGCACTAACTGCTATTGATATAAATTCTTCTCGTTCTACGAGAGGTGTAGATATTGAAGAAACAGCATTAAATACAAATTTAGAAGCTGCTGATGAGATCGCGCGTCAATTACGATTACGAGATCTTGGTGGATTAATTGTTATTGATTTTATCGATATGATTTCAGTTAAAAACCATCGTGAAGTTGAAAATAGGCTTCGTGAATCTATTCGTCAAGATCGTGCTCGTATTCAAATATCGAGAATTTCAAGATTTGGTTTATTAGAAATGTCTAGACAACGCTTAAGTCCATCACTTGGTGAATCAAGTCATCATATTTGTCCTCGCTGTTTAGGAATGGGAACAATTCGTGATAATGAATCTCTTTCTTTATCTATTTTACGTTTGATTGAAGAAGAAACCTTAAAAGAAAATACACATGAAGTGCATACTATTGTACCTGTTCAAGTAGCATCTTATTTGCTTAATGAAAAACGTACAGCAGTAAGCGATATCGAACAAAGACAACAACATGTTCGTATAGTTATTGTTCCAAATGATCAAATGCAAACACCTCATTTTCATGTAATTCGTATTCGAAAGGGTGAAGAGATTAATAAATTAAGTTATAAACTTGCTCAACATCATGAAGCAGAAATTTTAAATTTTATTGAAAAAAATTCCTCTGAATGTAAAGCTGTAGAACAACCAATAATTTCAACATCTTTTATTCAAAAGTTTAATAAATTTTCTGATATTAATTTTAAAAAATCGTCGTCAAAAGTAAATTTAAAGTCTAATTTAGATAATGGATATAAACTTCATTTTTTAAAAAAATTATCGTTGTTTTTTAAGAAAATATTTAAAGAAGAAAAAACAATAAATAAATTTTCAATAAAAAATAATTTAAACGAAAACGATTTTTATCATAAAACATACAGAAATGATATTTATCATAATAATTATGACAATAAACTTAAACCTGAAATATACTCAAGTAGTGATAAAAGTAATAAAAATATTTTCAAAAAAGATAATTATAAAAATTATAAAAGTGATACTAATAAACATAACAAATGTTTTCTTAAAAAATATATTTATAATGAGAATTCCAATCAATCAATTTTAAAAAAATATCAAAATATACGTAATAACATTACAAATACACAAACGTTAAATAATATAAAAGAAATTCAACATTTTGTTTCAATTAAACAACAAAATCATAAATTAGATCATAAAATCAATATAATGAATAATGAACAAGTAGTTGTTTTTGCTAATAAAGTTGTTAAAACAAAACAACAAATATCTTCTGATGATGAATTCACATCATTACCAGTAAAAATTGAAATAAAAAACCATAAAATTAAAAATCTAAAAAATATAAATGAACTTAAAAATAATGTAAAAAAAATAAATTTTCAAAATTATACTGAAATTAAGCAAAATAATATTATCTTTCGACGTTTTAAAGATTCATTACCTTACTCACTGACTAGTTCTAATAGTCGTTGTATTCGTGATGATGGTGATTTAAATAAATCTCAGATTTTATTATCAAAATCTGTTGATTCTTTAAAATTTACTTCTAATGATGTTCTTGTTAAATATAATTTTATTAATAATAAAAAAGAAAAAATTACAATGCTTACTGAAAATAATGCGTCTAAACAAAATATTTTATATAGTAAAATTTTTAATAAAAGCAAGGAATCTATTTCACAAGAAATAATTAAAACTCAAGTTTTTAAAAAAAATGAAAATGTAGCTTCAAATTCTATAATTAAAACTGATATCATCACTCTTCATAAAATAAAAAGAGTTGAACCCTTTCTGAGTATTAATATTAAATCTAATGAAAAAATTACTGATGATATTAATATTAAAAGATCGATTAATGAAAATATAAAAAAAACAAAATGTATTTTTAATAAAGTAAAATCAAAAGTTAAAGTAAATAATAACTTTTTTAAAACTTTTATAAGTTTTAAAGAAAAAACACATGAAAACACTAAAAATTACAATGTAAAAGTAAATCAAATCCAGTTTTTAATTGCTTCAATTATTGATGTTTTATCTAAAAAAAATGAAACTGAGATTAAACAAAATATTTTTGTTCCAGATGAAAAACAATTTATTTCACCAATAAATTATAAAAATATTATTCCAATAAATAATAATAAAGCATATTCTCCAATAACTAAAGCACCAGCACAAGATAATTTGATTTCATCATTAGAAATAATTGAATATCAACGTAAAGAATCCACTTTTAAAGGTAAAGGTGGAGCAGGTGGTCATATTGCTTCTGATATTGCAACATCAGAAATGGCTAAACCAACTATTTCATATCTATAACATTTTTAAAAAAAATAAAATTTTATGTTAAAATATAAAAAATTAATTATATAACAAAAGTTATAAGTCTTAGAAACAAAATGCTATTTAAATATATTTTAATTTAAAATTATAAATTTAAAATTTAATACACATATAAAATAGTAAATAAATTTACTATATATAAACAACAAACGTATTCATGTTTAGGAATATACATTTGAATTTTAATAAAACCGCAATTTTTATTTTTAACTTTTATCGAGAACATGAGGTATTAGTATTATCTATAGTTTTTTTTATCGCTTTTTGCGAATCACTCGCATTTTTATCTTTATTAATTCCAGCTACAATTATTTTATTTGGACTTGGCACTATAATTGGTAAAACAAATATTTTGTTTTGGCCGTTTTGGTTAGTTACAGCATTAGGTGCTTTTTTTGGCGATTGGTTTTCATATTGGTTTGGATTTTATTATAAAGAAAATATTATTAATATATGGCCAATGATTTATTTTACAAAAATGATAAATAAAGGACATAAGTTTTTTAAGCATTGGGGAGCTTATAGTGTTTTTTTTGGTAGATTTTTAGGTTCTTTTAGAGCTGTAATTCCGTTAATAGCTGGAATTTGTGCTATGCCAAAATTATATTTTCAGATACTTAATATGGCTTCTGCTATATTGTGGTCGTTTATTATATTAGCTCCTGGTGCATTAGGAATACATTGGTTTACTAATTTAATAAATTTTTAATTTTTTTATATTAAAAAAATTTTGAATTTAATTAAACAATGTTTTGCATTATACAAAAATATTTTATATATAAAATATTTTTGTATTTTTATAACACCTAATGGATAAATGATGGATTATTTTTTATATATTATATTAATTTTGTATTATAATTTTAATAATTTGTTTTGTTTTATTTTTTTTTACTTAAAAAAAAATAAATTAAAAAAAATTAATGAATTACAAAATCTTAATCATAAACTTGATATAAATAATAAAAAAATTTTTTACTTAATGCAATGGAAAGATAAATATGATGAGCTTAATCAAGAAATAAAAACATTGCGTATTATTAATCACGAGCAAGAGATAAAAATTAAAGAAGCAAATATTAAATTTGAACAAATTGAAATAAAAAAGAAAGAACAACAAATAGCACTACAAAATAATGAAAAATATCTTTCAATAAAAATTGAAAATTTATCTAATCATATTTTTGAAAAATATGAACGTCGTGCATCAGAGTGTCAGCAAAAAAAAATATTATCAATATTATTACCATTTCGTGAACAACTAGATGGATTAAAGGAACAGGTACAACGAAGTTTTATAGAAGAAGCAAAAGAACGTCATACGCTTACTTTTGAAATAAAACAGTTACAACAGCTTAATGAGCAAATTAATAAAGAAACACTTAATTTAACACGTGCGTTGAAAGGTGATTATAAATTACAAGGTAATTGGGGAGAAACTATTCTTACACGTATATTAGAAATTTCTGGGTTACGCGATGGTATAGAGTTTGAAACTCAAGTTAGTATTAAGACTACTAAAGGTAGATATCAGTTAGATGTTATCATTCATTTGCCTGAAAATAAAGATATTATTATAGATGCAAAAACATCATTGGTTTATTATGAACGTTATTTTAATAGTGAAAAAATAGATGAACAAAAACAAGAACTAAAAAATCATGTTTCATCTATTAAAAATAATATACGAATGTTAAGCAAAAAAGAATATTATAAATTACCAGGTATTAGAACGCTAAATTACATCTTAATGTTTATTTCAATTGAACCTGCTTATTTATTAGCATTAAAAGAAGCTCCAGAGTTACTAGATGAAGGATTAAAAAATAATGTTGTATTAGTTTGCCCATCTAGTTTACTTGCTGTCATACGTATAATAAATAACACTTGGCGTTACGAACGTCAGAAAAAAAATTCAAAAGAAATAGCTAATAATGCATCTAAAATATATGATAAATTACGTTTGTTTATTGACGATATGGAAATTTTAGGTTCTGCTTTTGATAAAGCTAATACTGCTTATAAATCTGCAATGAAACGATTAATGCATGGAAGAGGTAATTTAATTAGTCAAGCTGAAAATTTAACGAAATTAGGGGTGGAAATAAAACATCCTATTGAATCTAAAATTATTGATAATTCAGATTAAATCTGTATTTATTAGATAATCTACGGAAAATATAAAAAATATTTTATTTTTTTATATTAAATTAAGAATCAAATAAAATGAAAAACATTAATGATCTATATATATTACATATTAACACTATGCAAAAAAGGACTAAAAAAATATTAAAATATTCTAAATCAGATGCTATAATAATTCACTCTGGTGAACCAATTCGAATTTATTTAGAAAACACATATTATCCATTTAAAGTTAATCATTATTTTAGAGCCTGGGTACCAATTATTGATGTCCCTCATTCTTGGTTATTAATAGATGGTGTTAATACACCAAGATTATATCTTTACAGTCCAGATGAGTATTGGGTTCATGTAGATGATTTTTCTAATAAATTTTGGATAAATATTATTGATTTGATTTATCTAAAAGATATTAACAATATTTATAAGATTTTATCTTTTCTACCTAAAAAAAAACTTATTTATATTGGACATGTTATTGATAAAGCTAAAACATTAGGTATTTTGTTACAAAATATTAACCCAAAAAAAATTTTAAATTTTTATGATTTTTATTGTTTATATAAAACAGAATATGAATTGTATTGTATGCGTGAATCTCAAAAAATAGCTATTCGAGGACATTTAGCAGCTTTTAACGCATTTAAAGTTGGTATGAGTGAATTTGATATTAATATAAGTTATTTGCAAGCAACTAAACAACGTGACATTAATACACCTTACACAAACATTATAGCATTAAATAAAAACACTGCAATATTACATTACAATAAATTACAACAAGCAATCCCTAATAATATATATAATTTTTTAATTGATGCTGGTGCTATGTTTAACGGTTATATTGCCGATATAACTAGAAGTTATGTAGTTGATAATAAAAATGAATTTCATGAACTTATCTCAGAAATAAACACTGAACAATTATCTTTAATTAAAACAATGAAACCTAATGTACCGCATATAGATTATTCTTTAAAAATGTTTTATAAAATAGCAGAGATTTTAATTAAACACAAGTTTATAAAAAATATAAGTGTAGAAGCAGCTGTAAAAACTGGATTAATAAATATGTTTTTACCTCATAATCTGATTCATTCAATAGGATTACAAGTTCACGATTTAATTATACAATTTAAAAATAAAAAAATAGATGATTCAAAAACAAATTTTGTTTTAAAACCTAAAATGGTATTAGCGATTGAACCTGGTATTTATTTTATTGAATCATTGTTTTCTAAATTCCGTTTTGGGAAATTTAGCAAATATTTTAACTGGAATAAAATTGATTTTTTTAAATTTTATGGTGGTATTCGTATTGAAGATAATATAGTAATTCATAATAATTATATCGAAAATATGACAAGAGACCTTAATTTAGTTTAATTCTAAATGATATAAAAATAATAAATTAAATGTATTAGTTAATAAAAAATATATTTAGTTAATTAAAAATTTTTATTTTGTTAATAATTTTATTTTTTTTACATAAAAATTTTTAAAATTATTTAATATTATTTTTTTTAAAAATTAATTTTAATTATAAAATATATCTTATTAATATGATTTAATTGTTTATTAATACAACCAAAATAACTATTTTTAATTATATTTTTTCTTAAAAAATTTATAATTATAAATATTAAATTTTAATTGAATCAATTATTATTCAAAATTTAATCTTTTATTATTTTCTAATATATAAAAAACTTTTATTAAAGGAATTTTAACGAATGCATTTTCGTGGAATTACTCGTATTATAGGTCTTTTAGTTATTGTTTTCTCCTTGACTATGATAATACCTGGCGTTGTTTCAGTTATATATTGTGATGGTGGTAAACAATCAATTTTTCAAACGTTTATAATAAGTTTATTAATTGGTTTATTTTTATGGTTACCAAATAAAAATAATAAACACGAATTTAAAGTAAAAGAAGGTTTTTTAATTGTTGTTTTATTCTGGATAGTATTGGGAACTATTGGTGCACTACCTTTTATTTTTTTAGAAAAACCAAATATTTCTATTACAGACGCAGTTTTTGAATCATTTTCTGGTTTAACAACTACAGGAGCAACAACTTTAATAGGATTAGATTTTTTTCCTAAAGCTATTTTATTTTATCGGCAGATGCTTCAATGGTTCGGTGGTATGGGTATTATAGTTTTAGCCGTTGCTGTATTACCATTATTAGGTGTTGGCGGTATGCAACTTTATAGAGCTGAAATACCAGGTCCTTTGAAAAATAATAAAATTCGTCCAAGAATCGCAGAAACAGCGAAAGTACTTTGGTTGGTATATGTTTTAATTACAATAGTGTGTACTATATCTTTATGGTTTGCTGGTATGGATCTTTTTGATGCTATATCACATAGTTTTGCAACTGTTTCAAATGGTGGTTTTTCTATACATGATGCTAGTATAGGTTATTATAATAGTTCATTAATAAATATTATTATTAGTATTTTTCTGATTATTTCAGGATGCAACTTTAGTTTACATTTTTCATTATTAACAGGACGTAATTTACGTGTTTATTGGCGTGACGTTGAATTTAAAACTTTTATTATTTTTCAATTTTTATTTATATTAATTTGTACATTAATTCTTTTTTATTATTCTGTTTATAAAAATTTTGGTGAAACCGTAAATCAAGCAATTTTTCATGTTGTATCTATGAGTACAACAGCAGGGTTTACTGCTGATAATTTTACAAAATGGCCGTTGTTTTTACCATTATTTTTAATGTGTGTTGGTTTTATAGGTGCATGTGCAGGTTCAACAGGTGGTGGTTTAAAAGTTATTCGTGTATTGCTTCTTTTATTACAAGGTGTTCGTGAATTAAAAAGATTAATTCACCCTAATGCGGTTTATATTGTTAAATTAGGACAACGTGTTTTACCAGAAAGAATTATTGAAACAGTGTGGGGTTTTTTTTCTGCTTATGTGTTGGTTTTTTTTATAAGCTTATTATTTTTAATAGCGACAAAAGTAGACGAACTTTCTGCTTTTTCTGCTGTTGTAACTGCATTAAATAATCAAGGTCCTGGATTAGGTGATTTTACAGATAATTTTACAAGTTTAAATCCTATTGGTAAATGGGTTTTAATAGTTACTATGTTATTTGGTCGTTTGGAAGTTTTTACTTTATTAGTGTTATTTACGCCGAATTTTTGGCGTAAATAACACTAATAAAGTAAAAATTTTATTTTTTATTTTTTAAACTATTAATTTATAATTAATTATAAAATGTTTTAAGTAAATCATATAAAAATTATTAATTAGTTTTTTATATATTTTATATTTTTACACATATAACGATAATAATATTTTTATATCATTTAAAGAATATGTTAGTATTTAATATGAATATATTCAATATTCACAAAATAATAATAATCTTATATTCTAATAATTTTAAAATATATTTATATATCTTATAAATTAATAATTCTTTTAAAAATAAATAATAATTATAAAATAACATATCTAATTGTTTAATTTTAAAAAAAATAAAACATATTTTTATATTTTATTAGAAAAAGATTTAATTTATTTATAATCAAATTAATTTCATGTTTTTTTTATAAATTACAATAATACAATCGAATTGTAAAAAATATATTGATTGGTTTATATCGTATAATATTAAAAAAATTTTTATGATTTTAAATTAATTATTTATTAAAATTAAAATCAAATTTATTTAAATAAAATTCATTAATTTAAGGAATATTTAATATGAGACGACCTCTGATTATTGGTAACTGGAAGTTACACGGTAACACAAATATGGTTAATAATTTAATTATTGATATCTTAAAAAAAATAAATAATATTAAAAACTGCGATATAGCAATAGCCCCACCAGCTATTTATCTTAGTCAAGCTAAAAATATTCTTAATAATAGTTGTATTTTTTTAGCGGCACAAAACGTTGATATAAATTCAAATGGTGCTTTTACAGGTGAAATCTCAGCCAGAATGCTTAAAGATATTGGTGTAAAATACATTATTATAGGACATTCAGAACGCCGTTATTTTCATAAAGAATCAGATGAATTTATTATAAAAAAATTTGCAGCTGTTTTAGAGCAAGATTTAATACCTGTTTTATGTATTGGTGAAACTGAATTTGAAAATAAATCAGGCAAAACTAAAGATATATGCTCACGTCAGATTGACGCTATTATAAACTCATTAGGGGTAGATGTTTTTCAAAATTCAGTAATTGCTTATGAACCAATTTGGGCTATTAATACAAATAAATCAGCAAACCCAACACAAATACAATTAATTCACAATTTTATTAGATCTTATATTTCTAAAAAAAATAATTTTATATCTGAACAAGTTATTATTCAATACGGTGGATCTGTGGATGATAAAAACGCTCTTGAATTGTTTAATCAAAAAGATATTGATGGAGTTTTAGTTGGTAGAGCCTCATTAAAAGCGGATATTTTTGTTAAAATCATTAAAATCGCAATTGCGGCAAAGTTAAATAATTAATGTAATTTATAATTTTATTATTATTTTTTTTATAATTTATTAATATTTATATATTTAATAATAAAGTATTAAATTGATGATTTAATTGTCAATTAATAAAATTAATAATTTTTATAAAAAATATTAATTTTTAGTTATTAATAAATAATTTATTTTATAAAAATTACTTATAAAAAATAATATTTTAAATAAATAATTTTTAAATGTTTTAATTTAAAACAATTTTAAAAAAAATATATATTCTTATATTAATTAAATTAATTAAATTTAATAGTATTTATTTTTAATAAAAAAAAACTGTTATCATATATTTTAAATGATAATATATTGTTTTTAATAAAATTAATTACAGTTTTACTGCATAATTTATATAAATAAAAATATTTTTTATATTATTTTAACTATCATTATCACTTACTCTAAAAAGATGTGTTATATAACCAACCATAAAATAAAATTATTTAAAATATTAAATATTAAAAAAATTAAATTTACATTAACAATGGAGAAATAAAGTGCATATCTTTAATACTGATTTAGCGATCATTGGAGCTGGTGGAGCTGGTTTACGTGCAGCTATAGCAGCTGCTGAAAAAAACACTGATATTAAAATAGCTTTAATTTCAAAAGTATATCCAATGCGTAGTCATACTGTAGCGGCAGAAGGAGGATCAGCAGCTGTTATTAAGGAAGACGATTCTTACAATCATCATTTTAATGATACTGTTTCTGGTGGAGACTGGTTATGCGAACAAGATGTTGTTGAATATTTTGTCGAACATTGTCCAATAGAGATGACGCAACTTGAATTATGGGGATGTCCTTGGAATCGTAAGCTAAATGGCTTTGTAGATGTTCGTCGTTTCGGTGGAATGAAAATCGAGCGTACATGGTTTGCTGCAGATAAAACAGGGTTTCATATTCTTCATACATTATTTCAAACATCATTAAAATATCATCAAATTAAACGATTTGATGAGCACTTTGTTTTAGATATCATCGTTGATGAAAATCGAGTACATGGACTCTTTGCTATTAATATGATGGATGGCACAAAAATTCAAATTAATTCTAATGCTGTTATTATAGCAACTGGTGGTGCGTGTCGTTTATATCAGTATAATACTAACGGCGGTATTGTAACAGGTGATGGTATGGGAATAGCATTTAGGCACGGAGTACCATTACGAGATATGGAGTTTATTCAATATCACCCTACAGGATTACCTGGTACTGGAATATTAATAACAGAAGGTTGTCGGGGAGAGGGTGGAATTTTAATAAATAAAAATGGTTATCGTTATTTGCAAGATTATGGTTTAGGACCAGAAACACCATTAGGTGAACCTAAAAATAAATATATGGAATTAGGTCCTAGAGACAAAATTTCACAAGCGTTTTGGCATGAATGTCGTGCCGGTAGAACTATTACTACAAATTTAGGTGATGTAGTACATTTAGATCTACGACATATAGGTGAAAAAAAATTATACGAACGTTTACCTTTTATTTGTGAATTAGCTAAAGCTTATATTGGTGTAGATCCTGTAAATACAGAAATTCCTGTTCGTCCTACAGCTCATTATACAATGGGTGGAATTGAAACAGATAATTTAACAAAAACACGTATTAATGGTTTATTTGCAATTGGTGAATGTTCGTCTGTTGGTTTACATGGTGCAAATCGTTTAGGTTCTAACTCATTAGCTGAAATAGTTGTATTTGGTCGTCTTGCTGGAGAGGAAGCAGTAAATTATATAATAGAAGAGAAACAAACAAAACCTTATATAATTAATACTTGTATATCTGATATCGAAAAAAAAATTTCTGGACTTTTAAAACAAAAAGGTAAAGAAAGCTGGATAAAAATTCGTGACGAACTTGGTATATCTATGGAAGAATATTGCGGAATATATCGTACAAAAAAATCAATGGAGAAATTGATTATTAAAATTAAAGAATTAAAAGAGCGCTTTAAACATATAGAAATCATTGATCATAGCACAGTTTTTAACATGAATTTATTTTGTACTATAGAATTAAGCTTTGGGTTAGATGTCGCTGAATGTATAGTACATTCAGCAATTAATCGAAAAGAATCTCGCGGTGCTCATCAACGTTTAGATGAAGATTGTATAATATCTGATAATAAAAACTTTTTAAAGCATACATTAGCATTTTATAATCCGAAAGATTCTCCTAGAATTGAATATTCTAATGTAAAAATTACTAAATTACAACCTGCAAAACGTGTTTATGGTGATGAAAGAATAAAATAAAAAAAATAAAAAAGGAATAGACTATAATGGTTGATAAAAAATTTTTAAAAATAAAGATTATGCGATATAATCCTGAAATAGATGAAAAGCCTCACTTAACGACATATAACGTTCCTTATAATAGACAATCATCGTTATTAGATGTTTTAAATTATATTAAGTATAATTTTGCACAAGATTTATCTTATAGATGGTCTTGTCGTATGGCTGTATGTGGTTCATGTGGTTTAATGGTTAATTCTAAACCTAAATTAGCATGCAAAACATTTTTACGTGATTACAAACAAGAAATAAAAATTGAAGCATTAAATAATTTTCCAATTGAACGTGATCTTATTATTAACATGAAATCTTTTATTAAACATATAGAAACAGTTAAACCATATATTATTGGAAATAAACGTAAAATAGATGAAGGAATAAATCTTCAAACTTCAGCTCAAATGTTAAAATATCATCAATTTTCTGGGTGTATCAATTGTGGTCTTTGTTATGCAGCATGTCCACAATTTGCTTTAAATAATAATTTTATTGGCCCAGCAGCAATTACTATAGCTGAACGATACAATAAAGATACTCGTGATAATGGAATTAAAACACGAATGCCTATACTAAGTGGTAATAACGGGGTTTGGAATTGTACTTTTGTTGGTTATTGCTCTGAGGTATGTCCTAAAAGTATAGATCCAGCGGCTGCTATTCAACAAAGCAAAATAGCTAGTGCAAAAAATTTTTTTATATCTATAATAAAAAAACAATACAAGGATATTAAAAATTATGACAATAAAACGTAAACCATATATAAGGGAAATAAAAAGTGATTGGTGGAGAAAAAACAATTTTTATAAACTTTATATGATGCGTGAATGTACTTCAATTTTTCAAATATGGTTTAGTTTTTTGGTTTTATATGGTATTTTTATGTTGAAAAATGGAGAAAAATCATGGTTTATTTTTATTAATTTTTTAAACAACCCTATTGTATATATAATAAATACTATTACACTAATTGCAATGTTAATACATACAATTACATGGTTTAATTTGGTACCAAAGGCAATTAATATCATTATTAATGATATTAAAATATCTGAAAAAACTATTACTAAATTTTTTTGGGGGATAACTATGTTACTTGCTGCAATTATTCTTATTGTTCTTTTATAATTCATTTAATGGAGAATATGATGAATTCAACATATAAACGTTCTAATGAGCCTATTTTTTGGGCATTATTTAGTGCTGGTGGCATGTGGAGTGCGATTATAAATCCTATACTTATTATTTTAATTGGATTTTTAATACCAATTGGTATTATACATAAAATGGTTTTTTATAATCAATTTTTAGTGTTTTACCAAAATGTTATCGGTAAGATTTTTTTGTTGCTGGTAATCATTTTTCCTGTATGGTGTGGTATGCATCGTATCCACCATACTTTACGTGATGTTAAGATTTATGTTCCTAAGTCTAAAGTAATATTTTACGGTATTTCTATTTTTATAACCCAAATTGCATTTATTTGCATTTTTATGTTATAATTGTGTATTATTAACGATCATAAATATCTCATTGATTTTATAAATGAATATTTATGATCTATAAAAATTTTATATAAACTATTTTTTGTAAAAAATTCAATTAAAAAATAATTTAATGCAATATGGTGATATTTGCATTAAATTACTAATCATAATCTTAATTATTTACGTATAATTCATGTTGATATTATAAAATTTAATTAATAAATATATTATTATATAAATAATATATTTATTAACAGCGTAGTCAAAATTATTTTTAACTATACAAAATTAAAGCAATTACTTTGCACGAGAAACGTATTCACCAGATCGTGTGTCTATACGGATTTTTTCTCCATTTTGTATAAACAAAGGTACTTTAACAGTAGCTCCAGTATATAAAGTAGCTAATTTATTACAAGCTCCACTTGTTGTATCACCTTTTAAACAAGGTGTAGTATTAATAACTTTTAACTCAACAAAATGCGGAAGAGTAACAATGATAGGGTAACTATTCCATAATGTTATTATACAATCTATTTGTTCAACTAACCATTTTGCGTTATAACCAACTGATTTTTTATCTGCTGCTAATTGTTCAAAAGTTTTTTTATTTATAAAATACCAAAATTTATTATCTGTATACAAATAAGTTAAATTCATATCTAAAATATCAGCAGATTCAACATAATCATTAGATTTAAAAATTTTTTCTAAAATTTTATTAGTAATAATATTACGGATTCGTACACGCGCAAATGCTTGACCTTTACCTGGTTTAACAAATTCACTATCAATAATTACATATGGTTCTTTATCTAATATAATTTTTAATCCTGAGCGAAATTCATTAGTGTTATAAGTAGCCATTAAAACCTCTAATTTATAAATGAATAACATATATAAAAATGATAAAATTAATATCTAGAAATCTTTTATATAAAGATGATTGAATTCAACAAATTTCAAAAACAATTACTGATCCAAATAAATTATTACAATTACTTAATTTGAAAGATCGTCAAATTTTAAATGGTGGTATTAATAACTATAAGCGTTTTCCTTTACGTGTACCATTATCTTTTTTTTATAGAATGAAAAAAGGAGACCCATTAGATCCTTTATTACTACAAGTACTTACTGTTAAAGCTGAGCTTGAAACTCATTTAGGTTTTTCTGTTGATCCGAATAAAGAACATAATAATAAAATACCTGGGTTGTTACATAAATATCACAATAGAGTATTATTGTTAGTTAAAAATTCTTGTGCAGTGAATTGTCGTTATTGTTTTCGTCGCTATTTTCCTTATAGAAATAATAGAATAAATAAAAGCAATTGGATTGCTGCTATAAATTATATAAAAAATAATATTAAAATAGATGAAGTTATTTTATCAGGTGGTGATCCATTAATGGCAAAAGATTATGAATTAAGTTGGCTTATCAATAAAATTGAAAATATTTTACATATAAAACGACTTAGAATTCATACAAGATTACCTGTTGTTATTCCAGAACGTATTACTGATACATTATGCGAAATATTCTCTTGTTCCAGATTACAAATTATTATGGTTACTCATATAAATCATGCCAATGAAATTAATGATTTATTAATTATTGCTATGCAAAAACTAAAACGTTCTGGTGTATCTTTATTTAATCAAAGCGTTTTATTACGACAAATAAACGATAATTTTCATGATTTGTTAAACTTAAGTAATGCTTTATTTGATGCAGGTATTTTACCTTATTATTTACATCTATTAGATAAAGTTAATGGAGCAGCTCATTTTTTAGTTACTAACGCAGAAGCACAACAACTAATAAAATTATTATTAAGCAAAGTGTCTGGATATCTTGTACCTAAACTTGTAAAATAAGATAAAGAAATATTAAATAAGCAACTTATTTAATATTTCTTTATAAAATAATATTTATAATTTAAAAAATTAAACTCGACATCATTAAAATAATATTGATGTCGAGTTTAATAACACATAATATAACTAAACTATAAAAAAATTAAATTTTACATCATTCCGTTCATTCCGTTCATCCCACCACCCATTCCAGTAGTATTTGAATCAGGCGTATTTGACTTAGGAAGATCAGCTATCATAGCTTCAGTAGTAATCATTAGTCCTGCTATAGAAGCAGCAAATTGAAGAGCAGAACGTGTAACTTTAGTTGGATCTAAAATACCCATTTTGATCATATCGCCATACTTAGCAGTGACAGCATTATAACCATCATTACCTTTAGCTGCTTTAACATTATTAACAACAACAGATGCTTCTTCACCTGCGTTTGAAACAATTTGTCTCATAGGAGCTTCCATTGCGCGCAATGCAACACGAATACCGACATTTTGGTCTTCGTTATCACCTTTTAGTGATTCTAATCTAGTTGCAACGCGAACAAGAGCCGTTCCACCACCAGCAACAACTCCTTCTTCAACAGCTGCTCTAGTAGCATGTAAAGCATCATCAACACGAGCACGTTTAGCTTTCATTTCAACTTCAGTAGCTGCACCTACTTTAATTACTGCAACACCACCAGCTAATTTAGCAACTCGTTCCTGTAATTTTTCACGATCGTAGTCTGAAGTTGACTCTTCGATTTGCTGACGAATTTGAACAACTCGTCCTGAAATAGAGGATTCTTTACCAAGACCGTCAATAATAGTAGTTGTATCTTTATTTATAACAATTCTTTTAGCTTGACCAAGATCTTCTAGTGTAGCTTTTTCAAGTTCCATACCTATTTCTTCTGAAATAACTGTACCATTAGTTAATACAGCAATATCTTCCAACATAGCTTTACGTCTATCACCGAAACCTGGTGCTTTAACTGCTGCTACTTTTACTATACCGCGAATAGTATTAACAACTAATGTTGCTAATGCTTCTCCTTCAACATCTTCAGCAACGATTAATAGAGGTTTACTAACTTTAGCAACATTTTCCAACACAGGTAATAACTCTCTGATATTAGATATTTTTTTATCTACTAATAAAATAAAAGGATTTTCCAATTCAACTGATCCAGTTTCAGGTTTATTTATAAAATAAGGAGATAGATATCCTCGATCGAATTGCATACCTTCAACTACATCAAGTTCATCTTCTAAACCTGTACCTTCTTCTACTGTAATTACGCCTTCTTTACCTACTTTATTCATAGCTTCTGCAATTAATTTACCTACTGTTTCATCAGAATTTGCAGATATAGTACCAACTTGTGCAATAGATTTATTGTCTGAACATGGAACAGACAATTCTTTTAATCCTTCAACAGCTGCTAAAACAGCTTTGTCGATACCGCGTTTTAGATCCATTGGATCCAAACCAGCAGCAACTGCTTTTAGTCCTTCACTGACAATTGCTTGAGCTAAAACAGTTGCAGTTGTTGTACCATCACCTGATGAGTCATTAGCTTTAGAAGCTACTTCTTTTACCATCTGTGCACCCATGTTTTCAAACTTATCTTCTAATTCAATTTCACGTGCAACAGAAACACCATCTTTAGTAATAACTGGGGAACCAAAAGATTTATCTAAAACTACATTACGTCCTTTAGGACCTAAAGTAACTTTTACTGCATCGGCAAGAATATTAACACCGCGAAGCAATTTTGTACGTGCATCACTACCAAATTTAACGTCTTTAGCTGCCATTACTTGTTTCCTTTGACTTTTTATTTATTGAGAAGTTTAAGAGTAAAATTACGCTTCAACGATTGCTAAAATTTCACTTTCTGACATGATTAATAATTCTTCATTGTCAATTTTTTCAACTTTTACACTATAGCCATCGTTAAAAATTACAATATCACCAATTTTAACATCTAGTGTTTTAATTTCACCATTTTCTAGGACGCGTCCATTACCTACAGCAAGAACTTCACCACGATTTGATTTTCCTGCTGCTGTTCCAGTCAAAACAATTCCACCAGCTGATTTTGATTCAACTTCTTTTCGTTTAACAATAACTCGGTCGTACAATGGACGAATTTTCATTAACAATTCTCCTAATAAACAAAATTTTTACTTAAAAAAATCGATACCATTAAAAAAATATTAGTATCATATTAGTATATTTTGGGGCTAAGAAAATAAATTTCAAGTGTGTTTGATAATATTTTTTTTATTTTATACTTGATTTTTATAGTTGTGTTTTACAATATATTTGTTTAATTGTAAAATCTTATTTTTCTATATATAAATATAGTATTTTAAAATTATAATTAATAGTTAAATATACTATTTATTGTAAATAAGATAATATTCAATTTATACAATAAAATAATTTGAAAAATAATTTATTTAAAAATCAAATAAAATCAAAATAATATAAATAGTAAATGATTTAAAATTAACATTTTTTAAGTTTTATATAAAAATATCATATTAATATTTTTATATAACTATATAGTTGTTTATTTTATTGGTGATCAGTAATAAATTACATATATAAATATGTAACATATATATTAGAATATATATAATAAAGTTGTTTAAATCTATATTATTGTACATTTTATTATTAAATAATTTTTAAGTTATGGTTTTATATTTTTTAAACGTTTTTATTAATTGTTGAATATAAAATTACAAATTATAATTATTTTTAATTAAAACATACTATTAATTTATGATTTTACTATTTTGTAATATCTAGTCTTTTTGTAAATTTATATTTTTATTAATCATTAAAAATAACTGATAATAATTTATAAAATACACTATTTTAAATTATATGTATTTCAATATAAAAAATTTTATTAAAAAAATAAACATATTAATGTTAATACAAGTAAACGAAAAATATAACATATTATATATAATTAAAATATCTTGTTAAATTTAGAATACATTATATTAATTTTAAAAACCTCGTATAAAAATACAACTGAGGTTTTTAATGATTATTAATTTAAATTTAATTTGTTATGTCTTCATTTTTTATTGAAATTAATTTTATTTTTTCTTCTTCTGGTAATTTATATTCTATTTTAATTGTTAAAAGTCCACTTGATAAACTTGCTTTTTCTATTTTTATATGTTTACCTAAATCAAACTGTACAGTAAAATCCCCCTGTGGAATTCCACGATGAATCCATTTTACGTTATCTTCTTGTTTTTTATTTTCTTTTTTACCTTTTATCAATAAACAACCGCTTTTTAATGAAACAGTTAATTCATTTTCTAAATATCCTGGAACACTAACAGTAAGCTCATAATAATTTTCATCAATTTGTCTTAAATTATATGTTTGTACAGAAGTTGATATTGGTTTACTTCCTGTTAATTGACTAAACAAACGATCTATCTGATCAAATCTATTTGAAAAAAGATTATCAGAAATAACTGGAAAGAACGAAAAAGGTTTAATATTAGCCATGATAATTCCTCTAAATTAATTATTGATAATTTAATACATATATAATTATATGTGAATATATTTAAGATTTCAAGTCTTAAGAATATATTTCAACTAAAATTAATATTTTGAATTATTCGTGTTATTTTATTTATTTTAAGTAAATACATAATTTTATATATTTATATATTATATGCATTAACAATATTATATATATTATTAAAAGCAATATCTATTATATAGATATTATTTATAATTATTGTTTCAAATAATAATTATAAATTATTTTTAATATTTTTATAAAAAATAGAATTTATTAATTATTTAATTAGTTATTTTATAATCAATTTACTTGATATATAATATATAATTATTCTTTTATATAATATTTATCAAAAGATTTTTTAGTGAAATTAGACAATATAAAATATTAAATGTTTTAATATTAATTATTAATTTTAATAGTAACATTGATATTTATTTAATTAATAAATGCATTTCTTGTAATGAATTGATATTATCAGTTGGATTTACTGTTAATGACATAGTAGTTGCAAACCCACCGTTTAAAGTAGTATCATAATGTACTTTATATTGTAATGCAGTACGTCTTATTAATTTTGAATCTTCAATTGCTTTACGTTCTGATGTAGTATTAACAATATAATCATATTCACCATTTTTAATTCTATCATGAATATTAGGATGACCTTGATTAACTTTATTTACTATACGCGGAATAATTCCAGCATTACATAACACAACAGCTGTACCACGTGTAGCATCTAATTTATAACCTTGTTTTAATAGTTTAATAGCTAAATCAACAATCCGTATTTTATCTTCTTTACGAACTGATAATAACACTCGTCCAGATTTTTTTATAATAGAATTACTTCCAAGCATTGCTTTTGCAAACGCTTCAGCAAAAGATTTACCAATACCCATTACTTCTCCTGTAGAACGCATTTCAGGTCCAAGAATTGGATCAATACCTTGAAATTTATTAAAAGGTAATACAACTTTTTTTACAGAAAAATAAGGTGGAATAATTTCTTTTGTTATATTTAATTGCGATAATGTTTTTCCAACCATTACACGAGCGGCTATTTTAGCTAAAGGGATGCCTGTTGCTTTTGATACAAATGGTATTGTTCTTGCTGCACGTGGATTAACTTCAATAAGATAAATTTCATTATTTTTTACAGCAAATTGAGTATTCATAAGTCCATGAATACCTAATTCAAAAGCAAGATTGTTAACTTGTTTACGTATTGAATCTTGAATTTTTTTACTTAACGTATAAGCTGGTAATGAGCATGCTGAATCTCCTGAATGAACTCCAGCATGTTCAATATGTTCCATGATACCACCAATTAATACCATTTTACCATCACAAATAGCATCTACATCAACTTCTATTGCGTTATCTAAGAAACTATCTAAAAGAACAGGAGAATTATTAGAAACATTTATAGCACATTGAAAATATTTTTTTAGATCTATTTCATTATAAATAATTTCCATAGAACTGCCACCTAATACATAAGATGGACGTACTATTATTGGGTAACCAATAGTGTCTGATTTTTTTATAGCTTGCTCAAGTGTTGTCACGGTTGCATTTTTCGGTTGTTTTAAATTTAGATTTTTAACTACTTTTTGAAATCGTTTTCGGTCTTCTGCTCGATCTATATTATCTGGACTCGTTCCTATAATTACGACACCAGCTGTTTCTAACATTCGTGATAATTTTAGTGGAGTTTGTCCTCCATATTGTACAATTACACCATCTGGTCGTTCAATATTAATAATTTCAAGTATATCTTCAATAGTAATTGGTTCAAAATAAAGTCTATCCGATATATCGTAATCTGTTGAAACAGTTTCTGGATTGCAATTAACTATAATTGTCTCATAGCCATCTTCACGAAGTGCTATAGCGGCATGAACACAACAATAATCAAATTCAATTCCTTGTCCGATGCGATTTGGTCCGCCACCTAATATCATAATTTTATTTTTATTATAATTAGGATTTGATTCACATTCATCTTCATAAGTTGAATACATATAAGCGCTATATGCTGAAAATTCAGCAGCACAAGTATCAATGCGTTTATAAACTGGATGCAGATTATAACTTTGACGTAAATTACGTATTATTTCTTCAGATAATTTTAATAAGTCCCCTAAACGTGCATCTGAGAATCCTTTACGTTTTAATACACGTAAAAAATCTTTTGTTATCCCGCTGATCCCTTTTTTTATTATTATTTCTTCTAATTTAACTAACTCCTCAAGCTGTACTAGAAACCATTTATCTATTTTTGTTAAATTAAAAACAATATCAACAGACAAACCTGTTCTAAAGGCATCTGCAATATACCAAATACGTTCTGCTCCAGCATACTTTAATTCGTAATAAATATATTTTAATACATCAGGATTGTTTTGATTAACTTTTGGATTCAATCCAGTAGCTCCAACTTCAAGAGCTCGTAATGCTTTTTGTATTGATTCTTGAAATGTGCGCCCAATAGCCATAACTTCTCCAATAGATTTCATTTGAGTAGTTAATCTATCATTTGTTCCAGAAAATTTTTCAAAATTAAAACGAGGGATTTTTGTTACAACATAATCTATAGTTGGTTCAAAAGAAGCAGGTGTATAGTTACCAGTAATATTGTTTTTTAATTCATCAAGTGAATATCCTATAGCTAATTTCGCGGCGATTTTTGCTATAGGAAAACCTGTAGCTTTTGAAGCTAATGCAGATGATCGTGAAACACGTGGATTCATTTCAATAATTATTAAACGTCCATCTTTTGGATTTATTGCAAATTGTACATTTGATCCACCAGTTTCTATACCTATTTCACGTAACACAGATATAGAAGCGTTACGCATTATTTGATATTCTTTATCAGTTAAAGTTTGAGCTGGAGCAACTGCTATTGAATCACCTGTATGTATCCCCATTGGATCAAAATTTTCTATAGAACAAACAATAATACAATTATCTTTTTTATCTCGCACAACTTCTATTTCATATTCCTTCCAGCCAATTAATGATTCGTCAATTAATATTTTTTTTGTTGTGGATAATGCAAAACTATAAGTACAAATTTCTTCAAATTCATCTATATTATAAGCTATACCACTACCTGAACCTCCAATAGTAAATGATGGACGTATAATACATGGAAAACCAATTGTTTTAAGAATTGCGCGTGCTTCATGAATATTATGTGCAACACCTGATTTAGCAGTATCTAAGCCTATTTTTTTCATAGCTTTATCAAAGCACTGTCTATCTTCTGCTTTATATATCGATTCAGCTGTTGCACCGATCATAGTTACACCAAATTCTTTTAAAATACCATTTCGTTGTAATTCAATAGCACAGTTAAGCGCTGTTTGTCCTCCCATTGTTGCTAAAATAGCATCTGGGCGCTCTTTTTCTATAATTTTACGAACAACTTCTAAATGAATTGGCTCAATATATGTTGCATCAGCTATTTCTGGATCAGTCATAATTGTTGCGAGATTCGAATTAATAAGAATAACACGATATCCTTCTTCACGTATTGCGTTACATGCTTGAACTCCTGAATAATCAAACTCACATGCTTGTCCTATGGTAATAGGACCTGCTCCTAAAATCAAAATGCTTTTTATATCTGTACGTTTTGCCATTTCTACTCCTAAATTATTTTAGCATTTTGCTTTAATATATTTTGACGATACTTATTTATTAAATCAATAAAATAATCAAATAAATTAGCAGCATCATGTGGACCAGAACTAGCTTCAGGGTGTCCTTGAAAACTAAAAATAGGCTTATATTTATGATGAATACCTTGCAGTGTTCCATCAAATAATGATTTATGTGTTATACGTAATGTATCTGGTAACGTAAATTCATCAACTACAAAACTATGATTTTGTGCTGTAATTATAATAATGTCTTTATCTAAATCTTTTACTGGATGATTTGTTCCATGATGACCAAATTTCATTTTTATTGTATTTGCACCATTTGCTAATGCTAATAATTGATGACCTAAACATATACCAAATATTGGTATTTGTGTCTTAATTAATTGTTTAATTATTTCAATCATAAAATCATAAGATGATGGATCCCCTGGTCCATTAGATAATAAAATACCATCAGGTTTCATTGCTAATACTATTTTTGCTTGCGTTGTAGCTGGTACAACAGTTATATGACAACCACGATCAACTAACATCTTTAAAATATTTCTTTTTATACCAAAATCATAAGCTACAATATGTATAAAAAGTTTTTTATTTTTTTTTTCAAATTCTTTTTTATTTTTAGGAAACCAAGATCCTTGTGTCCAATTATAAATTTGTTTTGTAGATACTCTTTGCATTAAATCTAATCCATTAAATTTTAAAAAAGAACGAATTTTTTTAAGTATTGATAATTTATTTATATTCTCTCCACTAATAATACATCCATTTTGAGAACCATTATTTCTTAATAAATGCGTTAATTTGCGAGTATCAATATCTGCAATAGCAATAATCTTGTGGTATTTAAGGTATTCAAACAGACTTTTCTGTCCACGGCATTTACTATAAGTTAATGATAAATCACGAATTATTAATCCTTGAACATGCACATTTTGCGATTCTTCATCATCAGTATTTGTTCCTACATTACCAATATGAGGATATGTCATAGTTACAATTTGTTGAAAATAAGAAGGATCAGTAATTATTTCTTGATATCCTGTCATTGATGTATTAAAAACAACTTCTCCAATAGTTATTCCATCAACACCTATATTGCGACCATTAAATTGCGTTCCATCTTCCAAGATTAATGTTGCTGACTTAGTCAAAACAACCTCCGAATGGTAATAAATTATACTTTAGGTTTTATTTTATTTTAAATAATTCA
The DNA here is from genome assembly GCA_001457715.1 of Candidatus Providencia siddallii. GTDB lineage: Bacteria > Pseudomonadota > Gammaproteobacteria > Enterobacterales > Enterobacteriaceae > Providencia_A > Providencia_A siddallii. The sequence continues at coordinate 60,992 of CVRF01000001.1, read as the reverse complement.
ATTAATGTTAAATAATAAAAATAATATAAAATACATTTGATTTTTTAAAAAAAAGATTATAAATTATTAATATCTAATACATCTTTCATATTATATAAACCTGGTTTTTTATTAATTACCCAATAGGCTGCTTTAAGTGCTCCTTTAGCAAAAGTTATTCGATTTGAAACTTTATGTGTTATTTTAATTTGTTCCTCAATATTATTAAATATAGCTGTATGTTCACCAATAATATCTCCGCTTCTAATTGAGGTAAAAACAATTGTTCCTGTATCACGATCTTTATTGTTAGTATTGTGTATTATATCTTTTAAATTTTTTTCTAATGCATTTGCAACAGACTCACCAATCAATAATGCAGTTCCTGATGGTGAATCAATTTTATTTCGGTGATGTGTTTCTATAATTTCTATATCACTATGTCTTCCTATTAATTTAGCTGTTTTTTCTAATAATTTTAATAGTAAATTAGCTCCAATGCTAAAGTTGCTAGAAAAAACAATTGGAATTGTTTTAGATGCATTAATAACAATTTCTTTATCTTGATTATTAAACCCAGTTGTCCCAATAACCATTGCTTTAAATTTTTTTTTACAAAAATTTAAATATTTTATAGTTGCTTTTGGAGAACTAAAATCTATTACAACATCAAAATCATCAATTATTTTATTTAAAGAATTAGTAACCAAAAATTCAAAGTTATCTATATCAATAGATTTTTTTATATCTTCTTTAAGAAATGAATTGCTTTCATGTTCAATAGCAGCGATAAGTTTAAAATTAGATTGTGATTGTATAGTTTTAATTATTTGTTGTCCCATACGACCATATGCACCTATAATTACAATCCGTACAATTGAATTTATCATTTTTATTTTCTCTAAAAAAATACTAAGTAGAATTTAATATACGTTTTAATATAAATTTATTATTTCTAATTTTTTAATAAAATCATTTTTTAAAATAAATTAAAAAATATTTACTATTTAATATAAAAGTTTAATTTAAAAATTAATTAATTATAGTATATTTTGTTGAGTTAATAACTAATAAAACTATTTTTCAAAGTATTTTTATTATTTTAAATATTTTAAAAATATTTTTTATAACATTAAAATTCAACTATAGAATTAACACCAAATTTTTTAAGTCTGTTAATCACTTTATTTATTAAAACATCTGGAGCAGAAGCTCCAGCAGTTAATCCAATTATTTTTACATTAATTAACCAATCAGAGTTTATATCTTTAACATCATCTATTAAATAAGCTTGTTTTTTTAATTTTAATACTAATTCTACTAAACGGTTAGAATTTGATGAATTTTTAGAACCTATAACAAACACAATATCAGAAAATTTAGCAATTTTTTTTGTTGCCTCTTGTCGATTCCTTGTTGCATAACAAATATTATCTCTACGTGGTCTAATAATATTAGGAAAACGAGTAATAATACTATTAATAATATCACTAGTATCGTCAATAGATAGAGTTGTTTGTGTTACAAAATATAGATTTTTTTTATTTTTAACATGTAATTTCCATACATCTTCTTTAGACGTAACTATATATATCCCTCCTATAGCACTACTATAGTACCCAATTGTTCCTTGAATTTCTGGGTGTTCTTTATGACCAATCAAGATTACTTCACTGTCTTCATTGCTAGCCTTAAGTACTTCAATATGTATTTTTTTTACTAAAGGACAAGTTGCATCATATATTAAACCAAGCTTACGAGAGTAAGCTTCTTTGGAGAATGTTTTAGAAACACCATGAGCAGAAAATATTAAGATAGAATCCTTTGGAACTTCTGAAAGCTCTTCAATAAAAATAACTCCTTGTCGTTTTAAAGAATCAACAATATATTGATTATGTACTAATTCATGTTTAACATAAATAGGTGATCCGTATTTTTTTAAAGCTTTATCTACTATGCTGATAGCTCGTTTTACACCAGCACAAAATCCACGAGGATTAGCCATTAAAATTTTCATTATATTTAAATATAAGCAATTTACTGTTAATCTTATTAAGATAAGAGTTGAAATATTTATAGTAATTTAAAATTATTAAAAAATAAATATGAAATTATTTAAATAAAGATAATTATAATTAAACAATATTAAAATTATAATGTTTGATTTAGGTGTTTTTTGTTATTATTCTTTTTTACAAGATAAAAAAGAATCTAAAATAATTAATGTTGTTCCAAAACAAATTGCTACATCCGCAGTATTGAAAATTGGCCAATGCAAATCACCAATATAAAAATCAAAATAGTCTATAACAAAACCATGTGTTAAACGATCACTAATATTACCGATTGCTCCACCAACTATTAGTGAATAAGCAATATTAATTAAAGGTTTTTTAGTATCTTGCGTACTTAATATAAGTATTAAAATAATAGAAACACTAATAGCGACCAATAAAAAAAACCAACGCCGCAAATTATTTTTACTTGCTAAGAATCCAAAAGCAATCCCAAAGTTTTGTGTGTATATTATTCTAAAAAATCTACATATATTATATTGTTCGTATAGATTTAATGTATTTAAAATAATTTGTTTAATTAATAAATCTATAATAATAACTATAATTATTAACCATAAAAAACGTAAACCTGTAGAACAAATATGTATTTTCATTTAAGCAAACTTACGCGTTTCACCATGACCAAAAACATTAGTAATACAACGATTACAGATATCTAATTGATTTGTATTTATATCGTTTGTATAATGCCAACATCTAGGGCATTTTTTACCATTAGCTTTATTAAATAAAATTTTAAGTCCTTTTAAAGTAGTTTCTTGCGCATTATTTGGAGCTGATTTGATATCAATTACTGTTACTTTTGATGTTAATAAAATAAAGCGTAATTCATTTTCTAAACTATTAAGCTTTTTAAATAGATTATTATCAGCATATAAAAATAATTCTGCTTCTAATGAAGATTTTATTTTTTTATCTATACGTGCTTGTTCTAAAATTTTATTTGATTCATTACGAATCATTAATATTTGAGACCAAAAAGTATTATTCATTTCAATAGAATTATCTAAATTATATAAACCATCATACCACTCTTCAGTAAAAACAAATTTCGAACGTTTGCCAGGTAGTTTACTCCATATTTCATCTGAAGTAAAAGACAACACTGGAGCAATCCAACGGACTAGTGCTTCCGCTATGTGAAACAAAGCACTTTGACAACTTCTACGAGCTAAACTGTTTTTTCTTGTAGTGTATTGACGATCTTTAATAATGTCAAAATAAAACGAACTCATTTCAATAGAACAAAAATACATTATTCGTTGGAATATAAGAGAAAAATCATATTTATTATATAAATTAATAATTTCTTTTTGTGTATCAAATGCTCTACTAATAGCCCAATTATCTAATGCAATCATATCTTTTTGTTTAATTAATTTTTTTTCAGGGTCGAAATCATTTAAGTTTGATAATAAAAAACGTACTGTATTACGAATACGACGATATGAGTCTGCTATACGTTCTAAAATTTCATTAGAAATTGATATGTCATTAGTATAATTAGTTGAAGCAACCCATAATCGTAAAACATCAGCTCCGAATTTACTAACAATTTCTTGTGGACTAATAGTATTACCTAAAGATTTAGACATTTTACGATTTTGTTTATCAACTACAAAACCATGTGTTAAGACTTGATTATATGGAGCTCTTTCATTTATAATCATCGAAAGTACTAACGATGACATAAACCAACCTCTATGTTGATCTAACCCTTCAAGATATAAATTAGCATAATTAGATTGATATTCAGCACGTGTTTTTACAACAGAAAAATGTGTTGCACCTGAATCAAACCACACATCTAGTGTGTCAGAGATTTTATGATAAATTTTAGATTCATCACCAATCAGTTCTTTGGAATCAAGATTCCACCATGCTTCTATTCCATTTAATTCAACACGTTTAGCTATTTCTTCCATTAATTCTAATGTCCTCGGATGTAATTCTTCTGTTTTTTTATGAACAAATAAAGGCATTGGAACACCCCAGACGCGTTGACGAGAAATACACCAATCAGGACGATTTTCTATCATTGATTTTATTTTAGAAAACCCATAATTCGGAATCCATTGAACATTTTTTATTTCATTTAATAATCTTTCACGCAATTTATTTTTATCCATACATATAAACCACTGAGGTATTGATCGAAAGATAACCGCAGTTTTATGTCGCCAACAATGTGGGTAACTATGTTGAATAATATGCTTAAATAAAAGTGAACCACTTTCATTTAAAAGTTTAACGATAATATCGTTTGCTTTAAAAATAAATATACCATCTAACGATGGATAAGTATTAGGTAAAAAACATCCATTTGAATCAACTAAATTTGAAATTTTTAAATTGTATTTTAAACAAATACTATAATCTTCTTGGCCGTGATCAGGTGCAATATGTACAGCACCAGTTCCAATAGTCAAATTAACGTGATCGCTTAAAACAATAGGAACATTAATATTCATGAATGGATGTTGAAAATATAATAATTCAAGTGATTTCCCATTACAATCCCCGATTTTTTTCCAAAAAGTAACATTTATAGTTTTAAACACATTTTTAATAAGATTAGAAGCCAAAATTATTAATTCATTATTTATTTCAATTAAATTATATATAAAATTTTGGTTTACTGAAATAGCTTTATTGGCAGGTAAAGTCCATGGTGTAGTTGTCCAAATTATTATTGATACAGATTTATCGCTAGATACTCCAAATTTTTTACATATTTCTTTATCATTTACAGCTTTAAATTTTACATATATTCCTGGCGAACTTTTATTGTAATACTCAACTTCAGCTTCAGCTAATGAAGAGGTACATATTGTACACCAATAAACAGGTTTTGCTCCTTTTATTAAAAAACCATTTTTAATAACTTTAGATAATGCTCTAATGGTATTAGCTTCTGTTTTGAAATCCATAGTCTGATAAGCTTCATTCCAATCACCTAATACACCTAAACGAATAAAATCATCTTTTTGTTTTTTAATTTGTTTTTTAGCATAATTACGACATTGAACACGAAATTCTGTTGAAGATACATTTTTTTTTAAATTATTTAATAAATTTTCTATTTTATGCTCAATAGGTAACCCATGACAATCCCAACCTGGAATATATGGAGAATTGTATCCTGATAATCCCTTAGATTTAATAATAATATCTTTAAGGATTTTATTAATTGAATGACCTATATGAATTGCTCCATTAGCATATGGGGGTCCATCATGTAAAATAAACATTTTTTTTTTAAATTTTGATTCACGAACAGCTTGATATAAATTTTCTTTATTCCAACGCTTAAGTGTATTAGGTTCAATTTTAGTTAAATTCGCACGCATTTGAAAATCAGTACTTGGTAAATTCAATGTTTCTTTATAATCACTCATAATCTAGATTCCAATTATATTATTATATTAATTTTTAATTTTATAAAAGTATTCTTTTGCCATAGTTACATCTTTAGTAATTTGTTTTTTGAGATATTTTAAAGATGTAAATTTTTGTTCATCACGTAATTTTTTACGTAATACTACATCTATATAATGTCCATATAAATTTATATTTTCATCAATCAAATGAACCTCCAATTGCGTTTTTTTTACAGGTAACGTAGGTCGTTTACCAATATTAGCAACACCAGGTAATGCTTTTTTGTTAAATCCATCATGAACTTCTACAATATACACGCCATCTACAGGTACTACTAAGTGTTTTAATAATAAATTTGCTGTTGGAAAACCTATTTTTTTTCCAATTTGATTTCCATATATAACACGTCCACTAATACGATATGGATGACCTAATAAATTTTCTGCTAAAATAAAATTATTTTCTTGAATTGCTTTACGGATTACTGTACTACTAATTCGTGTTTTTATGTTATAAATACTTTTTGTATTTGTAACTTTAAAACCGAATATTTCGCTTGCATATTTTAAAAACTCAAAATCACCCATACGATTTCTTCCAAACTTAAAGTCATCACCTATTATAAGATGTTTTATATCTAATTTATTAACAAGAAGTTTAGAAATAAAATCAAATGGTGTTAATGATGCAATATATTTGTTAAACTCGATAAATAACAGATAATCTATATTAATCTCTGAAAAATATTTTATTTTATCTCGTAAATGTGTTAAACGAGCAGGTATTTTTTTATTACTAGTAAAAAATTCAAGCGGTTGTGGTTCAAAAATCATTACTATTGTTGGAATGGTTAATTGTTTTCCTTTAAATTTTAAATTTTTAAGCAAGAATTGATGACCACGATGAACTCCATCAAAATTACCAATAGTTAATGCACAACCACAATGATATGCTTTTATGTTTTGAACACCTCGAATTATCTCCATATAGAATTAATACCAAAATTTATTTGTTTTTTAAAAATGATATCAATAAAGATTTATGAAATATTTTTTAAATTATGGATTTCTAAATTAGAAGTATTATAATTAATTAATATCAAAAACTATTATAGTAAAACTACAAGCATATTTAACTGTATTTTAAATTTAAACATTAGATAAATTATAAAATTTTATTCATTATTATAACTATCGTATTTTATATGTAAAATTATTTAATAATAATGATTCACAACTTTATATAAGCAATAATAATTTAAAAAATTATTTTGTTTACTTTTTAGATTAAAAATCTATTTTATAGTTTTTAATAAAAATGTATTATTATCAATTTATATGTTTAAAAAAATAAATGTTTATTTATAAGCATTTATTAAAAAATAAAAAATTAAATAAAATTTATAGATAAAAAATCTTTGGAGGTTATATTTTGGCTAATATTAAATCAGCTAAAAAACGTGCTATTCAAACAGAAAAAAGACGTAAACATAATTCCAGCCGACGTTCTATGCTTCGCACTTTTATAAAAAAAGTTCATACAGCAATTGCCACAAACAACAATGAAACTGCAAAAAAAGCGTTTTATAATATGCAAATTATTGTTGATAGACTTGCTACTAAAGGTTTAATACATAAAAATAAAGCAGCAAGACATAAATCTAGATTGCATGCTCAAATAAAAGTAATGTAGGTTAAAAACCGGTTTTCTAAACCGGTTTTTATTAAAATTTTTTATAAAAATACCTCATAAGATTTAAATCTTAATTTTAAACAATAACATAATACTATCTATAATTTATTTATTTTAAAAAATATTAAAATAACAAATAGATATATACAATATATTTTTGTATTGATAAGTAAATTTGAATTTACTATTATTAAATTCTAAGTTTTATGTTAAATAGCCTAATTAATTTTTATATGAAATTATTTAATATAACAATAAATATTATATTCGATTACAATTTAATATGAAAAAAAATTTAGATTTTTATGTATCTCCATAAGATTTTTATTAAATTATATTAATACATAAACTAAATTTGAATCTATCTATTTACTATAGATTATATACGTAATAATTAAAATTATAAAAAAATAATTATTTTAAACTGCATATAATCATTTCATAATAACTTATTCGATATTACATAATAATGTAAGATATAATAATTAAATTATTTAAGATGTTTTTAAATAATTTTTATAAATTGATATCAATTATTAATTAATGACAATTTATTTTTAACGGTATATTTTTAAAATTACATTTTGTAAAAAATTTTAAATTTTAATCATTTGTTAAATCATCAAAAAATTTTTTAACACCGTCTAAAAAACTTTTTGAGCGTGGACTATTTTTTTCGCCACTAACACCACCTAATGATTCACCTAATTCAGCAAGAAGCCACTTTTGCTTTTCATTTAATTTAACAGGTGTTTCAACAACTACCCGACACATTAAATCACCATGTATACCACTGCGTACTGATTTTACTCCCTTATTTCTTATACGTAAAACTTTTCCAGTTTGTGTTTCAGCTGGTATTTTTAATTTTACACATCCATCAATAGTTGGCACTCCAATCTCTCCACCTAATGCTGCAACAGAAAAATTGATAGGTACATCACAATGTAGATTATTGTTATCACGTACAAAAATATTATGAGGAGATACATTAATTTGAACAAATAAATCTCCTGATTGAGCTCCATCACTTCCCGCTTCACCTTCACCAGATAAACGAATACGATCACCATTATTAATTCCAGCGGGAATTTTTACAGATAACGTTTTATATCTTTCAATACGACCTTGTCCATAGCATTTATTGCATGGATCTTTGATTATTTTTTTACGACCATTACAACTCGGACAAGGTTGTTGAATTGAGAAAAAACCTTGACGTATATGAATCTGTCCTGCACCACGACAAGTAGAACATATTTCAGCAGTACTTCCAGGTTTTGAACGATTACCATGGCATATGTTACAAACATCTAATGTTGGAATACGTATTTCTTTTGTTACACCACAAACAACTTCTTCAAGAGTTAATTGTATATTATATTGTAAGTCTGATCCACGAAATTGGTGTTTTTGTTTTCGATTACTTCCAAAAATATCACCAAAAACATCACCAAAAATATCACTAAAATCAGTGCTATCACTAATTGTACTTTGTTCAAAAGCTGAATGTCCGTATTGATCGTAAGCAGATCTTTTTTTATCATCAGAAAGAATTTCGTAAGCCTCTTTTATTTCTTTAAATTTAGCTTCTGATTCGTTTTTTTTATCCTGATTTCGATCAGGGTGATATTTCATAGCTAAACGTTTATATGCTCGTTTTATATCTCTATCTGATGCATTTTTTGATAAGCCTAAAATATCATAAAAATCTCTTTTTGCCATTTAATTAACCATGTAAAACAAAATAAAACATAAAATAATAATAATTTATTTTTTTTGTTTTAGTCTAATATATAAATTAAGAAACTATTAAACTAACTGAAATCTTAGTTTTTATCTTTATCTTTAACTTCTTCAAATTCTGCATCAACAACATTATTATCTTTTTTAGTTTTTGTGCATGAAGAATCACAATTTTTTGCTTGATTTTGCTGTTTTGTAAACTCAAGGAGTTTTTCTGATGCTGTTATTAAAAAATGAATTTTTGATTCAATATTAGTTTTATCTTCACTTTTTGTTGCTATTTCTAACTCAGAAATCGCTTTTTCTATATTTAATTTATCTATACTATTTAACTTTTCACCGATTTCTTGAATTTGCTTTCTTGTACTATGTATTAATTGATCAGCTTGATTACGAACTTGAATTAACTCTTCAAATTTACGGTCTGTTTCCGCATTCGCTTCTGCATCACGTACCATTTTTTCAATTTCATCCTCATTTAATCCAGATGAAGCTTTAATAGTAATATTTTGTTCACGTCCACTGTTCTTATCTTTAGCAGATACATGTAATATACCATCAGCATCTATATCAAATGTAACTTCGATTTGAGGAATACCACGTGGTGCTGCTTGTATACCGTCTAAATTAAATTGACCTAGTGATTTGTTATCACTCGAACGTTTTCGTTCTCCTTGTAAAACATGAATAGTTACTGCAGATTGATTATCTTCTGCTGTAGAGAATACTTGACTATGTTTTGTCGGTACTGTAGTGTTTTTAGAAATTAATGAAGTCATTACACCGCCCATAGTTTCGATTCCTAAAGATAAAGGTGTTACATCTAACAATAAAACATCTTTAACATCACCAGCTAATACACCACCTTGTACAGCCGCTCCTATTGCAACTGCTTCGTCAGGATTAACATCTTTACGAGGCTCTTTTCCAAAGAAATCAGCAACTGCCTTTTGAACCATTGGCATTCGTGTTTGACCACCAACTAATATTACATCGTTTATATTATTTATAGTTAAATTTGCATCTTTTAAAGCAACTTTTATCGGCTCTATTGAACGTTTAATAAGATCTTCGACAAGTGATTCTAATTTTGAACGAGTAACTTTAATATTCATATGACTAGGACCACTTGCATTTGCTGTAATATAAGGTAGATTAACATTTGTTTGTTGTGCAGAAGAAAGTTCGATTTTTGCTTTTTCAGCTGCTTCTTTAAGTCTTTGCATTGCGAGAGAATCGTTACGTAAATCCACTCCTTGTTCTTTTTTAAATTGTTCTACTAGAAAATTAATTAATCTAATATCAAAATCTTCTCCACCTAAATGCGTATCTCCATTAGTTGCTAAAACTTCATAAGTTTTTTCACCATCAACTTCATCAAGTTCAATAATTGATAAATCAAATGTTCCACCACCTAAATCATAAACCGCAATAGTACGATTACCAACCTCTTTGTCTAAACCATAAGCTAAAGCGGCTGCTGTTGGTTCATTAATAATTCTCTTAACATCTAAACCAGCAATACGACCGGCATCTTTTGTTGCTTGCCTTTGTGCATCATTAAAATAAGCTGGTACGGTAATAACCGCTTCTGTAATAGTTTCACTTAAATAATCTTCTGCTGTTTTTTTCATTTTTTTTAAAACTTCAGCGGATATTTGTGGTGGGGCAATTTTTTGTCCTTTAACATCTAACCAAGTATCACCATTATCAGCTGCAATAATTTTATATGGCATAATAGCAACATCTCTCTGAACTTCTTTATCTTGAAACTTTCGACCTATTAAACGTTTTATTGCAAACAACGTGTTCTCTGGGTTTGTTACAGCCTGACGTTTTGCTGGTTGACCAACTAAAATTTCTCCATCTTGCGTATATGCAATAACAGACGGAGTAGTTCTATCACCTTCACTATTTTCTATAACACGAGCGCTTGGCCCATCCATAATAGCAACACACGAATTAGTTGTACCCAAGTCAATACCAATGATTTTACCCATCTAAACGCCTCCAAAAAAATCTTTTCAAAAAAAAATTGATATTATAATATATAAGGCTAAAATAGCCTATTTTCAAGTGCGTTTAACTTGGAATATTTTTTAATATTAACTAAATTTTATGACATTCAAAATATAGATTAACTTTTTGAAAAGATTTTTTAGTTATTTTTAATAAATATTTTTAAAAAATATTTAACTAATTAAATATAATATATTTTTAAATGAATATAAACCTTCGAGAAGTTATGAAAATTGCAAATAATTTGCTAACAAATAAATTAATTGATTTTAAATTAAAATTTTGACGTATATACTTTTATTATATAAATACATATGATCTACTATTAAAATTAAAATTTATGAAATTTACAATAAACTAATTTTTATTTATAAAATTATAAAAAAATAAATTAATATAAAATATAAATTTTGAATTATTTAAATTTTAAATAGTACAATAATTATTAATTTGATTAAATACTTTTAAGGTTTTTATAAAAAAAGTTTTTATAAATAACTTAAAATCGTTTTTTCCAAATTTTCTTGATCAGCTGAAAATTTAAGAATACCTTCATAGAGTTTATCAACAGCCATTTGGTTTTTATTATGTTTAATATAAAATTTAAATTTTGTTAATCTAATACCTGGTTTTTTTATTTTTCCAGTAAAGCTTAATTTACGAATAACTTCTCCTTTATTTTTTGATAATTCTTTTAATAATTCTGGTGGGATAGTTAAACTATCACAACCAGCTAATTCTATTATATCATTAATATTACGGAAACTAGCTCCCATAATTATAGTTTTATAATTATATGTTTTATAGTATTTGTAAAGTTTAGTAACAAAAGTTACACCAGGAGTCTTACAAAATGAAAAAGATTTTTTATTGGTATGTGTTTTATACCAATCAAATATTCGACCAACAAACGGTGAAATTAAATAAACACCAGCTTCCGCGCAAGCTTGTGCTTGAGCAAAAGAAAATAAAAGAGTTAAATTGCAATTAATACCTTCTTTTTCTAACTTTTCAGCTGCTTTTATTCCTTCCCACGTTGCAGCTAATTTAATTAATATACGATTATTTTTTATAAAAGCATCATTATATATTTTAATTAATCGCCTGGCTTTAGAAATACAAGCTTCTTCATCATAAGAAAGCCTCGCATCAATTTCAGTAGAAATACGTCCAGGGATGAGTTTTAAGATTTTTATACCAATATTAACTGCTAGTTTATCGCAAGCGTCAATAACTTGTTGTTTAAGCTGATTACTTTGTTTTCGAGACCACATTATTGCATCATTGATTAATTCAGTATATTCAGGAATTTGAGTTGCATTAAAAATTAATGATGGGTTTGTTGTTGCATCTTGTGGTTTATACAATTCAATTGTTTTTATATCGCTTGTATCTGCTACAACAGTTGTTAAATTACGTAGTGAAGTTAATTTATCTATCATTTGTTTTTAGTCTCTAAATATTAGATTTAAATTAGTTTTATTTAATAAAAAATTAAATATAAATCTGATTATATTAGAATATAAAATTCTATAAAAAATATATAATAAAATATTATTTTTTTATAAAAATAATGCAAGTAAGAATATGTAGTATAGTTATTATTAACTTTATTAAAAGATTAACTTTGTAAATATTACATAACTATTCTTTTAAAGAATATAGTTTAGTTATATTAATTTTTAATATTTAAAAAATTATATTTTATTAAAAAATAAAATAATTTTAAATTTATTTATAATAAACCATATTAAATATTTAAAATATAAAGATTAAATATTACTTTTCGATATGTTTTGTTAACTCTTTAAGAGTTTAATATAAATTAATAAATTATATTATAAAAATTGTTTAATTAAAACAAATATTAGATTTTAATAAAAATTAAGATTATTTATATTAATAATTTATTTCCTATAACTTTTTAATATAATATATGAAATATTTTTATATTAAAAAGTTATGCTATAGTAATAGGGAAAGTTATTACATCAGTTATTTTTTCAGCTTTTAATGCTATCATAATTAACCTATCAATCCCTATAGCTACTCCAGAACAATCTGGTAATCCAGATGCTAATGCAGATAAAAAATATTCATCAATTTTACGAACTTGTAGCCCAAGAGCGCTTCTTTTATTATTATCTAGTTCAAAACGACGTCGTTGTTCAATAACGTCTGTTAATTCATGAAACCCATTAGCTAATTCCATACCTTTATAATAAACTTCAAAACGCTCAGATACACGATGATCTTCTTGACTAATCTTCGCTAAAGAAGCTTGCGTTGCAGGAAAATGATAAATTGTTGTTGGTTTTTCTTTACCAATGTATGGTTCAATCCCAACTGTAAAAAGAAGTTGCAATAAAACATCCTTATCTTCTTCTTGTTTAATAAAATTTTCTAAATTTAAACTTTTAGCAACTTCATATAATTTGTTTTTTTCTGAAGAAAATGGATCAATATTCAAATATCGTAAAAAAGCTTGTTGATATGATAATAATTCAGTATTACTGCATTCAAGAATTTGCTGTAAAAAATCGTCAACTTCATTTATTAAATGATAAATATCAAAATGAGGACGATACCATTCAAGTATTGTAAATTCAGGATTATGATATCTCCCAATTTCTTTATTACGAAAACTATGACATAATTGATATATAGGACCACTACCTGCAGCTAACAATCTCTTCATATGATATTCAGGGCTGCTTATTAAATACATGTTAATATTTTCATTTTTAGATCCTTGTTTTTTTAAATAAGTTTTAAAAGGAGATAAATGAACATCTGTTACTGTAAATTGACTAATTGCAGGAGTTTCAACTTCAAGAATACAACGATCAGAAAAAAACCGTCTAATCTCATTAATAATTTTTGCTCGTTGTAATAAATTAATAATAGATGATGTTGGTTGCCAATCGCTTATTTTACTCATTAAAGCATCCCTCAAATAAAATATAATATCTAATATTCAAATTACAATAAATATACGATAAGTCAAAAGTAATGCATCAATATTTAAAATAACATTTTGATATAAATCAATTGTAATTTAAAATATTTTTTGAATCAATCATTCTACACAAATGTGATATAAAAATAAGTATTTTAATCTTTTTAAATAAATATATATTTAATAAATTATTATATATCTTGATAAGATCAATATTAATACATTTTATTAACTTTTAAAAAAAAATCTATTTTTAAGTAATTTTTGTTAATTAAATTGTATTAAATTTTTAAACAATAGTTAAAATCTAATAACAGAAAATACATATTTCAAAAAATTTTATATAAATAAATATTTTATTAATTATAATTTTTATTAATTTAAAAATAAATTATTTTTTTATTATATATATAACTGTTATTTATGTATTTGTATGATTTTAAAAAAAATAAAATATAAATTTTTATAAAAAATATCATCGGTATGTTAATTAGTAATTTTAATACATTAAATGATAATTTAATGTTATTAATATAAAAATAATTTATTATTTTTTATAAAAATACTTTTTAATATAAATTAAAATCTATATTTAATTAATTTAAACATTAATATACAATTCTAAATATATTTCTTTTTTTTTAAAAAAATAAAAACATAAACCTAAATATTTTTACAAACTTATAAATCGTAAGTAAAAAAAACATTAGATATAAAATACTAAACAGTATAAAATCAAATTATATTATATATTCATATATAATTTTGTATTTTAAAATGTAACTTTATTGCATCAAATTAAATAAAAAATTTATGTTGTAATAAGAAACTATTGGATTAAAAAGAATAAATTTGTTTATTATCTAATTAAATTATTCATTAAATTTAAATTCTTAATTAAGATTATTTAACTTATGTTAATATCATAATTATTAATTTTATACTATGTTTTTTTAGATTTAATTTAAGTTAAACGAATAAATTAATTATAAATTTAATTTATTCAACTTATTTGATCATAAAATTATATTTTAATATAATACAAAATTAATTTTCATAATTATTTATGCTAATATTGTATAAATAACAGTTTATGAGTTTGATTTTTTTTAACTAAACTAATTTATAAAATTATTTACTATTTTTTATATGTTAATTAAATAATAAATTATATAAAAAATCATTTTTTCGAAATAAAAACTATTAAAATATTAAATAAAGATATTGATCTTGTATACTAATTTAGTAAAAAATAAAATAAAATGCTGTATATAGATCAAAAATATTTTTTTTGATTTAAAACATAATACCTATTTGTATAAATTATATATCAAATACATAATATCTATTATGTGCATGTATTAAAAAATTAATATTTTTTATATTTTTTTCAAAAATCGTAAAATAA
This sequence comes from Candidatus Providencia siddallii, assembly GCA_001457715.1. Taxonomy (GTDB): domain Bacteria; phylum Pseudomonadota; class Gammaproteobacteria; order Enterobacterales; family Enterobacteriaceae; genus Providencia_A; species Providencia_A siddallii. Next base: position 45,730 of record CVRF01000001.1, on the reverse strand, counting down.
TTTTTATATCTATAAGTAATTTAAAGTTTTATATTTTTATAAACATAACAACATATACTATATATACTTAAAGTAGACTTTGTAATATAACGATATAGCATAATCTATTACATAAGGTAAAGTGAATGATTAATTCTTTATATCTTAAAAATATAATTTCAATTAACGATTTAGATCGTACTGATCTTGAATTAATACTTAAAATTACTGATTTTTTAAAAAAAAAACAACAACCAAACTATTTAAAAAATAAGGTAATAGCAAGTTGTTTTTTTGAAAATTCTACTAGAACACGTTTATCATTTGAAGCGGCTATTCACAAATTAGGTGCAACTGTAGTTGGTTTTTCTGATACTAATAGTATTTCATTAAAGAAAAAAGGTGAAACTTTCGCCGATACTATTTCCGTAATTAGTCAATATGTAGACGCTATTGTAATACGTCATCCGCAAGAAGGTGCTGCACGTCTTGCAAGTCGATTTTCAGGTTCAATTCCAATAATAAATGCTGGTGATGGATCAAATCAACACCCTACTCAAACACTTTTGGATCTGTTTACAATTAAAGAAGTGCAAGGTAAATTAGAAAATTTACAAATAGCTATGGTTGGTGATTTAAAATATGGTCGTACTGTTCATTCTTTAACTCAAGCTTTATCTAAATTCAAAGGAAATCATTTTTATTTTATCTCACCAAAAGCATTATCAATGCCTAATCATATTCTACGGTTTCTTAAAGAAAAATGTATTCATTACACTACGCATAATAGTATTGATGAAGTAATAACTAAAATTGATGTATTATATATGACACGTGTACAAAAAGAGCGGTTAGAACCATCAGAATATGCCAATTTAAAAACACAAATTATTTTACGTGCTAATGATTTACATTTCGTAAAACCTAATTTTAAAATACTACACCCTCTTCCTCGTGTTGATGAGATCAAATCTTGTGTAGATAAGACCCCATACGCTTATTATTTTCAACAAGCAGGTAACGGAATTTATACAAGACAAGCATTATTATCTCTAATTTTAAATAAAAAAATAATAAATACAGGAAAAAATATTTGTGATACAACATCATAAACTTCAAGTTGAAGCAATTAATTATGGAACTGTTATAGATCATATTCCACCTCAAATTGGTTTTAAATTATTAAAATTATTTAAACTCACAGAAACAGATGAACGAATTACTATTGGATTAAATTTACCATCTAGTAATTTAGGTAAAAAAGATATAATTAAAATCGAAAATACTGTTTTGACAGCAGAACAAGCTAATCAACTGGCTATGTATGCTCCAGGAGCCACAGTTAACTGTATAGAAAATTATCAAGTAATAAAAAAATTATTACTTAAATTACCAAACTGTATTAATAATATTTTATTTTGCCCAAATTGTAATTGTATTAGTCATAACGAACATGTTTCAAGTGAGTTTACTGTAAAAAAAATAGCTAAAGAAGTTATATTAACTTGTAATTTCTGTGAAAAAGATTTCGATAGAAATGTTATTATTAATAATAAATAAATTTTATATTTAAAAAATAAAATTGTAAAATCGCAATTTTTATAACAGTTATATCTTTGAAAAACATAATTTAAAATAAAAAATAAGATAAAATTTAAATTTAAATATTCTTTAAATTTTATTTTAAAGTTTATATTTTAAATGGATTAAATTCATTAAAAATGTTGTTTTATTAATAAAATATATAAATATTTTATATATTCAGTAATATAGAAAAATCAATTCATAAAAACAATAATTACATAAATATAATAATAACTCTATAAATTGTGCTTTACTTATATATAATGCACAATATATAGTATTGAATCATATTATAAATTATGAAAAAATTTAATAAAATAACTTAAGGAATTAATAGTGAAAACAATTGTTATAAAAAGAGACGGATGCCGAACTGCATTTGATTCTCGAAGAATACAAGAAGCAGTAAAACGAGCATCTAATGTTGTAAAAATTAAAGATGATGATTATTGTTTTCAAGTAGCTGAAGTTGTAAAAAACCAACTTTGTGATTACGATAAAATTGATATTTCTAAAATTCAAAGTATTGTAGAAAATCAACTTATGATTGGTCCTTATAAAAATTTAGCTCGTGCTTATATTGAATATCGCCATGATAGAGATATAGAACGAGAAAAACGAAGTAGGTTAATACACAATATTCGTGGATTAATTGAACAAAGTGATATATCTCTACTTAATGAAAATGCTAACAAAGATAGTAAAGTAATTCCAACACAACGTGATTTACTTGCTGGAATTGTAGCAAAATATTATGCTAAACAACATATTTTACCTCGCGATGTTGCTATAGCGCATGAAAAAGGAGAGATTCATTATCACGATCTTGATTACGCTCCATTTTTCCCAATGTTCAACTGCATGCTCATTGATCTGGAAGGGATGTTAAGTAAAGGTTTCAAAATGGGAAATGCAGAAATAGAACCACCAAAATCAATTTCAACCGCAACTGCAGTAACTGCTCAAATTATAGCTCAAGTAGCAAGTCATATTTACGGTGGAACTACAATAAATCGTATTGATGAAATATTAGCACCATATGTTAATAATAGCTATGAAAAACATTTAAAAACTGCGAATCATTGGAAAATCAATGACGCTAAAAATTACGCACAAAATTGTACAGAAAAAGAATGTTATAATGCTTTTCAATCTTTAGAATACGAAGTTAATACATTGCATACCGCTAACGGACAAACTCCATTTGTTACTTTTGGTTTCGGACTTGGTTCATCTAAAGAAGCAAGGTTGATTCAACAATCAATTCTAAAAAATCGAATTGCTGGTTTAGGTAAAAATCGCAAAACAGCGATATTCCCAAAATTAATTTTTGCTATAAAAGATGGACTTAATCATAATTGTAATGATCAAAATTATGATATTAAGCAATTAGCATTAGAGTGCGCAAGTAAACGTATGTATCCAGATATATTAAACTATAATCGTGTTATTGATGCAACCGGATCTTTTAAAACCCCAATGGGATGCCGTAGTTTTCTCAGTGTTTATAAAGAAAATGGAAATCAAATACATGATGGTCGTAACAATTTAGGTGTTATTAGTTTAAATTTACCGCGAATTGCTATTGAATCAAATAAAAACGAAGATAAATTTTGGGTTTTATTAAATAAACGCCTTATTGTTGCAAAAAAAGCTTTAATGACTCGTATTGCACGTTTAAAAACAGTTAAAGCACGTGTTGCACCTATCTTATATATGGAAGGTGCTTGTGGTGTTAGACTGAAAGCAGATGATAACATCATAGAGATTTTTAAAAATGGACGTGCATCAATTTCATTAGGATATATTGGATTACATGAAACAATTAATGCATTATATAATATAGATGATCATATATATGATAATAAAGTATTACGGGAAAAAGCTATTTCTATAGTAAATTACCTTCGCAAAGCTACTGATGAATGGAAAAATGAAACAGGATATGGATTTAGCTTATATAGCACACCTAGTGAAAATTTATGTAATCGCTTTTGTCATTTAGATACAATTAAGTTTGGTATAATAAAAGGTGTTACAGATAAAAAATATTATACAAATAGTTTTCACTTGGATGTTGAAAAACATGTTAATCCATATGATAAAATTGATTTTGAAGCTCCATATCCATATATTTCTAACGGTGGTTTTATTTGTTATGGAGAATATCCAAATTTACAACATAATTTAAAAGCATTAGAAGATGTATGGGATTATAGTTATAAACACGTACCATATTATGGTACAAATACTCCAATTGATGAATGCTATGAATGTAATTTTTCTGGTGAATTTTCTTGTACAAGTAATGGTTTTGTCTGTCCAAATTGTGGTAATTATGATATAAATAGAATTTCAGTTACCCGTCGTGTGTGTGGTTATTTAGGAAGTCCTGATGCAAGACCATTTAACTATGGTAAACAAGAAGAAGTAAAACGTCGTGTTAAACATTTAAAAAATATTTAATTTAAATTATATGAATTATCATAAATATTATTCTGTGGATGTTGTTAATGGCCCAGGAACTCGTTGTACTTTATTTGTAGCTGGTTGTGAACACAAATGTGTTGAATGTTATAATAAAAGTACTTGGCGAATAGATTCTGGTTTTCTATTTACAAAAAAAATAGAAGATATAATAATAAAAGATTTACAAGATACACGTATATCAAGACAAGGATTGTCGATCTCCGGTGGAGATCCATTGCATCCGGCGAATATATCTACCATTTTAAAATTAGTAAAACGAGTTAAATATGTTTGCCCAGACAAAGATATATGGTTATGGACTGGATATAAATTAAACGAATTAACATTAGAACAACAAAAAGTAATTTTTTTAATAGACACTCTAATTGATGGTAAGTTTATAAAAAGTTTATATGATCCAAAATTATATTTACGAGGAAGCTCCAATCAAGTAATTCACAAATTACGGTAATTTATTTATAAAAATAAATAATTATATTTTGTATTTAATAAATATATTATTTTTTGTTTTATGTGATTTATTACAATTTTTTATTAATTATATTTTATATTCTTTATATATATTGTAATAAAAGCTAAAAGCTGTTTTATATATAATTTTTAATAAAATGAGCGGATGCATCGCTCATTTTATATTAATTTAATTGAATCTCTTTCATTCGTTTTTTCGTTAACTTTTTGCAAACCAACAACTTTTTCATTTTCTGCAGTTTTAATTAAAGTCACACCTTGTGTGTTTCTACCAATAACATTAACTTCAGAAACACGTATACGTACTAATGTACCAACATCTGTAATTATCATTATTTGATCGGATTCATCCACTTGTATCGCACCGATCACATTACCGTTTCTTTTACTAACTTTTATTGAAATAACACCTTGAGTTGCACGTGACTTGATTGGATATTTTATTTCTTCAGTTCGTTTACCGTATCCTTTTTCAGTAACTGTTAATATATGTCCTTTATTGCTAGGAATAATTAACGAAACAACTTTGTCTTCTAAAAATAATTTTATTCCGCGAATACCTATTGAAACGCGACCCATTGGTCTTACAGTATTCTCTGCAAAACGAACTACCTTCCCTTTAGCTGAAAACAACATTACTTCATTAACACCATTCGTTAAATTTACTCCTATTAACTCATCACCATCATTAAGTTTTACAGCAACAATACCTGAGCTTCTTGGTCGACCAAAATCTCGTAAAGCTGTTTTTTTTACAATACCGTTTGCTGTAGCCATAAATACATAATAACCATCTTTATATTCAGGAACTGGTAAAATAGCTGTAATTCGTTCATTTGTTTCTAATGGTATTAAATTTACAATAGGTCTCCCGCGAGAATATCTAGTAGACTCTGGGAGTTGATAGATTTTCATCCAATACAATCTTCCACGATTGGAAAAACAAATTATCGTATCATGCGTATTTGCTACTAACAACTGTTCAATAAAATCTTTTTCTTTAATTCGTGCAGCTGATTTCCCTTTTCCTCCACGACGTTGTGCTTCATAATCAGATAATGGTTGATATTTTACATATCCTTGATGAGATAAAGTGACAACAACATTTTCTTGATTAATTAAATTTTCAATTTGAAAATCAGTTTTTTTTTCTATAAGTTCTGTTCTACGAATATCATTATATTCATTACGAATAGCTTTTAACTCTGTTTTTATAACATTCATAAGATCTTTAGGATCTTTTAATATTAATAATAAATCTTTAATTTTTTTTATAAGAATATGGTATTCTTCAAGAATTTTTTTATGTTCAAGCCCAGTTAATTTTTGTAAACGCAAATCTAAAATTGCGTCAGTTTGCTGTTCACTTAATAAGTATACATTATTTTTTTTATTGCATTCTAATTTTGGAAAATTATTAAAATTTGTTATATCATTGTATTCGCATTTAAGTACATCTATAATGTTATTTATATTCCAATGTTTTGACATTATTTTTGTTTTAGCTTCCGATGGAGTTGATGCATTACAGATTAATTCAATGATAAAATCAATATTTTTTAAAACAATTGCGAAAGCTTCAAGAAGATGTGTTCGATTTCGAATTTTATTTAATTCAAAAATCGAGCGTTTCATTATAATTTCGCGACGATGATTTATAAATGATGAAATAATATCTTTTAGATTTAAGATCTTTGGTTGTCCTTTATGTAAAGCAACCATATTTATACCAAAAGAAACTTGTAATTGTGTTAGTGAATATAAGTTATTAAGAATAACTTCACCAGAAGCATCTCTTTTAATTTCTATTACAATACGCATACCATCTTTATCTGATTCATCACGTAATGCGCTAATACCTTCAATACGTTTTTCTTTTATAAGATCAGCGATCTTTTCAATTAATCTAGCTTTATTTACTTGATAAGGTATTTCATTAATAATGATAGTTTCTTTAGAGGTTTTTTTATCGATACAAACTTCTGCGCGTGCACGAATATAAATTTTACCTCGTCCAGTATTATATGCATCTATAATACCAGAATTACCATTGATTATCCCAGCAGTTGGAAAATCTGGTCCAGGAATATGATTCATCAAACGTTTGATACTAATATTTTCATCATCTATATAAGCTAAACAAGCATTTATTACTTCTCCTAAATTATGAGGAGGAATATTAGTTGCCATCCCAACAGCAATTCCTGAAGCTCCATTAATTAATAAATTAGGAATTTTAGTTGGCATAACTTCAGGGATTTTTTCTGAATCATCATAATTCGGTATAAAATTTACTGTTTCTTTTTCAAGATCAGCTAAAATTTCATACGCAATTTTAGCCATACGAATTTCTGTATAACGCATCGCAGCTGCGGAATCACCGTCAACTGAGCCAAAATTTCCTTGACCGTCAACTAAAATATAACGCATAGAAAAAGGTTGTGCTAAACGAACAATTGTTTCATAAACAGCGCTATCACCATGCGGATGATATTTACCAATAACATCCCCTACAATACGAGCTGATTTTTTATATGGTTTATCCCAATGATTTCCAAGTATATTCATGGCAAAAAGTATTCTACGGTGCACTGGTTTTAAACCATCACGAACATCTGGTAGAGCTCGTCCAACAATAACAGATATCGCATAGTCTAAATATGATTTTTTTAATTCTTCATCTATAGCAACCAGTGTAACTTCTTTAGCAATTTCATTCATAAGTTAACTAACCTTTATAGATTTATAAGTAAAATGCAATAGTATCATAAGCAAAAACGTTTTTTTTACAAAAAAATAATTTTAAATTTATTAAAAAATAAATGATATAATTTAAAATTAATTTTTTATATATTTTATCAAATTGAATTTATAATTATTTTATCACTAATTTAAATTTTAATATATACATTATATAATTTTTTTAATATAGTAAAATATAATTTTTTATAATTTTATTAAATTGGTTTAATAAATCTATTTAATAATTTAGTTTCATAAAAAATAATATTGTTATTAAAATGTATTTTATAATTTAATTATTTATAAATATTACTTAATTTAAAACTGGTTTTTTATCATAAAATTAACTTATATGGTTATCATATCATTAAAAATTTAGTATTAATAGAATTAAATTCAAAAATTTCATTTTAAATGAACGTATAAAATATATATATCTTATTTTTTTAAATTCGAAGTGTAAATAAATAAAATTTAACTTATTTTATAAACAAAATAAAATATTTTTTATTTTGTTTATAATAAACAATATTATATATCAAATTATTGTATTTTTTATATGATTATTTTTATATTACTAATAATAAATTTGATAAAATTTGATATTAATTATTTTAGTTCTTAATAATAGATACGATAAAAATATTTTATATATATCATTAATTTACTATAAAAAATTACATAATATTATTTATAATACATTTTAATTTTTTATTTTTTTAAATATTTAAAGATAAATCATATATATAAATATATAATATAATTATATTATTTTTATTTATAAAAAACTTTTAAAATAATATGTATTGTACAATACATTATATAAATAATAACACATAATTAATATTTAAAACTATATAATCTAATATACAAATGTCTTTATTACTCTATTTAGTAATATACATTGAATTTTTATAAATAAAAATATCTTTTTTTATTCGTAATAAGATTAAATTAATAAATATTTTTTTAAAATTAAAATTTATATATTTATATTATATATTAATCACTTTAATAATTTTAAAAATTAATAATACATTTAAATTTATAAAATTTTACTAAAATATATCAATATATTTAATAAATATTTTATTTTATAAACCAGCGTATTCACGTAATAACTCAGCTTTATCTATTTTTTCCCAAGGAAACTGAGAGCGTCCAAAATGACCGTAAGACGCTGTTTGTTGATAAATTGGACGTAATAAATCAAGCATCTGTATTAATCCATAAGGACGTAAATCAAAAAATTTACGAATTAATTCAATTAAACGTTTTTCAGAAATTTTTCCAGTCCCAAATGTTTCCACCATAATAGATGTTGGTTCTGCTATACCAATAGCATATGATACCTGTATTTCACAGCGGTCAGCAAGACCAGCAGCAACTATATTTTTAGCAACATAACGTGCTGCATAAGCAGCAGAGCGATCTACTTTGGATAAATCTTTTCCAGAAAAAGCACCACCACCGTGACGAGCCATACCTCCATATGTATCAACAATAATTTTACGGCCAGTTAAACCACAATCTCCCATTGGTCCACCAATAACAAAACGACCTGTAGGATTAATAAAATATTTAGTAGTAGAAAGCAATAATTTATTTGGAAGAACTGGTTTTATAATTTCTTCTATAACAGCTTCACGTAAATCTTTTTGTGTAACATCTTCAGAATGTTGTGTAGATAAAACAACTGTATCAATACCAATAATTTTATTATTTTCATATTGAAATGTAATTTGGCTTTTTGCATCAGGACGTAACCATGAAAGAGTTCCACATTTCCGTACTTCAGCTTGCTTTTGAACTAAACGATGAGCAAATGTTATAGGAGCAGGCATTAATACATCTGTTTCGTTGTTTGCATAACCAAACATTATTCCTTGATCACCAGCTCCTTGTTCAAACGGATTAATTTTATCAATACCTTGATTAATATCTGGTGATTGTTTACTAAATGCACTTAATATTATACAAGAATCAGCATTAAAACCTATATCTGAACTAACATAACCAATTTCACGAACTGTTTCACGAGTTATTTTTTCAAAATCAACACAGGCACTACTAGTTATTTCTCCACCTATCATAATCATATCAGTTTTAATATAAGTTTCACAAGCTACGCGTGCTTTTGGGTTTTGCCTTAAAATAGCATCAAGTATTGCATCAGAGATTTGATCAGCAATTTTATCTGGATGCCCTTCTGATACAGATTCAGAAGTAAAAAGATATTTAGACATTATATTAAAAACCTTACAATTTATAAATCACAATTAATTATTATAAAAATTCAATTTTTACTTTATATTTTTATATAAAAAATTTTGTTTACTTTAAAATTTTAACTGCATGAAAATAAATTATAAATAAATTTATTTTTTGCATATTTTTTATATATTAATATATAATATCATATATAAAAATCTTATTTTGGTTATAATTAAAATTACTAAAATTTAACTTTTTAAATAAACCGTTTAAACACGCAACATTATAAAATTATTTTTATGAATAAATCCACTACACTTAATTTATATTTTTATTTAAACAAAACACGCAATATATTTTTTATAATTTGTTAATTATTTATTAAAAATTAAACTTTATGGTTTAATTTTACATAATTATTAGATAAAATTAAATTTTTAAATTAAATGTTGAATTAACAAAAAAAATATAGAATCCTATATTAGGAGTTTATTTTGAATAATATAGATCGCAAGATGCGTCATACATATAATATAGCATATTGGAGTGGTGGTTACTATCAAGTAAATGATCACGGTAATGTTTGTGTTTATCCAAATCCAGAAAATAATAATAATTTTGTTGAACTAACCAAACTAATTAATAAAATAAAAATAACACAACAGAATTTTCGTTTACCTGCATTATTTTGTTTTCCTCAAATTTTACAACATCGTATACGCGCTATAAATACTGCTTTTAATAACGCTAGAAAATTATATGGATACAAAGGAGAATATCTTTTAGTTTACCCAATAAAAGTTAATCAGCAATGCAGAGTAATTAAATCATTAATTAACTCAGGAGAACCTTTAGGATTAGAATCAGGATCAAAAGCAGAATTAATAGTTATATTAGCAAATATTGGTTATACACGTACAGTAATTATATGCAATGGTTATAAAGATAAAGAATATATAAGATTAGCATTAATCGGTGAAAAATTTGGACATAAAGTATATATTGTTATTGAAAAAATGTCTGAATTAGAATTAGTTTTATCAGAAGCAGAATTATTAAACATAAATCCACGCCTTGGTGTTCGAGCTCGTTTAGCTTCACATGGATCAGGTAAATGGCAAGCTAGTGGTGGAGAAAAATCAAAATTTGGGTTGTCTGCAACACAAGTTCTTCAATTAGTGGAAATTTTACGTAAAGAAAACAGGTTGGATAGTTTACAACTATTACATTTTCATTTAGGATCCCAAATGGCTAATATTCGTGACATTGCAACAGGTGTACGCGAGTCTGCTCGTTTTTACGTTGAATTACATAGATTAGGTGTTAATATTCATTGCTTCGATGTAGGAGGTGGGCTTGGTGTAGATTATGAAGGTACCCGTTCTAAATCTGATTGTTCAGTAAATTATGGTCTTAATGAATACACAAATAACGTTATTTGGGCAATAGGTGATGCTTGTGAAGAATTTAATTTACCTCACCCAACAGTTATAACAGAATCCGGTCGTGCATTAACCGCTCATTACTCTGTATTAATTTCTAATGTAATAGGAATTGAACGTAATGAATTTACAAAACCTTCACCTCCAAATGCAAATGATCCTCGTTCATTATTATCTTTATGGGAAACATGGGAATCTATGCGATATCAAAGAAACAGCCGTGCATTACGTGAATGTTTGCATGATAGTCAATTTGACTTACAAGAAGTTCATACACAATATGCGCATGGTGTACTAGATTTGACTCAAAGAGCTTGGGCTGAAGAGTTATATTTAAATATTTGTCGTCAAATACAACAAGATTTAGATCCTAGTAATAGAGCTCATAGACCAATTATAGATGAGCTTCAAGAAAGAATGGCAGATAAATTCTATGTAAATTTTTCTTTGTTTCAATCATTACCGGATTCTTGGGGGATTGATCAAGTTTTTCCTATATTACCTATTGAGAATCTAGATAGACCATTAAGCCGTCGTGCGGTACTATTAGATATAACATGTGATTCTGATGGAATCATTGATCATTACGTAGATATTGATGGAGTAGAAACAACCATGCCAATGCCTACTTACGACCCTAAAAACCCACCAATGATAGGTTTTTTTATGGTAGGAGCTTATCAAGAAATATTAGGTAATATGCATAATTTATTTGGTGATACTGCAGCTATCGATATATGGATTGATAATAATAATAAAATTCATTATCTTCAAACTGAAGAAGGTGACTCTATTATTGATATGTTGCGATATGTTAAATTAGTACCAAAAGATATTTTGGAAAATCTTATTGAACAAATAAAAAATATAAATTTAGATAAAAATCTACAAAAAGATTATATAAAAAAAATAAAAAATGTTTTATATGGTTCTACTTATCTAGAAAATATATAAATATTTTCAATTATACAAATTAATTAACTTAAATAAAAAGAATATTTAAATGACTTATAATACGCTTGGTAATTATATCGATAATTCACTAATTTCTAACGCATTTGGATTTCTGCGACTTCCATTAAATTTTTATCCATACAATTCAGATGCTGAATGGGTTATTACAGGTATTCCATTTGATATAGCAACATCTGGACGCGCAGGAAGCCGTGGAGGTCCAGCTGCAATTAGACAAGTATCAACTAATCTTGCATGGGAAAAACAACGCTGGCCTTGGAATTTTTGTTTAAATGAATACTTAAAGATAATAGATTGTGGTGATTTGGTTTTTTCTATTGGAGATGCAAATGATATGTGTAAAAAATTACAATTACACATAGAAAAATTATTAGAATCAAATAAAAGATGTTTAACATTTGGTGGAGATCATTTTATTACTTTACCATTACTAAGATCACATTACAAATATTTTGGTAAAATGGCTTTAGTTCATTTTGATGCACATTCAGATACAAATTATAATACTAGTAAATACGATCACGGTTCTATGTTTTATCATGCACCAATAGAAGGACTGATTGATCCTGCACATTCAATTCAAATTGGTATTCGCACTGAATTTTGTTGTAAGCACAATTTTAAAGTATTAGATATAATACAAATAAATAATATGCATATCAACGAGGTATTGAATGAAATTAAAAAAACTGTAGGAAAAAAACCTGTTTATTTAACGTTTGATATTGATTGTTTAGATCCTTCATATGCACCAGGAACAGGAACACAAGTTGTAGGTGGTTTAACGTCTGATTACGCATTAAAATTAGTTCGGGGGTTACAAACATTAAATATTATTGGTATGGATTTAGTTGAAGTAGCTCCAATATACGACAAATCTGAAATTACCGCATTAGTTGCTGCTACAATTGCATTAGAAATGCTATATATACAAGCGTCTAAAAAAATAAAATAATTAATTTATTACTTATTTTATTTGAAGAAAAAAATATGTTTTATTACAAAATTTTTTATATTTATTTTAAATTGATTTTACTAAAAATAATTTTTAAATTTAAATTTATCTGTAATAATTATTATAAATTTAATATTGCTTAACAAATTAATATTAATACATAACTATAAAAAATAAAAATATACTTTTAATAAAAATTTATAGCTTAATTGTCTATTTATAAAACTATTTGTTTAAATTAATATGTTATTTAAATTCAAATTAGCAAAAATTGTAATTTTTTTAAATAAGAAAAAGATAAAAATGTAATTTATCGATATTAAATTGATAGTATTTAATAAATAATTAAGCAGTATATATTTAAAATAACAATATAAAAAATTAAAGAATATTATAAGCAATAAAAATTCAGTGAATTTAAAAGTTATAAAAAAATTTTTTAATATAAATATAGATTTTTTATAATAAAATATTTATTTAATAAATATAGAATAATTTATAAGAAATTTTATATAAATTAAAAATTTAATTTAAGCAACATAAATATATTTTTTATCTTCTATTCAAAACAATATTTAATATTTGAATTATTATTATTAATATCGCGATTAAATAAATATAAATTTTATATGCATACAAATGCATACTTTCTAATAATAAAGTAAAACCAACTAAAATTAAAAATAATAATGCTAATTTTTTTATATAAATATATTTAGTAATAAAATCTCCTATAATTTTTACAGCGAACATCATAATTATAGAACCAAAAAAAATAGCAGTAATCATAATAAATAGATTATTTGATAAACCAACTGCTGTAATAACGGAATCAAAACTAAAAACAATATCTATAAAAGAAATTTGAAGAATAATTAATAAAAACCTATACCGAGATTTTTCTTTTATAAGATTTTTATTTTTATATTCTTTATTTTGATTAAGTATTTCTTTATATGATTTCCAAATAAGAAACAAACCGCCTGAAGCGAGAATCAAATCTTTAATAGAAATAAAATAATTTAAAATAACAAACAATGGATTTGTTAAATTAGTTAACCAAACAATAGAAGATAAAAAAATAAGTCTAATAATTAGAGCTGTAATTAATCCTATACGCCATACAATTTTTTGTTGATTTCTAGGAAGATTATTAATTATCAAACTAAGAAAAATAATATTATCAACACCTAAAATAATTTCTAAAGCAGTTAACATAACTAATGTTAACAAACCATTTATCTCAGACATCCATTCAAACATTTTATACCTATCACAATATTAAAACATCACGAAAATTTATAATTTAAAATTAGTTTAGTTATAATAAATATTAATTAATTTTTATTTAAATTTTTTAGAAAAAATAATTAATTAATAAAATTTATTAAAAACCACTGATTTTATTTTTAATTATTTTATTCCTGATCAATATATAATGTATAAAATCACTATATAAAATATATAAATAGTGAATTAAATTAACTTTTAAAAAAGATCATTTAAACATATTTATTTATTTTGTAAAATTTGATTTTGAAACTTCTTTTTTATATAATTTAAATTATATAAAATTTAAATAATTGATACGTAAAATATATTATAAAACATTAATTTATTATTATATATAATTAATTAAATAAATTGATTTAATTTTAATTTCATTAATAAATTAATTCTTTAATTTATATTAATAAAAAATAGTAGTAATTATTATAATATTAATTATATTAATTTATTATTAATAATAATTATAACAATAAATAAGTTTTATTATTTTCTAACAAAAATTTATAAAATAATATTTATATTTATTATAAATATTAATATATTAAATATTTTTGATTAAATAATTAACATAATTATAATGAAATATAATTAAATTAAAATTTAATTTTCTAAATTATATAACAAATAATTAATATATTATTAAATATTAAAGTAATTAATATTAAAAATTAAAATATAATATATTAATTGCAAATTATTTTAATTTTAAAATAAATAATTAAACATATTATATAAATTATTATTTATATTTTTTTAAAATATTAATTTACTATTTTTTTTTAAAAAAAAGTTAATTGTAAATATTTTGTCAAAAATAATTTAATTTATATATTATTTAAATCTTATAAACATTATTTTATATTAATTAATAAGAAAATTATCTTAATTTTAATATACATATATTAAAATAATAAACTTTTAATAAAACTAATATAACAGTTACTAACTTGACAAATATTTATTTTCATTTATATACTTTATAAGAATATTTTATAAATTAATTATAAAAACTATAAAAAAATAACTATATAATGGTTTATTATATATATTTGAAGGATATTATAACTTCTGTTTTATATGTTTTTACTATTATAAAATACTTTATAAAAAAAATAATTTTAAATTATTATATAAAAAATAAATGTTTCTTTTAAAAAATATTTTTAAAAAAATAAAATATAATAACCAAACAATTAAAATCAAATTATTATGATAAAACAACGATTCAAACATATAACAGTTTTACTTGAAGAAGCTATAGAAGGATTAAAAATAAAATCAGATGGGGTATATATTGATGGAACTTTTGGTCAAGGAGGACATTCTAAACTTCTTTTAAAAAAATTAGGTAAAAATGGACGTTTAATCGCTATTGATCGTGATCCAGAAGCTATAAAAGCTGCAGAGTCAATTAATGATCATCGCTTTATTATTAAACACGGGTTATTTTCAAATATTATTAATTATACAAAAAAAGAAAATGTATTTGGAAAAATTGATGGAATTTTATTAGATTTAGGTGTTTCTTCTATGCAAATAGATAACCCAGATCGTGGTTTTTCTTTTAGATTTGATGGTCCACTTGATATGCGTATGGATACTACAAATGGTCAAACAGCATTACAATGGTTAATGTCTGCTAAAATTGATGATATAATATCAGTATTAAAATCTTTTGGCGAAGAACGATACGCTAAACATATTGCAAAAGCTATTGTAGAACATAACCATAATCATAAAAAAAAACCATTAACTCGTACAAACGATTTAGTAAATTTAATTTTAAAAATTAATAAAACAAAATATATATACAAACATCAAGCTACTCGTACTTTTCAAGCAATACGTATTTATATTAACAATGAATTAAATGAGATAAAACAAACATTAAATGATGCGCTAACAGTACTTGCATTAAAAGGGCGTATATGTGTTATAAGTTTTCATTCTCTAGAAGATAGGATAGTAAAACAATTTATTAAAGAAAAAAGTAGAGGGTTAGAAATCCCTTATGATTTCCCATTAACAGAATACCAAATTAAAGAATTAAGATCAGGAACGATACAATTAAAAAATTTAGGAAAAATAAAACCGTCTAATGACGAAATCCATAAAAACCCAAGATCAAGAAGTTCAATATTACGTTTAGCAGAAAAAACTAATAATGATTATTAAAAAATATAATTTAAAAAAAATAATTAAAAATGATTTATTCCAATACGGAATTATTCAAGTGATTTTGTTTATTTCTGTTATTATCAGTGCTATTTTAGTAATAATAACAACATATGAAACACGTTTATTATTTACAATAAAAAATAATCTATATGAAGAAAAAAATTTATTAGATGTTGAATGGAGAAATTTAATTATTGAAGAAAATTCTTTAGGAAACCATAATCGTGTTGAGCAATTTTCTATAGAAAAATTATATATGATTCCACTTGAGCTTTCAAAAGAAAATATTATTGTTATAAAATAACAAAAAAGATTCATGATGAAATCATTAAAACAAAAAAAAATATACTTTATTAATTGGCGTTTTACTTTTATAAATAAATGTATAAAAGTAGTTATTGGTATCTTGTTAATAAGAATTGCATATTTACAAATATTTTTTCCTGAAAAATTAATAAAAGAAGGAGATAGTCGTTCATTACGCATACAAAAAATTTCAAGCACTCGCGGTATAATTACAGATAGAGAAGGTAGTAAACTAGCTGTTAGTGTCCCTGTTAATGCTATTTGGGCTGATCCCAAAGAGATAATAGAAAAATGGGGAATAATTAATTATGAATATTGGAAAGCACTGTCAGATATATTAGAGGTTCCACTTAAACAAATAACTAATAAAATTTTAAATAACCAAAAAAGTCGTTTTGTATATTTAGCAAGGCAAATTACCCCGTCTATTGCTAATTATATAGATAAATTAAAAATACCAGGTATTTATTTATGTAAAGAATCTCGTCGTTATTATCCATTAGGACCTATAACAGCAAATTTATTAGGTATAACAAACATAGATGGTGATGGAATTGAGGGAATTGAAAAGAGTTTTAATCTGTGGTTGAAAGGATTTGCTATTGAACGAACAGTTCGTAGAGATAGAAACGGTCGCATTATTGAAATAACTCCACATCCAGATATTCAAGAAAAACATGATTTAATATTAAGTATTGATGAACGTATACAATCTATTGTTTATCGTGAATTAACTTATGGTGTTGAAAAAAACAACGCAGAATCTGGTGTCGCTATTTTAATAGATGTTAATACAGGTGAAATTTTAGCTATGGCGAATTATCCATCTTATAATCCAAATAATATTATTGGTATATCGAAAGATGCAATGCGAAATCGTGCTATAACAGATATTTTTGAACCAGGTTCAACTGTAAAACCATTAGTAATAATGAGTGCATTACGCAATAAAATAATTAAAGAAAATATGATTTTAAACACATTACCTTATCAAATTAATGGGCATATAATTAAAGATGTTATTAACTATAATAATTTATCTATTACTGGTATCTTAAAAAAATCAAGTAATGTTGGTATTTCCAAAATAGCCTTGTCTATGCCAATAACAGAATTAATTGATATATTTAATTGTTTTGGTTTTGGAAAACCAACAAATCTTGGTTTAATAGGAGAAAATAATGGTATATTTCCAAATAAAAAAACAAAGTGGTCAAATCTAGAAAAAGCTATTTTCTCTTTTGGATATGGACAAATGGTAACTCCATTACAACTCGCTAGAGCGTATTCTATAATCGGAAGTTTAGGGGTTTATCATCCATTATCAATTATAAAAAAAAATCAACCTACTTCTGGTGTTCGTGTTTTTCCTGAATCAATAATTAAAAACGTTATCCATATGATGGAAAGCGTTGCATTACCTGGAGGTGGGGGATCACAAGCTGCAATAAAAGGTTATCGAATCGCAGTTAAAACAGGAACTACTAAAAAAGTAGGGCCAAACGGATTTTATGTTAAAAAATATATTGCTTATACTGCTGGTGTAGCATCTGCAAGCGCCCCTCGTTATGCATTAGTTGTATTAGTTAATGAACCAAATGCAGGTAAATACTACGGTGGAGCAGTGTCAGCACCAATTTTTGGTGCAATTATGAAAAATGTTCTGCGTTTAATGAATATTAAACCAGATGGATTTCAAATATATGATAAAAACGAAATTTTAAAAAATAAAAAAGGAATTGAAAGTGTCAAATCGTAACTTTTATGATCTTCTTTTATATTTTGGTATAAAAACACAATTAAATATTTTATTACGTGAAATGACTATAGATAGTAGAAAAATCATTAAAGGGGACTTATTCATTGCTATAAAAGGGTATTCTTTAGATGGTAGAAATTATATTAATCAAGCTATTGATAATGGAGCTTCCGCAGTGATTGCAGAATCATATAGTAATTTAGAAAAAAATAAAATTTATTTTAATCGTGGTGTACCTATTATTTATATAAATAATCTAAATGATAAATTATCATCTATTGCTTGCAGATTCTATCGAAATCCATCTTCTAAAATGAAAGTAGTTGGAATTACTGGAACAAATGGAAAAACTACAATTACTCATTTAATTGCACAATGGGTTAAAAAAACAGGGGAAACAAGTGCTGTAATGGGAACTATCGGAAATGGTATTCTAGGAGAGATATCACCTTCAGAAAATACTACATCATCTGCTGTAGATATCCAATCTAAATTATCTGAATTTCTAAAAAAAAACGTATCATTAACTGCAATTGAGATTTCTTCTCATGGTTTATTACAAGGTCGTGTTTCAGAGTTTAATTTTGATGCCGCTGTATTTACAAATTTAAGCCGTGATCATCTTGATTTCCATGGTAGTATGAAAAAATATGAGGCAGCAAAATGGTTGTTATTTTCTGATAATAAAACAAAAAATCAAATTTTAAATGCTGATGATCAGATTGGACTGAAATGGTTACAAAAATTACCACATGCATGTGCAGTTACAATTAAAAATTCTATACCAAATAATTGGAAAGGTTATTGGTTAAAATCAACTAATTTAAAATATCACAACAAAGGTGTAACAATTACTTTTGATTCATCTTGGGGTTTTGGTATTTTAAAAAGTAAATTTATAGGGGTATTTAACGTAAGTAATTTGCTTTTAGCAATGGCAACTTTATTAATGTTAAATTACCCATTAAAACAATTAATTCATTTTTCTGATTCACTGTCTCCAATATGCGGAAGAGCAGAAACATTTCAATCTTTTAAAAAACCACTTGTTATTGTTGATTATGCTCATACACCTGATGCTTTAAAAAAAATCCTTTTAACTGCTCGTTTACATTGTAAGAATAAATTATGGTGTATATTTGGGTGTGGTGGTGATAGAGATCATGGAAAACGCAAGTTAATGGGAGCTATAGCTGAAAAATTATCTGATCAAGTAATACTTACAAACGATAATCCACGTGAAGAAGATGCATTTAAAATAATAAATGACATTATGAAAGGAATACTAAATCATAATCGTGTATTTGTTACAATAGATCGTAATAAAGCTGTTACTAAAGCAATATTAAGCGCTTCTGTAGAAGATGTTGTTGTTATTGCTGGTAAGGGACATGAAACATATCAAAATTTTGGTAAATATAAAATAAATTATTCAGATCGGTTAACTGTAGCTAAGTTATTGGGGGTAACAATATAATTCCTATAACATTAACTAAACTAGCTAAAATTACTAAAGGATATATAAGAAATACAGTTAAAACTGAACTATTTATAGAATCTATTAGTATTAATAGTAATAAAATTGAAAGAAATAGTTTATTTATTGCGTTAAAAGGTAATCGTTTTGATGCGCATGAGTTTGTATTTAAAGCAGTAAATAACGGCGCAAAAGCATTATTACTTGAACGACAAATAGATATTAATTGTCCACAAATAATAGTTAAAAATACTAGAC
Organism: Candidatus Providencia siddallii; assembly: GCA_001457715.1. Lineage (GTDB taxonomy): Bacteria > Pseudomonadota > Gammaproteobacteria > Enterobacterales > Enterobacteriaceae > Providencia_A > Providencia_A siddallii. The sequence goes on along the minus strand of CVRF01000001.1, from coordinate 25,610 downwards.
ATGCAATTGGAAATTTAGCAACATGGGTATGTCAACAAAGTAATGTTTGTGTTATTGGTTTAACAGGTTCATCTGGTAAAACCTCAGTAAAAGAAATGACTGCTTCAATCTTATCAAGATATAATAACACTTTATATACTATTGGTAATTTAAATAACGATATTGGTGTATCCATTACATTGTTTCGATTAACAACAAAATATAAATTTGCTGTAATAGAAATAGGAGCAAACAACCAAGGTGAAATAAAATATATAACTAATATTATTAAACCAAAAATAGCACTTGTAAATAACTTATTTGATGCACATCTAACAGGATTTGGAACTAAAAATAAATTAGCAAAAGAAAAAGGTGAAATATATCAAGGATTATCTGACACAGGAACAGCGATCGTTAATATTGACAGCTTTTCAAAAAAATGGATATTTAAACAAAACCAAACAATTTTATACTATTCTTTAACAAAAAACCAAAAAGTAGATTTTTATCCAACTGATATTAAATTAAAAAAATTAACTACTAATTTTATATTACATACACCTATTGGGTATACAAAAATTATATTACATTTACCTGGAATACATAATATCTCAAATGCATTAGCAGCTAGCGCTTTATCATTTTCAGTCGGCGCAACACTTGAACATATTAAAAATGGTTTATCAAAAATTCAACCTATGATTGGACGATTATATCCAATTTTTTTAGATAAAAATAAAATTTTATTAGATGATACATATAATTCCAACGTTGGATCAATGATAGCTGCAATAAATACATTGACATCATTACCAGGTCATCGAGTTTTAGTAATTAGCGATATGTTAGAACTTGGCGATCATAGTTGTAAACTACACAGAAAAATTGCATTAATAGCTAAGAAAGAAAAGATAAATAAAATATTAAGTATAGGAAAATTTAATGAAATCGTTAGTAAATACAATGATAATTGGGAACACTTTAATTGTAAAAAAAAATTATTAATTAAGCTAATTTGTTTAATAGAAAATAATGATGTTATTTCTGTTTTAGTAAAAGGTTCACGTATCTCCGTAATGGAGAACATTATTGAATCATTAAAGGAGTATTTCAAATGTTAGTTTGGTTAACCGAACTATTATCAAATAAATTTCCTGTATTTAGTATATTTTCACATTTAACATTTAGAATTATTATTGTTTTATTAACTTCATTGGTTATTTCTTTATTGTTTGGGCAGCCGTTAATTTTATATTTAAAAAAAAAACAAGTTGCACAAATAGTACGAAACGATGGACCTGAATCACATTTCAATAAACGCGGAACACCGACAATGGGTGGTTTATTGATTTTATTCTCTATTATTATTTCTGTTTTACTTTGGGGGGTTTTAAATAATTCATATATTTGGTGTATTTTATTTGTATTAATTAGTCATGGTATTATAGGTTTTATTGATGATTATCGTAAAATAATAAAAAAAAATTCACGAGGTTTAAATGCATATTGGAAATTTCTTTGGCAATCTGTAATAGCACTTATTATTTCTTTTATTATGTATAATCTAGGAAAGAATACATCAGCAACACAATTAGTTATACCTTTTTTAAAAAATACAATACCACAATTAGGTGTTTTATATACCTTACTTGCATATTTTGTAATCGTAGGAACAAGTAATGCTGTCAATTTAACAGATGGACTTGACGGTTTAGCTATTATGCCAACTATTTTTATAACACTCGCTTTTACTTTAATATCTTTAATAACATCTAATATATATTTTGCTAATTATTTACATATTCCATATTTACCTAATGCTACTGAATTAGTTATTGTATGTAGTGCTATCATTGGGGCCAGCCTTGGCTTTTTATGGTTTAACACTTATCCGGCACAAATATTTATGGGGGATACTGGATCACTATCTTTAGGAGGAACATTAGGAGTAATTGCAGTGTTGTTACGTCAAGAATTTCTTCTAGTTATTATGGGTGGTGTATTTGTAATTGAAACAATATCAGTAATTTTACAAGTAATTTCATATAAACTATGTAAACGAAGAATATTTTTAATGACTCCAATACATCATCATTTTGAACTAAAAGGATTATCAGAACCATGCATAATTGTTCGTTTTTGGATTGTTTCATTAATATTAGTGTTTATAGGTTTAATAATTTTAAAGGTTCGTTAATATGTTAAAACAACATAATATAGATTATCAAAATAAAAAAATAATAATTTTAGGTATTGGAATAACAGGATTGTCTTGTATAAAATTTTTTCTCGCAAATGGGGTAAAACCTATAGTTATGGATACTCGAAAAATACCACCATTTATTAGTAAAATACCTAAAAATATAAAGCTTTTTATTGGTAAATTAAACAATTCATGTTTACAAAGTGCAGATTTAATTATTATAAGCCCAGGTATTACAAAAAAAATCCCAGAATTAGTGCAAGCAGAAAAAAATGGTATTAAAATAATTAGTGACATTGAACTATTTTGTCACCAAGCTGATGCACCTATTATTGCTATAACAGGAACAAATGGAAAAAGTACAGTTACTTCACTTATAGGTGAAATAGCAAAAACAGCAGGAATATCTGTAGGTATAGGTGGAAACATTGGTATACCTGCTTTATCATTACTTAATTCAGGGTACTCTTTATATGTTTTAGAACTTTCTAGCTTTCAGCTTGAAACTACATATAGCCTGAAAGCTATTTCTGCAACAGTGCTTAATATTTCTGATAACCATCTAGATAGATATAAATTAGGATTACAAGAGTATCGTGAAAATAAATTAAAAATTTATAATAATTCACAAAATCGTATTGTTAATATTCAAGATATTTTAACTTTACCAAAAAATTGTTCTGTAGATAAATGTATAACTTTTGGTTTAAATAATGGAAATTATTTATTTGATACAAAAAAAAATAAATTAATTGCTAATAATCAAGTTATTTTAAATGCTGAAGAAATGCATATAAAAGGGCAACATAATTATCTTAATGCTTTAGCAGCTTTAGCTTTAGCTGATACTATAAATATTCCTCGTAATATAAGCATAAAAGCTTTAAAAAAATATTCAGGATTACCTCATAGATTCCAATTAATTTTTTTTAACAAAGGAGTATCTTGGATCAACGACTCTAAGTCAACTAATGTAGCAAGCACAAAAGCTGCATTAAGTAGTTTATATATAAACGGCAGAGTTCATTTACTATTAGGTGGTGATGGTAAATCTGCAGATTTTTCACCACTGAAAATGCATATTAATATTAATATATATAAAATTTACTGTTTTGGACGTGATGCGAAATTTTTAGCAAAATTATTTCCTAAAAAATCCATAATAACAGAAACTATGGAACAAAGTTTACACTTAATTTCACAAAATTTAAAAAAAGGTGATGTTGTATTATTATCTCCAGCATGCTCAAGCTTAGATCAATTTAAAAATTTTGAACATCGTGGCAATGTTTTTACCCAACTTGCTAAAAAGTTAGGATAAAACCACATATTACATATTTTATAATATCGGCAAATTAATGATTTCAAAAAAAAATTTATACGATTATACATTAATATTAATAGCAATTGGTTTAACTGCTATAGGTTTTATAATGGTAATTTCAGCATCAATGCCTATTGGTCAACGTTTAATGGAAGATCCATTCTATTTTGCTAAACGTGATATTCTATATATTATATTTGCTTTTATTCTTTCGCTAATTGTAATACAAATATCGATAACAACATGGGAAAAATATAACTTTATTTTACTAGTAATTTCGATAGTAATGTTAACTATCGTATTATTTACTGGTAATTCAATAAATGGTGCATCTCGATGGATTAATATAGGAATTATAAAAATCCAACCATCTGAATTTTCAAAACTTGCATTGTTTTGTTATATTTCTAGTTATTTAAATCGCAATTCTAATAAAATAAAAATACATTTTTTAAACTTTATAAAACCAATATATATTTTAATCATAATGTCGGTATTACTATTACTACAACCTGATTTTGGGGCAGTAATAATATTAATTGTAACAACATTTGGAATATTATTTTTAGCTGGAACACGTTTAACTCCATTTTTTATTGGTATAGTAATGAATATAATTTTTATATTAGGATTAATTTGGTTTAAACCATATCGATGGCGTCGTATAACATCGTTTTTAAATCCGTGGGAAGATCCATTTGGTAGTGGATATCAATTAACACAATCACTAATGGCATTTGGGCGTGGAGATATATTCGGTCAAGGATTAGGAAATTCTATTCAAAAATTAGAATTTTTGCCAGAAGCACATACTGATTTTATTTTTTCTATATTAGCTGAAGAATTAGGTTTTATAGGAGTAACATTTGTTTTATTTATGATATTTAGTTTAACATATAAAGCTATAAAGATTGGACAAAATGCATTAACAACAAACAACCTATTTAGCGGTTATTTAGCATGCTCTATTGGTATTTGGTTTATATTTCAATCATTATTAAATATAGGTGGTGTATCTGGTATTTTACCAACAAAAGGATTAACAATGCCATTGATCAGTTACGGAGGTTCTAGCTTATTAGTCATGTCTACAGCAATATCTTTGTTATTACGAATTGATTTTGAAACACGTATCAAAAAAAAGACAGGCTTTAATAAGGAATTATAAATGAATCAAGTAAAAAAAATGTTTCTAATAGCAGGTGGAACTGGTGGACATATATTTCCAGGTATAGCTATAGCTCATTATTTACAAGCACAAGGTTGGGAAATTAAATGGTTAGGTACAGCTGATAGAATGGAAGCAATATTAGTCCCAAAACACGGAATTGATATTGAATTTATTCAAATTTCAGGGGTAAGGGAAAAAGGAGTAAGTGTAATGATAAAAGCCCCTTGGAATGTTTATAAAGCAGTTCGTCAAGCAAAAAAAATTATTCAAAGATATCAGCCTAACGTAGTATTGGGTATGGGTGGATATGTCTCAGGTCCTGGTGGAATTGCTGCATGGCAATGTGGAATTCCAATAGTATTACATGAACAAAATGGTGTAGCAGGTTTAACTAATAAATTTTTATCTCAAATAGCTAAATGTGTTTTACAAGCATTTCCAGGTGCTTTTCCAAACGCAACTGTAGTTGGTAACCCTATTCGTAAAGATATTTTATCAATACCTTCACCAGAAGAAAGAATATTAAAAAGAAACGGTGCTATTAGAGTTCTAGTTTTAGGTGGTAGCCAAGGTGCTCATATCTTAAATCAAACAATGCCATCAATTGCTGCAAAAACAAATAAACAACTTGATATACTTCATCAAACAGGTAACGGTAATAAAGAGATTACTCAATTTTTATATCAAAAACAAATTTCTGATAACTTTAAATATGAAATAACTGAATTTATTGAAGATATAGCTAAAGCTTACGCATGGGCTGATATTGTAATATGTCGTTCAGGAGCTCTGACCGTAAGTGAGATTTCCGCAGTTGGATTACCTGCTATTTTTATTCCTTTTCCGCATAAAGATCGTCAGCAATACTTGAACGCCTTACCTCTAGAAAGAGTTGGTGCCGCAAAAATACTACATCAACAATTATTTACTGCTGATGCAGTATCTGCATTACTAGATTTATGGGATAGAACTAAATTATTATCAATGGCAAAAATTGCATATAATTGCGCAATCACTAATTCGACTAATAAAATCGCAGAAATTATTTGTAAAGTAGCTGGTAATATATAATTTTTAAATTAAAAATTAACATAAACCATCAAATAGTAAATATAGTGAATATAAAAAAAATAATAAAATTAAGAAGATTGATACCTGAAATGAAAAAAATTAATCACATACATTTTATTGGTATCGGTGGCGCTGGCATGAGTGGTATTGCTAAAGTGTTAGCATATGAAGGTTATAAAATCACTGGTTCTGATTTAACACAAAATACTATTACTGAACAATTAATTAAATTAGGGGTAACTGTTTATTTTAACCATCAAGCTGAAAATGTTAAAAACGCTAGTGTTGTAGTATTTTCTACAGCTATTTCAAGTGAAAACCCAGAAATAAAAGCTGCAAAAAAATTACGAATTCCTATAATTCGTCGAGCGGAAATGTTAGCTGAATTAATGAGATACCGCCATAGCATTGCTGTAGCTGGTACTCATGGTAAAACTACAACAACTGCAATAATTTCAGAAATTTATACACAAGCTGGTTTAGATCCAACATTTGTCAATGGATGTTTAATGAAAACAGCAAACATTTATGCACATTTAGGAGCAAGCCGTTATTTTATCGCTGAAGCAGATGAAAGCGATGCATCGTTATTGTGTTTAAGACCACTAATCGCAGTGATTACAAATATTGAAGCTGATCACATGGATACATATCAAGGTGATTTTGATAAATTAATTAACACATTTATTAATTTTATTAACAATTTACCGTTTTATGGTCGTGCGGTAATTTGTATTGATGACCCTGTTATTCGTTCATTATTACCAAAAATTAGTTGTAGTACAACCACTTATGGTTTTAGTGAAGACGCAGATGTGAGATTAATTAAATATAAACAAAAAGGCAAACAAAGTTTTTTTTCTATTATACGCAGTCAATTACCTGAATTAACTGTTGTTTTAAATTCCCCGGGAATACATAACGCATTAAATGCAACAGCAGCTATAGCAGTTGCAACAGATGAAGGTATTAATGATTTTCATATTTTGTCTGCTTTAATAAAATTTCAGGGAACAAAACGACGTTTTGATTTTATTGGTAATTATTCGCTTTTAAATATAAATGGAAAAAAACAAAATATTATGCTAGTTGATGATTATGGACATCATCCAACAGAAGTTAATGCAACAATTAAAACAGCAAGAGCAGGCTGGCCTGATAAACGAGTTGTAATGATTTTTCAACCTCATAGATATACACGTACACGTGATTTATATAATGATTTTGTTAATACATTAGAACATGTAGATGTATTAATAATACTAGATGTTTATTCTGCAGGTGAAAAATCAGTTCCAGGAGCAGATAGTCTATCATTATGTCAAACAATTCGCAACCGTGGACAACTCAATCCAATTTATGTACAAGATAGCAAACAAATACCATTTATTTTATCTAAAACTATTAATGAAAATGACTTAATTATATTTCAAGGAGCAGGGAGTATTGATAATGTAGCAAAAGATTTAATAAAAAATTTTAACGATTAACTTTAAAGGAATATTTAAATATGGCAGAAAAAATTGCTGTTTTGCTTGGAGGAGTTTCTGCTGAACGAGAAATATCACTTAAATCTGGAAACGTTGTATTAAATACATTACGTCAATTAGGAATAAACGCACATCCAGTTGACACTAAATATTTTCCTTTATTAAAAATTAAAAACAAAGGTTTTAACAAAGCATTTATTGCATTACATGGAATCGGCGGTGAAGATGGTACAATTCAAGGAATGTTAGAAATACTTAATTTACCATATACAGGTAGTGGTGTTATGGCATCGTCAATAAGCATTGATAAACTTAGAACGAAACAGTTATGGAAAGGAGCGGGTCTTGTCGTATCACCATATATTTTTTTAACTAAAAATGAATACACAACAACCACAGATATAAATTTATTTAAACAAATAAAACAGTTTGGTTTACCATTGATAGTAAAACCAAGCACTGAGGGCTCAAGTATAGGAATAAGTAAAATAAATAACTTAAACATGTTAAAAGCAGCAATTGATTTAGCTTTTTATTATAGTGATACACTATTAATAGAAAAATGGTTATATGGACCTGAATACACAGTTACTGTATTAAATGGTGTTGCATTACCGGCAATTTGTATACTTCCATCAGGAAATTTTTATGATTATAATTCAAAATATAAATCTAACAATACACAATACCTTTGCCCAAGTGGATTAAAAAAAGAATTAGAATTTGAATTATCAGATATTGCAATAAAAGCTTATAATGTAATTGGTTGTCGTGGTTGCGCTAGAGTCGATATAATTCAAGATAAAAATAAACAATTTTATTTACTTGAAATAAATACATCACCAGGAATGACAAAAAAAAGCCTAGCTCCTATGGCAGCTGCTAAAGCTGGTTTTAGCTTCTCAGAATTAATTATGCGTATTTTAGAATTGGCTATTTAAATATGTTACGAATTATTTCTATTTTTAAACACTTAAGTAAAAAAGATAATAATAATTTTTATAAACAAAGTAATGGAAGATTTTTATGTGGATTATTTTCTTTTTTTTTAATTTTAATTTTTATTATTTATGGTAGTTGGACATTAATTATATGGATGAAAAATATCGATAGATTACAAATATCTAAAATATATTTAACTGGAGATTTGCATTATACCACAAACGAAGATATAAAGAAAGCAATATTTTCAACTGAAAATATTGGAACATTTATGAGTGTCAATATAACCGCTATCAAAAATAAAATTATTATGATACCGTGGATTCATAAAATAACAGTACGTAAGCAATGGCCTGATAAATTAAAAATTTATATCATTGAATATATTCCATATGCTAGATGGAATGACAAAAATATAATAGATAAAAATGGAGAAATTTTTAACATTCCATATAATAAAATAAATAAATATGATTACGTTTTGCTTTATAGCCCACCAGGAACACAAAAAGATATTCTATCAAAATATAATTTTTTAAAAAAAATACTAGATTTACAAAAATTAAAAATAAAATCTTTTTCAATATCTAAAAGATATGCGTGGCAAATTGTATTAGATAATAATATTAGAATAGAACTAGGTAAAAAAAATTTATCAGAACGCTTGAATAGGTTTCTTAAAATATATCCTCTACTACTACAGCAAATAACAGATAAACAAATTGATTATATTGATCTTCGTTATACAAATGGAGCAGCTGTAGGATAGTAACTCTTTTGGTGTCTGCAAAAATAAACTTTAACAAAATATAATCCAGAATTTAATCGAGCAGATACAAATGATAAAAACAACTGTTAAAAAATTACTAGTGAGTCTTGAAATTGGAACTTCTAAAACATCGGTTCTTGTTGGAGAAATTCTATCAGATGACATAATTAATATTATTGGAGTTGGTATCTGCCCTTCTCGTGGAGTTGATAAAGGAGGTGTTAACAATCTTGAATCTGTAGTAAAATGTACTCAAATAGCTATTCAACAAGCTGAATTAATGTCTAATTATCGAATTTATTCTGTATGTCTTGCGTTATCTGGTAAACATATTAGCTGCCAAAATGAAACAGGTATGGTACCTATTTCAGAAGAAGAAGTGACATATGATGATATTGATAATGTTATTTATACTGCAAAATCTGTAAAAATACGTGATGAATATAAGATTTTACATGTTATTCCACAAGAATTTACAATTGATTATCAAGAAGGAATTAAGAATCCATTAGGTTTATCTGGTATACGAATGCAAGTTAAAGTTCATTTAATAACTTGCCATAATGATATGGCTAAAAATATTGTAAAAGCTGTAGAACAATGTGGATTAAGAGTTGACAAACTTATTTATTCAGGATTAGCAACAAGTTATAGCGTTTTAACAGAGGATGAACGTGAATTAGGAGCATGTGTTGTTGATATCGGAGGTGGAACAATGGATTTATCTATTTACACTGCTGGTGCTTTACGACACATTAAAGTTATCCCATATGCAGGAAATATTGTTACTAACGATATAGCATATGCTTTTAGCATACCACCAATTAACGCAGAAGCAATAAAAATACGCCATGGATGTGCAATTAGTTCTAAAATAAATAAAGACGAATTTATAGAAATAGCGAGCTTAGGAGGTAGACCAAGCAGAAGTTTACAACGACAAACTTTAGCTGAAGTCATTGAACCACGATATACAGAACTATTATCATTAGTAAATGAAGAAATTTTAAATTTACAAAAACAATTACGACAGCAATACATAAAACATCATTTAGCAGCTGGTGTAATATTAACTGGTGGAGCTGCTCAAATTGATGGTTTAGTAGAATGCGCTCAAAGAGTTTTTCATACACAAGTAAGAATCGGAATTCCAATTAATATTACAGGATTAACTGATTATGCACAAAAACCATACTATTCAACATCAGTTGGACTTTTGCATTATGGTAAAAAAAGTCATATTGGAAATGATTTTGAAACAGAAAAAAAAATATCAATTACTAATCGGTTAATAAAAATAGCTAATTGGTTGAAAAAAGAATTTTAAACTCTTAATAAAATCATATTATTAACTTACCTGAAACAGGTATAAACGGAGAATATTATGTTTGAACCAATGGAGCTGACAAATGATGCAGTAATTAAAGTCATCGGTATAGGTGGTGGTGGCAGTAATGCTGTTGAACACATGGTGCGTGAAAAAATTGAAGGTGTAGAGTTTTTTGCAGTAAATACTGATGCTCAGGCTCTTCGTAAAACTACAGTAGGGCGAACTATTCAAATTGGTATGAGTATCACTAAAGGATTAGGAGCAGGAGCGAATCCAGAAGTTGGACGAAATGCTGCTGAAGAAGACCGCGAAATTTTATATAACGCACTTAAAGGTGCAGATATGGTATTTATTGCTGCTGGAATGGGTGGAGGAACAGGAACAGGAGCTGCTCCTGTTGTTGCTGAAATCGCTAAAGAACTAGGAATTTTAACAGTTGCTGTTGTAACTAAACCATTCAATTTTGAAGGTAAAAAACGTATGGCTTTCGCAGAAATTGGAATTACAGAATTATCTAAACATGTTGATTCTTTAATCACTATTCCAAATGATAAATTATTGAAAGTTTTAGGTCGAGGGATTTCTTTACTAGATGCATTTAGTGAAGCAAATAATGTACTTAAAGGAGCAGTACAAGGTATTGCTGAATTAATTACACGTCCTGGTTTAATGAATGTAGATTTTGCTGACGTTAGAACTGTTATGTCAGAAATGGGGTATGCAATGATGGGTTCAGGTGTTTCACGTAATGATGATAGAGCTGAAGAAGCTGCTGAAATGGCTATTTCTAGTCCACTACTTGAAGATATTGATTTATCTGGTGCTCGTGGTGTTTTAGTTAATATAACTGCTGGATTTGATCTTCGTTTAGATGAATTCGAAACTGTTGGAAACGCTATACGTTCATTTGCTTCCGATAATGCAACTGTTGTAATTGGAACCTCTTTAGACCCGGATATGAATGAAGAATTACGTGTAACAGTTGTTGCCACAGGTATTGGAGTAGATAAACGATCAGAAAATACTTTAATGAATAAAAAAATTTTAGCAAGTTCTTCAATAAAACAACGATATCAACAAATTCAAAATATTATAACAGAAGATAAATCATCAATTAAAACTACTAATGAAGAAAATTTCAAAATAAATAAAGAACCTGATTATTTAGATATTCCAACTTTTTTACGTAAACAAGTTGATTAATTTATTTGAAGTTTTATAAATTATTTATACTGCTAAAAAAAAGCAAAGATAATACTTATGAGAAATAAAGATGATTAAACAAAAAACACTTAAACGTACAATTAAAACAACTGGTGTTGGTTTACATACAGGAAAAAAAACAACAATGACATTGCGTCCAGCAATAGCAAATACTAAAATTGTATATCGTAGAATTGACCTTATTCCAACAGTTGATTTTTATACAAATGCAAAGCTAGTAAAAAATACTACATTATGTACTTCTTTAAGTAATAAAGATAATGTTTGCATATCAACTGTTGAACATTTAAATGCTGCTTTAGTTGGATTAGGGATTGATAATATCATAATTGAAATTAATTCATCTGAAATACCTATTATGGATGGTAGTTCATCTCCATTTATTTTTTTATTACTTAATGGAGGAGTTAAAGAACTAAATATTGATAAAAAATTTTTACGTATCAAAGAAACAGTTCGTGTAGAAGATGAGGATAAATGGGCAGAAATAAAACCTTATAATGGTTTTAGTCTTGATTTCACTATTGATTTTAAACATCCTGCGATTAAGTGTGACACACAACGATATAAACTTGAATTTTCATCTAAATCTTTCATTAATCAAATCAGCCGTGCACGAACATTTTGCTTTATGCGTGATATAGAATATTTACAATCAAAAGGTTTATGTTTAGGTGGTAGCTTTGATTGTGCTGTAGTTATAGATGATCATAAAGTTCTTAATAAAAATGGATTACGATTTAAAAATGAGTTTGTTCGTCATAAAATACTTGATGCTATTGGTGATTTATTTGTATGTGGGTATAATATTATAGGGTCATTTACTGCATATAAATCAGGTCACAAATTAAATAATAAACTGTTACAAGCTATTTTTGATAAAAAATCTGCTTGGGATTTTGTTACTTTTTAGTAATGAAAGAAAATCATATGCAATATTTTAAATATTTAATCTATAACAAAATTTTTTTATTAATTACATAAATATTTAATCAGCCAATGCGGCTAAACGTTCGAATTTTTCTTTTAAACACTTTGGACTTTTTTTAGCTAACATTAAAAGTTGTTTAGCAGTTTTAGTACTTATTTTTTGCGTTTTAATTATTTTTGTTTTTTGATTATATATTACATTAATTGAAGTATTTTTAGTTTTTAAAATTAAATTTGGATTAATCTTTATATTAATTAAAGATAAAGATGGAAGAATTGTTTTTTTTAAAACAAAAAAAATATTTTTTTTCTCATAATTAAATCGAAAAAGCCAAACAGCAGTTGGCACTTCAATAAGTATAACGTTATTACGATAATTTACAACACGACATACTTGTCTTATTTCAAAAGGAAGCAAATTATTTACTATATTATTTAATTCAATAATAACATTAATATTATGTTGAATATTTTGTAATATTTTTGAAGATTTTAATAATTTTTCAAAAATATTAAATATCATATATGGAGAGTTGTTTTTCATAAATAACCCAGTAATTACTTGATGTTTTATTATTTAATTTGATATAAATAATTAAAATATTAAATTTAATAATTTAAAAGATTTTTAAAACATATTAATTTAAAGTAACACTTATAAATTATATGAACACAATGTAAAAGATATTTGAATAATTTATTTTAACATAAATAAAAGCTTTAAAAAATATTTTTAATAATATTTAAAAAAATAAATTTTTATAATATTAATTTTTTATTAAAAGCAGATATATTATTTTATATATATTATAATTATTATCAATATTTAAAGCTCGACTTAAATAAAATACTTTAGTATTATTAAAATTTCGTATTTTTATAAAAATTAGTATTTAATGTCATCAATATATTTAAATACGTTTTATCAACAATTTATTAATAATAAATCTATTTAATAGATTTCTGGTTGTAATGATGATAAATAAAGTATTAACAAAAATTTTCGGTAGTCGTAATGATCGCATAATTCGTCAATTATTCAAAGAAGTTGAAAAAATTAATAACTTAGAACCTTATTTTGAAACATTATCTAATGATGAACTAAAAATAAAAACTATTGAGTTTCGTAATCGTTTAAAAAAAGGAGAAAAAATTAAAAATTTTATTCCTGAAATATTTTCAACTGTAAGAGAAGTTAGTAAACGTATTTTTGGTATGCGACATTTCGATGTACAATTAATTGGAGGATTAGTATTAAATAAACGATGCATTGCTGAAATGCGTACAGGTGAAGGAAAAACATTAACAGCGACACTACCAGCATATACTAATGCATTAAGTGGAAACGGTGTTCATATTGTAACAGTAAATGATTATTTAGCAAAACGAGATGCAAAAAATAATCGTCCATTATTCGAATTCTTAGGTTTAACAGTTGGGATTAATTTACCTGGGATGTCTCAATCTGAAAAACGTGAAGCATACGCTTCAGATATTACATATGGAACAAATAACGAATTTGGGTTTGATTATTTACGTGATAATATGGTATTTAGTTCTGAAGAACGTGTACAACGTAAATTATACTATGCTCTAATAGATGAAGTAGATTCAATCCTAATTGATGAGGCACGTACTCCATTAATTATTTCCGGTCCTACAGAAGATAGTTCAGAACTATATTCGAAAATTAATAAATTAATTCCTTATTTAAAACTTCAAGAAAAAGAAGATTCAGATACTTTTCAAGGAAAAGGACATTTTTCTATTGATGAAAAATCTCGTCAAGTTACATTAACTGAACGAGGTCTTATTTTAGTCGAAGAACTTTTAATTAAAGACAAATTAATGAAAAAAGGAGATTCTTTATACTCATCATCTAATATTATGTTAATGCATCATGTAATGGCAGGATTACGAGCTCATGCATTATTTATTATTGATGTAGATTATATTGTAAAAAATAGAAAAATTATTATTGTTGATGAACATACAGGTCGAACAATGGAAGGGCGTCGTTGGTCAGATGGTTTACATCAAGCTATAGAAGCAAAAGAAGAAGTTGAAATTCAAAATGAAAATCAAACATTAGCTTCCATTACTTTTCAAAATTATTTTCGTTTATATAAAAAATTAGCTGGCATGACTGGTACAGCAAATACTGAAGCATTTGAATTCAGTTCAATTTATAAACTTGATACAATAGTTATTCCAACAAATCGAGAAATGGTTCGTGAAGATTTACCAGATCTAATATATATGACTGAAGATGATAAATTTAAAGCAATTACTAACGATATTCGTGAAAGAACAGCAAAAGGTCAACCAGTATTAGTTGGAACTATTTCGATAGAAAAATCAGAGTTAATTTCAAATGCGCTAAAAAAAGAAAAAATTAGTCATAATGTATTAAACGCAAAATTTCATGCAATGGAAGCTGATATAATTGCTAATGCAGGTAAAACAGGAGCTGTAACTATTGCAACTAATATGGCTGGACGTGGTACTGATATTATGTTAGGTGGTAGTTGGCAAAATGATGTGGATGCATTAAAAACACCTAATAAAGAACAAATTGCATTAATTAAAAAACAATGGAAAATCAACCATAAAACTGTACTTGAATCAGGTGGATTACATGTTATAGGTACTGAACGCCACGAGTCTCGTCGTATTGATAATCAATTACGTGGCCGAGCTGGTAGACAAGGTGATGTAGGATCATCTAGATTTTATCTATCGATGGAAGATTCTTTAATGCGTATTTTTACATCCATCCGTGTTACTAACATAATGAAAAAATTAGGAATGAAACCAGGTGAATCAATAGAACACCCTTGGGTTACTAAAGCAATAGAAAATGCTCAACGTAAAGTTGAAAATCGTAATTTTGATATTCGAAAACAACTGCTTGAATATGATGACGTTGCAAACGATCAGCGAAAAGCTATTTATAAACAACGTAATGAACTTCTTGATTGTGATGATATCAAAGAGACTATTAATAATATTCAGAAAAATGTATTAACAACTATAATAGATTTTTATATTCAACCACAAACTTCAAATAAAATATGGAATATCAATAAGTTACAAAAGTGTCTTCTTGATGACTTCAATCTCAATTTATCAATTAAAGAATTGTTAAATAAAAAACATTCATTACGCGAAGACGAACTTCGTAAATATATATTCACAAAAGCTGCTGAAACTTATAAACATAAAGAAGATATATTTGGTTCAAAAATCATGCGTGTTTTCGAAAAAGGAATTATGTTACAAACATTAGATGTTTTATGGAAAGAACATTTAGCATCAATGGATTACTTACGACAAGGTATTCATTTACGAGGATATGCTCAAAAAGATCCTAAACAAGAATATAAAAGAGAATCTTTTAAAATGTTTGAAACTATGCTTGAATCACTAAAATATGACGTAATAAGTACTTTATTTAAAACTCAAATTAATTTTTCTAAAAATAGTAAAGAGTTAAAAAAACAAAAGATTTATAAAAAAATTAATAAAAACAAAACTTAAATTATAAATTCAATAGAAACAATCTAAAAAATAAATATAAAATAAAAAGTCTATTCAATTTGATTGAATCACTAATAATAAATAATTAAATATAATTCTAAGATAGAATATAAAATAATTATAAAATTAAATAAAAAATTTTTTATTTTATAAATTTTAATTTATCTCATTATTAATTCGATTTCATAAATCAATTAACAACTACCATTTGTTACAAAAAAATCTAAATAAGCTATTTTATTTCATATAATTATTTTTTATAAACAGAACAATTAATTTTAATAAATTTATTCATATATTTTTATTAAAATTATAATAAGTTAAAAACTAAATTAATAAATTTTAATTAAATAATTATATTTATATTAATTTATATTAATAATAATTTATAAAAATATTTTATTAATTTTATATTAAATTATTGAATAAATAAAAACTGATATAAACTAATAATAAATAAAAATTAATAAATTAAACTTGATAATTTTAAATATTGATTATGAAGATTTATGATATCATTAAAAAGATTCATATTATTATCATGATTTATAATTACATCATCTGCATAATCCAAACGTTTTTTTCTATTTATTTGCGCTTTTAATATATTGTTTACTTGTTTAATATTAATATTATCTCTTTTAATCGTTCGAGAAATTTGTTCTTTTTTAGTTACATCAACAACAAGAACTCTATTAGCTAAATGGTAAATATCATTTTCTATTAACAATGGTGTTACCCATAAAACATAAGGGTAATTTATCAGTTTAATTTGTTTTTCAGTTTCTTTTTGAATTAAACAATGAATTAATTTATTAATCCATTTTTTTTCTTTAACATTAGAAAAAACAATTTCTCTTAATTTAGTTCTATCAAGATATCCATCTTGTCTTACCACTTGATTACTAAAATGATTTACAATAGATTTGAATGCAATAGTATTAGGTTCAACAACCTTTCTAGAAATTATATCAGCATCAATAATAGGTACACCAAGTTTTATGAACTCATTAGATATCGTTGTTTTACCGCTTCCTATACCACCTGTTAAAGCAACAACATATGACATATTTTTATTAATTATAAATTCTGTAAAAGTTATATTTATATTTTATATAATGTAACATAATTTAAAAATACAATTTTAAAATATAAATAATTTTGTTAATAGGTTTATATATAATATATACTTACTAATGACGAATCTATTAAAATTTAGTATATTTTAAAACTTTTTGTTTAAAATTAAAAATATAAAAAACCATTTGATTTAAATATAATATTTTTTTACATTTAATATAAATAAAATTAAACATCATATAAAAATAATTTATTAAAATTAAGTTTTATTTTTAAATAAATTTAAAAATATAAAAACCTATATTATATTTATATATAAAATAGATAAATATTATAATACATAATAAGTTAGATTATTAAATCTAACTATTAATATCTACACATCAAATCATTACACTAAAAATATTTTATTTAAATTATATTTTACAATTCTTGTTTTTTTTGGAGTTGATACAAATGAATACAAGACAAATAAGTATACAACAACAACGTAATATTATTTTTTCTAAATTAAAAACTGATATTCCTTTTATGGTTAACGTTAGTCTTAAAGAAGATTTAGATGGATTTATATGCTATAAACAAGATATAACAAGTAAAATTATAGATAAAGAAACACAAATAACAGCAAAAATTATTACAAGAGAACCTGGTATTTTTTGTGGAAAACAATGGGTAGAGGAAATCTTTTATCAACTTGGTAATAAAATAATTATTAATTGGTTAGTAAATGACGGTGATTTTATCACTAAAAACCAGGTTCTTTGCAAAATGACAGGGCAATCTCAAATTATATTAACAGGAGAACGTACTTCATTAAATTTCATACAAACCCTTTCTTCTGTTTCAACAATAACTTATAAATATGTAAAACAACTCGAAGGAACAACAACCAAACTACTTGATACACGCAAAACAATTCCAGGATTAAGAACAGCATTAAAATATGCAGTATTAATTGGTGGTGGATTTAATCATAGATTTGGTTTATCAGACTCTTATTTAATTAAAGAAAATCATATTATATCTACCGGGTCAATTAGTAAATCTGTGAGTTTTGCTAGAAAACTTCGACCAGAATTATCTATCGAAGTTGAAGTAGAAAATTTAAAAGAATTGTTAGAAGCTATAAATATAGGTGTTGACATTATAATGTTAGATAATTTTTCATTAACAATGATAAAAAAAGCTGTTGATATAACAAATGGTAAAGCACTTTTAGAGGTATCTGGTAACGTACCATTAGATAAAATTAAAGATATTGCAAAAATTGGAGTTGATTTTATATCTGTTGGAGCATTAACTAAAAATATTAAAGCTATGGATTTATCAATGATTTTCATTTAAAAATACAATATATATAACTATTATAAATATAATAAATTTTAAATTTATAAAATTAAAATAATTTATATATTAAATAAATTTACTTAAATTTTATTAAGTTTTTATAACTAATTAATTATTGTTTTTAATATTTTATACAAAAAATTGTATTTTAAATTAATATGATTAAATATAGATGATTTGTGTTTTTTTTTAAAAAAATCTAAAATATCATAAAAAATAAAATTTTAAAAAATAAAGTAATAATTTTAATATAAATGATAACTTTTAAGGAAATACGCAGTGTCGAATATAATAAAAAATGATATAGACCCAACTGAAACAAACGATTGGATACAAGCAATTAAATCAGTTATTCATAAAGAAGGTATTAATCGTGCTAAGTTTATCATAGAACAAGTGTTAAACGAAATAAAACAAGAAGGTATTACTATAACTTCTAATACTTCGGATTATATTAACACAATTTCTGTTGAAAAAGAACCTGAATACCCTGGAAATCTAGAAATAGAAGAAAAAATTCTCTCTGCAATTCGCTGGAATGCAGTTATTACTGTTTTACGAGCATCTAAAAAAAATTTAGAACTTGGTGGACATATAGCCTCTTATCAATCATCAGCTGCTTTATATGAAGTTTGTTTTAATCATTTTTTTAGAGGTGGTGATAAAAACAATGGCGGAGATTTAGTATTTTTCCAAGGCCATATTTCCCCAGGAATATATGCACGTGCTTTTTTAGAAGGACGTATAACAAAAGAGCAATTAAATAATTTTCGTCAAGAAACTAATGGTAATGGTTTACCTTCATATCCACATCCGAAATTAATGCCGAATTTTTGGCAATTTCCTACTGTATCTATGGGATTATCTTCAATAAATGCTATTCATCAAGCTAAATTTTTAAAATACATCAAAAATCGAGGATTAAAAGACACATCAAAACAACGTGTTTATGCATTTTTAGGTGACGGTGAAATGGATGAACCAGAATCTAAAGGAGCAATCACTATTGCTACTCGTGATAAATTAAATAATTTAATATTTGTCATAAACTGTAATTTACAGCGTCTTGATGGACCAGTAACAGGTAATGGGAAAATAATTAATGAATTAGAAGGTATTTTTAATGGATCTGGATGGCACGTTATAAAACTAATATGGGGAGATCGTTGGGATAAATTATTACACAAAGACACAAGCGGCAAATTAATTCAATTAATGAACGAAACTCTTGATGGTGATTATCAAACATTTAAATCTCGAGATGGCGCGTATGTTCGTAAACATTTTTTTGATCGTTATAAAGAAACTAATGAGTTAGTAAAAGATATGACTGATGATCAGATTTGGGAACTAAACCGCGGCGGACATGATTTAAAAAAAATATACGCTGCTTTTAAAAGAGCACAAGAAATTCAAGATAAACCAATCGTTATATTAGCAAAAACTATTAAAGGATACGGTATGGGTAAAATAATGGAAGGGAAAAATATTGCCCATCAAACAAAAAAAATGAATATAGATGATTTACGATATTTTCGTGATAAACTTAAAATTTCTTTTACTGATAAACAACTTGAAGATCTTCCATATGTCACTTTCGAAAAAAAATCAGAAGAAAATAAATATTTACACGCACAGCGCAAAGCTTTGGGAGGGTACTTACCAATACGTCGTTCTATTTTTAATGAAAAATTAGAAATTCCAGCATTATCTGAATTTAAACAATTATTAGAAGAACAATCTAAAGAAATTTCAACTACAATAGCATTTGTGCGAATATTAAATATAATTTTAAAAAATAAATCTATAAAAAATCGCATAGTTCCTATAATTGCAGATGAAGCTCGTACTTTTGGTATGGAGTCTTTATTTCGTCAGATTGGTATTTATAGTATTAAAGGTCAACAATATACCCCGCAAGATAGTGAACTACTTACTTATTATAAAGAAGATTTTAATGGTCAAATTTTGCAAGAAGGTATCAATGAATTAGGTGCTGGCTCATCTTGGTTAGCAGCGGCTACATCATACAGCACTAATAATCTTCCTATGATCCCATTTTATATTTATTACTCAATATTTGGTTTTCAACGCATTGGAGATTTAATGTGGGCGGCAGGTGATCAACAAGCACGTGGTTTTCTAATTGGTGGAACATCAGGACGTACAACATTAAACGGTGAAGGTTTACAACATCAAGACGGTCATAGTCATATTCAATCTCTAACAATCCCAAATTGTATTTCTTATGACCCAGCTTACGCATATGAAGTTGCTGTTATTATACAAGACGGATTAAGACGCATGTATGGTGAAAATCAAGAAAATATTTACTACTATATAACAACTTTAAATGAAAATTATCATATGCACTGTATGCCAAAAGGATCTGAAGATGGTATACGTAAAGGAATTTATAAACTAACATCTATTAATAGTGCAAAAAATAAAGTCCAATTATTAGGATCAGGGTCAATGATGCGTCATGTTTATGAAGCAGCAATCATATTATATGAAGAATATAATATTGGATCAGATGTTTACAGCGTAACTTCATTTACTGAATTATCACGTAATGGTCAAGATTGTCACCGTTGGAATATGCTGCATCCATTAGAAACACCACGTATTCCATACGTAGCACAAATTATGAATGATACCCCAGCAGTTGCTTCAACAGATTATATGAAACTTTTTGCGGAACAAATTCGAGCTTATTTACCAAAAAATGATTTTTGTGTGCTTGGTACTGATGGTTTTGGTCATTCAGATAGCCGTGAAAAATTAAGAAAATATTTTGAAATTGATAAAACATATATTATTGTAGCAGCATTAAACCAGTTAGCTAAACGTGGTGAGATTGATACACAAATTGTAGAAGATGCTATAAAAAAATATAATATTAATCCAAATAAAATTAATCCACGTTTAGCATAAGAGGTAATGTTTAATGTCTATTGAAATTTGTATCCCAGATATAGGTGATAAAGAAGCAGAAGTTATTGAAATAATGGTAAAAGTTGGAGATACAGTTTCTGCCGAGCAATCTATTATTACTATTGAAGGCGATAAAGCTTTAACAGAAATACCAGCACCTTTTTCTGGTTTTGTAAAAGAAATAAAGATAGCTATTGGAGATAAAGTAAAAACCGGATCTACAATTATGATTTTTGAAAAAATGAATTTATATTCAAAATCACCATCATTTTCGAAACAATCACAATTTATCAATACAACAAATAAATTCATTAAAAATAATGAATATGAACATGCTACGCCATTAATACGAAAGCTCGCACGTGAATTTTGTATAAATTTATCAAATATTAAAAGCACTGGACGTAAAAATCGAATTTTACGTGAAGATGTTTATAATTATATAAAAAAAGCAATTAAATTAATTGAAGAAAAAAAAGTATCTAATAATCAATTATCTAATATCTTATCCACGCATTCTGAAAATAATTCTAATAATTTAAACAAAGTTAAAGAAATAAAATTAAATCGAATTCAAAAAATCTCTGGAGATAATCTTAGTCGTAACTGGGTTACAATTCCGCATGTAACCTTAATGGATGATATAGATATAACTGAAGTTGAAGATTTTCGTAAACAACAAAATAAAGAACTTGAAAAAGAACAAAGATCTATAAAAATAACTATTTTAATATTTTTTATTAAAGCTGTTGCTCGTGCACTTGAGAAAATGCCACGATTAAACAGTTCAATTTCTGAAAATAGTAATAAAATATATTTAAAAAAATATATAAATATTGGAATCGCGATAGATACACAAAAAGGATTATTTGTTCCAGTTATAAAAGAAGCAAATAAAAAAGGTATTATAGAATTAGCACATGAACTTTCATTATTATCAAATAAAGCACATTCAAACACTTTGACAGAATTTGATGTAAATGATGGATGTTTTACTATATCTAATCTTGGTGGAATCGGAACTAGTTCTTTTACACCAATTATAAACGCACCTGAAACTGCAATTTTAGGTTTATCTCGTTCACTAATAAAACCAATTTGGAACTATGATAAATTTATTCCTAAACTTATATTACCTATATCATTATCATTTGATCATCGTGTTATAGATGGGGCAGATGGAGCTAGATTTATAAACATAATTAAACAATTAATAAATGATATTAGACAAATTATAATGTAATATATTATTTGTTATTAATTTTTACAAATTTATTACACTTTTAAAATTATAAATATTCTTTATACTTGTATAAAGAATATTATTAATATAATATTTATTTATTAAATAAATTATAGGGGTTTTTTATGATAGAAAATGAAATAAAAACTCAAGTAGTTGTACTTGGATCAGGACCATCTGGATATTCAGCAGCATTTCGTTGTGCTGATTTAGGATTAAAAACTCTTTTAATAGAACGTCACTCTAATTTAGGAGGTGTTTGTTTAAACGTAGGATGCATTCCATCTAAATCTTTATTACACATAGCGAAAATAATTAAAGAAACTAAAGAATTAACTGAACATGGTGTTATTTTTAATGATATAATTATTGATATTGATAAAATCAGACTGTGGAAAGAAAAAATAATAACTCAATTAACTAAGAATATCTACGGTATGGCTAAAAACCGTAATGTTAATATTATTAAAGGAATAGGTAAATTTAGTGGATCGAATAAAATCATTGTTAATGAAAAAGATTGTAATACAATAATTAATTTTGAGAATGCAATCATTGCAGCTGGATCTAGTCCTATTAAAATACCATTTATTCCTTATAAAGATCACCGTATTTGGGATTCAACAGACGCTTTAAAATTAAAAAATATTCCAAAAAATCTCTTAATTATAGGTGGAGGAATCATTGGTTTAGAAATGGGTACTGTTTACCATGAGCTTGGTTCTAAAGTTGATATTATTGAAAGATTAGATCAGGTTATACAAGGTGTTGATAAAGATATAATCAAAATATTTACTAAACAAATAAACAAACAATTTACATTGTTGTTAGAAAGCAATGTAACATCTGTTATTCCAAAAGATGACGGTATTTATGTTTCTATAGAAACTAAAAATACAGAATCAGAACTACGTCGTTATGATTCCGTATTAGTAGCAATTGGTAGAAATCCAAATGGAAAAGAAATAAATGCAGATAAAGCTGGAGTTTATGTTGATGATCATGGTTTTATACCTGTAGATAAACAAATGCGTACAAATATTCCTCATATTTTTGCTGTTGGTGATATTGTAGGTAAACCAATGCTAGCACATAAAGGAATTTACGAAGGGCATATAGCAGCTGAAGTTATTTGCAATTTAAATCATTTTTTTGATCCAAAAGTTATTCCATCAATAGCTTATACAAATCCTGAAATTGCTTGGATAGGTTTAACAGAAAATGATGCAAAAAAACAAAACATCGATTATAAAGTTACTAAATTTCCATGGAACGCTTCTGGGCGTGCAATTACATCTATGTCTTCAGAAGGTGTCACTAAATTGATTTTTAATAAAAAAACTAATCGTATTATTGGTGGAGCTGTTGTTGGGTCTAATGGAAGTGAATTGCTTGGCGAAATAGGTTTAGCTATTGAAATGTGTTGTGATTCTGAAGATTTAGCGTTAACTGTTCACGCTCATCCAACTCTTTATGAAACAATATGTATGGCGTCTAAAATTTACGAAGGAACTATTACTGACTTGCTAAATATTAAATAATTTATATATTTAATAAATATTAAAATATGATTTTGTGTATATTTAATAATATAAAATTTATTCAAATCTTATTTAGTTATAAAAAACTATTGAATATTGTGTAACACACAAAGTAGATATAATATATTAGTTTTAATTAATTATTTAATGATAATAATAAGCTTAATATGTTATAAAAGTGCTTTTAAATATGTTTTTTTTAAAATATTTATAATATATAAAAAATAAAAACAGCGGCATATATTAAATAAACTATTTGTTCTATGGAGGATTTTTGATGTTTTAGAATAAAAAAACCTGTTAACAAAAAAATTAACATTTACAGTTTTAAAGTTAAAAGAGAAACAATTACCGATGATTTATTTAAATCAAAAAAAACGTGATCAAAAATAAACATAAATACGTATGTATTAAGTACAATAAGTATATACAAGATTATGTTAATCCAGATAAATCTGTTAATAATTGGATCAATTAAACAAAGAAACGTATTAATTAAAAAAAATCATTATCTTTATAACATTTTACTAAAAACAAATGTTTTATTCTTGGTGGAAAAATTTCTCAGATGATTTTTAATAAAAAAATGTTAAAGCGTTTCAATAAACGTTAATACATCTGTATTCTAAATTACATCTATATTTATTAAAATAAATATAAAATATATATTCATTAAACAAACAAAAAATAATTCATTCAAGATGAAGTAATATTATTTTTATAAAATTCGTACAAATTATAAAAATAATCTTGTTATCTACATAATCATTATAAATAACACACATAAACTTTTAAAATTAGAAAAATATTTTTTTATAAAAAAATTATAATAAAAAATAAAAATAAAGTTATTATTAACGAATAAAGTAATTTTGCGTATTTTTTAGTAATAAATATATTTTTATATATAAATAATGTGAACAAAAAAATAATATTTATAGCACTGCAAAAACAAACAAAATGAATTACAGACAACAAATTAAAAGATATTACGTATTTTAAATTTTAGTAAATTTAATAATACAATGATTATGATATAATGCAACATATTAACAAATAATAACAATATACAAAACGTTTCTATTAATTATAACTCGTTTAAAAATAAAAAATATATGTGAAAATTACATCGCGTTATATTGATAACTTAATTATATTAATTGATATTAAATATAAATATAACCATAAAAAATAAAAATATATCTACTAGAATAGATTTAAAATTAATAATATACAAAATATTATATCGAAATAAGATTTGAATTATCAAACGCTTTTGATATTTTTTTTATAAAAAATATGTTTTTATTTTAAAAAACTTCAAAAAATTATATATCTGCATATCATATATATCCAGATTATATATCTTTTTATCTGATGCTCAAAATAAAATATTAATAAATATTTACAAATTTTCTATAAAAAATAGATAATATTTTTATACTGTATATAAACCTTAAACACATATATAAACATAAAATAC